>DASZRW010000106.1:0-8006 GCA_035549015.1 Kapaibacterium sp. (SeqCode)
CTACGACCGCAACGGCCGGCTGCGCACGATGTGGTCGCCCGGCGACGTTGCCCGCACCGATACGGTGGCGGTGGTGACCTTCCGGGATGTGAAGCGCGTTCAGGGCATCGGCAACTCCGTTCGTACGTGGACGATCGACACCGTGCATTGCGACTCGGCGAAGATCTACGCGGGTCCCGGAGGCATGGACTTTCCAACGAATCTGTACGCCGGTCATCCAGCGGCGGAGATTCCTCCCTGCCCCTGCCCCCCGCTGACCGGGACCGATGAGAAGGGAGGTGATCGCAGGCTTCAGGAGGCGTGTACGGTACACCACCCCTTCGCGAACAATGTCTACATCGACGGCAGGCTCGCGTTCACTGCGGACTCCGCGAGCCCGCTGCTCGATCTCGCATCTGTTGACAGCGCCTATCTGGAATTGCATACAAGCGCGGTCACCGGCGAGTGCGTGGCGTTGACAGTTACCGCGCGCACGGTGCACAACAACGTGCCCGGGCCTGTGCTGCTGACGAAGAGCTACATCCTCGACTGTCCGGACGCGCAGGACCCGAATGGCGGCAACGGAACGAAGGAGAAGGGGTCCGGACCGCTCGGCGCCGGGTACGACGGCACCGGAACGACGCTCGCCGTGGATCTGGCGCCGATCACGAGCGATCTCATCGCTCTGGCTCCGCTTGACCGCCTGGAGTTCACGCTGCATGTCGGGACGGTTGGAGGTGGCGTGGAGTTCGCCAACGGCCTGGAGGGCGAGGATACGCGGCCGGCGCTGGTGATCGGCGGCATGTACCGGCGCGCGAACGATACGACGGACTACACGCTCGCCTACGCCTACGACGACACGGCTCTCACCGCGACGGCAATTGGCAAGCTGGACGACATCGCCCACACCGCGAACCGCTACGATCTCGCCGCGATGCATGGCGCCACGGTCCGTCGCACAACGGCGACGAGCGGCTACGGAGCCGACGGCCGTGTGTTCCGTACCGTGGTGCCGACCGCGGCAGCCGCCGGCATCCGTTACGACACGGTCTCGCATTCCTACACCGGAAATGGTGCGCGAACGCAGACAACGGATCCGGCCGGCAATGTGACGAGCACCCTCTACGATGCGCTCGGGCGTCCCGTTACGATTACGAACGCAGACGCAAGCCAGAGCCATATCGCCTACTATCAGGGTGACCCGGCGACATTCGGCGTGGGCGATCAGAACTTCCACGGCTTCGCGTCGGTTGTTGTGACCACGAACGAGGACGGCGTGAAGCTGGCCCGATACACGGACGCGTTCGACAAGCTGCGGCGGGAGGTGACAGACAGCGCGGGCATGCGACTCACCACACGCTATGAGTACGATGTTCAGGGACGCCTCCTGCAGGTGATAAACCCGAAGGGGGACACCACGCGCTACGACTACGACCAGTGGGGGCAGATCCGGCAGAAGACCCAGCCGGACCTGGGCGCCGTCTCCTACGCCTACGACCGGCTTGGCAACGTCCGGTTCTCGCAGAACGCGGAGCAGGCAGCGAAGGGACGCATCGCATTCAACGAGTATGACGACCTGAACCGCCTCACGCTGATCGGCGAGGCGACGGTCGGTACGAATCCCAACCGTGCGGCGGTGGAGGATGATGGCTGGGAGGATCCGGCCGGCTGGCTTCGCGGGCATGTCCGCTCTCCGCTCGGCGTCTTCGGAACGGAGGATGGCAAGGGCCGCGGTTCGCGGCCGCAGGGTGCCCTCCCGATGCGGCTTACCGACTCACTGGATGGGTCGCATCTCGCAATCGGTCCGGCGGGGAGTTCCGCTCCGGTGACGGCCAATCCCACGATCTGGGGAACACCATCAGCGCCCACGCCGGCGTTCTGGACACCGGGGCAATCGGTCAAGAGCAGCATCTGCACGCTCCCGCGCGATACGACCTTCCTTGCGGAGACCGAATCGCCGCGAACCCCGTACCTCCGGCACCCGGTTCAGTTCTATGCCTCGCCGTCAGGCCCTGCAGCAACAACTTCGGATTTCGAGGACGTGACGACCTATCCGCATTTCGCGCGCATCGCGATCAACTATGACGGGCTGCCGGCACAACGCGGCCCGGTGTGGGCTGCATTCCCGGCGGACTCGCAATGGAACGCGCTAATGCCGCATGGCGTCCTCCGCAACCTGAAGGGGCGCGAGGCCGCGATCGCATGGCGCGAGCATGGCGGCGAGCCGTTCCACTACTCCGTGATGAGCTACGACGAGCGCGGACGCGTGGAGGCGCTGGTGCGATACACGGAGAACATCGGCTTCGATGCCGTCTACTATGCCTACAACAGTATGAACCAGGTGACGAGCGTACGCGTGGTGGACTATCACCGTACGTATCAGACCTGGTACGGATACGACGCGAACGGCCGCGTGGACTCCGTGTGGACCTCGCTCTCCTCGATCAGTGCCGGACTGGTGGGCGGTCCGTTCACCAACCACCTCTGGACGTTCCGCCCCTCCCTCCCGCGGCCGGACAACGCGCAGATCGTCTACAGCTACACGCGGACCGGCCAGGTGGATACGATGGCCTATCCGCGCATCGGCGTGCTGGTGGGCTACGCCTACAATCACCGGCTCTGGCTGGACAGCATCGTTGCCTCGAAAAGCGGCGCACGGCTCTGGAAGGAGGCGCTGGCCTACGATCCCAGCGGACAGATCACGAGCCAGACCTCGGACCACACCGTTGCTCCCGCCGTCACGCAGAACTACACGTACGACGCCACGCAGCGTCTCACGAGCTGGGGCAGCGGCGCGGACACCTGGACCTATGGCTACGACAGCGTAGGAAACCGGACCACGGCGGCGTTCCGGCAGTTCGGGCATGTGCCGGCATCAACATCGGCCTACGCCTACGGGGGAACGGCAGGCGGCTCCAACCGTCTGCGAACATCGGTCACCACGGACTCCAAGGGAGCCGTCATCGCACCGGGAAGCCTGACCTATGCCTACGACCGCAACGGCTCAACGGTGATGAGCTCGCACGCCGCGCTTGCGGGAACACCGGCAACGCGGCAGGAATATGCGTTCAGCTACCGAGGGCTGCTCCGGCGTCTCGGCGTGGGGGATGGAACAACGGAGAAGTTCGAGGAGCGCTACCGCTACAACGCCGCAGGCGAGCGGGAGCAGAAGCGGATGTACTGGAACGTCCAGCCGGACAACGCGATCCCCTATCCGTGGGTCTACTACCTGCTGGGAGGTAACGGAGAGCAGCTTGCGGTGTATCACGGACAACAGACCAGCGGAACACAGTGCAGCGACACCGGACGGCGGGTCTACATGTACCCTGCGGAGTATCTCAGCTACGGGGTCGGGAGCACGGCGAACATCACGACGCTCCCGGGCGGACAGATCCACTACGCGATCGCCGACCACCTCGGCTCCGTGCGGGTGGTGCTGGACTCCGGCGGGACGGTGCTGGACCGCTACGACTACGAGCCGTTCGGCAACGCAATCGCCGTGAGCGGAGCAGTGACAGGAGTACGGAAGAGCTACATTGACAAGGAGAAGGATGTGGAGAGCTCGCTGATGAACCTCGGCGTCCGGCAACTGGACGGGCCGCGGTTCTTATCGGTCGATGCGCAGTGGGAGAAGTTTCGTGCTGTATCACCATATGTATACAGTTTAGACAACCCAATTCGTCTGTACGATGCGAATGGCGAAACACCGTATACCTTCATAATTCGATCGTTTCACCCTGATCATGCCTTTTTCGGCGACTTCAGTGGGGACAATCGGGGATTCTCTTCCGCGTACAGAGCCAGCTCCCGCGTAAACCAATACCTAACTCTCGAAACCGCTGATGGCAGTGTTGAGGGCCGTACATACAGTGATCCCTCACACCATCCGCTTCTAGGGACGAGGACATCGATTCCCGAATGCGGATGGAGCAACCCGGCCCTCACCTCATTGGAAGCTGACGGTCGCGTATCATTCGATTTCAACTCGTGGTACGCCGCCAGCATGCCGCTGATACCATCGCCCGACATTGACGTCCAGACATCTATGAGCGTTGTTGAGGACCACGACGCACACCTGCTAAGCATAAAGGGGACGATCACAGGCGACCAATATCCAAATGCCGAAGCACTAATCAGTGATCCCAAGGGGCAAACAGTGTTTCTCGGAGCATTTACGCGGCCCGACAATTCGTCTCCATTGCGTAAGTTGCCGGGGCGCGGAACGCTTCCAATGATGAGTGTCAACCTGCAGTTGATGCTTGATAAGGACGGAAACTTTATCGGGGTACTTGCTGGCAACAAACGCTATACCATCGCCCAATGGAACAAGCAATTCTCAAACAAGTCGCCGAAGGTCAAGGATAAGGCCATCGAAGAATAGAGGAGAACAGTATCTATGAAAAAATCATCAAGAAGAATATTGACGGTTGCCATTCTGGCTTCCCTTGTCGTGCCGATTGTAGCTTGGCAACCCCTTTACCAATCTACGAACCAGCGGTACATTTAATCCCTCACGGATATCGCGGCCCTGTGGTAATCCTCTTTAATCGTAGCGATGGTCGTGAGGCTAAGCACGACCACGGCATCAGAGTTTTTGAAATTCCACAAAGCGGCGTTCTGTTGACACAGGAGAAGCCTCAAATTGGCGCAGCCCTCCCGCCAGGGAGCGTTCAATTTTATTATGTCGACAGCAGCGGGAACAGAAGTGAATTTCCAGAAATCTCTGCATCCGGTACCGTGCATCCATCGGATGAGACCTGTGTCTACGCACACGTTGCATATGGCGAAGCAGGCGTCAACGGCGTTAAGCAGCTTTACGAGAGCTATTTCATTGTTCGTGCTGGTGATAATATCGACTCTACCGAGCATGCCTTGCAAAAAGGCTATATCAGGCAATTAAGCACCCGGGAAACAGCGATCGCTGATCATAAAGAGCTTCCGGACCATGACTTCAAGTTCGCTCCCTAATCAGCAATCTCGTGGATGGCCACTGACTGCAGCCGTCAGCATGATTTTCGTGGGATTCGTATTCTGTACGATCCTCGTGTTCTTCTTTGCTCTCGGAATGCCGATATTCATCGGTGGCATCATCCTGATTTGGACGAGTCGCCTTTCCAGGCGCAAAAAGGTAGCATGCACACTGATCCCGCTAGGATTATTGGGCGCCTTCTGGCTCGTGGTGTTTATCATCGGTTCGGCGATAAACGTCGGCACGAGGTAGCGCTCCACGATCTGTCAACGTTCCTCGTACAACATGAGGTTAGACACATGCGATCAATACATGACGAGGAGTCATCCGATCGACTCCTAACCGTTGGAGGCTGCGTGATGCTGGCAGGTTTCCTAATCTCGATGGTGTGGTTCCTTTCCTTGATTGGGATTCCCATGTTCGCCGTCGGGGTCGTGGCCGTCTGGGCAAGCGAACAGAGAGTTCGTTCAAAGATGGCGTTCACGTGCCCATTCGTACTGATTCTGGCCGCGTTCTGGGGCTTGATGTGTACGAACGGCCTCCGATTCTGAACGAAGACCGGACCGATGTTTATCCGCATTCCGTAAAGGAATCTGGTCTACTCTCTGCTCACAGAAGAGATACAACGGACCACGATGAGCGCCAGTTCCTCCCTTTCGATCACATGCGCGCCCGGTGGTTTCCCATTGGGGTTCGGAATCACCGGATGCGCGTGCATTCACACTACGCACTGACGCAGGCACATCCATGACAGACCGGGCTCCCCTATCCATGGGCAGAGTCAGCCATGTGTTTATTACCGTATGCGATTTTCAGGTGAGGGTTCGCCTCTATCGCAATGTGCTGGGAATACGGCTGTTGTATACAGACAATGAGAACTATGCATTTTTCTGTCTCTCGGAGGGCCCCGCCTTTCAGCTGGCATTGTACCGCGGACGCGCGCAACGCGGCGGGGATCGAAGTCACTGGTCCATCGTCGTCGATGTCGAGGAGATCGAGAGCGCCATAACCTCTCTTCGCGCGCGAGGCGTCGGAGTTGGAGCAATTATGGATGTACCGTTTGGCCGGACAGCCACCTTTGAAGATCCTGAAGGCAACCTCATGGAGGTGCGTCAGTTCACATAGACCATTGACAAATGAAATCACTGACATTGATGTTGAGCGCAGTCGCGCTCGTTGCAATCGCAGCCTGCAATCAGTCATCAACTCGTAGCGCTCAACCGGCACCACGCGAGCCGGAGTGCCACCTCATTCCATCCGGACACATCGGCAATGTCCTCATCGTGTATGATCAGGAACATGGTAGTACCATGCGGTACAGGGATGGCACTTGCATGATCGACGTCCCTGCAGACGGCACTGTGATTACCAGGGCCCGGTTCCAGAACGACACGGCCGGTGCATGGAGGCGATTTTACTACGTCGATGCTGCCGGAGCGCAGACGCCACTACGTGAGATCCGCAACTGCGATACATTCAGAGTATCCGATGGCGTTTGCGTATATGGTCACCAGATCGACAGCATTTCGACGCCCGATAGTACCAGGCATCTGGTCTTCGAGTCGTATCTGGTCATACCGGTCGGTTCGGTGGATACCATTCTCTCGCTCATCGAGACACGGAACCGCCAGCTCGCGAGGCTGGCCGGCTGGACGGAGTAGTTCTGCGCTTCCGTGTTGTGCCCTGGGGGTGCGCAACACGGATGGTGGGCGGGCTGCCCGTGATCATAGTGGCACACCTCCCTGTCACGGGCAGCCTCGTCCATCCAATTCCTCCCGATCATCTCCATTCTCGACGTTCCCAGCACGTCGAACACAACCCATTGTTCATTCACATTCAAACTACTGCCTACTGCCCATGAGCATGACCCCGAATGAATTGTTGTCCCGCTACATTGAATGCCACAATGAGGGCGTCGAGACCAGCAACTTCTCTCCTCTTGTCGAACTCTTCTCACACGATGCAGAAATCAAGTTCATCATCATGCAGCCGCGATTGTATCGTGGCCGTGATGCGATTGCCGCGGCGTTCGCGGAACATCCCCCGACTGATCAACTACGTGCCCACCATATCACCCCGGTGGCCACTGGCGCGACGACGCTCTACGAGTGGTCCCAGCAGCCCGGTGTGCAGGCAGGCTCGATCCACGCAAGGATCGAATGCGACTTGATACAACGGATGGTGATTCACGTATGGCCCGAGCCTCCGGACACGAGGCCGGGCAGGAGTATGGGGCCAGACGGGAGTAGCACACCAGCCTGGTCTTCTGTTCCGGATTTCTGGTGAGGTAGGGCTGGTGAAGTAATGCTGCCCGCCCCGCCGGTGATGCACACGGGCGGGGCGCTTTGTACATGGAACAGACGCGCTATCGCGGCAGGGCGGATCGCACGGAGGCAACGATCGGACGATAGTGTGTACCGTACCGGGTGGCCTCACGGCTGGCCAGCCCGACTGTGACGGCCGCCTCTCCGAGCTGCCTGAACAGATCGCAACCACGGTCGGTGATACCGCAGTGCTCTTCGTTCCGAAGCACAAATGCTCTTTGTTCCAGACGTACCATGATTTGCCGGACCTCATCAAGCGGGACGCCGTATGCGGCCGCAACGTGATCGATGCTGAGTGACGAGAGGCGGGCAAGCGCTACTATGGATTCACGACGCATTCGGAAAGATTTCAGGTCCGATGGAATTCAAACTTCCCAAGATTACGAAATGGCCAAACTGCTGATGGTAACCCGTGCGACGGTTGTCCCATGGGAGCAGAAGGAGGAGGAACTCAAGGGAGCCGTGTCGGTCGCCCTCACGTTGATTGAGGCAGAGGTCAAGAGGTGGAAAGCAGAGATCCGGCGAGCCCGCTCGTTTGTCAGGGAAGTGCCGGCCAAGCGCCCCGCGAATGCTGCAACGAAGCGAAAGGGGGCGATCGGGTAGCCGGTGGAGGTCACCCTGCCCCAGCTCCCACACCACCGTACGTGCCGTTCGGCATACGGCGGTTCGTTAGAGAACTCAGGTTCCATACTATCAATGTGGAGAATGTGGCGGGCTTCCGCCTGCCGGTGCAC
>DASZRW010000107.1:0-154081 GCA_035549015.1 Kapaibacterium sp. (SeqCode)
TTCCTCAGGCCGAGGCTTTGCCTACAGCTTCCTTCAGACCTTGCCTCGCGACACAGCCCTTGCTGTTCAGCTAGCCGTTCCCACCATCACGGCCCGCTGGGGACTTCCACCCCCTAGTCACGCGCAATGCCTGGCGCACCCCAAACGACACGGCCCCGACATCGCCGGGGCCGTGAACTATTGCGAAGAGCCAGGTGGTTGGGCTGGGAACTCCGGCGGGACGCAGGCCGCGGCTTCCCGCATCCATGCGTACAGCGCCCGGAGCCTTACGCCTCCTTCACCGGGTGCTCCTTGTACTTGAACTCGAGTTCGCCGTCCAGCATCTCATCGAGCGCGAGAAATGTGGGCTTCGGAAAACGATCGAACTCGCGGCTTATTTCGAGCTGATCGAAATTGGTCACCTCGCCGTCACCATCCTCATTCAGGCTGGCAACCGTCTCCAGACGGCGGTGCAGACTATCCTTCAGCTCATCGTTGATCTGGCGAGCCCGACGCGACATGATAACGATTGCCTCGTACAGACTTGTCGCCTTGCCCGTAGCCTGCTTCAAATCAACCGGTCGAATCGGCATATCAGTGCTGCTCCTGTTGTTGGATCCCCGATCGTTCCGTACGCGGGGAACCAGCAAATTTACCACTCCCAACCTATTCAGCAAATCATTCGCGCCGCGGATACGCTTTGCAATCAATGGCATGCGCCTTCACGCAAGCAACGCCTCGATTTCCGCAACGGCACACTCCAACTCGTCGTTCACCACGATCACGTCGAAGTACTGGCGCATGGCCATCTCCATCTCCGCCCGTGCAATTCGCCGCTCCACGGCCTCAGGGCTCTCGGTCTGGCGCATCATCAGGCGCCGGCGCATTTCCTCCATGGTAGGAGGCGCAACGAAGATCAGGTAGGCATCGGCGGGGAATGCATCGCGAATGGCGAGCGCTCCCTTCACATCCACGTCGAAGATCAGGCGTGTCCCGTCGTACGGGGCAAGGACACGTTCCACCTCGCTCTTCAGCGTGCCGTAGAAGTTGCCGAAGATCTGCTCCCACTCAACCAGATCCCCCCCCTCGATCTTCCGGCGGAACTCCTCCTCGGTAAGGAAGTGGTAATCCACACCATCCACCTCGTTCGGCCTCTTCGGCCGCGTGGTGGCAGAGACGGAGAAGCGCCAGCCGGGATTGCGCCCCAGAAGCCGATGCGCGATCGTGGTCTTTCCAGCACCCGACGGAGCGGAAAGCACAACGATCCGGCGGCTCGTGGCTGAATCGGTCTCGGGACGCTGCATTGTCATCTGCGCTGGGAGGTTGCTGTGTGGGCGATCGCGGAATGGCAACGGGGCACAGTGCCGCATGGCGCCGTGCCCCGGGGAACCTACTCGATGTTCTGAACCTGCTCGCGGATCTTCTCCAGTTCCTCCTTCGCCTGCACCACGAGGTGAGCGATCTCCGCCTCGTTCGCCTTGGAGCCGATCGTGGTAACCTCACGATTGATCTCCTGCAGAAGGAAGCCCAACCGGCGTCCTGCCGGCTCCGGGCCCTTGACCGCCTCGACGAAGTACTTGGAGTGGCTGCGATAACGCACGCACTCCTCGGTAATGTCCAGTTTGTCCGAAAGCATCACGATCTCGAACTCGAGACGCTGCTCGTCGATTTCGTCGTTCTCGAAGAGGTTGGCAATGCGTTCGCGCAGACGCTGGCGCTCCGCAGGGATGCGGTTCTTGGCGATCTGCTCCACCTGATCCACCATCCCATCGATTGCAGCGATGCGACCCAGGATGTCGCGAGCCAACTCGTGCCCCTCGTTTCGACGCATCTGATCCAGATCGTGCACGGCCGCCTCCAGCGCCTTCGACACGATCTCCCACTGATCGGCATTGTCGTCGGCCGCCCGGTTGCGGCCAAGGATCTCGTCCTTGAACTCCAGAAGGTTCGCGAGCGTTACCCCCTCCTTCAGCTTCGCATGCTTGCGAACGGCCTCCAGTGCGTCCTTGTACACGCGCACCACCTCGGGATCCACGTCGATATCCTTCATCACCATTGCCGTCTGCTCGATGCTGACGTTCAGGTGAATCTTCCCTCGGTTCAATGTCTTGCGAACCATCTCCCGCATGTCGTTCTCACGTGCGTTGAGCTCGCGCGGCATGCGTGTCGAGATCTCGAGGAACCGGTTGTTGACGCTACGAAGTTCGACGGATACGGCGACACCATCGCCGGAAACCTCGCCTCGCCCGTAACCTGTCATGCTGATAATCATACGCAGCCCTGATAGACAAAGAGTCGGTGTATTGTTGAAAGACCACAAACATACGAAACGATGCGCGATTAGAGCAGTGTTTTCGGCCGGAGCGGCCGCCCATTCGGGCGAATGCAGCAGCGGGAGGGGCTTGGTCCCCATGTCCCGGAAGGCGGGCGCCGCCGGGCAAACGGAAGCGGGAGAATGCGCCTTCACGACACACTCCCCCGCTTCACATCAATCTATTGGGCAGGCTAATCGTTGCTCTCGCTCTCGGTCTGCACCGCCGAGATCCGGATGGAGACGTTGTCCATGGACTTCCCCTTCGCAAGCGTCACCGGCGGACGGAGGTCGAACACCAGGCGTGCGGTGCTGATCCCCTGCGACTTGAACCACGTCTTCAACGCGGCCACACGCCCCTCACCGAGCACCTTTGCAGGATCCTCGCCAGCCGCCGGAGCAACCGGTTCGGTTGCTGCAGGGGCCGCTCCCTTCTTCGGCTTCTTCGCGGATGGCTTCTTGGCCGCGGAAACCACCTGCATATCCGGAGTTACCGAGACCGCGACCACCACCGACGTCTGCTTCTTCATCATGTCCGCCACCCCCTGCAGAGCAGGCGTCGTGTTCAGCTTCGGCGAGCCGAGATCGAAGAGATGAGCGTTCAGCAGCACCTGTCCGATCGGAATCGGATCGAGCTTGAAGTCATGGACGGACTCCTCGTAGTTGTTCCCTTCGGCCGAACGCATCGTGAAGCTTCCGACGTAAAAACGCGGCGAGATGATTTCGAAGCGATAGTCGGTTGCCGGAGCAAGGATAAGCTGATAGGCGCCGGTACGCGGATTGATCTTCGAGAATGCGAACGTTTCCGTTGCGGATCCCTTGTATACGTTCACCCGCCCGCCTTCGGCCGGCTTGCCGCTCTTGGAATCGGTTATCGTACCCTTGACCAGTTTCACCGGATTGGATTGTGCAAGCGCCGCCACATGCGGAACAGCGAGACACAGGAACAGGGCCGTTGCGCCGATGCGCAACGTGGAGCACAAACGTTGTGTCATGAGATTGTCGACGAGTGATTGATTGCCGCAGCAATCCCGAGCGGAGTTCGGAATCGGTTCCCGTCTGCGCAGGTGATTGCATCAACCGGCGCAGACGAAACGGCCGCGTGATCGTTGAACTGTTGAAGACTTCAGGGCGAGCATGCCGCGTACCGCGCGGTACGCATGCTTCGACGACGCCGGACGGAAGCGCGTCGGGTGACCGAGTCGCCGAGGCATAACACGGCAGCAGCCGAAGCGTTACGCCTTCTCCAGGAATCGTGCAATTCCCGCGCGGCAATCCGGTGTCATTCGCGCCAGCGCGTTCGTGCGCGAGGCATAATCGAGCGCCGAATCGAGCGGCATCCCATCCAGTGCGGCAAGCATCTGCTTGGTCATGGCAACCGCCGTGGGACTTGCCTTGCAGATCGCCGACGCGATGGCGTCCACGGCGGCGTCCAAGGCTTCCGCATCGCCATCCACGAGTGTGGTTGCCAACCCTCGTTCGTATGCCTCCTCCGCATCCACGATGCGTCCGCTCAGCAGCAGCTCGCGCATACGGACCTGCGTTGCCTTGCGCAGGAGGAACGCCATTACGATTGCCGGTATGAATCCGATCCGCACCTCGGTGTAGCCGAAGGAAGCCTCCTTCGAAGCAACAACCACATCGCAGACGGTAGCCAGACCGCAGCCGCCGGCAATCGCCGGACCATGCACGCGGGCGATCACCGGCTTCGGCGATTCGTAGATCGCCTTCAGCGTTGCAGCCAGCGCGGCGGAATCTTCCATGTTGTCCACCACGGTGAACTCCGCCATGCTGCGCAGATAGGCGAGATCTGCGCCGGCACAGAATGCAGAACCGCGCCCGCCGAGCACGACGACACGAACCGCATCGTCCGCGATCATTCCGGCCATCGCATCCCGCAGCTCCTCGACGAGCGTTCGATCCAGAGCATTGCGCTTCTCCGGACGATTGAGCCAGATGCGACCGATTCCATCGCTCGCCGTTGTTTCAAGCCGTGTGTATGCCATAGATCCGGAATCATGATAACGCCGGGAACCGGCGGGCCGCCGCGTGCCGGGCTCAGCGCATCAGAACAATACGACGCGATTCGACTCCGCTTCGCGATTCGAGTTGAATCTGATAAACGCCCGACGGAAGATTTATTGCGTTGAAGACCACGCGCGACACGGAGCCGTTGTGCGGAAGGCGATCGCTCAGATCGGCAACCATGCGCCCCAACGCATCGAACACGCGCAACGTTGCCCCCGCATCCGTACCGCCAACGGTGATCGAGGCCATTCCGGTGAAGGGATTCGGCGTCACGTCCTGAAGCATCGCCCCGGACCCGCCGTACGCCGAGGTATCGGAGTACGGCGGCGCCATGGAATGCATCGCATGTTCGGCATCGCCTGGTGCAGTAGAGATGCCGATCACGAAGAGTGTGGTATCCTCGTCACCTGGCATCATCCCTGCCACGCGCCGGCCAAGCACCAGGCTCACGTCGCTGGAGTCGGTCATCGGAGCCTTCTTGGAGCCGATCCCGTTGCTCACCGTAAACCACTTCTCATCGTCGTCGAAGCCATCGAACAACCGGATGGGAAGCGAGTCGTTCCGGATGGCAAAGAAGATCGGCAACGGCACCGGACGCGCAACGCCCTGCGCCACATAGTATCCGGAGGAGCCGGTGATGAGGCCGTAGAACGGCACGTTGGTCTTCGGCGCAGCCTTGTAGTCAATCCCCTGGCCGATCTCCGTGTTATCCAGGTCCCAGTCCATGAACATCGCGATCCGCAGGCTATCCAGACGGCTGCCGCTGATATTCTTCGTCCGCAGACGAAGCGCGATGCCGTCCGGAACACTGTCCAGCGTTATCACATTCACGCGCATCTCCAGGCCGATGCGACGCTGTCCGGCGCCTGCATCGTTCAGGGTAAGTGTATAGTTGTTCGTCGCGGAGGGAAGTTCCACCACATTGAAATCCGCACGCTGGGTGGCCGGGTCGCCGGAACGGATGTTGCTCAGCACCTGAACCGCGTTGGTGGAGAGGATGAAGCCTCCCTCGTAGAGGAAAGACGTTCCCTGATACTGCAAACCATCGCCGATGGTGTTGGCGGAGTAGTCGGCAAACCCGATGCGCCCCTGATCGGTGAGCGACATGGTGACGTTCGGCGTCCGATAGGTGATGTATGGCTGATAGAACAGCACCTTGTCGTAGTGATAATCCGTGTAGCCGCCGTCGGCCGTGATGTCAACGCGGAAGCGAAGGCGGCCGGGAGTGGGCTGTTTCAACTGAAAGCGGATGCCGCCATCCACCACCTTCGCCTCGTTGGTATTGATCGATGCCAGCGAGAGCGCAGTATCCTTGATGAAGAGCGCAGAGGAGTCCGTGTTGTACACGGCCATCTTCACGCGAACATTGGTGGCGTTGCCGAGGATGTTTACCAGACGCAGGCGAAGGCGGCCGAAGCGCCCCACGCCGGCGCGATCCTCGATCACTCCGTTGTCGTCCGTCATCCAGACCGTATCGACCATCACGGCTGGATGCGAGAACGGATCGGTGGAAACGGCCCTGAGGGCGTTCACGCGGCCGTATCCTGTAAGACGCTCCTTGCCGGGGACCAGGGGAAGCGGGTCCGACGTCAGACGAATATGTGCGGCGGCCTGCTCGGCATTCAGTGCCGGAAACTTGGTGCGCACCAATCCCATGATGCCGGACACCACAGGCGTCGCGTACGAAGTGGCGGTGCCCAGATCGGCGTAGCCGTTGTTTGGATTCGTGGAGAACCCGCCCGGGGAGACAACGTCCACCTGCTCGCCCCAGGTGGTGCCGAACTGGTCCGACCGGTCGAGCGCACCAACACCGAACACGTGATCGTAGCCGGCCGGATAGAAGTTTTCGTACAGCACACCATTCCCGGAGGCGGCAACGATTGCACAATCGTTCGTCGTCGCAAGGTCCGTGATCAGATCCTGCAGCGCCTGCGAGTAGGTATCGGCGCCGAAACTGCAGTTGACGATCTTGAAATGGCGAACGCGAATGGCGTAGACGAGGCCGTCGTACGCACGGATCAGGGAGCCGCCGGACTTCAGCGCCGTCTTGATCGGGAAGAACTTGCAGAGATAGCCGGCACCTGCAATGCCGATGCCGTTGTTGGTTGCTGCGGCCGCGTAGCCGGAGACCTGGGTTCCATGATCCTCGCCGATCGTCTCACCCGGCTTGGAGCCGTCGTCGATGGCCGTCAGGTTTGCACCGCGCCAATCATCCACCGTGCCGTTGTGATCGTCGTCGATGCCGTTGGTGGCCTTGTCGTGCCCCTGCGCATCAAGGCCGAACTCGCCCGGATTCTGCTTGATGTTCGGCGAGAGATCCTCGTGCGTCTGATCGATGCCGGCATCGACAATCGCGATCACCATGTTGGTGTCCCCCTTCCACACCTCCCACGCCTGCTTCAGCTTCACCTGATCCACCTGATACTGTTGCGAGAGAAGGGGATCGTTCGGAGGCGCAACACCGTCCAGACCACAGGTGTGCGGCACCACGATCGGTTCCGCATACTCCACCTCGGGGAGCCGCGCCATCAATCGTGCGGCATCGGCCGGGAGCATCGGCGAGGTATAGTGAAACTCGATGATGCGGCTCATGTCCTCCTCCGCATCGCGAACCGCCTGCTGCTCTCGCGAGCCGAGGCGCTGAACCCGTTCAACTTCTCCCTTGTCCGGTGGAAGCTGCGTGAACGGAATCGGCGATGCGGATCCGGTCTTTAACCCGGCGCGCGAGGCAAGCGCCAGCACCGTCTGCGACGGGTTGGTTGCAACGCCCTTGCGCAGCTTGACGAAGATGGCGCGCGCCACGATCTCGTCGTTGCCCCCCGCAGGATTGCGCATGAGACCGGAGGCAGCGATCGCCTCCATCTTGGCGCTGGGCATTATGGTTACCGCATCGTTCTGCGCAACCAGATACGATGATGCCGGCATCATCAGGACAAACAATACCGTCAGAGTACGAAGCAAGCGTGTGTTCATGGTATGCATTCAGGGTCAGACTCTCGGTTCCGCGATCTGCCAGTGGGACCGTGCAGACCGATGCGGCACAAAGAACGATGAGGGACATGCGGTTCCCTTCGGGGAATTCCCTTCAGGGGATTGGTCTTGCCCGGCCGGTGACCGGCCGGGAAGCGCCGAATAATGGGAACCACGGATCTGCCGGTCGGGCGGGACGGCCGGCTGCCTGTGACAATGCCACAGAGTGGGAATTGCGGTGCTCGAAATCAATGCCAATCGCCGGCGGCTGCACACGAGAGTGCGACGGCCATCCGAAATGACCTTCCCCACCCCTCCATGTCGCGGGCAGACGGGATGCTCTGTGCGGAGCGCAGCCGGAAGGACATTCACTCGGGGAGCCGGTGCAGATCCACGATTGCATGCAGCGCCATGCCCGCAAGCGGCGCTACGCTCGGCGGACGAATTCGGGCACGGAGATCGGCTCGATGGCCACGGCCTTGCCGCTGGCGGTATCGACTTCGAGATAGACGGCCGAGAGTCGGCCATCGTTCTCGGCCAGCTCGAACTTGTGCGGTGTCTGGGTCATGAAGCGGCGGATGGCCACCTCCTTCTTCATGCCGATCACGGAATCGTACGGCCCTGTCATGCCGACGTCGGTAAGGAAGGCCGTACCACCCGGGAGGATGCGGGCATCGTTGGTCTGCACGTGCGTATGGGTGCCGATCACGGCGCTCACCCGGCCGTCGAGGTGCCATGCCAGCGCCATCTTCTCGGCGGTCGCCTCGGCATGAAAGTCCACGATGATCGAGTGCGTCTCCTGCGCAATGCGGCCCACGGCCCAATCCGCGCCACGGAAAGGACAGTCGATCGGCTGCATGTATGTGCGCCCCTGAAGATTGACAACCCCGAACTTGGTGCCGTCATCCAGCGTGAAGACAACGTAGCCATAGCCGGGATTCTCACGCGGATAGTTCAGCGGCCGGAGGACGTTGCGGTTGGAGGCGAGCACATCCTTGGACTGCCAGCGCTCCCACACATGGTTGCCGGACGTGATCACGTGCGCGCCGGCGCGAAAGATCGCGTCCACGTCGGAGGTACGGAACCCCTTTCCCTCGTGCGTGTTCTCGCCGTTGACGATGACAAAATCGGCGTTGTATCGCTTGATAAGAGGTGGAAGATGTTCTCCAAGCAGGCGTAATCCAATTTCGCCTACGATATCCCCAACCATCAGCACATGTTTCACGGCCATTGTAATCGATGTTGCATCAGAGTCCCTTCCGTCCAATTTGCTTTTTACGGTTTGCGACACCGCCATCTGTTGTCGTTACAGCGACAAACGTATCTTTGCACGCTTTGCACCCGGGACACGGCACGGGGGCGAAGATATGAAGCGCGGCGCGAACCGCGCGCATTTCTCTCCTGGGAGCAGCGCTGCCGATGGCCGACAAGATCTACACAAAAACTGGTGATGACGGCTCCACCGGCCTGTTCGGCGGCCGTCGCGTGGCGAAGGATGCATTGCGCATCGAGAGCTACGGCACGGTGGATGAGCTGAACAGCTTCATCGGGCTTGCGCGATCCTCCGGCACCATGCAGCCGGAACATGATGACCTGCTGGCCACGATTCAGGAGCAATTGTTCGTGCTGGGCGCGGATCTGGCCACCCCTCACGACGCCATGAAGAATTTTTCGCTCCCACGCGTTACAGCCAATGAGACCATGTGTCTTGAACAGGCTATCGACGCCCTGGAAGCAACGCTCCCCTCGCTGAAGAACTTCATCCTCCCCGGCGGATCGCCCGCAGGAGCGGCGCTTCATCTTGCGCGGACCGTCTGCCGGCGAGCGGAACGCAGGGTTGTGGCGCTGGCACATGAGGAGCCGGAGATCGGCAGACATCCGGTTGAATACCTGAACCGGTTGAGCGATCTTCTGTTCGTATTGGCTCGTGCGGTAAACCACGCTGCAGGAATGGCGGAGCATCCATGGATGCCTCGCTTGCGAGAATGACAGGCGTAACCCACGCAACTCCCCCCGGCTGCTTACTTATGTGAAGGGTTGACCGTTGTTCTCTGCGCAGGATTCCCCCTGTCGCATCACGAGCCGATTTGTCGCTCAGGCTAAACCTCGGCGCATTCGCTCTCACTAAGAGTTCGCTGCCGTGATGCACGGCGGTTGTGGGGTTCATGTGAGAAGTGCCGTCACGGCAAAACATTGTTCATTCCCAACCAACTTCAATACAACGTACACTCCCTGCCACCGTGTGTGGAGTGTTCATGTCTCACTTTGTGGAGAACCAGACAATGAAGGTCAGGAACTTTCTGTTGAGCGGTCTCGTCGTTGCCGCAATGGGTCTCGTAGCCGTTGGCTGTAACGAGAACCCAACCGATAATCCGTCAACGGGCAATGCGCCGCTGGCACCGACGTCGCTGATGGCGTCGTCCACCGGATCTGACGCGGTGGCACTGAAGTGGACCGCGGCAACGGACACGGGCACGATCACGTTCAAGGTGGCATGGAAGTCGTCCGACGGTACGGACAGCGGTTCTGTGAGCGGTCTCACCTCCAGCACGCAGACGGTCACGGGCCTGAAGGTCGGCAAGCAGTACACCTTCTCGGTCACAGCCGTGCGCGGCACGCTCTCCTCGACCGCTATTACTGTTGATGCCGCCGGCGCAACGCGTTACGGCTCGACGACGTCGCTCAAGATGTATGAGAGCATCTCGTCGCTCCCGAGCGGCCTCGTGATCGATCCCGCACTCGGCGGCCCGGTCGTGGTCAGCGTCAGCTCGTCGAACCCGAATCTCTCGAACGTGCAGCTCGCCATCTACAAGGATGTCAACGACCCGCTTCACTTCGAGATCGGACCGGCGTACGCATACGATATCTCGGTCTATCGCAACGCAAACCTGTTCGATCACAACACGTACATCTCGGACTCGACGTTCCCGGCAGCGAATCTCGACAGCTGGTACGGCACCGGCTCGATCGCCGGCCGGTTCCTCTCCAGCGGCAACGTCTCCAGGTTCGTGCTCCCTGACCAGCAGTCCACTCTCGGCCAGGGCTTCTACGTCCGCACGGGCACCCCAGGGAACTATCACTATGCACGCCTGTTCATCAAGAACAACGGCGGCAAGCTTCTTCAGGGAACCGCCCCGGATCGCTATATCGAGGTGGAGATTTCCTACCAGACCGGTGCAAACCTTCCGTTTGCGAAGGGAAGCGTAGCAGCCACGCCGGCCAACGGCGCCTCGCACGTCTTCAAGAAGCGGAACTGAGAGGGAACGTATCTCGTTCGAGTGCCGGCCGAACGCCGTCACGCACTATCGAAGGGGGAAGCTGCAGAAGCTTCCCCCTTTCGTTTCCTCCTCCCTCCTTCGCCGCCGGCTGTCTGCCGCAGGTTGCGCGTGCCCGGGAACCAGTGGTTGCAAACCGGGTTCACCCGGCTTGATCAAGCCGGCTTCTGCAACAGGCTTCGGCAGACGGTGTTGCCGTCACGCCCCTGCGTTCTCGTATCTTCGCACCATGTACCGGTTCCCTCGCGTTCTCACTGCATGCTGTGCCGCAGGAATCCTCCTTGCCGGATGCGCCCCGGATCGCGTGATGCATTACGTGGTCAGCTCGCACAGCCCGTATCTCTGCTGCCGAACCATACGCTATGCAACGTCCGCATTCGCGGCCACACAATCCAGTTCGCTCGCCGGCGACGGGGTGGTTGTCAGGCTGCTTGGCGATACCATCAAGGCCCGCTGTGCCGACGGCGCGCACATGGATATCGTGATCGCGAACAACACGGACCAGGCGATCTACATTCCGTTCTCCAACGATCTCCAAGGCGATCGGATTAAACTCTATCCGTTCCGCCTTCTCTACCAGGGCGATCGCCGGATACGGCTGGCGCGCCAGTTGCAGTACAACGATGTGGTGGAACGGCTGGACTCCAGGGTGCTGTTCTACCGGCTCCCTGCCGGCAAACAGACCACGCTGCATGGCAGCGTGCAGGAACGCTGGCTCTGCTCGGCGCTCACGACGGTCACCACGGAGTATCTGGCACAGGAGCTGAACCCGACGTTCTACTCGGACCGGGTACGCGGGCTCCGCGAGGGAACCTATCGGCGCGATCCGAATCTGCGCCGTACCAGCGGCTTCTGCTACGAGATAGCGTACACGCGACTGGGATATCTGGACTCGCTTCCGGTTCAGCAGCGTACGGTCAACAGCCGCGGCGACACGACAACCGTACAGATCAACGTCACAGAGGAACCGGGAACGTTCCTCGACGCCTCGCAGCATGTGGCACGCAGCAACGAAGCAGTGCTGATGATAGAAGAGAATTGAGATGGCGATGCCGGCGCTCCATGCGCCGGAATTCCTGCACGAGAATCAAGACTCCCCGATACGATGAGCAACCGCAGAGACTTTCTGAAGAAGGCGTCCGCAGCGATAGCCGGGAGCCTGGTGCTGCCGTTCACCAACACGTTCTGCACCACCGCACGCGCCGACGTGCCGAAGACATTCGCCGGCGCCGAGACATTCAACCGTCTGGTGAAGCTGGCAGCCGAGAAGAACTGGCGCGCGCTGCCGATCGGCGAGCGTATCGGCGCCATCGGCCTCGAGCTCCGCGGCACGCCGTACGTTGGCTCCACGCTCGAGTTGTTCGATGATCGCGAAGTCTGCTCGGTGAATCTGCTCGGGCTGGACTGCGTGACGTTCTTCGAGAGCGCGCTCGACTTCGCCCGCATGCTGGACCACGCGGAGAATTATTCGCCGCAGGCCCTGATGGATCAGGTGACGTTCACGCGCTATCGCGATGGGAAGCTCACGGACTATACGTCGCGCCTTCACTATACTGCGGACTGGTTCTTCAACAACGAGCAGAAGCATGTGGTGAAGGTGATCACGCGCGATCTTCCGGGCGCCGTACGGTTCACGCATCCGGTGAACTTCATGAGTACGCACCCGGGGAGTTACCGCCAGTTGAAGGCAAACCCGGCGTTGATACCGGCAATCGCGAAGATCGAGCAGACGATCAACGAGCGCGAGATGTACTACGTTCCGAAGGAGCGTGTGGCCGATGCCGAGCCGCACCTGATGACCGGCGACATCATCGGCATCACGACAACGATCAGCGGCATCGACTGCTCGCACACCGGCCTCTGCTACCGCGACAACAACGGCCTGCTTCGCTACATGCATGCCTCCTCCACGAAGAAGGAGGTAACGCTCGACGACGAGCTCGCGAAATATCTGGCAAGCGTTTCGAAGGATACGGGAATCATGGTGGCGCGGCCGATCGGCTGACCCGCCGGGTTGCAGGCCCGGCCGCCGGGTTGCATGGTCGAATCACAGAAGCCCGGGACGATCCATCAGGTTCTCCAGGCTCTCCACAACCGGCACTCCCGGGTCCGCCGATACCCCCGAACGCGCTATCAGCACCGAGCGTATCCCCACGGCCGCCGGCCCGGCAACGTCCCATCGCGGGTCGTCGCCGATGAAGAGCGTATCACCCGCCTCAACACCCATACGACTCAGCACATGATGGAAGATATGGGGCGACGGCTTGCGCCAGCCGCAATCGCGGCAGAAGAATGCGGCGTGGATATGGTTGGTGATGCCATGACGGAGAAGCTCCCGATGCCAGAGCCCGGAGGGGCTGCCCCACGGTGTATTGGAGACGATGCAGATCCTGTGGCCGGCGCGTCGCAGCCGAGCGAGCGTTGGCAGCGTGTCATCGTATCGCATTGCGATAGCGAAGATCGGCTTCATGAAGTGCCCGCACAGTTCTTCAATGAGTCCGGGAACTTCGGTGCGCTGGATGCCGAAGATCGCCGCGAGGCGATCCTCCAGCGGACGCACCCGATGGTCCGGCGATTCGTGGTCTTCCGCCGCCGTGCGCTCCGCGATCTCCCCAGCCCCATTTCGCTCTCCGCGCCGGAACGCCGCATGCAGGCACCGCGCAGCCTGGCCGATACATTCATCCAGAATCGGCTTGAACGCCGACGGCTGGTAGTAGCGCACCAGGGTGTTGCCGAGATCGAACAGGAGAACGCGAGGCATTATGCGGCCTCCGCTCAATAGAATCCCTTGCCGCTCTTCTTGCCGAGAAGCCCGGACTCCACCATCTTCCGCTGGATCAGATGCGGACGGAATCGGGCCTCGTTGAAGTACTGCTGGTACACGGACTCCGTAACGGCGAAGTTGATATCGATGCCGATCAGATCCATCAGCTCGAACGGCCCCATCTTGAAACCCACCGCCTTCATGCACCGATCCACCTGTTCGTGGGTTGCGCATCCCTCCCCGACGATGCGGAACGCCTCCCCGTAGAAGTTGCGCGCCACACGATTGACGATGAACCCGGGCGTATCCTTCGCGCTCACCGGCACCTTCCCAAGGCGACGAGAGATGCCGGCCGTACGCTCCATCACCTCCTCCGATGTGCGGTACCCCTGGATCACCTCCACCAGCTTCATGATGTGTGCGGGGTTGAAGAAGTGCATACCCACCACGCGCTCCGGATGCCGAAGGCAGGCGGCGATCTCCGTGATCGCGAGCGATGAGGTGTTGCTGGCAAGGATCGCATCCGGCGCAACCAGCGCTTCGAGCCGCGCGAAGAGATCCTGCTTCACATCGAGCCGCTCGATGGCCGCCTCCACCACGATCTCCGCACCGGCCATCGCGTCCAGCGAGGCCGATGTGGCAATGCGTCCGCGCAGTTCGGCTGCCGCCTCCTCCGTAAGCTTTCCGCGCTCCACGCTCCCGGCGATGAACTTCGCGATCTGTGCCGTGCCGCGCTCCAGCGATTCGGACGTGATGTCGTACAACACCACGCTGTAGCCGGCAAGTGCGGCAGCGTAGGCAATGCCGGAGCCCATGGTACCGGCGCCGCAGACGCCGAAGAGAGATGTATCTGCCATCTGTGGAATTGGTTGATCGATCCTCGTGATTCCTGCTCTCGCTTTCGGGCGGCAACACCGTGCCGCACCCGATTACTCTCCCTTGAATACCGGCTTGCGCTTCTCCACGAACGACTGTACCCCTTCGGTGTAGTCCCCGGTGCGCCCGGCCGCCTCCTGCATGAACACCTCGTAGTCCAGCGCCTCATCCAGCGAGGTGGCGCCTGCACGGTAGAGCATCTTCTTGATGTATCCGTATGCACGCGTCGGGCCGGCTGCGTAGCGGGCGGCAAGCGCACGCGCTTCCTCCATCAGCGACTCGGCCGGAACAACCTTGTTCACCAGACCCAGTTCCAGCGCCTGCGCTGCGAAGATCTTCTCCCCCAGCGTTGCAATCTCGAAGGCGCGTGCGTAGCCAACCATGCGCGCAAGGAAGTAGGACGATCCCGAGTCCGGAACCAGGCCGATATTGACGAACGCCTGCAGCAGATAGGAGCCTTCGGCGGCGATGCGGGCATCGCACGCGAGCGCGAGCGAGCACCCTGCTCCGGCGGCCGCACCGTTCAGCGCGGCGACGATCGGCTTGGGCATGCCGGTAAGCCTGCGGATGATGGGATTGTAGCGGCGCTGCAGCGAATCCGAGAGCGAGCGCCGCGTACCGGGCGCCGGCGCATCCTTCAAATCCTGGCCGGAGCAGAACGCCTTGCCGGCTCCGGTGAGAATAAGTGCGCGCACGGCCGGGTCGCGCTCGGCGTTCCTCAATGCCTCCTGCAGATCGGTGGTCAACTGCTCGTTGCAGGCGTTGTAGCTCTCCGGCCGGTTCAGCGTAATCGTGAGCACGCCGCCGTCGAGTTCGTAGAGAAGGGTATCGAATGCCATCTGAGAGATAGAGAATCGTTGTTCAAAGTCACCATCGTCGCGCGGATTCAGGGAGTGCTGCGCAGCGCGCTCAGCGCCCCTTCCACTCGGGCTTCCTCTTTTCCAGAAACGCGGCCATCCCCTCCTTCATGTCGTCGGTATCGAAGAGGAGATAGAAGTTCTTGCGTTCGAATTCCAACCCGTCGTTCACCGTGGTATCGAAGGACTTCAACACGGACTCCTTCGCAAGACGCACGGCGATCGGCGGTCGGGCGGCCACTTCTCGCGCAAGCTTCATTGCCGACTCCAGATAGAACTCCACCGGAACGATCATGTTGATCAGCCCGCCGGCCTTCGCCTCCTCCGCGGTGATCATCCTGCCGGTGAGAACCATCTCCATCGCGAGCGCCTTCCCCACGGCACGCGTCAGCCGCTGGGTTCCGCCGGCTCCCGGCATTACGCCGATGTTGATCTCCGGCTGCCCGAAGCGGGCGGTCTCGCTTGCAACGATCATATCGCAGATCATCACCAGTTCGCAGCCTCCCCCGAGCGCAACGCCGGAGACCGCCGCAATGAGCGGCGTCTTCACGCGACGGATGCGGTCCCAGCGCGTGAACTGGTCGCGCTGAAGCATCTCGGTTGGTGACGCCGCGGCCATCTCCGTGATGTCGGCGCCGGCGGCAAAGGCACGCTCGCTTCCGTGGATCACGATGCAGCGCACATCCGGATTCGCATCGAGCGTCTCCAGGGCCTCAACCAGTTCAACCATCAGCTCGAGGTTGAGCGCATTCAATACCTTCGGGCGGTTCAACTGCACCGCGGCGATGAATCCCTCGTGGGTTGTGACAACAATGTTCTCGGGCATACAGGAAGGCGTTTGCTGGATGCGGAGCGGGAAGCCTCGCAGCATGTATCGGCCAGCATGTACCGTGCGTGGCCCGGGTCCCGCAACGAAGGAGGCGAAGTTACGAATCTCCGATCAATGCCGTTGAAACGGCAAAGGCTCCGGCATAGATCCGGAGCCTTCCGATGTACGCGGGATGTTCGCGGCCGATTATCTCACAAGCGTCGCGCTGCGCACGCTGCGATTGCCGCCATCGGTAAGAACCACGAAGTAGACACCCGATGGAAGCAGCATGCCGGAGCCGTCCGCGCCGGACCATTCAACGGAGGTACGGCCGGCCAGCGATTCGCCATTCATCCGGGCAACGGTGTGCCCCACCGGATCGGTGATCACCATCTGCGCATCCCGCCCGAGCGGCCGCGCGAAGCCGATCTGCATCACTCCGGAGGAGGGGTTCGGCACGATGGAGATCTTCAACTGCGAGGCGCCCTCATCGAACGCGACACCCGCAGCCGGTGCCACTTCGATCCGCAGGGGAACAGTGATCGGCGTGGAGTCCGCAACGATCGTGAGCGTGGTGGTGTAGATGCCCACATCGGCCGCGGCGTCCACATCGATGGTGAGCGCTATCTGGCCGTGGCTCGCGATGGCATACGGCAGGCCGCTGTCGAACGAGGTCCGGATATACTTCTTGGCGTTGCCGGTTCCGGCATCGAAGCGGGAGATCGTGGCGCTGCTGCCGCAATCGTTGGCACGGATGACCAGGCTGTCGCGCTTGGCCGTGCCATACGTGGTCTGGATCACGATCGCGGAACGATCGGTGTACGCGGTCTTCAGGCAGATGCCGTCGGAGAGCTTCACCGTATCGATGTTGCCGCTCCGGTCGCTCAGCGCGGCGAACAGCGGTCCGCTGGGATCGGCAGTGGTCTGGAAGGTGACATCGGCAACGGCATCGGGGGAGGGAGCCTGGAACGGAGCGGAAAGCTTCCAGCCCGGACTCTGCACCACTTCCACGGCGGCGATGCCGCTGTAGTAGCCCACGGTACTATCGCTGATGCGAGCCGTGAGCCGCGTGCGATCGGCCGTTGGAACCGTGGTAACCAGGTACGGCGCGTGAACGTCGGCATCGATTCTCGGAACCCAGAACGGAAGCGGGAACGCATAGAAGTCGCCAAGCAATCCGCTGTTGCCGGCGATCACTCCGGTGAACGGATAGCCGTCGGGCGAGGAGAGCACGTGCCCGCCTGCCGGAACGGCAACGCGCGTATAGAAGTAGTCGCCGTTCAAATGCTGCCAGGCTGCACCGGCAAGCGGATGGCCGTCGAGCGTGATGGCCTGGATCGGGTTGGCGTTGTCCGAGGCCTGCAGTGCTCCGTTCCCCTTCGCCACCAGTGTCAGCATGTGCGCGCTGAGCGGGTTGATGCCGATCATGTCCGGAGCAACGAACGGGGAGAACGTTGTCATACGGGCGGCCGGAGCAACCGGAAGCATCATCGGGGCATTGGCCGCGTCGCCATATGCGCCGCTGGTGCGAAGCTGCGTGAGAATCACCGGCGCGGTGGCGGACCAGTGCACCGGACCATTGATCGGCTTGCCGCCGATGGTGGAGGCGTCGAACATGGTGCCGCGATCCAGATTGACCGTTGCCTTCTGCGTGCTTCCATCCGGAGCGAAGCAGGTGATCTCCACCCTGGTGCCGTCGAAGGCGGATGTCATGCGGAAGCGATCGGGCGTGCCGGGATTCAACGGCACGGTGTAATACTCCTGTCCCCAGAGCGAGTCCGGAAGAAGCATCGTGCTGAGATGCGTCGCCCACTGGTCCAGCGGCATCGTACCGTTGGCGGTAACCGGTGCACCCACGTGACCGCTCACAACACCGATCGGCCGGTTGGCGTGAATCTCCGATACGCTCAGGTCCGCAACGCCGGCATCGCCCGAATGCGCCTGCACGAGAAAGCTTTCCCCCCGGTTCAGCGGCACTGGAATCTCCTGGCCAACATCGCTGTTGATGGTGCGCGCCTTCGGCGTGATGCGAACGATGGTGTTGTCCTCGGAGGCAATCACCATGAACTCGCTCACGCGATCGCCGTCGGCGTTCGGAAGGGTCATCGGCAGATAGCCGGTGCGCCACAGTTCCACCGGCATCGCCGCATAGCCGCCGCTGGACTGATAGCGGGCGTTGACGGCGAAGACGGAAATCGGTGCGCGCGCGCTAACGTGCACGGTCTGCATCGGCGCCTCCTCGCTGAACACCATCTCGCGTGCGCGGGGAACTTCCACCGTGATGAACCCGCCCGGCTGCACGAAGAAGCGCTGCAGCGGCGTTCCGGGGATCTCCACATCCACACTGGTGGACACCTGCGAAGTGATCATCATCCCCATGAACTTCTGGGCGGCACGGCTGTCCTCGTTCTGCATGAACGCGACATAGTACTCGGTGCCCGGCTGCGCCTGCACGCCACTCCCCTGGGCCTGCACGTCCGTACCGCGCATGCCGAACAGAAGAGCCGCTGCCAGCAACGCCCAACCGATCCTGTGATGTAGTCTGGTCATTGTATATCTCATTGAATCACTTGCCAGGGATCTCCGTTCAAGCTCGCCTCTACGCCTTCACAAAGGTCCAGATCTCCTCGGGTCGAGGATATGCAGGGCTCGTGGCATCCGGCTTCGTGGCCGTCTGACGAATCATCCGAACCGGTCCGAATCCCCGGGCGTAGAAGCAGGTCCACGACCATGTCTTCGTAGGTCCGATGCGATCCTCCTCCTTCGTCGGAGTGTATTCCACCACGATCACGTTGGAATACACCGTGCCGCCGATATTCTGGTACAGATTGCGCTCGGTGATCGTGGCCTGCCACGTGGCGTGCATCGAATCATCGAAGGCGCAGCCCCAGCTTTGCCCGGTTGTCAACGGCGCAACAAGTGCATAGCGAACGGGCACGATTCCGCTGGCCGTGAAGAGCGTATCCGGTGTAGGGCGGTAGAGACGAAGTGTGGACGTGTTCCCCTGCCGAAGCACGGACATGGAGTTAATGGAGGAGTCCAGAACCACGGCGCGTACCGTAAGCGTATCCGGCGCGGATTGCAGGTTCTGCTCCCTCACGTAGACAAACGTGTCTGCAACAGTGGTAGGCCATGAGTACGACGCCACATTCTGCCACATGGACTCGTCGGGGCCGGTAGTGCCGCACGACGCGGCGCCCAACGCTGCGGCGCCCAACGCCGCGGCGAGAGCCAGACCCCCGAGGGTACGATATGTGTTGATCCGAATGCTCATCATGATCGTTCCCGAACCACTCTCTGCTAGAGATGGAACAGCACTCCCCAGCGCAATTCGAAGAAGTCGCCGTTGAATGCAGACCTGTAGGTATCATCCACCCTGTCGTAATCGTGTGAAAGATCAACGGAGGAAAGGCTCGTACCGTACCAGTAATGGCTATAGCCAACGCCTACGTGGACGCCGATGCGATCGGCCACGAAGCCGATCAGCGAAACGTTCCCCCCCGCCTGCGCATGCTGTGTCGAGCCTCCGAACGTTCCCTCCAGGTTCACCGCGATGCCGCGGCTTACCGGAAGCCGGTAGTTCGCATAGACCTCGGCAACGCCGATCTGCTTCGCCTCACTGGCCATCGTATAGTGGCTTGCTTTCCCCTCACTCGTCGACGTCAACGACTGGAGCAGCATGTTGCCGAAGCCCAGGCGCGCGCCGAGCCCGACACTGCCGCTGAAGAATCGGTAGCTGAGATCGATGTGCGGGTCGGAAAGCGTTGTATTGGAGCCGAGCGGAATGCTGGAGCGATTGAAGCGGCCAAGCAGATGGCCGAAACCAACCTCGAAACCGTTGGAGGTAAGCGCGGAGGCATGCCCCGCATTCTCATCGAGCGGTGACTCCGTGTTGCCGCTTGAAAGAGCCCTGGTCACTTCATCAGGCGTTAGCAGGCGGCCATCGACGTGTCCAACAACATTTGCGTGCGCGGTGTCTCGACGCTGGGCATCGGGCTGTACCTGATGCTGCAGGCCGGAACCCAGGCCGAGCGAAGAATTGTGGTCCGGCGAATTCGCGGCCGGATCAGCGGGAATGTTCTCGGCGGCACTGCGGGAATCTCTCTGCCCATTGCGTGCGGCCACATCGTTGTGTGTTGCGCCGTTGTGCGCGGCGTCGGCGGCGGAAGCACCATCGGTAGAGGTGCCGCTGGCCTGCACTCCGGCACCATCATGGCGGCGGGCCAAAGAGGCTGCATCATCAGACGAGGCCGTGCTGTTTGCAGCGTCGGCCAGATTGAGAGCACGATGATCGGAGCCGTTGCGCGAGACTGCCGGACGCATTCCGGTATTCGCTGCAAGCGCAGGCGTCTGCTGGGCCGGCGGAACAACAACCGGAACAACGGCCACCAGCGGAAGCCGCGGCGCAGCAGGAGCGGATGCCGTGGCCGGCGCCGGATTGGAATCGCCGGAGCCCGTGGAAAGGTGCGTAGTCCCCAGGATGTAGCCCACAACGCCGGCAAGCACGAAAAGGAGGGGCTTGACAACCCATCCAATCGTGTAACCGCTTCCAACTCCGGACGCAGCAACTCCCACACCGCTGATCGCACCCCAGATGGCGGTGTCTTCGTCGTTGGTGAGGTTGCTGGCAAGCCTGTCGGCTCGCAGCGCCCCCTGCAACGCAATGTGGCGCTGGAAGTCGGTGCGCCGCTCCGGGCTTACCGACAGGCCGTG
Organism: Kapaibacterium sp. (SeqCode); assembly: GCA_035549015.1. GTDB lineage: Bacteria > Bacteroidota > Ignavibacteria > OLB7 > OLB7 > JAFDZV01. Next base: position 20,582 of record DASZRW010000107.1, read on the forward strand.
AAAGAGCTCCGCAGCCCGCTCGTCCGTGAGCGAGCCATCGAAAAGCTCCTGGATATCGTTCGTCATCATCGTTATCTCAGCGTCTATCGTATAGCGATACGTTATTGACTTTTCCTGTCACGACCCACGCAGGTCGTCGAGGCCCCAGGAGAGGCGTTCGCGAAGTATCTCGCGCGCCTTGAAGATCCTGAACTTCACGGTGGACATCGCCTGCCCGGTGATGTTCACGATCTCCTGGTACGACCTCCCTTCATATTCACGCAGCACGAGCGCCTCCCGATAGATCTCCGGAAGGCGCGCGATCTCATTGGCAAGCTGCTCCTGCAACGCTATGTCGTGGTCGGCGCCAGCCATCCCACTGTATGCGGCAGATTCATCGAAGCTGGTGTGATCCTTGGAATCGCGGCGCGCGTTCAGACAGAGATTGCGTGCTATCGTATGCACCCATCCGGCGAAGTTCGTGCCGGGAGTAAAGCGCTCGCGGTTTGTATGGACCCTGATGAAAACTTCCTGCAGTATGTCCTTCGCAGCATCACGATCGTTCACCATACGCAGGCAGTAGATGAAGAGCTGCGTCTTGTAGCGATCGTACAGAACACGGAAGGCCTTCGTGTCCTCCTTGCGGACGCGCTTCATCAACTCATCGTCGGAGAGAGTCGTCTCGTCCGATTGCCGTCGTATGAACACGTCAGTAAGAGTCACGGAAGAACTGCCTCAGTTGATTAGCGCTGCGAACGCTGCCAGGGGACATCGTTCAACTTCGCCGGTTTGGCGCGTCGGGTCCGAGACGAAGAAGACCTGATTACGCCGCCATCCTAACACGCCATATCCGCTTTTGTTAGTGAGCAGAGTACGGCACGATGGTTATTTTCAGGCGGGAATCGCGTCACGACACAGAGTGGTACGGGCCCGGATGATGAATTTGCCGCTTTCACGGTACAGTTCCTATGTGCTTCCGGCCGGCCCGCATGGTTTCCGGCCGGCCGGTGCGCCGCCGTTGACCGACGGCATCGGACGCCGGCGCAGCAGGCACCGGCCGAAGAAGCAGCAGGCACCGGCGGCAGAAGCACCAGGCAACGGCGGAAGGAGCGGCCGTGGCCGGCATCCGAATCAGTACTCATTATTCATGGAGAACGCACGCCCGGCTTCCGCACGGATGCCGATGCATCCCGGAGGCGCGGCGATCACTCTCATGCCAGGCTTTCAACCCGACATCCCGGCGCTCTTCCTGCCGGAACGATATGGGCGCGACGAGATCGTGGCCCTCGATCCCGATGAGGAACGGCATGCGCGCGCGCTCCGGCTCCGCCAGGGGGATGCGCTGCTGCTGCTCGACGGCAACGGCCGCCGGACGGATGCCGTTGTGGAGCGGATAGACCGGAGAAGTGTGGCAGTTCGCATTGGCGAAACGGTATTGGACGGGGCGGAAGGGAGAACGTATATTGTCTTGGGCATTGGCATTCTTTCCGATCGAGCCCGGTTCGAGTGGCTCGTCGAAAAAGCTGTGGAGCTGGGAGTCCGCGAGATTCAACCACTCGTGACGGCGCGCTCCGAAGGCCGCATCCAGACTGAACGCACAAGGCGTATCGCCATCGCAGCGCTGAAGCAATCGCAGCGCTCGTTTCTGCCGGCGATCCTTGAACCGCTGCCGATTGCGCAGATGGTTGGCAGTCTGAACCGATTCGGCCACTCCTACATCTGCCACGAAACGGCGTCTCCCTCAGATTCGCTTGTCCGATTCTTGTGCGATAACGCAGCGCCCCCTTCGCTTGCGATACTGATCGGCCCGGAAGGCGGCTTCAGTGGCGAAGAGGTCTGCAGTGCACAACAGGCGGGGGCCATCGTTGCTTCGCTGGGCGAAGCACGGCTCCGCGCCGAAACCGCTGCGCTCGTGGCACTATCCCTTGCTGCGAGCCTTACCGATGCGCGATCGCGGCATGCCGGGTAACCGCGGGTCATGCCTCGGTGTTTGTCGTTCCCTCGGACTCACATTCTCACTCTCTGCCGTATGAGCAACGAGACTCTGCTGGAGGTTACCGATCTCAAGAAGTATTTCCCCATCAAGCGGGGGCTTCTTGCCAAAACGGTTGGTCATGTCAAGGCCGTCAACGGCGTCACCTTCTCGATCAGGCGTGGTGAAACGCTTGGCCTGGTTGGCGAATCCGGCTGCGGCAAGACCACGGTAGGGCGTTCGATTCTGCGGCTGGTGGAGCCCACCAGCGGCTCCGTCAAGTTCGAGGGGCGGGAGGTAACCACGATGGAGGGCTCCGACATGCGGACGCTCCGTCGGGAGATGCAGATCATCTTCCAGGATCCCTACTCCTCGCTGAACCCGCGCATCACCGTTGGGGGCATGCTGAGCGAGATCATCAGGTTTCACAAGCTCCGTTCCAGCGATGAGGCCGTGCAGCAGCGCGTCAAGGAGCTGCTCGACGTTGTGGGCCTGCGCCCGGAGTATGCGCGGCGGTATCCGCACGAGTTCTCCGGCGGCCAGCGGCAGCGCATCGGAATTGCGCGCGCGCTCTCGGTGGAGCCGAAGTTCATCGTCTGCGACGAGCCGGTCTCCGCGCTCGACGTCTCCATCCAGTCGCAGGTGATCAACCTGCTCGAGGATCTGCAGAAGGAGTTCGGGCTCACGTATCTCTTCATTGCACATGATCTCTCGGTGGTTGAGCATATTGCCGACCGTGTTGCGGTGATGTATCTGGGGGAGATCGTGGAGATCGCCGATGCCGGCGAGCTGTACGCCAATCCCAAGCATCCCTACACGCGGGCGCTTCTCTCGGCGGTTCCGCATCCGGACCCGCGGTACAAGCCACACCGGATCGTATTGAGCGGCGATGTGCCCAGCCCGGCGCGTCTGCCGGACGGGTGCTACTTCCATCCGCGCTGCCCGCAGGTGATGCCGCAGTGCAAGACGGTACATCCGGAACTTGGCGATGATGGCACGGGGCACGTAACCCGCTGCCTGCTCTATCCTGAAAGCACGCCGTCGGCAGTGGCCGCCGGCAGCCGACCTATACAGATACAGACGTCGTAATGAATCACCTCGAGGGTCATCGGAACCGGACTCTTCGGCTCTCCGCGATCGTGGCGGGCACACTGCTGTTATTCGCCGTGCCTCCGCTGAAGGCCCAACATCCCGTGCAGTCACCGGCGGCGGTCAACGCCGCCCAGTTCGTGCCCCAGACATCAGGCGGCGACGGCATCTCCGACGCCCCGGCCGTGTTCGGCGCGCCCGGCGTTCGGGGCGTCTCCATGCAGGGCGATCCCACGGTGATCCAGCCCGGAACGCGCGACTACCTGGAGCCGAATCGCCCCAATCCGTTCGGCCCCATCACCAACGGCACGGAGATCGCCTACGATCTCGGCCAGCAGTCGCACGTCGAGATCCACATTTACGACTTCTTCTATCGTCGCATTTTGACGCTCATCGACGAAGTACAGACGGCCGGTCGCTACTCCATCAGCTTCGTGCCGGATGCCTCGCTTCCCAGCGGAATGTACTTCTATGAGTTCAAGACCGATCGCTCGCGCGAGCTGCGGCGGATGATGTACATCCGATAGTCGGCGTTCAGCTGCCTGCGAGCGGCAACCACCCGGCGGTTGTCCTCACAATCGGCGCCTTGCAAGTCCCCGAAGAGACGGTTGATACGGCAGGTGTGCGCACCGCTTTCTTCATGTTCTTCTCAGCATCAGCTCTCGGCCTTCGTCGCCGCGCTTCCGGCCGGCAACGCTCCGATGATACATACCCAGTACCAGGTTGTGCCCCGCTCCCGCTGGCCACGTAGGAGTAACCATGCAGTTCTATCGCGTTTGTCTACCGCTTGTCCTCCTCGTTGCCGCGGTGTGTATCTGCTCTGCGCAGGACCTTCCACGTCCTACCCTCCTGGCGCGTCACAGCGACTTCACGACCGAGGGAACGGAGTTCTGGGTTGTCTTCCAGAAGAACTTCCGCGACTACACGACCGATGAGCGGACGCTGGCACAGAAGCCGGCGGACGCACTCCAGCTCGAACTCTTCATCACCTCCAGCGAGAACGTTACCGGTTACGTGGACATCCACGGCCTCGGCTTCCATCAGCCGTTCACCGTGGCCGCCGGCAAGGTGATTTCAATTCCGATCGATACCGCAGCGCAGGTTCGAAGCAGTGAAAAGATCGAGGACCTCGCCGTCCACATCGTGGCCGATCATCCGATCGCGGTCTACGGTCTGAACCGCCGCTATCAGACAACGGATACCTATCTGGCACATCCGGTAAATGTTCTCGGCACCAGCTATCGCGCCATGTGCTATGCATGGCTGCAGAACGATCTGCTGGCGCAGGTTGCCATCATCGGCACCCAGGACAACACGCACGTGAAGATCACCCCCTCCTGCCGCACGCAGAAGGGAAAGCCGGGGAAGCAGCCGTTCGAAGTGGTGCTGAATCGTGGTGATGTCTATCAGGTGATCCCGAAGTACGATCCCAGCACCAAATCCGATCTCACCGGTTCGCTCATCGAGTCGGACAAGCCGGTCTCCGTCTTCAGCGGCCACAACTGCGCGTACGTTCCGGACCCCCGTGTGAAGGCGTGCAATCTTCTCGTGGAGCAGTTACCCTCCATCAAGGCCTGGGGCCGCCAGTTCTTCGTCGGCACGCTTGCGGGCCGCTCCAGTTCCGTGATCCGTGTCCTCGCCAACGAGGACAGCACGCATGTGTTCGAGAACAACCATCTGGTGGCAACGCTGGGTGCCGGAGAATTCTACGAGAACAAGAACCAGTCGCAGCACACCATGGTCACCAGCGACAGGCCGGTGCTGGTGGCGCAGTACTCCAAGGGATTCGACAACGGCGACGACGTCGGCGATCCGATGATGATCGTGGTTGCCCCCACGGAGCAGTTCCTTCCGGGCTATCGCATCGCGACGCCGGTACGCGGTTCGTGGCATCACTACATGAACCTGATCGTCCCGACGCGTTCCATCGAAACGATGCGGCTGGATGAACAGCCGATCGACCGGCGGCAGTTCCGCACGTTCGGCCTGAGCCTGTACTCGATAGCGCAGATCGAGGTTGCCTACGGCACCCACGTGATCACCGGCGATGAGCCGTTCGGCCTTTACAGCTACGGCTTCGGCTACGACGATGCCGCGTACGATGCCTATGGAAACGGCGGCGGCCAGTCCATGGACCAGGTGGTCCAGCTTCCCGATACCATTCCGCCAATGCTCACCTATACAACCACACGCGGCCCCGGACGCGAGGTTGTGATTGCAGCGATCGCCCGCGATGATCGTGTCAACGACAAGGGTATCGACCAGATCACAGTGCTCGATCACGAGAACGTGAACGCCACGATGCAGAAGTTCGAGCCCGGCGTACCGCAGGTTCCCATTGCCGTCACCATGCCGGTGCCGCGGCAGAATGCATACATCCGCCTGCGCCTGCGCGACAAGGCGGGCAACACCAGCACGTTCACGATCTGCGCCAAGTACGAGCCGCGCGGCGACTCGATGCGCATCACGCTGCTGCACGGAAGTGAATCGTGCGACTTCTCCAACAACTTCCTCCTGGGCGGATACTTCAAGTACTCCGGCCTGGACAACAACGTGGAACTGCCGGTGAACTCCACCACGATCAACAACCCGGTGGTGCTGAAGGGGAACCACGGCCAGCCGGTGTACGGCTTCGGCGCATACGCAGAGCAGTCGTACGGCGGGAACTTCTACCTCACGGGTCGCGTAGGCTTCGACTTCCATGTGGGCAACCTGTTCGGCTACTGGCCGGATTCGCTCGGCACCCGCGCACAGGACGGCACGCTCATCATCGAGGAGTTCCACCTGCATCGTCTCAGCGCGATGCTCACTCTCTCCCCGGGAGCGGAGTACTACTTCGCCGAGCGCAAGGCGTATGTGTTCGGTCTTCTCAACGTGGCCCTGCCGCTTATCACCTCCGAGACCTTCACCCGCACGATTCTCCGCCCGGGAAACTATGTCTACCAGAATGGAACCGGGACGGAGGAGATCTATTCCGGCAGCGGCCCTTCCGGTCTGGCCGTGATGATCACTCCCGAGATCGGCATCGGTGCTGCGGTGGAGATTCGTTCCGGGTGGCGGATATTCGGCGAACTGGGCATCGGCACATCGCTTACCTCCGCATCGCCGGGGCGTGACTGGACCACCAGCTACATCACCGGACGGGGGGGTGCCAAGATCCGGTTCTGAGCGGACGACTGTTCGCGGCGAACCGTTGCCGGGAACGCCCGCTTCACCGCGGCAGTGCCCGACAACCGCAACTGTTCAGAGCGGCCATCGGCTCGTGCTCCGGCATGAATCGATGGCCGCCTGCCGTTTCAGCATCAGCGGTTCGCAGCGGCATCACGGGTTCGCATCGCAGGCCGGCACCGGCATCACGAGGCGCGGCGCGCGAACGCGCTGCCCACGCGCTGGTGAAGCAATTCGGCGAGAGCGCGAGCGGACTCACGCGGCGATTCGAGCCGGGGGGGCGCAACCGGTTCCAGGAAGGTGATCGTTGCGTGCACGGATGGAAGCTTCAGCATGCGCCATCCATGCGTATGGAACGGTGGAGCGGGATCGTACCAGTAGACGAGGTTCCTGTTCTCCGGTGTGAGCGGAACGTTCCCGATGTGCGTGTAGTGAATCACGTACGGCTGCACGATGAAGCCGGCAGCGCTGACGGCACCGAAGAGGAACGGCTTGAAGTCGCGCACGGTGTCGCCGGACGAGGTGCCCCCTTCCGGAAAGAGCGCGATGCGTACTCCCTCACGAGCTCTCTCGGCGAGGCCTGCGGATGATTCCACCGCCGAACGGATCGAACTTCGATCGATGAAGACCGTGCCGGCCAGGCGGGCAAAGAGGCCGATCACCGGCCAGTCCTTCACATCGTGTCGCGATACGAACACGCCGCCCACGCCGATGGTTGCAACCAGGATATCCAGATAGCCCACATGATTGCCGACGAAGACCAGGGCGTCCCGTTGGCGCTTCCCCACCACCCGCACATGCAGTCCGCAGCAGAAGGCCATCACGTGTCCGAAGAGCGGCGTCAACGCCAGCACCACTTTGAATCGCGCGCGGCGGCCGCCAAGGCTGGCAAGGGCGATCGGAATCGATGTGAGCACCAGCAATGCGACCGAGGCCAGCAGCAACAGCAGCAGCCTGACCGCTCCGCGCAGCGCGCTCTCCTGTATGGGCATAGTCCGGGTCATGCGGCGTTTGAACGGTGATCGTGCCGCACCGTACGCAATCGTACCTTTGCGGCTGTATCAACGGGATCGATCATGCGGAAACTGATTCACGAGGAGATACTTACACAGCGGCTCACCAGCCGGGATGCCCTGGAGGGGAAGCGCCACCCCGTTGCCGGCATCCTGGAGGATATCCGGTCGCTCTACAACGTCGGCTCCTGCTTTCGCACTGCGGATGCGATGCTGCTGGATCGGCTGGTGCTCTGCGGCTATACTCCGGCTCCGCCGCGCAAGGAGATCGCGAAGACCGCGCTCGGGGCAACGGAGTCCGTGCCGTGGGAGTACGTGCAGGATACGGCTGAGGCTATCATCGCATTGAAGGGCGAAGGCTATCGCGTCCTTGCATTGGAGATCACGGACAGCGGCGTGCCGCTGGACCGCATAGCATATGATGGGCGCCCGATTGCATTCGTGGCCGGCAACGAGATCGCCGGCGTGAGCGCTCGGGCACTTGCCGAATGCGACGGCGCTGTCGAGATCCCGATGTACGGCGTCAAACACTCGCTCAACGTTGCGGTCGCGTTCGGCATCGCGGCATGGGAGCTCGTGGGGCTGACGCGGGGCGGCGGCTGAGCGGCCCCGCGAGCAGCATGCACCATCGGCTGCGCCAGCAGGCGCTCTCAGACTTCGTTGAACTCCCCGTGCACCATCGTCACCAGCTTCCCCGCGAAGCCCATCACATCCTTGCCGGCCGCCTTGTTCTCCTCGCTCGCCATTGCGGCCTTGAACGCATCCTTGTCCGCGAAGTGCATCTCGGCAATCAGATAGTAGGGTGCGTCACCGGCAAACGCGCGCATGTTGCGGCTCACCACCAGCCTCTCGAGGCCGGGCACCTTCTTCATGAGAGGAGCGTGCACCTCGTTGTAGTGCGTGTCGAACTCTTCGATGTTATCCGGCCTGGTAAAGAAGGCTACGAGCTTGTACATGATTCCCCGTTGATCCGTTTCTGTTGTTCTGCTGTGAGCTTCCGCCGATTCGGCGAGCGCCCAATATAGCAGGGTCCGATGGTAATGTGATTGCAGTCCTGCGGTAGTCACCGGCAGCGCGGCCGCGGGTTTCGCCTGCTGATTTGCAGGATAGCCGTTGAACCGTAGTTTGCGTCCTGCAGGCGCCTCCATGCGCAACCGGCGCGCGAATGTGCGCGCTCGATCTTCTTTCCTACAGGCATTTCATGGTACGCTCCCGCACACAGATCCCGGCGTCCATCCTTGCTGCGCTCATGATCGTTGCAGCAGGAAGTGCCGCCCGCGCGCATGACGCCGTGTGGTCCGATTGGCCAAACGCGCCGTGCATCAACGCGTTCTGCCCAAGCTGGCTGAACGACCCGCTCTTCCCGCCGATCGACGGCGAGATGAAGATGCGCGCCTACATGGACGCCGTCTCGCTCACGCTGGACAAGCGTATACGCGCCACGCTGCCGAAGATCGACGGCCTGCCGCGCCAGTTGCTGGCGTTGAAATACTATCTGTCCCACACTCCACGCGAGATCCGTCTGGGCTGGGCATGGACACCGCAGCAGGCGCTTCGCTATCGGAAGACGAAGGAATACGAGGCGGTGATCGCCGAAGTGGAGAAGGTAAAGGCGAAGTTCGCGGAGTTGAACCCGGGCTATCAGCTTCGAGTGAGCACCGAGATCCGCACGCTGATCGAACAGATCGCGAACTGGAATCAGATGCCGTCCGTTCTGGTGGCATCGCAGGGACTGATCATCGAATGCTCGCGCGCGATGCAGGACACGCTCTACCACCTTCCCCCTGCCCCGCACGACCTGCAACGGTTCCGCACGTTTCTTGCCAAGTATCGTGTGGTGGTGATTCCCACGGTTTCCGTCCCCGGCCTCTCACAACATGGCCAGTTGAAGGCGTTCGACTTCGTTGTGATGAAGGGAGACCGGATAGCCGCGGGCACGGAGTCCGAGACCATCCGCACCGCCTGGGACCGCGCTGGCTGGACCTCCAAACTGAAGGAAGCCGTGCGCCAGTCCGGCGCCAGGTTTCTGGGGCCGCTCGCCAGCCCTCGCGAGCCGTGGCACTACACCTACGCGCCGTGAGCAACCGGCGGCACTCATGCCTGCGAGGGATTATCGCGATGGCGCCCGCCGGACACTCCGCAGCCTGCCCAATCAGTCCCCCCCATGGAAACACCACCGCACTTTGAGAGGCCGATGAACACGCGATTCCGCATGGCATGGCTCTACTTCATGCTGCAGGGAACGGGCACCGCACTCTGGTGGTGCGCCATGGTTGCATCGAACGAAGCACGAATATTCTTCTTCCCCCCAACCGTCGGCTATCTCTCCTTTCTTCTCCCCGACCTTCTCTTCTTCATCGGCGGCTCGTTTGCATGCGCCGTTGCCGTACGCACGCGAAGCTCGCGGATGCATATCATGATGTGGGTTACCTCCGGCGGGATTCTGTACGCAACTCTTCTCACGATTGCCCTCTGCCTTCAGACGCGAACGGCCCTGCCCGGAGCCCTTGCCATGAGCGGCGCCGCGGCCGGCACGCTTCTCTGTACCATCGCTCTCCAGAGGAGGAACCGCACATGAGGTTGAACATGTTCCGCATTGCCCGGGAGGCATCGCCCGGCTGGAACGTGGCGAAGTCGCTCGCGCAGATGGTGGTGCTCTGGGGTCTGTTTCTGTTCCTGGGGCCATTCATCGTCACGCGCGCCGAGGCCGCGCTCGGGATTGCCGGATTCACTTTTGCGGCACAGCACATGGTTGGCGCAGCGCTCTTCGCGGCGGCGAGCATCGGCGCCGTCTGGAGCTGCGTCACGATGGCACGCATCGGGCTCGGCACGCCGCTGCCGCTGGACTGCGCCCGCCATCTGGTGGTAGACGGGCCGTATCGCTTCATCAGAAATCCCATGGCGGTCGTGGCCATGCTGCAGGCGTTCGGCGTTGCACTCTGGCTGGGATCGTGGATGGTGTTTGTTTATGGACTCATCGGCGAGGCGGTGTGGAACTGGATACTCCGCCCCCTGGAGGAACGCGATCTGGTTGAACGCTTCGGAGCCGCCTACGAACACTATCGCGACAGCGTGCGATGCTGGGTGCCGACGTTTCCGGGTTACGCACGGAGCGTGGAGAACGTGGAACGGTAGCCTGCCGGGGAGGCTGCACGGTGCCTTCTGCGGCACTCCCCCCATCACTGCGGCATCGAGGCCGCATCACCCGGGCCACGGCCGTCTGCCGTCATGCGGTTAGAAGGTCACGGAGAGACCAAGGCCTCCGCCGTCCCCAGCGAGAAAGGGATACGCTCTCAGGTGATATCGTTCGGGCGCAATGATTTCCGACTGATGCCCGGGCCCCCCGCCTCCATGCACGACAACGTCCTTCGCACAGAGGTAACCAATGCATGCTCCAACGAACACATCGGACATCCAATGATCGTGCTCCACCACACGGCTCAGGCCCACCATGGTTGCGAGCGTGTAGGCGATCACCGGAACGGCCGGCGTACTGCCGTAGCGCTCCGCGAACACCGTGGCGAGCGCGAACGCGGTGGAGCTGTGTCCGGACGGGAAGGATTCGAAGTAGCCTGAGGGAAGGTGGTTCGGATTCCTGATGTGCTGAAGCGGGCCCAGCCACTGCGAACCGGCATCATAGCCCTGCGCGTCGAAGGTGTAGGGACGGCGACGCCCCCCGACGTACTTCAGCACACGCACCCAGACGGATGTGGTGATCAGGGCCTCGCCCAGCAGTTCGCTCGTGCGGCGATCGTAATCGTTTCCAAAGAGGAAACTGTAGCCGGCAAACAGTCCCGCTCCAACGATGCCGGGCGTGCTGCCGAGCTGCGTCACCACGGAGCTTCCATCGGCAATCCACCCGTTGCTCGCACGGAGATCGCGCGCAGTGATGTCGAATGCACGATCCTCCAGCATCAGACCGGTCACGATCACCGCTCCGCCGCCGAGCGTGAGGGCGTCGCCGCGGTCCATGTGAAACGGTGAGGTGGCCTGGCGGCCGAAGTCATCGACCAGTCGCGCCAGGAAGCCGCGCGATGCCGCTCGTGGCGCCGACGATGAATCGAGAGAAGCTGTCTGCTGCCGCGACCGGGCTGCAGCGCCGGTGTCCGCCGGCGCTGTCTGCTCCTGCGCAGCAAGCCATCCGCAGCCGCACAGCAGCAGCAGCATGAAGAGGGCTGCGCGCATCGCACAGCGGCGAGTATCGTTCTTCAAGGTGAACCGAAACGGAGCATTCATTGATCGGCTCCCGGCATGAGGCATGCCACCCGGCGGCAGGGGCCGGGCGCGTGATTGATCACCAGCGCCATGTCAGCCCCAGACCCGTGGCTCCGCTCGGCATGACGCTCAGCCCCAGCTCCGGCCCGCTCCGGATGTCCGCCTCGCGATTGTGCCGCGACACCAGGCGCCCGAAGGAGTAGCCCAGCGCCAGCCCCAGCGGGATGTCGCTCCACCAATGGATGCTGGTGGCCACAAGGGCAACGCCAACCATTCCGATCGCAGGATAGCCGATCCATCCAATCCACTTCTGCTCCGGGTAATTCTCCATGATCACCGTGAGCGTGGCGAACGCGGTGGCGATATGCCCGGAGGGAAACGCATCGTAGTGCGGAACGTGCTTCGCGTACTGAATCTGATTGGGGAAGAGGGCCCATCGTCCGGTGGGGGTGGTTGCGGTGAACGGGCTCTCGCGTCCGGTGAGATGCTTCAGCAACTGCACCACGGCCCCGCAGGCAAGTATCACCTCCACCGTCTGGCTCGCGGTACGGATGGCCGTAGTGTCGTGCATCAGGAACCCATATACTCCGAAAAGCCCTGCAAGCCCGAACTGGAACTTGCCGTCCCCCACGCCAACGAACGCATCGCTCACATCATGGAACAGCGGGTACTTGTCGTACAGTTTCTTGAACGGCTGCCACGATTCGTAGTCCGTTATCACCAGACCGGCAGTCAGCGCGGCCATGCCGCCAATCAGCGGAATGTTGTCCACCGTGAATGTCTCGCGCCCGTAGGTATACCAGTCGTGCGGCAGATTGGTGATCATATCCAGCGGCCCCGGCAGCGGATCGAGGTGGTTGACACCGGCTACTGCACCGGCACCGGCGCTGTCGGCCGGCACTGCCTGAAGCGCCGGCGTTGCCTGAAGCGCCGGCGTTGAATCGGAAGCCCGGGCCGCGGAGTCCGGCAGCAGAGCCGCTGCAGGCGAAGCGCCGGGCCGGGCCGCAACAGGAAGCGTGTCCAGCGCAACAACAACCGGCGGACGCGTGGTATCGTACGTGGGGAATGTGCCCCGCCCCGTATGGAGCGTCACCTGAAACGAGCAGAGTAGGGAGGCAATCAGCATTCTTCTGGCAACGAGACTGGAAAGAGCGAAGGGGTGAACCTACGGATTTTGCGATGCATTGAAAATCAATGCGAGGGCAACGATTGCAACAGATAGTCAGCGGGGCAGGATAACCGGCCCGCGCGATCCGGGCGCCGATGCTAAATTGCACTGCGCTTCAGCCGCACACATCAACGATTCCATGCACGGTTCCCATATGCAGACGCCCTATCGCTTCGAGCCCGATCTCGCCAACGCCTCAACGATTCCGGCAGCCTGGTACACCGATCCCGCCATGCTGATCCGCGAGCGCGAGCGCATCTTCCGCCGCACGTGGCAGTTCGCCGCGTCGCTGGAGGATCTTCGCAGCCCCGGCGACTTCGTTGCCGTGAATGTTGTGGACATTCCGGTAGTGATAACACGCGATGGCGACGGCACGCTGCGCGCATTCTACAACATCTGCCGCCACCGTGCAGGCGTTGTGGCGCGCGGCTGCGGAAACCGGCGGACGCTGCAATGCCAGTACCACGGATGGACATACAACCTGGACGGCTCGCTCCGTCATGCTCCGGAGTTCGAAGGCGTTCAGGCCTTCACCAGGGATGACTTCGGCCTGGTGCCGATCCGCGTGGAGACCTGGGGGCCGTTCGCGTTCGTGAACATGGATCCGGCTGCCATACCGCTGGCGGAGATGCTTGGTGAGATCACGACCGACACCGCGCGCTTCGACTTCGGCTCGATGCATCGGGTCGAGCGTCGCGACTATCCGCTGGCCGCGAACTGGAAGCTCTACATCGACAACTACCTCGAGGGCTATCACGTACCGGTAGGGCACCCCGGACTGCATCGCGAACTGGACTACGACAACTATCGCGTGGAGACCTTTCGCTATTACTCGAAGCAACACGCACCGTTTCGCGAGGCACGCACGAACGAGTCGCAGCCGCGACGGTACAACGAGGTTGACGGCGACGACAAGGCGCACTACTACTGGATCTTCCCAAACTTCATGCTGAACATCTACATGGGGATGGTGCAGATCAATGTGATCGTTCCGCTGAGCCACGATCGCACGGTCACGATCTTCGAATGGTATCTGCCGCGCGATGCATCGAGCGAGGCGATCGGCCGCATGTACGGCTCGATCCCGTTCAGCGAGGAGATACAGGAGGAGGATATCCAGCTCTGCGAGGATGTGTGGCGCAACCTTCAGTGCGGCGTTTACGATCGCGGCCGCTTCAGTGTGAAGCGTGAGAACGGCGTACACCATTTCCACGGACTCTACTCGGAGTTCATGGAGCCGTAGCAGAGGGCAGGATGATCCTGCCCTCTGCCGTGCAACTCCCCGACGGCGCGAAGGCGTTCATGCAGGAGGCTGCAATCTCCCGGACCTGGCGTGTCGTATCTTTCATCGGACCTGTTGTTTCAATCGATGCTGATACGATGATGACGATGCCTGCCTCCATCCTTTCCATCGGCCTGGCCCTCTTCCTCGGCCATGCAGCCACCGGACCCGACACGATGCCGTTCACCGCTTCCGATAACGACACGCTGCGCTATCTCGCGCTCGGTGACTCCTACACGATCGGCGAGAGCGTACCCCATGACGAGCGCTGGCCGGTACAGCTTGCCGCAGAGCTGCGCACGCACGGCATACCCTGCGGCGAGCCGGAGATCGTTGCGCGGACCGGCTGGACCACGGACGAACTTTCCGCCGCGCTGGATTCGGCCTCCCCGCGAGGCCCGTTCGGGCTGGTCTCGCTGTTGATCGGTGTGAACAACCAGTATCGCGGACGCGATACCGCCAACTACCGGATGGAATTCAGGGCGCTGCTCCGGCGCGCCGTGGCCTATGCGGACGGCAAGGCGCAGCATGTGCTGGTGGTCTCGATCCCCGACTGGGGCGTAACACCCTTTGCCGCCGGACGCGATCGCGCGCAGATTGCCCGCGAGATCGACGCGTTCAACCTGATCAGCCACGAGGAGGCGCTGAGCGCCGGCACGGGCTATGTTGATATCACTCCCGGCTCGCGGCATGCAGCAAACAACCGGGGCCTCGTGGCGAAGGATGGGCTGCATCCTTCCGGTGCGATGTACAGGGCGTGGGTGGAGGCGGCGTTGCCGGTGGTTCGCAGCATGCTGGAGAGATAGGCCCGCTGCATGCAGTGCGATGAAGGGGAACGAACGCCCGTTGAATCCATCATGGATCGGAGCCGCAACCGACATCTCCGTACCGGCCGCCACTCCGTACCGGACTTCACACGGGACGGCGAGCCGAGCGCGGTATGGTGCGGTGTTCCGGTTCGTGAGTGAGGGAGAGATGCCGGGGTGGATAGAGCGTACGATAACCTCTCAGCACGGCGTGCGCCCGATACGCATCGTCAACGGCCAGCGCACCGTCCGCAGTCCGTTCCCCCAGGCATGCTCCAACTCCTCGCGGATGTGGTTCAACGGATGCTCTCCGTTCACCTCGATGAACTTCTGCGTTGCGGACCAACTGCCCAGATAGCCAAGGATATCGCCTGCGCTCCACTCCACTTCGATCACGAACGGCGGCGCCTCGATCTCCTCGAACGGGAACGGGAGATCGTTGTACGTACCATGCACCTTCACGATCCTGGGCGACCAGTACGGCCCAACGATCTCGCGCGAGTATCGCGTGAGAATCGGATCGATGTCGCGGCCGACCGTCTGGCCGAAGTAACTCCACGCAGCAAGCACGCCCCCCGGTTTCAGCACCCGATGCACCTCCGCATAGAACCGATCCAGATCGAGCCAGTGCAACGCCGTTGCAATCGTGACGATATCGACCGAACCAGCCGGCAGGCCGCTCGCATCGGCCGGTGCGACGCGATAGTGAATGCGTTCGTGCGGACGCGCATGGGCAATCTGATCGCTGCTGGCATCGGTTGCAATCACCTCGCGAACGTGCGCCGCCATGCCGTGCGCAGCCTGCCCGTTCCCCGTGGCGCAGTCCCACGCACGCTCCAGCGCCGGCGCCTGCTCCGCAATGAATGCGAACAGCCGTTCCGGGTATACCGGACGGTGCAGTGCATACTGACCGGCCTGTCGCGAGAAGTTGTCCTCGAACGTCATCGTTCCTCTGCCGTTGATTGCGGTTCATGGGATGCCGGAGCCGCAGGCCTGCGGCCGCCCCTACAGTTCCCGATGCTTCTGCTGTACCTGCCGGCTGAACAGGGTGGCGCCTCCAAGCACGATGATGCCGACGAGCCCGAAGATGTCCGGAAGGATGTGGAGGGCTCCGAGCAATGTCATTGCTCCGGCAACACCGGGCACGAGCACCCAGAAGAGGAGACCATGGCGCTTGCGCCAGCGCTGTTCGGCGCGGCTCTCACCCTTGCGCGCATGGCTCAGGGTCATGATGAACCCCACGATCGGGATCAGGAGGGCGATCACCAGGAGCCCGAGTCTCGACAATTCCAGTTGGTCCATTCTCTTCCGGGCCTGTTGAGCTGCTGTGAACCGGCCGGCCGTTCAATGCCGCGCCGGTCCGGCACAGGGCTACGCATCGGGTTGTTCGTTGTACAGCGCCGCGATCCGCTCCTCCAGTCTGCGCCGGGACACCACACGCTGGCGCTGCGTTCCCTCGGCGATTACTCCGTTGCGATTGCTCGCAGTAATCCTGCAGACGATCGAACGGCCATCGCATTCGATAACGCGGGCAGTGATCTCCACAATCCATCCCACCGGCGTTGGAGCAACATGCTCCAGTTCCACATGCGCACCAACGGCATCGTCGGCCGGTTCCAGGAACGGAAGGATGGCCTGGCGCGACGCATACTCCGCATGCTCGATCAGCGCGAACGTGGCATAGAGCGGATGGATGGTGCAGTCGAAGAAACGTGCGGTCATCTCCGCAGTCACGCGAAGCCGCATCGTAAACGCATGGTGTAACGGAATGGGTTGCACGGGGGGCAATCTACAAAACGTCGGCGCTCCCTTTCCTATCTTCGCGCTGGCTTAGCGGGCGCGCCATGCCGTGCATACAGACTCATCGACATATGACCAACGATTCGAACATTCCGATCTATCCGTTCGTCGCCATCGTGGGGCAGGAGGAGTTGAAGCGTGCGCTGACGCTGGCGGCAATCGAGCCGGCCATCGGCGGGGTGATGATCATGGGGCACCGCGGCACCGGCAAGTCCACAACGGTCCGCGCGCTCGCCGGCACGATGCCGCGCATCGCTGCCGTTGAAGGGTGCGCGTTCAACTGCGCTCCGGAGGCAACCGCCGGGCTGTGCGAACGATGCAGCGATGCAGGGAGGCCGTTGGCCGCAACGATCGAGGTCCCGATGGTGGATCTTCCACTCGGCGCCACGGAGGATCGCGTTGCCGGCACCATCGACATCGAACATGCGCTGATGCATGGCGCCAAGCGCTTCGAACCCGGACTGCTTGCGCGCGCAAACCGCGGCTTCCTCTATGTGGACGAAGTGAATCTGCTGGAAGATCATCTTGTGGATCTGCTTCTCGACGTTGCGGCGAGCGGCGTCAACGTGGTGGAGCGCGAGGGGATATCCGTTCGGCATCCGGCGCGGTTTGCACTGGTGGGAAGCGGCAACCCGGAGGAAGGGGAGCTTCGCCCTCAGTTGCTGGACCGCTTCGGCCTTCATGCGGCAATCGAAACGGAGCACGACATCGAACGGCGCGTGGAGATCATCAAGCGGCGCATGGCGTTCGACGACAACGCCGCCGCGTTCATTCGCGACTGGCAGGGACCTACGGAGGAACTGCGCGAGCGCATCGGAGCGGCACAACGGTGCGTCCGCGATGTCCGCATCAACGATGGATTCCTCTCGATGATCGCCGCGCTCTCCGCTGCGCTCGACATCGACGGGCACCGCGGCGAGCTGGTGATGACGCGCGCCGCCCGGGCCAACGCCGCACTGGAGGGACGCGACGCCGTTACCGCCGTTGACGTGCGGCTGGTGGCGCCGATGGCGCTGCGGCACCGGCTGCGCAAGGATCCGCTGGAGATGGCCGACCCCGGAAGCCGCATCGCACAGGCCGTCGAGAAGATCGTGATGGAGTGATGGCGGCGATCGTTGGATACCGAACACCGTGAGCACCGGCGCGTGAGCACACCGGCACCATATTACTTCCCCCTTACCGCGTTCGTGGGCTACGCCATCGCGCGGCGTGCCCTGCTTTGCACGCTGGTTGATCCCGCACTCCGCGGCGTGCTCCTCTCCGGGCCGGTGGGTACGGGCAAGTCGGAGTTGATGCGAAGCTTCGGCGGATTCGTGCAGCAGCATGTGGATCCGGATGCACCGTTCGTACAGGTTCCGCCGGGCGTAACGGACGACCGGCTTCTCGGCGGGCTGGATCTGGATACGTCGCTCGCAACCGGCGAACGTCGCGAGCGGCGCGGACTTCTCGCCGAAGCGGACGGCGGGATGCTCTTCGTTGACGATCTCCCCCTGCTCGATGAGCATGCCATCGCCTCCATCGCCGGCGCGATGGAACTGGGCGTGGCGATCTGCGAGCGCGAGGGGCTGAGCGTGCGGCACCGGACGCGGTTCATTCTTCTTGCCACCGCCGTCCCCTCGGAGCGCGAGACTCCGTTCTGGCTGGCGGACAAGGTGGCGTTTCTCGTGATGCAGGAACGGCGCATCGATGCCGACCTCGCGCACATGATGATCACGCGGCGCGAACGCTACACGCACTCGCCGGCGATGCTGGTCCGCGAGTATCAGGAGCGCGAGGCGGCGCTCGCGGCCCGGGTGGCAACGGCGCGCATGCTCTACCCGTTCGTGGCGGCCGGTCCGGTTGTGCTGCGGCAGATCGCGGAGGCGTCGGTGCAGTTCAGCGTTGAAGGGAACCGGGCGGATATCCTTGCCACGAAGGCGGCACGGGCGCATGCGGCGCTGCGTGGGTCGCGGACGATCGAGGAGCGCGACATCACGTTCGCGATCGCAACGGTGCTTGCCCCTCGAAGCCAGGCAGTTGCAGCGGACGCGGAGCGCGCCGCGCACGATCGCCCAACGCCCCCCACACCGCAGAACGAACAGATGGCACGGGAGGAGGGTGCGGGGGATGCTCCCGGCAACGAGAGTGAGGAGCAGGGCGAGCGCATGCAGGAGGAGCCGCAGGATGGGAGCGACGGGGGCGCCAGCGACGATCCTTCCGCCGACTCCGAACAGGTACAGGATCCGCTGGACTTCAACGGCGAGATGCCGGATGTGGAGCAGTTCATCGATGGCCCCCGGCGCTCCATGACATCGGGCAATCGCGGCGTACGCCTGCAATGGCAGCGCGGACGGCACATGCGATCGGTGCAGACCGATCCTTCGGGGAGGAGAATTGCAATCGGAGCAACGCTGCGCGCCGCGGCACCGCATCAACGAACGCGGCGGCGCGGCGGCGAGGAGCGCGTTCATGTGCGCTGGGAGGATATCCGTGTGAAGCGCTTCAGCGAGCGCGCCGGCACACTCTTCATCTTCTGTGTGGATGCGTCCGGCTCGATGGCGCGGAACCGGATGCGGGAGGCGAAGGGAACGGTAACGCAGTTGCTCCAGGAGGCATACGTCAATCGCGACTCGGTGGCGTTGATAGCGTTCCGCGGCGACGATGCGGAGCTGCTGCTGCCGCCGACACCCTCGGTGGAGCGTGCGAAACGTTCGCTGGATATTCTTCCAACCGGCGGAGGCACCCCGCTGGCTGCGGCACTGACGAAGGCGCTCGGTCTGGTTGCGGCGGCACGACGTTCCGGCTCGGAGCGGGCGCTGGTGATCATCCTTACCGACGGCCGCGCCAATGTCCCGATGAGCGAGAACGCCGCCGGGATGATTCGCGAGATACGCCGGCAGCATGTGCAGCAGGAGATCGACCGCATCGCACTGGTCTATCGGCGTGAAGGAATCAGCTCTCTGGTTGTGGATACGCGGCAGACATACGGCGTGCAATCGGATGCCGTTCGGCTTGCGGAGAAAATTGGAGCACGATATTATTTCCTCCCCCGCGTCGACGCCCTTGGTCTGGCAGCCGTTGTGCGGGCAACCAATGCCGGCACATCTGCGGCGCGTTGACGCCGCGTGGCACGGTAAATGCCCTCCCCGCGACCAACATTTTCCTGCATGATGATGCGTTACTGCCCGGTATCATGCAACATCACATGTTGAGACATCTTCAAATCCGCATGATATCGGCTCTTTTGTTCCCTCTCGATAAAAAAATCGTGATGCAGTCTTGCATCGCCCTCGGTGATACCTTAAGTTTGTATGTGCGTTTGCGCGTAAGCAGCTCTACAGCGCATGCACGTTGACATAGAAAGTTGGTACCTCTTCGCTGCGTAATACAGCGTGAGATATATCAGGAAAGCCTCTCTATGATGATCTTGCACGCATGGGGACAGTGTAAGGTTGTCAGGACTTCTCTCTCATATATACTCCTTTCGTTGTGGTGGTGAAACAAAAGAGGTAGGGGAATGCCCCTTGACGTGTGGTGACGTCAAGGGGCATCTCATTTTATGGAGCCCGATCTCCCTCTCCCGATCTTGAACGGCAGGAATACACGCCGATGGCTTCAACGACACCCGCCCCATCCCCGGACGACTTCCAGGAGCGCAAGCGCCACACCGCAACGATCGCACGCCTGCTCCGTTCCTTCATTCGCGTGAAGTATGCCGTCGAAACCGATGCCAGCTTCATGGAAACGCTTGTCGCCACGATCCTCTCGCAGAACACCTCGGACATCAACAGCGCCCGCGCGTATCATGCCCTGCGCGAACACTATCCAACCTGGGACGACGTCGCCAGGGCCGAACCCCATGCACTGGCAGAGGTTATCAGAAGAGGGGGGCTTGCCGATCAGAAGGCTCGCACGATTCTCGATGTCCTGCACGTCATACACGCGCGCCATTCCAGCTACGATCCCGATCATCTGGAAGGAACCTCGGACGACGAACTGCTCGCGGAGCTGACCTCGTTGAAGGGTGTTGGGCTGAAGACCGCGGCATGCGTGCTGATGTTCTCATTGCATCGCGATATCTGCGCCGTGGATACACACATCCATCGGGTGGTGAATCGCCTGGGTCTGGTTCACACTTCGAACGCCGACAAGACCTTCCATGCGCTGCGCCCGCTGATCCCGAAGGGAAAGGGACGGCAGTTCCATGTGGATACGATTCTCTTCGGACGCCGTATCTGCAAGGCGCAGCGTCCGCACTGCTTCGAATGTCCGCTGTACGATGAATGCGCCTGGCCCGAGAAGGAGGCCCATGCCGAGGCCGCGAAGCGAGGCCCCGCGCCGGCCAGCGGCGACCTACTTCTTACCGACATGTTTCCCGAACGGAAGCGGCCGGCCGCCAAACGCAGGAATGCCGCGGCGGCAGCAAAACAAACACGCGACGATTGACCATGGAACAACCCTCAGCAGCGGTGGCACCGCCGCAGACGCCGGCATACCGCACTCTTCCATTGGCAGACATCCCCGGCTATCCTCCCTTCCTTTCAACCGGCTCCGGCAACGACATCGTGCTCCTCACGAACGGACTTGCGTCGCTGAAGCATCTCCGGCCGCTCGAGCGGTTCACGCCGGAGCATCGCGCGGCGCTGGCCGATGCGATCGCGTTCGATCTCGAACGATGGAACGCACCGCATGCCGCAACGGAAGCTGCGGCCGCACTGCGTTCCTCCGAAACATATGCCGTCGTAACCGGGCAGCAGGCCGGACTGGCCGGGGGGCCACTCTATACGCTCTACAAGGCGATTGGAGCCATACGGGCAGCCGAGGATCTCGCACGGCTTCATCCGGAGCACCGCTTCGTTCCGGTGTTCTGGATCGAGGCGGATGACCATGACTTCGAGGAAGTCCGCATGCTGACGCTGCTGGATCGCAGCGGAACCCCCGTGACCGTCGCCTACGACGATGGCGACAGACGGCCGCTTCACGTTGGCGACCGGCACATCAACGCTGCGGGGATCGCCTCCCTCCTCGAAGAGGTACGTGCGGCTCTGCCGGCAACCGAGTTCGGCGATGAGGCGATGGCGATACTGCAGCATGCATATGAGGCGGCCGGCGATGCAACGCTTGCCGACGGGTTCGCGCGCGCACTGTACGCGGTTCTCGGCGAGACACCATTGGTGCTTCTCTCCTCGCGCAACCCGGGATTGAAGCGCCTTGCAGCCGATGTCTTTGCACGCGAGCTGGGCAATCCCGCCCTGCTGTTCGATGCGCTCACGGCCCGCACGTCCGCCCTCGCAGCGGAAGGGCTCCCCACGCCGATCGAGCCGAAGCCCGGAGCGCTCTTCATCACGCACAACGGGGAGCGCCGGGGACTGGATTACGACGGCAACGGTTATACGATCCGCGGCACCGGCGAGCGGATGACAACGGCCCAGGCAGCGGAGCTTGCCGCTGCGCACCCGGAACGTTTTTCGCCGAAGGTGGCGCTGCGACCGATCGTGCAGGATGCAATCCTTCCAACGGCGGTCTACCTTGGCGGGCCGAGCGAGGTGGCATATCTGCGCCAGCTCCGCGATGCCTACGCCGCACTCGGCATCGAGCCACCGGCCACCGGGCCGCGTCCGTTCGTACTGATCACCGATCCCAAATCACGCCGCGCGCTGGATTCGGCGAAGCTGGAGCTCACCGCCCTGCTTGCACCGGACTTCGATGCGGCCGCTCTGCTTGTCGACAAGGAGATGGAGACCCGCCTGGAGCAGGCGCACGCGCGCGCGCTGGAGAAGGTGGAGGAGGCGCGGCGGGAACTGGAGGAGATCGTGGGAGCGATCGATCCCACACTGGAGAAGTCATTGGGCGCTGCGGCCGTGGGGGCAACGAAGTCCTTCGACGATCTTGCGAAGCGTACCGGCTCCGCGCTGCGGAAGAAACAGAGCACGGAGATCGAACGGCTCAATGCGGCGCGCGCCTTCCTGATGCCGCGCGGCGAACTGCAGGAGCGGTCGCTCAACGCGCTCACACTCATTGCACGCTTCGGCGCGGAGCGATGCCGCCTGGCGTTGAACACGATTACGATGGATATGGGTGTGATCCAGGTGGTGGATATGTAGCGTTGCCGGAAGTCCCTGCGCGGGCAACACCGGGAGAGCGCATCTTCTGCAGCAGGGTCGGCAGCAGGGAACTGCCGACCGACCCGAGGGCGATTACAACCGGGAGGGAGTCGCGATGCTTCGGCGCATCGCGCTGCTCCGCCCGCCATCACTCCGGCTGAAACTTCTCCACTTCCTCCAGCACGGCGGAAACGATCTCATCCTCGCGAATGCGACGCACCACTTCTCCCTTGCGATAGAGAATCCCCACCCCCTTGCCGGCGGCGATGCCGATATCCGCCTCGGAGGCCTCGCCGGGACCGTTGACCACGCAGCCGAGCAGCGCGATCTTCACCGGCTTCTTCACACCGTGAAGAGCCTCCTCCAGTTCCTTCGTCACCTTGAAGAGGTCGATCTCCAGGCGGCCGCATGTGGGGCAGGCAATGATCTCCACCGCACGTGATGCAAGGCCGAGCGAACGGAGGATCTCCTTGCCCACCTCCACCTCACGCTCCGGCTGATCGGTCAACGAGACACGGATCGTGTCGCCGATCCCTTCGGCGAGGAGCGTACCGATTCCCACGGCGGACTTGATGGTGCCGACGCGAGCGGTCCCTGCCTCGGTAACGCCTAGGTGGAGCGGATAATCCGTGCGCTCCGCGATGAGGCGGTACGCCTCGATCATCAGGCGTACATCCGTGGACTTCACGGAGATGATCAGATCGCTGAAGCCGACATCCTCCGCGATCCCGGCATGCCGCATCGCGGACTCGAAGAGCGCCTCCGCCGTTGGATAGCCATGCTTCTCGAGAATGTCCTCCTCCAGCGAACCGGAGTTCACGCCGATGCGGATCGGTATCCCGCGATCCCTGGCGGCGGCCAGCACCTGATGAATGCGTTCCTGCCTGCCGATGTTCCCGGGATTGATACGGACCTTCGCAACGCCTGCCTCGATCGCCTTGAGTGCGAAGATGTGGTTGAAGTGAATGTCCGCAACGATCGGCACGTTCGATCCGCGCACGATCTCACCGATGGCCTCCGCCGCCTCCTTGTCGTTGACGGTAACGCGGACGATGTCCACACCGGCCTCCTCGCAGCGGGCGATCTGCGCAATCGTTCCCTGCGCGTCGGCCGTCTTCGTCTTGGTCATCGTCTGAACCGAGATCGGAGCGCCGCCGCCAACCGGAATCGATCCGATCATGACGCGCCGCGTTGCACGCCTGCGGTATGGCGCCGTTGCGATCGGTTGTTCCTGATGCGCGGCGCCGTTCTGTCCGAGAATGGGAATGTCCACGGAGTTGGTCTTCATCAATCGGTTCCGATGATCTGTTCCGGAAAATCTTCGCCGCAATATACGCGGCCCCGCTCCCTCCGGCAGCGCACTCAGGTGCGCACCGGCAATTGCGGGGAGTGGAGCCGAGGGCCGGCCCCCTGCAACCCGGGCGCCATCGGCCGTTCCGCATCCGGCCTCGCTACTTCAATCTCTTGCTCGCCTCGACCAGCATCGCCTTCTCGTCATCGGTAAGGCTGTTGTATCCGTCACGGCTTGCCTTGTCCAGCAGTGCATCGATCAATTCCTGATCGTCGCCGAACTCCAGCAGCGGAAGGGTTCTGCGCTTCGGTACAACCGGCTCCGCTTCGCGATGGCGTACATCCATCACCTTCAGATCCACGATACGCGGAGGGGATATCGGCGGCGGTTGAACCGTGCCGACACCGGGAACGCTGGGCACCATGGCCTTGGCCGCACGCTGGCGCGCAATCAGGAGAAGGATTACTCCGACAATCACGCCGCCAACATGTGCGAAATGGGCGATACCGTCGTTGGTGCCGGTTACGCCCAGGAAGAGATCGATCCCGAGCATGAGCAGCGCGGCATAGCGTGCAGGCATCGGCGGGAACGGGAAGATGATCACGATGCGGCGCGGAAGCAGCAGGCCGAAGGCGGCGATCACTCCCATCACGGCGCCCGAAGCACCCACCGTGGGAGCAGGGCTGTGAATCAGGTATGTCACCAGCGAGTGGAACAGGCCGGCCCCGATGCCGCACAGCATGTAGTAGGTAAGAAAACGGCGCCAGCCCCACATGTTGGCGATCTCCACACCGAACATCCAGAGCGCCAGCATGTTGAAGAAGACGTGCGCAACACTCGCATGAAGGAACATCGAGGTGACGTACTGCCATGGTGCGAAGCCGTTGCTGTTCACCGGCCACAACGCACCATAGTAGAAGAACAGTCCGTTCAATGGCTCGGGCGCCGAGCCGGGTGGTGTCCACGTGAACAGCCCCGCTACGAAGAGAAGGATATTCGTCGCGATCAACCACCTGAGGACAGGCGGAAACATCGTGAACGGAGCACTGCGAATATGTTGTCCATCAGGCGGCATCGTTCTTATCCTGAGCCATCAAGTAGTTCGAGTCATCGATCACCGTAGCTGTCCCCTCCAAAGATACCGGCATGTGCCTGGTTTTGCGGGAACTTCAAACATGTGGGAATGACGAGCGGGAGGGGGGCCGATTGTCGGCAACGCCGCTGTACGGCCGCGAATGCCATGGCCGGTTACGACGAGAGCACGCACAAGTTATTGAATCGGCGCGCCCCGCAATCTCGTGTTATCGGACTATTGCATATCGAAGGGTGAGAATCCCCGGCTGCGGACGAAGCCGATGCCGGCATGCAGCGTGCGGCCCGAAACGCCGCGAAGATCCTCCCTGCCCATCCGGCGCCCCGCTACACCTCGAGCGCGGCAACTCCCGGAAGCTCCTTCCCTTCCAGGAACTCCAGCGAGGCACCGCCTCCCGTGGAGACATGCGACACCCCGTTCTCCAGGCCGAACTGTGCGATCGCAGCCGCGGAGTCCCCCCCGCCGACAACGGTGGTTGCACCATGCTTCGTTGCCTGCACCATCGCCTCGGCCACCGCCCGTGTCCCGGCCGCGAACGGCTCCATTTCGAACACGCCCATGGGGCCGTTCCACACCACTGTGCCCGCCTTCGTCACGATATCGGAAAATACCTTCTGCGTCTCCGGCCCGATATCCAGCCCCATCCAGTCCGCCGGGATCGCGTCCGCATCAACCGTGCGCGTTGCGGCATCGGCTGCGAAGCGATCGGCGATCACCACATCGGTGGGAAGGGCAATCCTCACATTCTTCGCAGCGGCGGCATCGAGTACGTTTCGTGCCATCTCGATCCGGTCATCCTCCACCATCGATGCACCGGTCTGCTTCCCCTGCGCCCTGAAGAAGGTGAACATCATCCCCCCTCCAACAAGGATGGTGTCGCACGTATCCAGCAGGGCATTGATCACATCGATCTTGCCGGAGATCTTGGAGCCGCCGAGTATCGCAACGAACGGGCGCGCAGGCGAGCGGAGCGCATCCCCCAGGAATCGCAGCTCCTTCAGCATGAGATACCCTGCCGCTCGCTCCGGAACCAAGTGCGCCACGGCCTCGGTGGAGGCATGAGCGCGATGGGCGGTGCCGAAGGCGTCGTTGACATACACATCACCCAGCGCAGCGAGCGCGCCGGCGAACGTTCGATCGTTCGCCTCCTCCTCCTTGTGAAAGCGAAGATTCTCCAGCAGCAGAACATCCCCCGGCTGCATCGCATTCACCATGGCGGCGGTCTCGTCGCCGATGCAGTCCGGAGCCAGCGGCACCGGACGCCCGAGCAACCGGGAGAGGCGCTCGGCAGCGGGACGCAGGCTGTACTTCATGTTGCGCTCCCCCTTCGGCCGTCCGAGATGCGACATCAGAATCGCCTTTCCTCCGGCGGCGATCACCGCACGAATCGTTGGAAGCGACTCCACGATCCGCTTGTCGTCTGTCACCTCGCCCGCATCGTTCAGCGGCACATTGAAGTCCACGCGTATCAGAACGCGCTTGCCATGGCAATCAATCTGGTCAACCGAACAAATCATACTCGTGTGGATTGAGACTCGTAGATCCCGAACATGTTCGCGTTCGGCGGTCACGCAGCCGTGCAGCCCCATGGCAGTCATGGCATGCGCGGACCCCATCAACGCAAAGCGGGTGGCGCCCGGCAACGACATGGGTCGCGCAGGATCGTCCACCCGCCATCACTTCCGGCCGGTTACAGAGCGCCCAGGCGCTCAACAAGGTCCACGATTCGCATCGAGTACCCGAACTCGTTGTCGTACCAGCCGACCACCTTCACCAGGTCGCCGATCACCATCGTGGAAAGCCCGTCGATGATGCAGGAGTGCGGATCACCAACGATATCGGTCACCACAACCGGATCCTCGATGTACGAAAGGATCCCCTGCATCGGCCCGCTCATCGCCGCGTTCTTGAACGCGGTGTTGATCTCCTCCCTGCTCACGGCACGTTCCAGCACGGCATTGAAATCGGTGATCGATCCATCCGGCGTCGGAACGCGGAGCGAGTAGCCGTCAAGCCTTCCCTTCACCTCCGGGATCACCAGACCCAGAGCCTTCGCGGCGCCGGTGGAGGTTGGAATGATGTTGAGGGCGGCGGCACGCGCGCGGCGCAGATCGCTGTGCGAAAGATCGAGGATGCGCTGGTCGTTGGTGTAGGAGTGCACCGTGGTCATGAATCCGTTCTTGATTCCGAAGTTGTCCAGAAGGACCTTCACCATCGGAGCAAGGCAGTTGGTTGTACAACTGGCGTTGGAGACGATCTTCACTTCCGGCGTCAGCACATGGTCATTGACGCCAAGCACCACCGTGGCATCCATCTCGTCCTTTGCCGGCGCCGTCAGCACCACACGCTTCGCACCGTTCGCAAGATGCTTCTCGAGATCGGCACGCCTGGTGAACTTGCCGGTAGCCTCCACAACGACATCGACATCTCCCCACGTCAGTTCCTCGATCGTCTTCGAGGCGCTGATCGTCACACGCTCGCCGTTTGCAATGATGTCGCTTCCATCAACCTCTATCGTCCCCTGAAAGCGCCCATGCACCGAATCGTACTTCAGAAGGTGCGCCAGTGTTGGAGCGTCCGTCAGATCGTTGATGCCCACAATCTGAACATTCCCCTTGCGCGCCATCGCATGACGGAACACGAGGCGGCCGATACGACCAAACCCGTTGATTGCGATACGGACTGCCATAGAACCTTGCTTGCTCCTTGAAGATGAGCCCGAAACAGCACCCACCGGAATCAGGCCGCACCCCCGCGCCAACGGGCGGTACGGTGCTCGACGGCAGAAACCCAACGGGCCTTCGATGGAAAATGTCTGAGAAAAACCGTACGAACTTACGAAGAATGGGGGAGCTCCTTATGACAGTCGGTAACAGCCGGAAGGCCGCAACCATGGGCCTTCCAGGGATATGAGGGGTTCGCGCCGCCGCGCCGGATGCACGCGTCCGGAACAGTGGATGCCGGCAGGAAGAGGACCCTCCATGCGAAGACCATTCACCACCGCGGCGCACGCCCGCATGGCGCACGCCCGCATGGTGCACGCACGCATGGTGCACGCATGCATAGTGCGTGAGAGCGGCCCGCGGGAACGGACTCAACGGTAACAGCATGCGGCGCCCGACATCGGAGGTGGATCATTGTAGTAGATTCGCATGAAGAACATCCACCTGATCGTCTCCGGAATGCGGCGCAGCCTCCAGCAGGGAAGGCCCGCGGATCCCGGCGTGGAACGGAACTGAAAACAGCGAACGCACATGCAGATTGGTCGTTACTCCGTGGAGATCATCGAGACCTGCCGGTTCGGACTGGACGGCGGCGCAATGTTCGGCGTGGTGCCGAAGAACCTGTGGGCGAAGGCCTATCCGCACGTGGACGAACAGAATCGCATTGCGATGTCCGCGCGGGCGCTTCTGATTCGCGGCGAGGGGCGCACCATCGTGGTGGATTCCGGATGCGGCGAGAAGATGGGCACCAAGCTGGAGGCGATCTACGCCATCGACAACAGCCGGTTCACGCTGGCCGGCGAGCTTGCGATGCGAGGCGTCTCGCCGATGGAGGTCACGCACTTCATCTACACGCACCTGCATTTCGATCACGCCGGCGGCTCCACGCGGTTCGATGAATCGGGCAACACCGTTCCCACCTTCCCGAATGCACGCCACTACGTGCAGCGCGACCACCGTCGCTGGGCGGAGAATCCAACGGACAAGGACCGGGCAAGCTTCATGCCGGAGAACTGGACCTCCGTGGCAGAACGCGGCCTGCTGGAGGAACTGGACGGCGGCGGCGAGATACTTCCCGCGATCGAGGTGCGCCCCGTTCACGGCCATACCCGTGCGATGCAGATGGTGATCGTTCACGCGGATGACGCAGCCCCCGGCCCGGCCGGCCTGGCCTACTGCGCGGATCTGATTCCAACCAGCGCGCACCTTCCGTTCCCCTACGTGATGGGCTACGACAACTTTCCTCTGACGACCCTCGAGGAGAAGAAGGCGTTCATACCGGAGGCGTTCGAGCGTGGCTGGCTGCTCGCGTTCGAGCACGATGCCTTCGCGCAGGCTGCCCGGATTGCGCCGCACGGCAAGGGGTTCGCGGTCGAGGAAACGATCGACCTGTAGCGCGCAGCGCAACTGCCGCCGTTGGTGCACCGGTGCCGCATGCGATCGGATTGGAAGTCCCTACAACCGAACATGTTCATGTCCCTGGAACAAGACATACTCCCGAGCGACAAGGAATTCATACGCGTCTGCTCCATCAAGGAGATACCCCGCCGTCGCGGCAAGGAGATCGTGTTCGACGAGGAGACGCAGGTCGCGATCTTCAACATCGACGATACGCTCTACGCGGTCAGCAACATCTGTCCGCACCAGCATGCGCCGGTGATCGCGGACGGATATATCGAGGATTGCACGATCACCTGCCCGCTGCACGGCTGGGTGTACGACCTGCGGAGCGGCCGGGCGATCGGCGGCACGGGGAAGCTGAAGACCTACGATATCTACCTGGACGGGGAGAACGTGATGCTGGAACGCCCCGAGCCGGAGGAGCCAACCTGGACGATCTGAACGGCGCACATACCGGGAGGCCGCGGCACGATCGTGCGCAGCCGGCAGCCCATCCATCCCGCCCATGAATCCAACGCGTTCGATACTATCGCAATACGATCTCACCCAGGCGGTCCGGGCCTACACGCTCGGAACGCTCGGCTTCGATCGCGTAGGCTTCGCCACGGCGGAACGGATCGAGAAGGAAGGGGCGCGCTACCTGGAGTGGATCGCGGAGGGACGGCACGGTACGATGGGATGGATGGAGCGGAACGCCGAACGGCGAATCGATGTCCGCGAGATCCTCCCCTCCGCACGTTCGGTGATCGTGGTGGCACGAAACTACTTCACGCCGCATCGCCATCAGGACTCGCCGGAGCATGCGAAGATCAGCCGCTACGCCTGGGGACGCGATTACCACAACGTGCTGCCGAAGAAGCTGAAGCAGCTTCACCGCTATCTCCGGACGCTGGAGCCGGAGGCCGAGTCACGCTGGTACGTGGACACCGGACCGGTGATGGAGAAGGCGTGGGCGGTACGTGCGGGGATCGGCTGGATGGGGAAGCACACCAATGTGATCACCCGCGATCTCGGGAGCTGGGTATTCCTGGGGGTGCTGATCTCCTCGCTCGAGCTCGATGCCTCCACGCCGGTTGCGGACTACTGCGGAAGCTGTACACGCTGCATCGATGCCTGCCCGACCGATGCGATCACCGCACCGTATCAACTAGACGCCACGCGCTGCCTCAGCTATATCACGATCGAGGAACGGCCGAAGAATCCGATCCCGCAGGAACTCGGTGCGCAGATGGAGAACTGGGTGTTCGGCTGCGACATCTGCCAGGACGTCTGCCCGTGGAACCGCTTCGAGGAGCCGACGACGGAGGAGGCCTTCCGGCCTCGCGCAGGCGTGCTGGATCTCACGCTCGACGATGTGAGGAACATGAGCGATGAAGAATTCAACGAGCGCTTCACCGGAAGCCCGGTGCGCCGCTCGACGGCCGACGGGTTCCGGCGGAACGGACGGGGCGCGGAGGAGGGACATTCCGCGTAGGCCGCTCCCGGATCACGCGGCGGCGGCCGGCTCCATCACGCGGGCATCGGGAACGCGCAGCAGAAGAAGGATGCCGAGCACGAAGATCACGCCGATCACCAGCATCGCCTGCCGCAGCCCAAGCCAGTCCGCCACCTCGCCGAACACGAGCGGCCCCACCACCGCGGACGCCTTGCCGAAGAAGCCGTCGTAGAAGCCGAAGAACTCCGTTCTCTTTTCATCCGGCGTGAGCAGCGCCATCAGCGAACGGCTGCACGACTGCGAGGAGCCGAGCGCGATGCCGGCCACTGCGCCGAGAATGAAGAACGAGCCCGCCGTCGTGATGAAGTATGCCCCAACTACCACGCCGATCCAGATCACGATGGTGATGATGATGGACTGCCGTGCGCCGATCCGATTGCCGAGGGCACCGAAGATGAGCGAGCCGATCAACGCCGAGCCCTGAACGATCATGAAGAAGTAGATCAACTGGGCAGTCTCCATCTTCAGGCTCTCCTTGGCGAAGATGCCGGCGAAGAGGATGACGGTGAGGATGCTGTCGTTGTAGACGAAGAAGGCGAGCAGGAACCGCTTCACCGCATCGTAGCTGCGGATGTGCGCGAACGTTTCGCGCAGGCGGCGATAGCCGGCCGCGAGCGGATTGCCGGCGATCGCACGCGGTGTCTGGCGCTCGCGCACGAAGAGAAAGAGCGGCAGCGAGAAGAGCGCGAAGAAGGCAGCAGCAATCAGATCAGTAAGCCGGAGCGAGGGGAGCGCCGCGGCGTATCCCACGGCTCCGCGCGCGGAGAGGCCCGCCAGTGCAACGGCCGGACTGCTCTGTGCGACCGGCGGAAGCGCGGCCGGCGTAACCAGCGGCAGCACGATCATCAGGATCACGAACGATCCCAGGTACCCCATCGCGAAGCCGTAGCCGGAGACCCTGTTGTAATCCTGTTCGGCCGCGATGTCGGGGAGGAAGGCATCGTAGAAGATCGTCCCTCCCTCGAAGCCCACGTTCGCGAGGATCACCAGCGCAGCAGCCATCATCAGCATCCCCGGTCCGGTGAAGGAGAGGAGTGCGGTTGCCGCAACACAGAGGCCGGTGAACAGGGCAAGGAAGCGCTTCTTGCGATGCGTTGCATCGGAGATGGAGCCGAGCAACGGACCCACGATTGCCGTAAGAAGCATCGAGGCCGATATCGTCCTCCCCCAGTAGGAGGCGTTCCCGTTCGCGATCACGTCCGTGAAGAACGTGGAGTACAGAAGAGAGATGATGATGACGTAGAACCCGGTGTTCGCGAAGTCGAACAGGGTCCAGGAGAAGATCTCCCCGCGGGAAGCTGTGCGATGCTGCATCGTGAAGCGGCTGCTCTGTTGGCGTGAAGGGAAGCCGGACCGGCGCCGGCATGGAGTTGCCGAAACAATCGGGGGCGGCAGCGATCATGCACGGCCGGGCCCGGCGAACGGGGCGCATAATACGCCGCGGGAATGAATCTGAGGGTATCGCCGTCACCGCTCGAACGGCTCCCGAACGCAGCAATACCATACGTTTCCACACAACTGCCCGAAACGGTTTTCCGTAAGTTCACATCCCTTGAAACTGGCACTCACTCATACCGATGCTGGAAGTGCCGCCAGAGCCGGCACCTTCGAGACCGATCACGGCGCCGTAGAGACTCCGATCTTCATGCCGGTTGGAACGCGTGCCGCGGTGAAGGCGCTGCGATCGCGCGATCTGCACGAACTCGGCGCGCAGATCATCCTCGGCAATACCTACCACCTCTTCCTTCGCCCCGGCAACGAGATACTCCGCAGGGCAGGCGGGCTGCACCGGTTCATGGGATGGGAGAGGCCCATCCTCACGGACTCCGGCGGCTTCCAGGTGTTCTCGCTCCAGGAGCTTCGGAAGATGACCGAGGAGGGAGTGGAGTTCCAATCGCACATCGACGGCACGCGCCACTGGTTCACCGCGGAGAATGTCGTGGACACGCAGCGTGCCATCGGATCGGACATCGCGATGGTGCTGGACGAATGCCCGCCGGCCCTCAGCAGCTACGACTACCATCGCGATTCGATGGAACGTTCGATGCGATGGGCGCGCAGAGCCTGGGAGCATCACCTGCGCACGCCGATGCCATACGGACACCGCCAGGCGCTCTTCGGCATCGTGCAGGGAGGAACGTTTGCAGACCTTCGCGCGCGCAGTGCGGAGCTGCTGATGGAGACCGGCTTCGACGGCTACGCGATCGGCGGCCTCGCCGTCGGCGAGCCAACCGAGACCATGTACGAGGTCGTGTCCATGGTGGCCCCCCTTCTTCCCTCCGACCAGCCCCGGTATCTGATGGGCGTGGGAACGCCGCAGAATCTTCTGGAGTGCATCGCACGCGGCATCGACATGTTCGACTGCGTGATGCCTACCCGCAATGCCCGCAACGGCACCGTCTTCACGTGGAGCGGCAAGGTGAACCTGAGGAATGCCTCGCTTCGCGACGACTGGGACCCGGTGGACGCCGATTGCGACTGCGAGACCTGTCGCAACTATTCGCGTGGCTATATTCGTCATCTGTTCAACGTCGATGAAATTACCGGGCTCGTGCTGGCTACGATTCACAACGTCCGGTTCTATCTTGCGTTGATGGAACGCGCGCGCGGGGAGATTCGCGCGGGCAGGTACAGCACCTGGATGCGCGAGACGATCGAGCGTATGCAGGCCGAGGTGCCGAAGAGCTAGTGCCGCATCGGGCGCTGGACGACGAATGCCGCGTCCGATGGGCACCGATAACCGTTGCCGGTACTTCCGGTGATCTCATTTCAACCAACGTTCCTGCAAACCGCTGATCACGCCCTTCCGCTCGCGGAGCGGGCGGCACTCCGTGGCAGGAACTTCAACAACACGAATAACATCCGCACGCAATGGACTTCACGACACTGGTAGCACAGGCTCCGGCAACCGATGGGGGTTCGAGCCCGATTGGCATGTTCGTCATGTTCGGCGCCATCATCGCCATCTTCTACTTCATGATCATCCGCCCCCAGCAGAAGCGCATGAAGGAGCATCAGGCCCTGATCGGCGCAGTGAAGCGGGGCGACAAGGTGGTGCTGACCGGCGGTCTGTACGGCGTTGTTCACGAAGTGGAGGAGAAGACCGTGCTGGTGGAAGTGGCGAAGAATACGGTGCTGAAGTATGAGAAGGGAGCGATCCAGTCCGTGATTCGGGAATAATCGTCCGTACGTTCTCATCGTTGCGGCACTCCGCCGGCTGGCCTGCCGGCCATGCGGCACGCCGCTTCGGAGGGACCCGGCACCTGGGATGCCACGATTCGATTCGCGTGCGTTGGGTATTTCGATAAGGTGATATCATGTTCCAGAGAATAGAGAAGGCACTGGAGGATCTCCGCGCCGGCCGCGTGGTCATCGTGGTGGACGATGAAGGGCGCGAGAACGAAGGGGACTTCGTTGCCGCCGCCGAGCTCTGCACGCCGGAGACAATGAACTTCATACTCCGCGAGGGTCGCGGAATGGTCTGCGCTCCGATCACGGAGGAACGTGCGCGGGAGTTGGAGCTGGATATGATGGTTGCGGTGAACACATCGCTTCACAGCACACCGTTCACGGTGCTGGTGGATTACCGGCACGGCACTACTACCGGCATTTCCGCAGCGGACCGCGCCGCAACGGTTCGCGCCATCGCCGATCCGAAAGCGGTTGCGGCGGACTTCGCCCGCCCCGGCCACATCGCACCGCTGCGCGCGGTGGACGAGGGAGTGCTGCGGCGAGCCGGCCATACCGAGGCCGTTGTGGATCTGGTGCGGCTTGCCGGCCTCTATCCCGCCGGCATGCTCTGCGAGATCCTGAACGAGGACGGCACCATGGCCCGGATGCCGCAGCTGGAGCAGATCGCGAAGATGCACGACCTCACCATCGTTACGATCGCCGATCTGATCAAGTACCGCGTTGCCCGTGAGAAGCTGGTGAAGAAGGTGGTGGAAGTCGATCTGCCCACGGACTACGGTCACTTCCGGCTGCATCTGTACCACAATCTGATGGACGGCAAGGAGCACATGGCATTGGTGAAGGGGGATATCCATACGCCCGAGCCGGTGCTGGTGCGCGTTCACAGCGAGTGCTTCACCGGCGACACGCTCGGCTCCCGCCGGTGCGACTGCCAGTCGCAACTGCACGCCGCAATGATGCAGGTGGAACGCGAAGGGCGCGGCGTTGTGCTCTACATGCGCCAGGAGGGGCGAGGCATCGGCCTCACCAACAAGCTGCTCGCGTACGCTCTGCAGGATGAAGGGAAGGATACGGTGGAGGCGAACGAGGCGCTCGGCTTCAAGGCGGACCTTCGCGACTACGGCCTCGGCGCCCAGATACTGGTGGACCTCGGCATCCGCGACATGCGCCTGATGACGAACAACCCGAAGAAGGTCGTTGGCCTGGAGTCGTACGGACTCAACATCGTGGAGCGCGTGCCGATCGAGGTTGGGGAGAACGAGGACAACGCCCGGTATCTGAAGACGAAGAAGGAGAAGCTGGGGCATCTGTTCCAGCACAACGGCGGCGGCAGGTAGCACGCAGCGGGGCCGCGCACGCGGCGAGGGGAATGGCGCTGCCTCCCCCGACAAACGGCCTGCACGGCCGCCGCCGGCAGACGAGCGCGCGATGATCCTCCGAATGCCGCAGTGCGTCCGGGTGATCATCGTACGAGCTTCCGGGCGATCGCCCGAAAGTGTGATAGGAGAGCATGCGATCGTGGATCGCAACTCTCCTATCTTCGTTCATGACCCTCCCCTCTCCCGATAATCCGCCGGCCCTTCCCGGCATCCGCTATCGTCGCGCCGCTCCGGCCGAGGCCCGGGCGCAGCCGGCTCCGGCAATCGTGCAGGTTGGGAGCGTGCGTCTCGAGGACCTCGCGCGCCCCGGCATGCGGGTTGTGATCGCCTTCACCGATGCCACACGCCATGCCCCGGACCGGATGCTGATCACCTATCTGCTGAACCGGCTGGCCGAGGGCGGCGTGCCGCGGGATAACGTCACGCTCCTCTGCGCCACCGGACTGCACCGCCCGATGACCGGCGCCGAGTGTATCGCGAAGCTGGGTGCGGAGCTTGCCGCCACGATGCGCATCGTTCAACACGACGCAATGGCTCCCGAAGGCCTTATGGAACTCGAGCCCATCCGGGGAATTCCCGTGGTCGCCAACAGGCTCTGCGTGGAGGCCGATCTCCTGCTTGCAACCGGCATCGTGGAGCCGCACCAGTATGCGGGCTATTCGGGCGGCGCGAAGACGGTGGTGATCGGCTGCGGCGGAGAGCGTACGATTGCAGCAACGCACGGCCCCGGCATGCTGGATCGCGAGGGTGTACTGCTGGCATCGACGGAGGGAAATCCGTTCCAGACGTTCGTGCGCGATGCCGGGAGCCGCATCGGCCTCGCCCTGGTGATCAATGCACTGCTCGGCAGCGAGGGAACGCTGATCGAGAGCGCGATCGGAGCGCCGGAGGATGTGCACAACCATCTGGTGGAGCGCGCGCGATCGATCTATGAAGTTCGGGCGGATGGTGCGGCGCACTGCGCGCTGGTAGGCCCCGGTGAGGGGAAGCGAAGCAATCTCTATCAGGCGAGCAGGGCCGTGACCTATCTCGCCCTCGCCGATCGCACGCCGCTGCTGCCGGGAGCCCCGATCGTACTGGCGGCCGATCTCGAGGAAGGAGCCGGCGCCGGAACGGGAGAGAAACGTTTCGCCGACGTCATGGCCGGCGCCGGCTCCCCGGCCGCGCTGCTGGAACAACTGCGCCGGACCGGATTCCCGGCCGGTGCCCAGCGCGCCTATGTTCTGGCGCAGGCGCTGCTTCGGAATCCGGTGATCGTTGCCGCGCCGTACAGCGGCCATCTGGTGCGGGCCTGTCACATGACCTATACCGAATCGCTGGCAGAGGCATTGGAGATGGCGGAGAAGATTGCGCGCGAGCGCTTCGGCATCCCAGCCTCGCAGCCGGTTGACTGCCTGGTGGTTCCGAACGCGCTTACCGTGCTTCCCCGGTTGGGAGAGCACGCATCGCGATAGGGTTGGGCGCAACGGCAGCGATGCCGATCACCCGCCCCGGCGCGCGATGGCATCCCGTACGGCCAGCTCGAACCGCGCATAGAGCGTCTCCTTCTCGTACCGGTTCACCGCCGATGCACGTGCAGCCTCCACGAGCTTCCCACGCAATTCCGCATCGCGATACAGCGTCACGATGGCATCGGCAATTGCCTCCACGTTCTGCGGCGGAACAAGAAGGCCGTTCAGATCGTGCGTCACGATCTCCGGCACGCCTCCCGCATCGGTTCCGATCACCGGCACGGCCAGCGCCATGGCCTCCTGCAGCACCATGCCGAATGTCTCGCAATGCGATGCGAGCACGAAGACATCCAGGGCACGAAACGCATACCGCGGGTCGTCGCTGAACGGATGAAGCCGTACACGGTCTGCAAACGGAAGCGCATCACGCAGGCCATCCAGCTCCGCGAGGTAGGCGGCATCATCCCCCTCGCGCTGCCCCACCACGATCGCATGCAGATCCGCCGCAAGCCCATCCTCCTTCGCCGCGGCAATGCCCAGCGCCCGAAGGAACTCCGGCTGTCCCTTGCCGCGATCGAACCGCCCCACCATGCCAACCACGAACGCATTCTCCGGGAGTTCGTACCGCGCGCGGGCATCGGCACGAGGCACGGCATCCGGTGCGTAGCGCGCCATGTCCAGGCCGGCCGGCACCACACTGATCTTCTCCGGTGCGAGCACGGTGGTGGTCACCATCTCCTCGCGTCCCCGCTCGGTAATCGTCACGCATCCATCCAGGCGGCTGTATACGCGATTGTGGAACCAGTCGCGCTTGTTCAGCCCGGACTGCATCTGCTGAAACAGAACCACGGCGATGTCGCGCCCGGCCGCCAGCATCACGGTGCTGAGATCGCGCGTGCGGCCAACCACGGCAACATCCACGCGTTCGCGATCGAACACGGCCGATATCTTGCGCGCCGCCGGAAGATCCAGATACGAGAGCGTGGGCGTGATGCAGTCCACGGCCAGCCCGAGCATCTCCGCCTGCCGCACGATCGCCGGAGCATCCGGCACGATCGCGACCACCCGGTGGCCATGCGCCTGCAGCTCCGCCCCGCGGCGCAGCAGCGCCAGCTCCAGGCCGCCCAGGCTGCCGGAGAAACAGGCCACGGCACAGTGGAGCGGCTTGTTGTTCGTGTACGGGTCACTCATTGCCGTTCTCCCGATCTCTGCCGAGCAGATGCAGATACTCCCAGGAATAGATGCCGGTATGGTGGCCATCCTTCCATGTAATCTGAATCCCGTAGCTGCCAACGGGATCGATAGCCCTGAGCTCGTACATCCCGGGAGTGAACGTTGGGAGCAGCGCCGGCCTGTATACCTTGCCGAGTATCACCTCACCCTTGCATCCGGCGCACGGACATTCATCGCGCAACAGCTTCAGTGTCAACGCGGACGAACTACCGTCCGGCCACGTCAGCGTAAGCTCGACTGGCGACGTCTGTTCTATTCTTGTCGGCGGCGGAGTGCTCATGGACAATGTCGGGAAAGGGATGACGGGGAGGGAGGAGATCAAGACAACGGCAATCTACACGATCATGGATCAATCGAGACGAATCGATCGGTAAGCAAAACTCGATGCGCTCACGTGGAGGCGGCGATCAGGTTCCAGGCTTCGAGGAGCGATCGCACATGATGATCGGCGGCCGTGGGTTCATCCGCGCCGGCGATGCGAATCGTGCTGCATCCCGCGCCGCGCCCCGCTTCGATATCGGATTCGGAATCACCGATCATCCACGACGCAGAGAGGTTGATATCATTGTCGCGGGCGGCGTCGAGAAGCATTCCGGGCTGCGGCTTGCGGCAATCGCAGGCGTCGCCCTTCTCGTGAGGACAGTAATAGATGGCATCGAGCTCGTGCCCGCAGCGCCTGCGCAGCTCCTGCTGCATCCGCTCGTGGATCTCCAGCAGGTCGCGCTCGCTCATCTGCCCCAAGGCAATCCCCCGCTGATTGGTCACCAGAACGGTGAACCAGCCTGCCGCATGCATGGCGGGCAATGCCTCCGTGATGCCGGGAAGCAGCTCGAACTCCTCCCACGATCGCACGTAGCCGCCAACGATCCTTCGGTTGATAACGCCGTCGCGATCCAGAAACAGCGCACGCTTCACGCGATGTACCTCTCTGTGCGGCGGCGCGTGCCGCCAAGAATCAGTGCGAGAAGAATCCCGGCAACGAAGCCGCCTGCGTGCGCCGCATAGGCAACGCCGCCGGACTCTCCGGCATTCGCGGTGGTTATCGTGGCATAGGTGGCAATGAACTGCTGCAGCGCCCAGAACCCGATCACCATCCAGGCGGGAACCTCGCTCACGAAGTATCCCCACAGCACGCGCACGCGGTTGGAGCGGAACATCACGATGTAGGCTCCAAGCACACCCGATATCGCGCCGGAGGCTCCGATCGACGGCACCATGGAACCGGGCCCCAGCAACACCTGCGCCAGACCGGCGGCGAGGCCGCAGACGATATAGAAGATCAGGAACCGCACGCGGCCGAATCGATCCTCCACATTGTCGCCGAACACCCAGAGATAGAGCATGTTCCCGAGGATGTGCGCGAACCCCGCGTGCACGAACATCGAGCTGACCAGCGTGTAGAGATCGTGCCCGTGAGTGATCCTGTAGGGGATCGCCCCCCAGGCCATGATGAAGCGATCGAGCGACCGCCCGATGGCGAGCTCGTAGACGAACACGAGAACGTTGAGCCCCACGAGAACGCGGGTCACCACGGGTGCCGATTGAATATCCCGGTTATCGTCGCCTATCGGAAACATGCACACTCCACCACAGAACGCAACCCCGGATCAGGAACTCCTACTTGCCCGAGGTACGCGGCGCCTTCCGCTTTGCGGCCGGGGCGGCAGAGGGCGCCTCCGCGGTTGGCGATACATCCTTCGGCTGCTCCCCGGCCGCCGAGTCCTTCTTCGTTGTACGCTTCGGCTTTGCCTCCGGCTCTGCACCGGCCGGCTCATGCGGTACCTCCGCAGCAGGCTTTGCAACCTTCTTCGCCGTGCGCTTCGGTTTTGCCGATGCAGCATCGGCAACGGGCTCAGCCTGTGCAGGCCCGGCATCACCGGCCGCGGACCGGCTTTCGGCAACCTTCTTCGGCGGCTCCGGCGCACGTACGGATTCCGGCGCGGGTACCGGCTCCGGTTCGATCACCTCGATGCTGTCGAACCAGAGGCCATCGCCGGTAAGCAGCGTGTCGTCCTTCTTCGGCTTCTTCCCGTGCCCCCTCTCGTCGCGCCCATGCCGCCGTTCTTCCTTCGGCGCACGATCCTTCTGCGCCGGCGTCTGCGCCTGCGGCTTCTGCTCTGCAGGCTTCTGCTCCGCAGGCTTCTGCGCCTGCGGCTTCTGCTCCGCGGGCTTCTGCTCCGCAGCAGGCGGGAGGGATGCATCACGCGCAGGTTCCTGGCGCACCTTCTCCCTCCTCGGCACTTCATCGCGATCGCGCACATCCCCCTTCCGTTCTTCGCGCGCAGTTCCGGAGGCGGGCCGTTGCCTCACGTTCTCCGGATCGTGTGCTTCGGCGGCTCGCTCCTCGCGACGTTCGCCCCGCCCCGCATCACCCCGTTCCTCACGCCGCGCATCGTGACCGGTTCCCGCATCGCCACCGGCCGAAGGCGGCAACTCCGCCGCCGATGCGCCCGGGGCATGCTCCGATGCTCCGCCTTCATGGCCGCCGCCGCGACGCTTCTTCCGTCTGCGCTTCTTTTTCTTCCGCTCCCCTTCGTGCTCACCATGCCCGGAGGCATCGGCAGCACGGGGGTGTTCGCCCGCCGGCTGAGCGTCATCGCCTGCCTGCGAACCGTCGGAGCCGCGTGACGAGCCGCTCGAGCGCGACTGATCGCCTCCGCGCGGGCTCTCGCGCCGCGCTTCACTCCGCTGCGTTCCCTCTGCCCGCTGCGTCCCCTCGGACCGTTGCGGCGGAGCCTCTGCCCGCTGCGGGGCCTCCTCCTGCGGAGAGGGGGCCACATGATGGTACGTGGCCTGATAGTTGTCGTCGAGGAGCATGGCAAGAAGCAGATGCTCCTCCTCGTTCTCTGCCAGCGACCGCACAAGGTTCGAGAAGCGCTTCATGCGCTCGCGATGCAATCGCGGAAGCCCGCGGAACCGATCCTCCAGTATCACCACCAGCCGCTCCGCCATCCGCTCCTCCAGATCCTGCTGCGACGGGAGCGGCAGTTCCACGAATTCCACATTGTACTTGCGCGCGATCTTCTTGAGATCGGATTTCTCCGACATGTTCGCGACCAGCGTAACCACAACGCCGGTGTTTCCCGCCCGCGCGGTGCGCCCGGCGCGGTGGATGTAGCTGTCCGGATCCTTCGGCACGTCGTACTGAAAGACATGCGAGAGATCGCTGATATCGATACCACGTGCTGCAACGTCGGTGGCAACCAGGAAGCGCGACTCGCCGCGGCGGATCCGCTCCATCGCGCGCTCGCGCGACTTCTGGTCCAGATCGCCGGAGAGGAGATCCACGTTGTAGCCGTAGTTGCGCAGCACCGTGGCGACGTATTCCACATCGACCTTCGTATTGCAGAAGATGATGGCCGACTCCGGATGTTCGAACTCGATCAACCGCATCAGCATCAGATCCTTCTCCAGCGGCGGCACCTCGTAGAAGCGGTGCTCCATGGTGGAGACCGATACGTTGCCGGCGCTAAGCGAGAGGAACTCCGGCTCGTGCAGGAACTCGCGCGCAAGCATCTGCACCTTGTACGGCATCGTCGCCGAGAACATCCAGGAGGATCGTTCGCGCGGCAGATAGCGGCGCAGTTCGCGCATGTCCGGATAGAAGCCCATGGAGAGCATCTCGTCCGCTTCGTCGAATACGATGATGCCGAGGCGGTCCAGATTCATCGAGCGGCGGCCGATATGATCCAGCACGCGCCCGGGCGTGCCGATGATCACCTGCGCGCCTTCGCGAAGCGACTGGAGCTGCGTACCGTAGCCCACGCCTCCGTAGACCAGGGCCCCGGTGAGATCCATCGCCTTGGAGAGGGTCAGGAACTCCTTGTGCACCTGCATCGCGAGTTCGCGCGTCGGGACAAGCACGAGTGCCTGCGGATAGCGCCGCGCGGGATCGATGCGCATGAGGAGCGGCATGAGGAATGCCCCGGTCTTGCCGGACCCCGTGCGCGACTGCACGATCATGTCCCGCTTATCGAGGAGATAGGGGATCGCCTTTGCCTGCACCGGCATCGGTGTGCGCCACCCCAACGCCTCGATCGGCTCGCGCATTGCTGGTGGCAACTGATCGAACGTGAAGTCCGGGAGGGTCCGTTCCGGCTCGATCAGAATCTGCTGCGTGTTCTCAGATGGTTCTTGCATGAAGACGAAGATATGGCATGCCGGGGTGAAGGCGAAGGAGAGAACGAAACAAGGCGACGAGGTTCCCTCGATCGCCTTGGTCGAAAATCAGATAATCAATGCTTCCACGGCGGGTCCGATTCCGTTGAATCGCACCCGGAACACGCGGCGCGTACGTGCGCGCCGCGCAGGATCATACATGGCGCTCCGCGTGATAGCTGGACCGCACCAACGGTCCCGATTCCACATAGCGGAAGCCCATCTCGAGGCCAAGATCCCGGAGTTCGTTGAACTCGTCGGGATGTACAAAACGATCAACCGGCAGATGGCTCTTCGTTGGCTGCAGGTACTGCCCCAACGTCAGAATATCCACCCCGACCCCGGCAAGATCGCGCATCGTGGCGAGCAGCTCTTCGCGCGGCTCCCCCAACCCAAGCATGATTCCCGTCTTCGTCACCATGCCCTGCCGCTTGGATTCCCGGAGCACATCGAGCGTCCAGTGATACTTCCCCTGCGGCCGAAC
Organism: Kapaibacterium sp. (SeqCode); assembly: GCA_035549015.1. Lineage (GTDB taxonomy): Bacteria > Bacteroidota > Ignavibacteria > OLB7 > OLB7 > JAFDZV01. Next base: position 63,057 of record DASZRW010000107.1, read on the forward strand.
GCGGCGATACAGCGACGGCACAGTCTCCGTATTGTGGTTCAGGATGTCGGGCCGGGCGTCGATGATCAACTGCAGCAGATCGAACTTCCCCTTGAAGTCCGGAATCAATACCTCCACCCTGGTGCCGGGATTCCGCTCGCGCGTCAGGCGGATGGTCTCGGCGAAGACGCCGGCACCGCCGTCGGCAAGCTCGTCCCGGTTCACGGAGGTGATCACCGCATGCTGCACTCCCATCTGCTTCACCGCGTCGGCAACGCGCCCCGGCTCATCGATATCCAGCGTCCCCGGGCGCCCCGTCTTCACGGCGCAGAACCCACACGATCGCGTGCAGGTGTCGCCGAGTATCATGAACGTTGCCGTTCCTGCGGACCAGCATTCCGCCATGTTCGGGCAGCGCGCCTCCTCGCAGACGGTGTGCAGCTCCTTGGAGCGCATCATCTGCTTCAGGAACTGGAAACTATCCCCCGTCGGAATCTTCACCTTCAACCATTCCGGGCGCCGCTCCACGGGGGGGTGCTGGGCGCCTGGCTGGATTACCGGAAGCTCTATGTTGGTCATTGTCGTTACCATGATTACACGGGGTGTTGCACGGAGCGTAGACGGAGCCTTCGGGTAATCGAAGACCCCGCGCATCCGCCGCTCAAAGCATCATCGTTTCGTCCATTCCCTCGAGATACTTGATCACGTCGGAAAGGAACTTGCCGCCGAGCAGCCCATCGATGATGCGATGATCGTGCGACAGCGAGAGGTATACCATCGAACGAATAACCACCATGTCCTGATTGAGAACCTCGCGGACAACCGGCCGCTTCTGAATCGCACCGCTTCCCAGGATCGCAACCTGCGGCTGATTGATGATCGGTGCTCCGTGAAGCAGTCCGAACACACCGTAGTTCGTGAGGGTAAAGGTGCCGCCGGAGATCTCGTCCGGCGTCAGCGTCTTGTTGCGGGCACGCGTGGCGAGATCGTTCACTGCGTGCGCGATGCCGGTGATGTTCAACCGGTCCGTATCCTTGATCACCGGCACGATCAGATTGCCGTCCGGCAGCGCCGTTGCGACGCCCACGTTCACATGCTTCTTCACCAGGACGTTCGTGCCCTCCACCGAGGCGTTCACCCACGGATTGTCGCGAAGCGCACGGGCGATCGCGGCGATGAAGAACGGCGTGAAGGTGAGCTTGATTCCCTCACGCTTGAAGAACTCGTCCTTGCGCAGCTCGCGCAGGCGAACCAGCCCGGTAACGTCCGCCTCGCCAACCTCCGTCACGTGCGGAGAGGTGTGCTTGGAGCGCACCATATGCTCGGCGATGAGCTGGCGCATCCGGTCCATCGGCACCACTTCAACGTCCGCGCCGTAATCCTTCGGAGCAGACGGAGCCGCGGGTGCGGCATATCCCTGCTGCGCAGCGGCAGCCTTCGCGGGCGCAGCGGCAGGAGCCGCTGCCGGACGCGAGCCGCGGTTCTGAATGTAGCCGAGGATATCCTCCTTCGTCACACGGCCGCCATTGCCGCGTCCGGCGATCGCATCCAGTTCCTGAACGCCGATCCCTTCCTTCGTAGCAATTGCCCGGACAAGCGGCGAGTAGAAGCGGTTGCCGCTGGAACGGGGAACCGACCCGACGCCCACACCTTCCAGTTCCGGTGTCGGCGCAGGCTGGCCGTTGGCAACGGCGCCATTCGCCGGCGCTGCCGGTTGCGGCGCCGAAGCCACAGGCTGCGGTGCAGCAGCAGCAGGTGCAGGGGCAGGAGCGGATGCCGCCGCGGCGGCGGCGGCCGGAGCGCTTCCCGAGGAGATGTAGGCGATCACGTGTCCCACGGCTACGGTCTCGTTCTCCTGGGCAACGATCTCCAGCAACGTCCCCGCTGCCGGCGAAGGAATCTCGGTGTCGACCTTGTCCGTGGAGATCTCTGCAATCACCTCGTCGCGTTCAATGGCATCGCCCGGCTTCTTCAGCCAGCGAAGGATGGTCCCTTCCTGTACGGACTCGCCCATCTTGGGCATCAGAATTTCCGTGCGCTCACCGCCGGCCGCAGCGCTCGCCGCCGGAGCGGATGCCTGCTGTGCCGGTGCAGCCTGCTGTGCCGGTGCGGCAGGCGCGGGCTGCGGGGCCGGTGCGGATTCGGCAGGGGCCGATGCCGCCGGCGCAGCACCGGCAGGCGCAGCACCAGCAGGCGCTGCAGGCGCGGATGCGCCGCCAGAGGGAACCTCACCTTCGGCTCCAAGACGGGCAATGACGTTGCCCACCGCCACGGTCTCATTCTCCTGGGCCACTATTTCCAGTAGCGTACCCGCCGCAGGAGACGGAATTTCCGTATCGACCTTGTCCGTCGATATCTCGGCGATAACCTCGTCACGTTCCACCGAGTCCCCCGGCTGCTTCAGCCAGCGAAGGATCGTCCCCTCCTGTACCGACTCGCCCATCTTGGGCATCAGAACGTCAATTGCCATTGTCTTGAGTTCTCCCTGGGATGTATGCGTTCGCTATCGAATGTTTGCATTCGGAATGGCAGAGCCTGTGCGCGAATGGCAAGGCCGCTGGAAAGAGGGGACCAATTTACAAAGAGCGACTCTCAGAACGAGCCTCGATCTTATTGCAAAACGTCCACAATCGGAGGGGATAACAATGGCCGTCGGGCGAACCTGCGTGCCTGCCGGAGCGGCGTTTCCGGTTTCCCGCGGCAGGGGAATCGCCGGGGTGCCTACCTTCCGGCCTTCGCCGTCAGGAAGCTGAGCACAACCCCCCCGGCCGTTGTTGCGGAAGCGGCAAGCTTCCGGTCGCCGGTATTCGCCACGATCGCGATATCGTCCAGCCCGTTCTCCACAAGCCAGCGACGCACGTTCTCCGCCCGTTCCAGTGCCAGAGCGCTCCGCTCCTGCTCCTCCGGCCTGTCGTCGCGGACGGCATACCCGAAAATGTGAATGGCGCGCACCAGCCCCGCATGGAGCGTGTGTACGTCGATCACGAACTGCTTCAGCCGTTCGATCATCGCCGGCGTGATGGCCGATGAGCCGGCAGCGAATCCTTCCAGGCGCAGCGCCTGCTGTATGCTGAGCCCGCTGGAGTCCACGTTCGTCCTCCGCGGCCTGCGCGGCCGCCCCGCCTCCGCCCCCTGCGGCGCCTTGCTCTCCGCGGCGAGCGTGATCAGCACCGTGGCCTCCTTCACCGGCTTGCGAAGATCCAGCGGCTGCGAGGTCTCCGCATAGCCTTCCGCCCAGCCGGTTACCCGGTAGTTCCTGCCGCCGAGCAGATTGAACTCGAACGAGCCCGCAACGTTCACCACCGACGAGGTTACCTCCTCCCCCGTTGCAACGTTCACCACACGGACAAGGCCGCTGGTGACGCCGGCACCATGCAGCCGCCCGGTAACATGAACCACGGGGTACGGCCGCATCGTGTCCTGAAGGACAACACGGAAGAGATCGGACCGGCCGTACTGCGTCTCATCTCCCTGCCCCACGGCGCTTATGTAGGCGAACTTCCCGTCCGGCGATACCGCCAGCGACGATTCGAAGTCCTGCGAGTTCACCGATGGCCCCAGGTTCACCGGCTCGGACCACTTCTGCCAGGAGTCATCCAGGCGGCGCGTGACGTAGAGATCGCCCGCTCCATATCCATACAGCCCGGCCGAAGCGAAGTACATCGTGATGTTGTCCGGTGCGACGTACGGCGAGAGCTCGATCGCGATGGTGTTCACGGTAGGCCCCATCGAAACGGGCGGTCCCCAGTTCATCAGATCGTCGCCAAGCGCAGGGCAGGAGTAGAGATCCAGATTTTCCGGGTTGATGCTGTCGCGCGACATCGCCAGAAGCAGGCGCCGTCCCCCGGGGGTGATCGAAGCCCCGTAGCCTTCTCCATACTTGTAGAGATCGTCCAGCCCGTGGATGGTGATGGGCTGCGGCACTCCCCAGGAGCCGTCGGTTCCCTTGCGCGCAATCGCCAGGCCAACGCGCCTGCCGTTCACCTCTGCGCCGTTGTGCACCAGAGCCGTGTTGCCGTCCGGTGAGATCCAGAACAGCACGTCCGATCCGGGCGTGTTCAGGGGGGGCCCGATGTTCTTCGCTATGGACCAGGAGCCGTCCGGCTGGAGCGTCGAGTAGTAGATATCGTCGCCGTCATCGGCCCCACCGGTATTGCGCGGATCGAACTTCCGGTCGAAATAGAGCGTCCTCCCATCTGCACTGAGCACCGGCTGAATCTCCGCGTTTCCGCCGTTGACCGTGGAGCCGAGGTTCTCGCGACGCAGATAGCTTGGGTCGGCTTTCAACATTCCGGGTTGCGCGGCCGATGGTTCAGGAGTCAGCACGAGCAGGAGTGCGAGCAGAGTGGGAAACGCAGCGAAAGATAGAACGGACATACGGTTGTTTGAAATGCTGAGTGTTCCGACGCAAGGCGCTGCAGAGCCTGCGGGACGGGAAGGCCCTCCGGCCTCGAGAGACATCATGGGCGCGGCAACCCGGCTACTTCCATCGAAAGTGGACGAACAGACGCCCGAAGTTCTTGCTGTCCTTCTCGACACGATGGTACAGAGCCTTGATCTCCTTCTGTTCGAGAAAGCGGATCACTCGCTTCTTCAACTGCCCGGAACCCTTCCCGGGAATGATTTCCACGAGCGGTGCGCGCTTTGCCACCGCCTCCTGAATGATGTTGTGAAGCGCGCGGTCGATATCCTGACCGCGGTTGAAGATGTCGTGAAGATCCAGTTTGAGCTTCATGCCGGCCGATGGCACACAGTGCCGATGTCTCTGAAGACCATTCCGCCGCGCCGGTGTCGCACCGATGCGGCGGGTTGCGGAATTGGGTTGCGCTGCGACAGTGCGCTGCGAATTGTCCGTTGCCGGCATTGCCGGTCTGCCGGAGAGTGCCTCCTTCCATGACTTCAGGAAGAGGCCCGGTACGGCACCGGACTGCGCCGTACCGGCAGCCGCCGCTTCTTCGTTCATGCGTTTCCGCGGCGACGGCCGGGGCCGGCTTCAACGAACGTGCGCCGCGGCTACTTCGTCATCTCGAGCATGCGGTTGAGCGAGCGCCGCGCTCCCTCCATGACTCCCGCCGGAATGTCGATCTCCGGTGCGCGGTTCCGCATGCAGAGATAGATCTTCTCCAACGTATTCAGCTTCATGTAGGGACAGTTGTTGCAGTTGCAGCTCTCCTCCTGCGGCGGCCCCGCTATGAACGTCTTGCCGGGGGAGAGCTTCTCCATCTGATGAATGATGCCGGACTCCGTTGCAACGATGAACTCCGTCGCCGGTGACTCCTGTGTGAACTTCAGCAGGGCACTCGTGGAGCCGATATAGTCCGCACGATCGAGAAGCGACTCCTCGCACTCGGGATGCGCAATGAGAAGCGCCTTCGGATATCGATGCCGCAGTTCCACGATCTTCCGCTCGCTGAATGTTTCGTGCACGATGCATGTTCCCTGCCACAGCAGCATGTCGCGACCGGTCTTCCTGGCGAGATAGCGCCCGAGGTTCCGATCGGGTGCGAAGAGGATCTTCTGATCGGCCGGGAGCTGATTGATGATCCGCTCCGCCGACGAAGAGGTACAGATGATGTCGCTCAACGCCTTCACCTCGGCGGAGCAGTTGATGTAGGTGATCGAGAGATGATCCGGATGCATTTCGCGAAACCGCGCGAACTCCGGCGCCGGACAGCCCGAGGCCAGAGAGCAGCCGGCAGCCATGTCCGGGATCAGCACCTGCCGCTCCGGATTCAGGATCTTCGCCGTCTCCGCCATGAAGTGAACGCCGGCAAACACGATCACCTCCGCGCTGGTCTCCTGCGAGCGGCGCGCAAGCTCCAACGAGTCGCCGATGTAGTCCGCAATGTCCTGGATGTCGGAGTCCTGGTAGTAGTGCGCCAGCAGAACGGCATTCATCTCGCGCTTCAGGCGCATGATCTCTTCAACCAGATCCAGCCGTGGATCGATGTCCGCAAAGCCGACCGGCGTTCCACCCCGCCCGATGCGCTCCTGCTTCGGTGCCAGAATCTCAAATTCCGCCATGAGATTGCTTCTCCTCACTGTTGCATCCGCGCCGCCGCCGGGATATCACCCGAGCACCGGCGAGAATGAAAGATCAAGTATACTGGAAGTTCCTGCCGCGCGCAACGCGACATGGAATCTCCATCTCCATGGTCTCTGAAATCCGCCGCCTGCGCGCGCGCTGAGCTGCGAACGGGGCGCCCCCGAATGCGAGCGCGCAGCCGGGCTTCAATGCTTCCTGGAGCCTGGATGATTCCTGCCGGCCTCGGCTGCATGAAGCGGCGTACGCGATGGAAGGCGAGGCGTTGCAGCACGGTTCGCATGCAACGACGTACATCCGACAACAACATGTAAGAGCATCCCGGAGGAATGGCCATCACACGATTGCATGCATTGCCCGGTGCACGGATGCGAGCAGGAGACGCGAAGGAATGCAGGAGCGATGGATGATGCGCGGGACGCTGGTATTGAAACGGAGATGAGGTGGGATTGCGTTCGATCGAGATGGCGGTAAACGATGCGGGAGAATGGCCTGAAGAACAATCACCGGGCGGCAGGGGTGGCGCCCCGCCGCCCGTGATAGGACTATGCCCGTCAAGCCTCACTCACAAGGAGGTCCAGACCTGTGAGTAGAAAGTCGAACTCCGCGATGATTTTTATGAGAGGTCCAGAATCATAAAAGCGTCACGGCGACCCGGCAGACGTTGGTTTCCAACAGGAACTACATAATGCGTCGCTGGAAATGCTTAGTCGACACGAATATAAAGAGTTTGTAGCGTCGTGATCAACATCGTTTGAAAAAAATCCCATTCGGGCTTTTTTCCGCCGAATAGGGCGGTTTTGAACGCACATCCTTACGAGTTTCGTAAGTTCTGGAGCGACTTCACGATGCAACTCTCCGATTGCCTCCCAGTTCCGAGCACGTGATGACCAACCTTGTGAACGGCATTCAGCCCTTGAAGATTCTTCTGATTGATGATGATCGCAGCTTTCTCGACACGGTCGCGGAACTGTTGCGGCGTTCCGGCTACAGCCCGATAACTGCCGAAGGCGGCGCACGCGGGCTCGAAGTTCTCAGCAGCGAAGCGGCTCAGATCGGGCTTGTTCTGCTGGACATGCGCATGCCCGGCATGGACGGCGAGGAGGTGCTGGAGCGGATCGTCCGCTATCATCCAACCATTCCGGTGATCATGCTCACCGGCGAGAATGCCATCGACCTCGTTGTCCGCGCGATGAAGGGGGGAGCCACCAACTATATCTACAAAGGTTCCAGTCCGCACGAGCTGCTCACCGCCGTTGCGTCCGTGCACGAACGGAGCCGCCAGCAGCACCAGAACACGGTGGGCGTTCAGCAGTTCGGCGAACACGGCATCGTGGGCCGCAGCAGTACCGTGCAGCGATTGATGGCCGATGCGGAGATGTGTGCACGCTCGATGATCTCCGTGCTCGTGACCGGCGAAACCGGTGTCGGCAAGGATCTCCTGGCGCGCGCCGTTCACGCGATGAGCCCCCGACGTTCCAAGCCCTTCGTGGTGCTCGATGTTCCGAACATCCCGGCCACGATGTTCGAGAGCGAACTCTTCGGGCATACACGCGGCGCCTTCACCGGCGCGACGGACGCGAAGACCGGCATGGTGCAGGCCGCCGACGGCGGCACACTGTTCCTGGACGAGATCGGCGAATTCCCGATCGAGCTGCAGTCCAAGTTCCTGCGCGTGCTGGACAGCGGTTCGGTTCGGCGGCTCGGCTCCGTGACGCCGGAGAGCGTGGACGTCCGGATCATCTCCGCAACCAACCGGAATCTGCTGGAGGCCGTGCGTGCACGCGTGTTCCGTGAGGATCTGCTCTATCGTCTGCGCGGCATCGAAATACATATCCCGCCGCTGCGCGAACGCAAGGAGGATATCGAGCCGCTCGCGCATCACTTCCTGGAAAGCTTCAGCCAGCGGAACAATCTTCCGCAGCGGCGCCTGAGCCCCTCCGCCGTGGACCTTCTGGAGCGGCAGCGCTGGAGCGGCAACATCCGCGAATTGAGGAGGGCGATCGAGGCCGTGGCCGTGATGTCGCGGGGGGAGGTGATCGATCACTCGGACATCGCTCGCGTTCTGGAACGCGCGGACCCGCTGCGGCAGCCGGATGTCACGGTGGTACAGGATTACAACGACGTGCAGATGCTGGCCAAGCAGACGAAGAAGGATGAACTGATCAAGGTGCTGGACCGTAACGACTGGAACATCACGCGGGCCGCGGCGGAACTGGATATCGATCGCTCCACGCTCTCGAAGCAGATGAAGAACCTCGGCATCAACAAGCCGAAGCTGCGGCTGTAGCGCCGTGCCCGTGGCATCGCGATCCCCCGCCGTGCGGATTGTCGCGGAGATGTTTCCTGCAACGCCGTCACGGTCAGCCCCGCTCAACGCCATGCTGCACCGCAGAGCCGGCGGCCGTGCAGCCTTGCCGGTTCTGCAGCACCGAGCCGCGGGAACACCCACCATGCCTGGCACATGCCGGCCGGATTCTGCGGCTGCGATCCGCCCGGGCGCTCAGCGGTTGCGCCGGAGAATGCCAACCATCCGCAGCACGATGATCAACAACACGGCCCCTCCTACACCCACCAGAAACCGCGTCAGGTTGAACCCTGTCTCGTCCACATGGACTCCCAGGTGGCCGGCAAGCCAGCCCCCCAGCGCCGCTCCGATGATGCCGATGAGGATGTTCCACAGACATCCCATCTGATCGCTCGTCTTCGCGATGATGCTGGCCACCCACCCGATGATTGCGCCGGCAATGATTGTTCCGATAAACGTTGTCATACGATTCAGACTCCGAAGGTCAACTGTTCGCAGCAGGCGACGATGCGCCTTCCTGCACATCCTGCAGGCGGCCGATCGCAGTGCGATACGATGCAGATGGGCCGCGAGCGCAGGCCCGTTCATGCGTGGCACAGATAAGATAATCGATCGTCTCTACGTACGCCCAATCGATATCTTCCGCGCCGTACATCGAGAAGCAGGCTGCCGCCCTCGGATCGCGCCCGAATCCGGCTCCGATGCAGATCGCGATTGCGCCGCGGCACGGGCCTGCGGTACGCTCAACGCGCCGGTAAGTTTCCGGCATTCAGACCACGGTGTAGTTTTGTCCCGATGAAGATTCTCGTCATCAACTGGCAGGATTGGAAGAACCCGCTCTCCGGCGGCGCCGAGACCCATCTGCGCGAGACGTTCACGCGCGTCGCCGCCATGGGCCACTCCGTCACGCTCTTCTGCAGCAGCTACGATGGAGCACCGCCGGAGGAGACCGTGGACGGGATTCACATCGTGCGCCGCGGCGGCCGCAACACCTTCAACTTCGTCGTCCCCTTCTACTACCTCACGCGATTTCGCAGAGAGAACTACGACGTGGTGGTGGACGATCTGAACAAGATTCCGTTCTACACGCCGCTGTACGTGCGCCGGCCGCTTGTCGGGCTCAGCCATCACTTCTTCGGCACCTCCATCTTTCTGGAGGCCGGCCCGATACGCGGCGGCTATGTCTACCTTTCCGAGAAGCTGGTGGACTTCATCTACAGGCGCACGCCGTTCCTGGTAGTGTCGCAGTCCACACTGGATGAGTTCGTTGCCCGTGGTTTCGATCCGCGCAGATTCACACTCGCGATGAACTCCATCGATCACGACCGGCTTCATCCAACAGGCGTTCCCAAGAGCACGCATCCCACCATCGGCTACTTCGGCCGGCTGAAGAAGTACAAGAGCGTGGATCACATCGTGCGTGCCTTCGCGGCCGTACGGGCCAAGATCCCGGACGCGGAGCTGGTGATCATCGGACGCGGGGATTTCCAGCCGGCGCTTGAGGCACTGGCGCGCGAGCTGGGCGTGGAGGGCGCAACGCGCTTCACGGGATTCGTGAGTGAGGAGGAGAAACTCCGTCTGCTGCAGGAACTCTGGGTGGTGGTGAACCCCTCGATGAAGGAAGGCTGGGGGATCGTGAACGTGGAGGCCAATGCCTGCGGCACTCCCGCCATTGCCGCGGACAGCCCCGGCCTGCGCGACTCCGTTCAGCACGGCGTTACCGGCATGCTCTACCCGTATGGTGATATCCAGACTCTCACCGAACAGATTCTGACGGTGCTGAGCGATTCCGAACTGCGCGAGCGGCTGCGGGGCAACGCGCTTGCATTCGCCAACTCGCTCTCATGGGACGACACGGCGGCGGCCACGGTGAGGGCGCTGGAACAGGCAATCGAGGAACGCAGGAACAAACGCCCACAACCAGACCGATGAGCCCTTCGCAGGAATTGATCGATCGCCTTGCCTCCGCGCACCGCGTGGCCGCCTTCACCGGAGCAGGAATCTCCGCGGAGAGCGGCGTTGCCACCTTCCGTGCACAGGACGGATTGTGGTCCAAGTTCAAGCCGGAGGAGCTTGCCAGCGTTGATGCGTTTCTCGCCAACCCGCAGATGGTGTGGGAGTGGTATCAGGCACGCAGAGCGGTGATTCTGGAAGCGGAACCGAACGCCGGGCACAGGGCGCTCGTCGAACTGGAGGAACTGGTCCCGTCGGTAAGCGTGATCACGCAGAACATCGACGGCCTGCACACCGCAGCGGGATCGCGCGAGGTGATCGAGCTGCATGGAAACATCCGGAGGAACTACTGCCAGCAATGCCGGCGCCGCTACGATGGTGAGGAGCTGCTCCACCTGAAGGCCGTGCAGGCATGCGAATGCGGCGGGAAGATCCGGCCGGACGTTGTCTGGTTCGGTGAGAACCTTCCGGCCGGAGCATTCGAACGCGCGGAGCATCGGGCCGAGGCAGCGGACGTCTTCTTCTCGATCGGCACATCCGCCGTGGTCTATCCGGCCGCCGGGCTTCCCGTGCTCGCAGCACAGTCGGGAGCCTACCTCGTGGAGATCAATCCGGAGGCGACGCCGTTGACGCGGTATGCAAACGAGTCCATCCGTTCGGCAAGCGGCACGGCGCTCGCAGGGATCGTGCAGCTGCTGCGCGGGCACCTCGCGGCGGACGGCCGCGCCGGCAACTGAACATCCGCGTACGCCCCGCCTACGCCGCGGGCCTGCACGGGGCCGCCTTACGCTCCCGGTGTTCCGCCGCCATCCTTCGCGCCATTCGCCCCCCCCTTCTTCCGGCCGGATGCCACGCTCTTGGCCTTGCCGGCATGCGTGGCCAGCGTGCGCCGGCCCGGCTTCAACGCGGCGGCCGGCGCAGACGTGCTTCTGCGCGCCTCGCTCCCCTGCGCCAGCGCATCCAGGCGGGGATAGGATGGAAGCATCTCGGCAAATGCACAGTTGAGCAGTTTGTAGACAAGGCGCGCCGCGAGCAGATCCGGATGCGCCACCCCTTCCACCGGAGCAAGCTCCACAACATCGAGGCCGATGATGCGCCGTCCGGAACGGATCAGCGTGCGAATGAGATCGAGCGTCTCGGAGTAGAGGAATCCATCCGGCTCCGGCGTTCCGGTGCTCGGCATGATCGCCGGATCGAAGTAGTCCACATCGAACGTGATGTAGACCTCCTCCCCCAGCGTATCCACAACGCTCTGCTGCCAGTATGCACCATGCACGCCGCGACGAATCGCGTTCGCATAGAAGGTCTTCACGCCGCGCTCCCGGATGAATTCCGCCTCCTCACGGCACTGCGCCCTGATGCCCACCTGCGTGATGCGGGCTGGATCGAGCGTCTCGGCCACACGGGCAGCGAAGCTGGCGTGCGAGTACTTCGAGCCCTCGTAGGAATCGCGGAGGTCGGAATGGGCATCGAAGTGCAGAACGCTCATCGCCGGGAACCCGACCAGATGCGCACGTATCGGCGCCGTGGCGATGGTATGCTCGCCGCCGAGCGTCACGACGAACTTCCCCATGTCGATCAGGCGCCCCACCTCCTCCTGGATCATCGCGAGCGCCCTGCCGTCCGTCCGCTTGCCGAAGTCGATCGGCTCCAGTGTGGCGATCCCCTTCTCGAAGCAGAGCTCGCGGTCGAACTCGTCGTCGTAGAACTCCACGAAGGCGGAGGCCGCCAGTATGCCGGCGGGTCCGTTCGCGGTGCCGCCGCCGTAGGAGACCGTATGCTCGTACGGAGCGGAGACGATGGCGATCGCAGCATCCTCCAATCGCGAATGCTCCCTGCCGATGGCAAGGAAGTTCTTCTTCGGGCCGAGTGTCTTCATATCACCTGCTTGGAGTTTTGAGGGGTGCGCCGGTTTCCGGTGCTGCGCGAACCTGCGAAAAAAATTTCATCCGGGATTAATCTTCCGCGCCGCCACCGGTGTCACAAGCCCGAAACAAACAACGCGCCCCACGGATGCTGGCGCATAATCCGGCACACCGAACGCGAAATCCAAACTACTGGAGCAAGACGAACATGATGAAGACGTATGGAGCCCACGCACTTGTCGTTGCCGGCCTGTTGCTCGCCGGCGTCACCGCGAGCATGGCACAGACCGGTGTTGCATCGAGGATCCGTCGCATACCGGACGACCAGATATCCAAGCAGCCGGTGGCGGCCAGCACGGTTATCCTGGCCAGCAGCATGAACCTCACATCCGCACAGCGCCAGAGCATCGAGGCGATGGACAGGGAAGTGGCGTCGCTCCAGGCCGAGCGCACCCGCCTGTGGGCCGAGTACCGTGCAACGATGGCGCGCCCGGACATCAGCGCCACCATCGCCACGCATGAGGCCGTGCCGCGCATCCGCCAGATCGCTGAAATCAACAGCAGGCTTGCACCGATCGTCGATCGCCAGAACGAACAGCTTGCCTCGATCCTCTCCGCAAGCCAACGCGCCGAGGTGGACCGCATGGTCAGCACCGCAAAGGCGGCTCTGTAAACATCACGCGAAACATCACGCGCCCGCATGAGTGTCATGCCCCTGCGCCGGCAATGCCGGGCAGCGAGAGCACCGCATGAACTTCGAAGCCGCGACCGACTGCCGGTCGCGGCTTCCTCATCTCTGTGCACCGCACCGGATTTACATGCGCCGCATCGGCCGGCCCGGTCCTGTGGAACAATTACCGCCGCATCCGTTGTTGAAGTCTGTTGCGCATATTGCCTTCTCGCGAGTGCAGTACTACGTACTGAGGGAATTGATTTCTAATAAGACTTCGATCTGTTATCGTGGAGTTTGACTCCGCGATCGTCATCGGAAGAATGGGGCCTGAGTACAACTCCGGCCCAACGTGCTCTTCAAAGCATATCGGGATACTTCTTCGCAAGTACTTAGATTTGCACTTCTCAGCAACGCCCGTCCCTCTCATTCAACGAGCAAGCCAGCATATGATCGATCGCATTCATGAACTACTCGGCGCCGACGGCGACGGGCTTCTCACACATACCTGCACAACCATCCCGAAGGATACGCTGCATCTTCCCGGGCCGGACTTCGTGGAACGCGTATTCGCGCACAGCGACCGGAGCATCCGCGTGCTTCGGAATCTTCAGTCGATCTACAACACCGGCCGCCTGGCGGGAACGGGCTACGTCTCCATCCTTCCGGTGGATCAGGGGATCGAACATTCGGCCGGAGCGTCGTTCGCGCCGAACCCGGCGTACTTCGATCCCGAGAACATTGTCCGGCTGGCGATCGAGGGAGGATGCAATGCGGTTGCCTCCACGTTCGGCGTGCTTGGGATGACCGCGCGCAAGTACGCGCACAGGATTCCGTTCATCGTGAAGATCAACCACAACGAACTGCTCACCTATCCGAACAAGTACGATCAGGTGATGTTCGGCACGATCGACGAAGCCTACGACATGGGGGCCGCAGCGGTTGGCGCAACCGTCTACTTCGGCTCGGAGGAATCCACCCGCCAGATCACGGAGGTCGCCGAGGCGTTTGCGTATGCACACGAGCTCGGCATGGCAACCATCCTCTGGTGCTATCTGCGCAACTCCGCCTTCAATGTGAAGGGAGACAAGGATTACTCGCTCGCCGCGGATCTCACGGGCCAGGCCAATCACCTCGGCTCGACCATTCAGGCCGACATCATCAAGCAGAAGATGCCGGAGAACAACGGCGGATTCACCGCGTTGAAGTTCGGCAAGACCAGCAAGGCAGTGTACGAGAAACTCTCCAGCGACAACCCGATCGACATGACCCGCTATCAGGTGGCGAACTGCTACATGGGACGCGCGGGCCTGATCAACTCCGGCGGAGCCAGCTCCGGGGAGAGCGATCTGGCGGAGGCCGTGCGCACGGCGGTGATCAACAAGCGCGCCGGCGGCACCGGCCTCATCAGCGGACGCAAGGCCTTCCAGCGCCCGATGGGTGATGGTGCCGCGCTGCTGAATGCGATCCAGGATGTCTATCTGGAGCCGGCGGTAACCGTGGCGTGAGCCATGCTGTGCGCGGCATCGAACGGCAGGTACCGAACGGGCGATCGGGAACGGTCGCCCGTTCCGTCTGCTCCGGATCAGACGCGGAGGAAGAGCTTGCCGGCCAGCTGGCGCACCAGTCCCTTGAACTCCAGCGAGAGCAGATTCACCAGCACATCACCGGGCGCCATTCCGGAACGTTCGCACAGCATCTCCACATGCAGCGGCTCCGGCCCGAGCAGATCGTACAGCTGCAGTTCGAAGGCCGTCAGCCCGCTCCGCCCGGCCTCGGGAGACACCACGGTCTCCGGGGCGATGTGGAAGCCGAGCGCGTCCAGCACGTCATCGGGCGACTGTGTAAGGCGCGCGCGATCGGTGCGAATCAGAAGATTGGTGCCGCGGCTCTTCTCCGCAAGCACCGGCCCCGGTACGGCAAACACCTCCCGGTTCTGGTCCAGCGCAAAACCGGCGGTGATCATCCCCCCGCCACGCTCGTCGCTTTCAACAACGACGGTGGCGGCCGCAAGGCCGCTGATGATTCTGTTCCGCTGCGGGAAGTACGGCCGCAACGCCTTCACGCCGAACGGATACTCGCTGACAACGGCTCCACGTTCGGCGATGCGGCGCGCCAGCGAGGCCGCATGAGCGGGCTGGATCTGATCGAGCCCCGAGGCAACCACTGCGAGCGTTCGCCCTCCTGCCTTCAACACGGCGTTGTGCGCATAGGAATCGATGCCGCGTGCAAGGCCGCTCACCACCGTGACACCCGCCGCAGCAAAGCGTGCCGCGTACCGCTCCGCAGCCAGATGCCCGTACATCGACGCGGTGCGCGTCCCTACGACGGCGATCGCACGTTCGACGCAGCATTCCAGGTCACCCCAGACGTGAAGCACGATCGGCGGCGCGTAGATCTCGCGAAGCATTGCGGGGAATCCATCCGCCCAGAAGTGAAGGATGCGCGCGCCGAGTGCACGAGCACACTCCATCTGTTCGAGAGCACGATTCAGATAGGGATCGGGTGATGTGATGGCCTCGCCCGCCGCACGGCGCAGGCCCAGCCTGGCAAGGTCGGCCGCGGGGAAACGGACAAGATCGTCGAACGCGGCCCCGCTCTCTGCAAGCGCACGGGCCGCGTTCGATGTAATTCCCGGGAGATAGGTTATCGCCAGAATCTCCTGAATGCTCAGCATGGCATTGCCCCCTCGCCGCAATTGCATCAACGGGATGCGCGGCGTTCGCGAAGGGGGAGCCTTCGGTGCGAACTATCGTGTGATCAACACCTTGCGCGAGTCCGTTCCGTTCGCGCCGACGACGCGAAGCACGTACACACCGGACGCAAGCGCGGCCGGAACCGGAATCGAACGCGCCATCGATGATCCTGCGGCGCCGTCCAGCAGCTCCCGCACAACCACGCGGCCGTCGGCCGCGATCAGCTCCGCCACCGCTCCGCGCGGTGTGAGGTTGCTCACCGTGATATCCAGCGCGCCGTTGCTGCCGGCGATCAGCGGCTGCGGATGCACCTCCTGAATCGCAAGCGCATTGCCGGCCGCGGCGCCGCCCCGTTCATCAACGCCGGCCGACGGAGTATAGACCAGTTGCACGGAGTCCATGTTCGCATTGCAGTCGCGGATGTAGAGCTTGATGTAGGCGGCCGCAGCGCCGTCGATCACATTCACTCTGAACCCGCCGCTGCTGGAGCTGTCGCACCGCACGAAGGGGATCGTTACGGCGTACGTCATGTTCCGCAGGCTTGCCGCATCCGCCCAGACGGAATCGAGCCCGGTGTCGTGCGCGAATTTCGCATGGCGGTCCGCGATCGTTACCAGCCACGTCCGCGTCGGGAATCCCGGAGCCACCACAACAGTGGTATCGTTCGGCGCCCACCGGTCCGTAACATCAACGTCGTAGAGCACGGTATCCATCGTCACATGGCCGGCGCAGTCGCGCGCGACAATCACCAGGCGTCCCGGCTTCGCGCTGTCCACAACCTCCACGGCGCCATGAATCGTATCGGTCTCGCAGCGAACGGGAACGCCGAACCGCACGAGAGCCATGTTGAAGGACTGGAGGGGATCAACCCAGACCGAGTCGATGCCGGTGTCCACACTGACGCCGGGATGCCGGTCCACGATGGTCAACGGTCGTATCCCGGAATTGGTCCGGCTGCCCCCAACGGAGACCACGGGAGCGAAGTGATCGGGATTGGTGGATGGCCCCACCAGCGAGATCAACGGCAGACACTGCTCCCTGAAGCTCCTCGCCTGTGCGCCGCTCCCTATCGTGTAGCGAAGGTCGAGCTGGTAGAACGCCGTGTCCTTGTTCGCAACCTTCGCCTCGAGCGGCCACGTGAGAAGCCGTGTCTCGTGCGGGGCAAGCCGGACGGACTTCGCAGGCAGAGCATTCGCAGCCAGCCGCACGTAGGAACCGGAACCGCCCGGCGCGATCAGCACCACGTTCAGAGAATCCGCTGTCTCGCTCGTGTTGGTGACCCAGACGTTGGCATCGAAGGTGGCCGTGTTCGGCGCTGTGGAATCGCTTCGCACAATCATGCGCTCCGTCTGAATGTCCACGAAGAGGTTGGTGTCGCGGCAGTGGAAGAGATTGTTGCCGTCGTGATCGTCCATGCCGAAGGCCGTGCGCACAACTCCCTGCGCGCTTTCATGAGTGTCCCACCGCACCACCGTTGCGGCATCGCCGATTGCGGAGCTTACATCGGCCGGAACAACGTCCCACGAAAGGAACCGGAGCTGCCGCCAGTTGCCGAGCGCCAGGAGATCGGGCGTGGTAAGGCCGGCCCCGTTGTGCGATGTGCCAATCAGGCGATGCACCGGAAGCACCGTGTTCAGCGGGCTCTCGTACCGGAAATCGCCAACATGATAGAACCGCGGAATCGAGTCGGAGCCGATGCCCGGCCCAAAGAGCTTGCCGGGACCGGAGGCGGGGAAGTATCCGGAACTGGTGAGGATCGATGCCTGGTCCCCCGTACCGCCGGCGCCGGCAGCCTGGCCGTTGTAGACATCGAGCATCATGAAGATGCCGAGGTCGGTTGCGGTGCTGCCGTTGTTGCGGTGATAGGAGAACTCGATCAGCACATCCGCCCCCTTCACGACCGCGGCCTTCGGCTGCTCCGGCAGCAGGCGCATGGTCACCGAATAACCATGCAGATCGTTCCACGTCACCGCCACACCGGACGAGCTGTCCACCCGGTCGAACGGAACGTACGGCACCACAGTGTTGTTCTCCTGGAGCGGATGCCCGCCGAACTCGGACCCTGCATTGGTAAAGTAGTACGGCCCGCCCGGCGCGGTCACGCGAAAGACGACGTTCGAGGTAACGTAGTAGAGGAAGCGGTAGGCGCTGAAAGCCCTGCCGGCGTCGATAACGAAGCGGCCGCCGCCGGGGGAGTATGCCGTATCGGTAATCATGGTGGCCGAGACGTAGTCGTTACCAACCACCGTGGTGTGTTGCCCTCGTGCAACGCCGGCAATGCAGCACAGCGCAAACAGAATCAGGGCAGTGCGGGAAACGCAACGCGCGTCATTGGTGAATAGTATGCGTGCAGGCATGGAACCTCCTGTAGTTCACAGCAGGATAGCAGTATGGAATGAGCTGTGCCGGAGATAGCATCTGTGCAAGTGGCGTCTATTCTACGAAGAATCACCGTCAAAGCCTAGAGGGTGCTCTCCCGTTCACAAAATTCGTGCGCCGTGCGTTCCGCGCGATCTCGCATGGGCTCGTCGCGCGCCGCAGACCGGAAGCGGCCTGCGGCACGGGACAACGCACTCGGCTATCGGATCACCACCACGCGGGCGCGATCCTCGCCTCGTGCGCCATGCATTACAAGCGTGTATACACCGGACGGGATATCGGGCGGGACATTGAAACTGCAAACGGCGCCTGCCGCCTCGATTATCCACCGCGCCGCTATCGTGCCGTCGAGAGCGGCCAGCTCGGCATGCAGGGAGCCACCCACCCCGCCGGCAAGTTCCACCTCCAACGCCGGCGTCCTGCCGAGATACAGCGGCTGCGGGCGCAACCGTCCGATGCGCAGCGCACGGGAATCCGCAAGGGCCGGCGTCACACCGGCCTTCGGCGGCGTGTAGACCACCGAATCCGGCGTCTGATTGCCGCTACAGTCCGTCGCCACGAAAACGAGCCGCCCGGGAAGCGTCGTATCCACCACGTGCAGCGTGACGATGGCAACGGCGTTCGTGTCGCACTGCGCGGGAATCGTCACCTGCATGGCGATGTTCTCCGGCGGCGGCCCTGATGCCTGCACGATCGTCCGCAGCCCGGTATCATGCGTGTATCCCACATGATGATCGTAGGCACGGAACGTCCATGAAACAGTGGTGCTGTCCAGGCGCTCCACGATCGGAGGGAGACTGTCGATCAATGGAGGGGTGTAGCTGTTCGAATCGTACGTCACATTGCCGCGGCAGTCGTACACCGCCAGCAGATAGCGCGCGGGCAGGTGCGGATCGAGCACCTGAACGGCGATCACGCCGGTATCGCTGGTGTCGCACCTGCGCAACTCCTCCACCAGAACCTTCGTGTTCGATGACCCTCCCGGTATCAGCAGCACTGTATCGATGCCGGTGTCGTACCGATAGCCGGGATGCCGGTCGTAGACATGATAGCGCCATACGGTCGAGTCCGGTACGCGCGCGAGCACCGGAGGATCCGTGTCCTCGGTCGGCTGCGCGATCCCGTGAACAGTGATGGTGGGCGCGCAGATATCCAGGAAGGACGCTGGCTGGTTCGGACCGAGCGCATAACGGAACGTGAGGGGAACATCGGACTGTATGACCTTCGCCGCGGGGTTCACGTTCATTCGCCATCGGAAATGCACAACGCCGCCGGCGGGGATGTTCGCCGTCTGCACCGACGGCGTGGAGGGATCGATCACGAGACCGTTCCGTTCGAGCGGAGGATCGAGAATGATTGTGGTGGCGAGATCGGCTGCCGGGCGCTGCGTGTTCGCGAGCCAGAGATCGACATCGAAGATCGACGGCGCGTACGGCCCGCCTGCCTCCGTCTGTTCCACCAGCCGCACCGTGCGGATCACTGCGAAGAGGCTGGTGTCGCGGCACATGTAGAAGTCGTTGCTGCCGCGATCGCCGGAGCCGAACGCCGTGCGGACGATGCCGTCGCCGCGCAGATCATCCCATCGTGTGATCGTGGCGCAGTCCTCCACGGGCGTGCCGGCAAGCGTGGAGGAGTCCGCGGCCCAGAGCGTTTCGCGAAGCACCTCGAGATCCCCGACGGCGAAGTAGCTGGGCGGTGTAAGCGGCACCCCGCCATGCGATGCCGGGCTCAGCCGGTGCACGGCCATCACATAGTTCAACGGATCCTCGTAGAGCGGATCGCCGGCATGATAGAATGTCGGCATGGTATCGCGTCCGGCCGTGTAGCTCCGCCCGCTGCCATGTATCGCGAAGTAGTGCCGGTCTGTCACGATCGCCGATATCCCGTTGATCCCCCCCGCCTGGGCGCTGTAGCTGTCCAGCATCAGGAAGATGCCCAGCGTTGCCGTACCGGAGGCGGTGACGCGGCGATAGCTGAACTCCAACCGGACATCGGCGCCGTTCTGAAAGCCGCCGGAGGGCTTCTCCGGAATGAATCGCATCACCACACCGAAGCCGCCGATGTTGTTCCATCCCAGAGCGATCGTATCGGGCGTTGCATGAATGCTGTCGTATGGTGTGAAGTCCACTTCGTTCACACCGTCCGGCAGCCTGGGACGAACCGGGTAGTCCAGCGGGATGTTGGAGAAGAAGTGATCGGTGCCGCCGTCGCTCACCTTGAATATCAGATTGGAGGTGCTGATCAGATTGCTGCCGAAGAGGAGGCGATAGCTGCCGTTCGCCGGACCCGAGGTGATCCAGAACCTGCCGGCGGAGGAGGCCGCGGATACATTTGCGGTGATGTACTGATTCCCCGCAACGTGGATCTGCGCCGCCGCGCGGAACGGAATGCAGAGCACGCAGAGGAGCGCAAGCACCATGCCGATGCGAACGGATCTGCTGAACGGTGCTTCGCCGGACGTCGGTTGAACGTGAATGGATATCGCCCGATTGGAATGTGATCTGCGTATCGCGTTGTTCATAGTCATCCCGATATGTCAGGCCGGCACCGTACCCGTGCACCGGCATCGATTGCATTCCCCGCGCCGCGCACCCGTGAGGCGCCGCATCAGGATGGGTGCTCGATCATTCCGAGGAAGTCATCGGCCAGCCTCGCCGCCTCGTCGCGTGTATGCGCCTCGGCGATAACCCTGATGATGGGTTCGGTGTTTGATGCCCGCAGATGCACCCACGCCTCTTCGTAGTCCAGCTTCAACCCGTCGTCCGTTCGCACGGCAACGGCCTCCCCGCCGCGCGCCCTCTCGATCCCCGTCAGCATCTCCTCCGGCACCGTGCCGGGAAGAAGCGCCGCCTTCCGCTTGACGATCTCGTACGCCGGCAGGGCGGCACGCAGGGCGCTCATCGTTCCGCCGCGTTCCAGAAGATTGTGCAGCAGGATCATGATCCCTGCAATCGAATCGCGACCGTAATGAAGCTCCGGCAGTATCACGCCGCCGGAACCTTCGCCGCCGATCACGGCACCGGTCTGCTTCATGGCCCGCGCCACGTTGATCTCCCCCACAGGAGTCCGGAGCACCTGCGCTGCATAACGGGCGGCGACATCCTCCACCGCTCTGGTCGTGGACAGGTTCACCACCGCACGCAGGTCCCGCGCGGCATCGCGCGCGCGTTCGAAGCGGAGCACGAAGTCCGCCGCCTGCGTGATGGTATACTCCTCACCGAACGGCACGCCCCGTTCGTCGATCAGCACGAGACGGTCCGCATCCGGATCCACCGCGATGCCGATGTCCGCGCCATTGCTCCGGACGGCATCGGCAAGGGCGGTCAGATTCTCTGGAAGCGGCTCGGGAGTGTGGGGAAATAGACCGCTGCCGGCACAGAAAAGTCGCACCACCCGGCAGCCGCAGCGCTCCAGCATCATCGGAACGATCTCTGAACCCGATGCGTTCACCGCGTCCACGACAACCGTGAAGCGGCGCGCTCGAAGCTCCGGAAGCCGTACGAACGGAAGCGCGAGCGCACGCTCGCAATGCTTCTCGATCTCATCGCCGGCGTCCAGCCGCGAGCCCCCCCCAGCCCAGCCTGCAAGAGTCCGCTCCCCCGCATCGGCCAGCCCGAACAGTCGCGCGCATTCATCGCCGTCCAGGAAGATCCCCTCGTGGCTCAGAAACTTCAGGCCGTTCCACTCGGAAGGATTGTGCGACGCACTGATGGAGATTCCGCCGCTCGCGTCCGAATGCTCCGTGGCAAGCTGCACCGTGGGCGTAGGCGCCATGCCGATCGTGCGTGCATTGACGCCGCACGACCGCAGCGTCCCCACCACGAGATCCTCGATCCATCCGCCGCTTGGCCGGCCGTCGTGCCCAACCACAACGGTCCCTCCCTCCCGTGTTATCATTTGGGCAAACGCCGCAACGTAGCGCACGATGATGTCCGGACCGAGGCTGTCGCCGATCGTTCCCCGAAGACCCGAGATTGAGCGGATGAGAGGCATGGATATCCGTTGGCTCCTGTTGGTATCTGTCGTCACGTGGTCCGTTGCCGGCAACCTGTCCGCGGGCAGGCATCGTGACAGCGGGCGCCCGGCAACGGCTGCGAAGATAATCCTTCATGAAGACCTGCGCAGTCCGGATCACGAGGCAGGCTCATCGTGCAGATTCATGGTGGACATTCGCAGCGGCCTGGAGGCTCACCAGATGCAACAGATTGCGAACGGCCGCCCGAACGCTCACGATTTTTGCCGGGGCCACGTTTCATGATTGAACCCGCACGAAGTATGCGGAGAGAATTTTCGTATGTTGGGCACCTCGCAGCCTAAACCGTCGAGCCTACACGTATGCATATCTCGTCAATCCTCGAGGAAAAGTTCATCGCAATCAAGATCCCTGCTTCTTCCAAGGAGGAGGCGCTTGATGCCATGGTGGACATGCTTGCCTCCTCCCCCAAGGTTCGTGACCTGGAGCGTGTGCGCTCTGCGATCATGGAGCGCGAGAAGCTCATGAGCACCGGTGTGGGCCATGGCTTTGCGATCCCGCACGGCAAGACCGACGCCCTGGATGACATCATCGCCGCGTTCGCGATCACGGCGGAACCGATCGACTTCGATGCGCTGGACAACCAGCCGGTGCAGTTGATCTTCATGCTCGTCGGCAAGGAATCGCACGTCGGCACGCATCTCAAGCTGCTGAGCCGCATCAGCCGCCTGATGAACAACGAAAGTTTCCGCCAGCAGCTTCTCAACGCCGGTACCCCTGCGGATGTGCTCTCACTCTTCGAGCAGGAGGAGCATCGATACTTCGAGACCTAGCGGGCAGTGCGGACCGGAGCCGCAGTGCACCACGAAGACGCACGGTCGAACCCAACCGCCCTTCTCTCCGGAAGGGCGTTCTTGTTCCTACACTCCAAGCCGACTACGAACATGACCTATCAGTCGATCAAGGGATTCCGCGATATCCTTCCGGATGAATCAGCACGGTGGCAATGGATGGAAGCGATCATCCATGCCCTGATGCATCGCTACGGCTGCGGCGAAGTGCGGCTGCCGATCGTGGAAGCCACGGATCTCTTCACGCGCGGCGTGGGGCAGGGAACCGATATCGTTGGAAAGGAGATGTACACCTTCCTCGACCGCAGCGTGCCGCCGGAGTCGCTGACGCTTCGGCCGGAACTGACCGCCAGCGCAGCACGGGCGTACGTGCAGCACAGCATCGCGCAGGCGCAGCAGCTTGCCCGCTGGTATTACATCGGGCCGATGTTCCGGTACGAGCAGCCGCAGGCCGGACGCTATCGCCAGTTCCACCAGTTCGGCATGGAGATCTACGGCTCGCCGCATCCCGAGGCCGATGCCGAGGTGATCCTGGCGGGGGCGGACCTGCTTGGCGCCCTGGGCATCGGGAACTACCGCCTGCGCATCAACTCGCTCGGCGAGCCGGACGAGCGCGCGGCCTACCGGGCGGAGCTGCTCTCCTATCTGCGCGAACGCGAGGCGGAGCTTTCGCCGGAGAGCGTGCGCCGCATGGAGCAGAACCCCCTGCGCGTTCTGGACTCCAAGCGGGAGCAGGACATTGCCGCAACGGCCGGCGCTCCGCGGATGTCCGACTTCCTCGGCGAGGAGTCGCGGGCGCACTTCGATGCAACGCTTGCCCTGGTGCGCGAGGCCGGCATCGAGCCGGTGATCGACCACCGCCTTGTACGCGGCCTGGACTACTACACACGCACGGCATTCGAGTTCCAGGGGATGGATCTGGGGGCGCAGGATGCACTGGGAGGAGGCGGACGATACGATCGACTGATCGAAGAGGTTGGCGGCAAGCCGGCCCCCTCGGTTGGCTTCAGCTTCGGCATGGAACGGCTGCTGATCGCCGCGGAGGCGGCCGGCGCACTCCCGGCCCCTGCTCCGGAGATCGACGCCTACGTGATCGGCCTGGACGATGCCTCGCGCCGCTGGGCGATGGGGGCCGTTGGGCGCCTCCGCGCTCACGGCATCGCGGCCGAGTGCGATCTGCTGCGCCGGTCGCTGAAGGCGCAGATGCGCGACGCCAATCGCAAGGGCGCACGCTGCGCCGTGATCGTGGGGGAGTCGGAGCTTGCGGCCCGCGAGGCCCAGGTGAAGAATCTCGGCGCCGGCGAACAGAGGAGCGTGCCGTTCGACGAGCTTTCACAGGCCGTTGCGGCGATCGTGAACGCGGGATAACGTTGTTCATCCGGATCATCGTCCTCTCCTGCAGGCACGCACATTCCCTGAAGCCGGACATGGCCGCATCACGCCGCGCCTGGCTCTCCCTGTTTCCGGCCGGTAACCGGAGAATCCGGTGAACCCGACAGGGGAACCTGCACTCGTTGTGGAAAGAGGAGGGAAGTGAAAAAGGGATTGAGATGATCCGCTCCCCGTACGATCTTTGATATTCGACAGCTTACCGGCTCCGGCGGCACATTCATCGATCCCCCGGGCCTGCCAACCTCCGTACGCATGGTCAACCTGAAAACCATCCGGCTTCCCTTCTCGGCCAACATCAAGCTGGCCCTGGTGGCGTTTGCCTTCGCCATCGTGGCCGGTACGCTTTACTACACCAACCATCTGGTTGGCGAGATGAGGAAGTCCGAGCAGAAGACCGTGCAGTTCTATGCGAACACGTTCCAGCGCCTGATCAACACTCCGCCGACTGAATCCGATGCAACGGAAACCGATGTATCGAACCTGATATTCCGGATCGGGGAGATGATCGACTTCCCGGTGATCTTCACGGACAAGCATGGGCAGCCGATGATGCACAGACTGAGGGATGGCCGCACGGCCCCCGATGTCTCGTGGGTCAAGAACGTGGAGGTGGATACAACGCTTCCACCCGACGTGCAGAGGGAGCAACTCAGCGACGAGATCGCGAGCATGGGGAAGGTGTACGAACCGCTTCGTATCTACACGGTCACCGCGCTCAGCAGCGGGACGGATTCCACGCTGACCAACTACGCCTATTTCGACGACTCGCACCTGGTGAAGCAGTTGCAGCGCCTTCCCTTCATCGAGATGATCATCATCTCGATGTTCATCGTTGTGGGATACATCAGCTTCAGCTACATCAAGCGGAACGAGCAGTCCAACATCTGGGTTGGGATGGCGAAGGAGACGGCGCATCAGCTCGGCACGCCGCTCAGCTCGCTTCTCGGATGGATCGAGCTTCTGCGCTACGATCCAACGGACTCCGCGCAGGTGATCGAGGCAGCGGAGGAGATGCAGCGCGACGTGCAGCGGCTGAACAAGATCTCGCAGCGCTTCTCCAAGATCGGCTCCGCTGCCGAGGTGCGTCCGGTTGAGTTGAACAGCGTGCTCGGGAATGTGATTCAATACTTCGAGCGCCGGCTGCCGCACCTGGGAAAGCGCGTGACGCTTACGCTGGAGGGTTCCCCCACGCCGGTCTATGCGGCCATCAACACCGATCTGTTCGAGTGGGTGTTCGAGAATCTCGTGCGCAATGCGGCCGATGCGATCGATCATGTGGACGGCCAGATCACGATCCGGATCCACGAGCTGCGCAACACCGCGATCATCGACGTCACGGACAACGGACGCGGGATCGACCCCAAGATTCGAAAGGATATCTTCCGCCCGGGCTTCTCGACGAAGCAGCGCGGCTGGGGGCTTGGGCTTTCGCTCGCGAAGCGCATCGTTGAAGAATATCATGGCGGCAGGATCGTGCTGAAGCAATCGTCCGCTTCCGGGAGCACGTTCCGCATCCGCATCCCATCGGTCCCCGCGCCTGCCGCGGCAGACCAGCCGGAGGCCGCTCCCGAAACGGAGACGGCACGCAGGGGGCTGGGCCTGAACGCCTGAGAGCCGCCGGCCAGCCAACAATCGACTCCCGACAACCAACTACTGATCCAGTCCAATGCCCGAGACAATCACCTACAAGACGGCCGGCGTCGACATCGAAGCCGGCGAAGAGACCGTGAACCGCATCAAGCCGCTCGTGCGCGCAACGTTCAACAGCAATGTGATCGGCGACATCGGAGGATTCGGCGGGCTGTACGATGTTACCTTTCTGAAGGAGTACCGCAATCCGGTGCTCGTCTCGTCGGTGGATGGTGTCGGCACGAAGCTGAAGATCGCCTTCATGGCGGGGCGCCACGAGAGTGTGGGGCGCGACCTCGTGAATCACTGCGTGAACGATATCGCCGTGTGCGGGGCGAAGCCGCTCTACTTCATGGACTATTTCGCTACGGGGAAGCTGGAGCCCCAGGTTGCCGAGGAAGTGATCACCGGTTTCGCGGCCGCATGCTCGGAGAACAACGCGGCGCTGATCGGCGGAGAGACAGCGGAGATGCCGTCGATGTATCAGGCGGGCGAGTTCGATCTGGCCGGAATGATCGTTGGCGTGGTGGAGCGCGACGAGATGGTAACCGGGCAGCACTCCGCCTCCGGCGATGTATTGATCGGCCTCCCCTCCAACGGCCTGCACACCAACGGATATTCGCTCGCCCGCGCCGCTCTCTTCCCGAAGCACAACATCAACGATCTCCTCCCCGGCACCGACCAGACCATCGGCAGCGCGCTGCTCACGGTACACCGCTCCTATCTCGGCGCTATCCTGGGCACGCTCGGCATGGATGGGATTCATGCCTACTCCCATGTCACCGGCGGCGGACTTGTGGGAAACACCTCGCGCGTGGTTCGCGCACCCCTTCAGTTGAAGGTGGACTGGAACGCCTGGGAGCGCCCGCCGATCTTCTCCTTCATCCAGCAGGAAGGGGGCGTTCCGGAGGAGGACCTGCGCACCGCCTTGAATCTCGGCATCGGCCTGGTGATCGTTGCCGCCGCCGCCGCCGCCGATGCCGTGATCGCACGGTTGACGGAACTGGGTGAGAGGCCGGTTGTGATCGGGCACGTGGCCTGATCCTCCGGCTCTGCTCCCGCTTCTTCGGCGATCTCTTCGCGCCGCCTTTCGCGCCCGCTCTTTCCGCTCTTCTTCAGGAGAGTGCCCGGCACGCATTTGCCTGCCCACGCCCGCAATATTCTGGTGGCGCCAGGTCACCGCGTTCGCTATGTTGAATAGTCAATTGATCACACGTGTATTCCCCCTCTCTTCTTCATTCACAATTTGGAGACACTGCCATGAGGCCACAGCGACTTGCCACGCACTGCATCGATGTACCCGGAACGTCACGATTGACGGCGCAACGGGTAGCCGGCATTGCGGCGTTCGCTGTTCTGCTTCTGTTCGCGGCCGGACCGTCGCCCGCGCAGGCACAAGGCGATTCGCTGGTAATGATTCCCAGCCCCGATGTGAGACCGGATCTCTGGGTGATGTTGCAGGATAGCGCCCGTGTCTATCTCGTGGTTGATCATGATACGATGGACGCACATGGTGTTGCCCCGTCATATATGTTCAGCATGCACTATGACTCGATCGAGACGATCCAGTACCTCCTGACAGAGTGGCGCCGCAACCAGACGAATCTCCGCCTGCCATCGTGGATCGATTCCCGTGTCGTCAATGCTTCTGCGACGATGCTCAGTTTCAACACCACCACGGACACATTCACCTGTGCAACGGGCGATACACTCAGCTTCTACCGCGAATTGTGGTGGTATGAATCGATGACGAGCGATCAGGATACGAACAACTACTACGCCCTTGATTCTCTCGACTATGCAATGGAACTCGTTCGCGATTCCGATTCCCTGCGTGCAGCACTGATCGACAGTATCGGCATCCTGCCGAACGATCATCCGGACCGCCCACGGATTCATGGCACCCGCCCGTTGATCGCCCTGGTGCAATACCAGGTTCCCGCCGAACTCAACGGCGTGAAGACATTCATGCGGCTGTTGCTTTACCATCGCGGGACCGGGAAGTACTGGTTCACGCGGTCCGATCATTACACGATGGGCGCTTCCAATCGCCTGCAGGAGAGCAGCAGCAGATATTATCTCGATCTCTTCGGACAGGGGAGCACGCTCTACAGGACTCAGCTCCTTGAAACGCTTGGTACACGCGGGCCGGAGAGCCCGCATCTCGACGTTGCCGTATCTGTGTCCCAACCTTCGCATGCAACGATCTCCTTCGCTTCGGCGCCTGATGGCGGAGCAACATCCATAGCCATATACGACATGAACGGGCGCGCGCTCTTCTATCCCTTCTCTACTCCGGGATCGTCCGGCATGCAGAGCGTGGAGTATGACTTTCCACAAGGTGGCAGTTACTTCGTCGGGCTGCTTCACGATGGCCGGCTTGTCGCAGCGCGCAGGATTTCAATCATTCGCTGATCTCATTCCAGGAGAAATCACATGTACGTACGCACCTGCATCTTTTCGATCTGCATAGTTGTCTGTCTAACGATTACTACCGATCTCTTCGCGCGCGGCGAGACCCCGCCACCACCGCCCTTCGAAGGTGGAAATGCCGGTGACTGGCTTGGCGACGGCCCGATCTTCGGCTTCAAACATCCATGGGGGTTCGATATGCCTGGTGACCAACATGGCAATTTCGATAACGGAGAATATGGTTACGGATGGGGCGGCGGACGAGACCCAGGGCACGGGAACTATGACCCGGGTCCAAACTCCTGCAGCTGCGGTCCCGAGAACGAATGCAATACAATCAACCACTACCGGTGCGAGCATCATATGGCGGGCTACTGTGAAGCATGGTGCGCCTGCACCGTACTATTGCCGAAGGGGACTCCGCCGAAGGGCGCCATTTTGTTGGGAGCATGTACGCGCATGGCATCTCCGCGGACGGAACCAAATGGTTGCGCAGTCGCTGGAGGAACCTGTAGCATCCATTATGGCATAGACCCGCATTATTGATGGCACGGTGTTGATAAGCACTCCAAACCAAAGGGCCCGCCAGCGTAATCGTTGATGGGCCGTTCTATATCCGCGACCATCGAGGTCAACTTCTTCCTCCATGGTGTCTGCGCGCCTTCCGGGTGGTCTCGCTGCGTTGTTCCGGTGTCATGGTCTCGAATCTCGCCCTGCCGCCCTTCAAGATTGCAGCAGCGCCTGATCCTCATCCCCGCGCCGATCGGGCGCGCAGAACGAGCCTGATGCAGTGCCATTCAGCGAGCACTCCCAGCGCCACGAAGGGAATGGCCGTCACCACCACGAACCCGTCATCAATACAGTAGTTGAACCGGACCACGGGCTCGAGAATCAGCAGCATCGAGAGGGACAGCACGATCGCCGGGCGCACGCCGGACTGCGGCGCCAGCAGCGCCCACACCAGCCCGGCCAAGCCAGCCGTCACGAAATAATTCCAGGGCCGCACCGAACCGTCGAACAGCCCACGATCCTCACCAGCACTGCCGGGCCCGTGGCATGCTCCGGAGGAACCATCACCATACAGCCCGGGCCAAGCAGCCAACGCGTGGCTGGACGGCGGCCCTCCCCCTCCATCGTTGCATCGGGCGTCCTTTCAGCCGGTGCCTTCGCATCGGCGGATGGCATCATCCCATCATCCGTCGCTTGTTGAGATATTCCACCAGCGTCCTGTCGAACGGCACGGATGTGTCCACCAGCAGGTAGTCGATATTGTGCAACCGGCACTCGCGCTTGATTCGTTCGGTGAATGCGTTCATCGCCTCCGCATATGCCGCACGCACCTGAAACGGCTGCGACACCATCTCCTCGCCGGTCTCCATGTCGCGGAACGTTGCATCGGTACCGAAATCGAACGATCGCTCCATCGGGTCCAGCACCTGAATCGCAAGCACCTCGTTCTGCTTGTGGCGAAAATGCTTCAGCGCGGTTATCACCTGATCCGGATCGTCGAAGAAATCGCTCAGCACAATCACCAACCCGCGGCGGCGTACCCGTTCGGCGATCAGGTTCAGCGAGCGCGCGGTGCCGGTTCCGTTGGAAGGCTTCGAGGCGGTAAGAAGCTTCAGCACTTCCTGAAGATAGCCCGGCCGCGAGCGGGGCGGCAGATAGCCGCGCAGCTCGGTGTCGTACACGGCCGCCCCCACGGCATCCTGCTGCCGCAGCATCAGCAGCGAGAGCGCGGCCGCCAGCGAGACCGCGTACTCGAACTTGCTGATCCGATTCCCCGAATGATATCCCATGGAGGCCGAGGCATCAACCACCACATACCCCTTCAGGTTGGTCTCCTCCTCGTACTGCTTGATGTAGTAGCGATTCGTGCGTCCGTAGACCTTCCAGTCGATATACCGGATCTCGTCCCCCGGCATGTACTGGCGGTGCTCCGCAAACTCCACGGAGAAGCCGTGGTAGGGTGACTTGTGCAGGCCGGTGATGAATCCCTCCACCACCATCCGCGCGCGCAGCTCGAGCGAGGTGATGCGCGACACCACCTCCGGCTTCAGATATTCACGATAGTTCAGCATGCAGTACCGTATGAATGTCCCCACACGGGGTACGAGGGTGGAACATACCACTACGGCGATGGTGTTGGCAACGCGAATGCGCGGCGCCGGCCGATCCGGAAATGCAGACCCTCTCATCCCCCTTTGCGTCCCTCCGCGTCCTCCGCGGTGCTGCGTCCCTTGCGGGGCATCCGCGGCCCGCATCGCGAGCACCCAAGTGTTATCTTGCCCCGCATCTTTCAACATCCGAACGCCACGCGTCCACGAGCGCCGCCGGTTCGTGCGCGGACGCACAATCCTCACGCAGACACCATGCAGTACGAGACCATTCTCATCGAGCGAAAGCCTGAAGGGTACGCAATCATCACGCTCAATCGCCCGGACAAGCTGAACGCACTCAACATCCAGCTTCTCGTGGAGCTTCGCTCGGCAATTGCCGATATCGCCGCCGACGCCGGCATCCGCGGGGTGATCATCACCGGAAGCGGCGAGAAGGCATTCGCCGCAGGCGCGGACATCGCGGAACTGCATGAGCTGGACGGCACAACGGGGAGCGGTGCATCGGAACGCGGGCAGATGGTGTTCCTGATGATCGAGCAGCTCGGCAAGCCGGTGATCGCCGCGGTCAACGGCTTCGCGCTCGGCGGCGGCTGCGAGCTGGCGATGGCGTGCCACATCCGTCTGGTGAGCGATCGCGCGAAGTTCGGGCAGCCGGAGGTGAACCTTGGCCTGATCCCCGGCTTCGGCGGTACGCAGCGCCTGACACGGCTCGTGGGGGCCGCACGATCGGCGGAATACAACCTCACCGGCGATATGATCGATGCCTCAACCGCGGAACGCATCGGCCTCGCCAATCATGTCTATCCGGCCGCCGAGCTGATGGAACGCGCACAGGAGATGATGATCAAGATCCTTTCGAAGGGCCCGGTCGCTATCGAGAAAACATTGCGCGCCGTTGTAGCTGCTGTGGACGCTACCATCGAGGACGGCCTTGCATACGAGGCGCAGTTGTTCGGGGAGTGCTGCGGCACCAGCGACATGAAGGAGGGGACGAAGGCGTTCCTCGAGAAGCGCGCCGCGCAGTTCACCGGCCACTAGGCCCGGCAACACATCAGGCGCCGCACGCGCGGCGCATTCATCAACGATCCACCCCAGGCACCATGAGGACAGTTGCTTCCATCGTACTCGCAGCCATTCTCGGCGCGGCGTGCTCGCGGGCACAGACCTTCGGCACAGCGCCGGCGTTTCCAAACCTTCACTTCAACGGCCCGATAGGCCTCTACTCGGTGCCGGGAAGTTCTACGCTCTATGTGGTGGAGCAGGGGGGACGGATCCGTGCGTTCAACAACGATCCGGCCACGGCAACCTCGCGTACATTCCTGGACATCAGCGACAGCATCACCTCGGGAGGCGAGACCGGACTGCTTGGCCTGGCGTTCGATCCCAACTACAACAACAACGGCTATTTCTACCTGGACTATACACGCACGGTCAACGGTCAGCTTCAGACGGTGATCTCCCGCATGTCCAGATCGCTGATCGATTCCCTGCACGCCGATCGGAACACCGAGAAGATCCTGCTGGTGATCGATCAGCCGTATGCGAACCACAACGGCGGGCAGATCGTGTTCGGACCGGACGGATATCTCTACATCGCCATGGGGGACGGCGGCAGCGGCGGCGATCCGCAGGGGAACGGGCAGAACCGCACGAAGCTTCTCGGGAAGATCCTCCGCATCGACGTTCACGGCACGTCCCCCGGGCTCGAATACGGCATTCCCCCAACGAACCCGTTCGCGGGGAACAGCTCCGGCTACCGCCAGGAGATCTACACGTGGGGAATGCGCAACACGTGGCGCTTCAGCTTCGATCCCGTTACCGGATGGCTCTGGGCCGGCGACGTTGGCCAGGACCGCTGGGAGGAGATCGACATTCTGGAGGCCGGCCGGAACTACGGCTGGAACATCACCGAAGGTTTCCACTGCTACAATGCGTCCACATGCGATACGACCGGCCTTACCCAGCCGATCTGGGAGTACCCGCACGATAACACCGGCGGGCAGTCCATCACCGGCGGGTTCGTCTATCGCGGCCCATCGCTCCCATCGCTGGTTGGGAAATACATCTATGCAGACTACGTGAAGGGAAAGATCTGGGCACTGACCTATCAGCCCGGACAGCCGGCCACCAACACACTCCTGCGCGCAACGAGCTACCTGATCACCTCCTTCGGCGTCGACTCCCAGAACGAGCTCTACTTCTGCGCCTCCGATGGCAACATCTACAAGCTGATCCAGACATCCGGTGTGGATGCCGCAAGCCGGCAGGACCGGACCGCGCTCATCCAGATCGCTCCCAATCCCTCCGGCACGGCCACGCTGATCGACTACACGCTCGCTGCGGACGGCCCCGTGCTCATCACGCTTCATGATGCCACCGGCCGCCTTGTCCGCACACTGGTGGACGGCCAACAGAGCGCCGGCGAACACGGAGTGATGCTGGACGCAACCACGCTCCCGAGCGCAACCTACTTCTGCCGCCTCGCCGCGGCCGGAAGCGTCAGCACGCGCCCCGTGGTTCTTACGCGATAGCTGCGATCGCACCGTTGTGGCGTTGGCTTCGCACACATCACTCGAAAACGGGGATCGATCACAGTGATCGATCCCCGTTGTTGTTCCTATGCCATCGGAGGCTGCCGGCGGAACGGATTCAGCCGGCCATCAATCACTCCCAATCTCCAACAGGCCTCTACCGTACCACCACGAATGTTCCGGCGGAGACTGCTCCATCGGCGTGAATGCGGTAGATGTAGCAGCCGCTGGGGAGCGCACCGGCATCCACGCGCACGCTCTGCTCTCCCTCTGGAAGACGGCCGCTGAAGATCGTGCCGCACGGCCGGCCATCGAGCGCAACGAGATCGATCGAGACGTCTGATGCATGCGGCATCGTGAAGCCGATCGAGGCGCTGTTCGAGACGGGATTCGGATGCACCACGGAGCCGAGCGCTGCAACCGCGTGCGACGGCGCCTCCACACCGCTGGAGACTCCCTGCTCGTTGAAGAGCGCGGCGCCGCCGTCGACCATGCCGATCATGATGTTGCCGTTGTGATCGAGCGCAAGCGCCTGCACGTTGTTGTCCGGAAGCGGGGAGTTGTACGTGGAGAACACCACCCAGCGATCGTTGTCTGCAAGACGCGCAATGCCGCCGCCGCTTACGCCGGCCCACACCTGGCCGTACTTGTCCACGAGGAGCGAGGTGACGTTGTTTCCGGGCAGGCCCGCATGCATGGAGTCCAGCAGCGTCCAGCCGGAGGCATTGTACCGGGCCACGCCGCCGTTCGCCATGCCGATGTAGACATCACCGTTGTGTGCGGCTGCAATCGCCTGCACCTGATCGTCCGGCAGCGACGAGCTGGTCATGGTGAATGTCTTCCAGGTGCTGTCCGCCTTGTAGCCGCAGCCATGGTCGGTGCCCACCCACACCCGGTTGCTCCTGTCCACGGCAATCGCCGTGATGTTGTCGAACGGAAGCTTGTTGTGCAGTTGATCGAACCCGAGCCAGTTCCCGTCGCCGAAGGACTTCACGCCCAGGCCGTCCGTTCCAACCCAGACCGTTCCGCTGCTGTCCAGTGCAACGCATGTCACCGGGATCTGCAACGGAGAGTTGGTGGCCGTATAGGATGTCCACGTGCCGTTGTCGTGTACGGAGAGCCCGAGGCTGGTCGCAACCCAGATGCGGCCGTTGTAATCCGCAAGCATGCCGCGAACCGTTGTGGAGGGGAGCACGTCGTTCGCGTCGGTGAAGACGTGCCATTGCTGATCCGCCGTTTCCGCGACGCCGAAGTAACGCGATCCGAACCAGAGCCCCCCCTTGCTGTCGCCGGCGAGCGCGCTGATGGAGTTGCTGGTGAAGGGGACGGTCTGCGTGGAGGTCACATGCCAGCCGGAACCGGTGCGGTGAACCAGCCCGCCCGACGTGGCGAGCCAGAGCGATCCGTCGGAACCGAACATCATCCGGTGCACTTCAACATCGGGAAGCCCGCTGTCGCTGGTGATCGCCGTCCAGTTCCTGCCATCGAACCATGCAAGCCCTGCCGAGGCAGTGGCGGCCCAGACATGCCCCTGCCCGTCCAGTGCGAGCGAGGCGATGTTGTTCGTGGGAAGCGCGGAGTTGGTGATGTCGTACGTCCACCAGGACGTGCCGTCGTACACCGAGACCCCCTTCGAGGTTGCGGCCCAGACCTTGCCCGAGGTGTCGGTAAGCACATCGTTGACATAGTTGGACGAGATCTCGCCGTTGTCGTCGCTGTGCGTTGTCCAGGTGGTGCCGTCGAATTCGGCAATTCCCTTCCCATTGGTCCCGGCCCAGACATGCCCCTGCCTGTCGGTCGTGATGCCGTAGATGTTGTTGTCCGGAAGCGTGGACGTCTCCGCGGAGTAGACCGTCCAGTGCGTACCGTCGAAGCGGGCAAGCCCGTTGTAGTAGGTACCTACCCAGATCGCACCGTCGGCGGCGCGATGCAGGCAGGTGAGATCGTTCGCCGGAATGGGAGAGTTGTGCGTATTGTAGACCTGCCAGTTCACACCGTCGAAATGAGCAAGGCCGCCCCAGGTTGCAATCCAGGTTCCACGGGCGCTGTCGCTCAGGAAGGCGGTGATCACGTTGCTCGGCAGGCCGGAGTTGGCGCGATAGAAGAACGTGGACTTGTCGATGCCGGTCTGATATCGGACAAGAGCGCCCGATGTGCCTACCCAGATGTCACCCCCGAGCTCGAACAAGGCCTGGGCGGTATGCGTGTCGGTGAAGTTTATCCACTGCTGTGCACGTATCACCGAGGGAGAGAGAGCAGCCAGCACCGCAACGAGCGCCAGTACTGCGTAACGAGTCTTCATGGAACACCCACATGTTTGTTTCGATGAGTGGACCTCGCCGACGATAGAACGTGAACTACTGGACAGCACACGGAAGGAATGAAGCGAAACTATGGTTCGCTCTCGACATGAGGAAGAGGAGGGGAGGAAGATTCGGCGGCGCGGGGCCGCAACGGGCCGTGGGGCGCCGAATGGCCGGCCGAGAGCCGGTGAAGATGGCTAGAGGGGACGGGAGACACCGTCGCGCTGGAGCCGGGAACGGATCATTGCGGCCACGAGCGGCACCATGATCTCGTGATGGCCGGTAAAGGTAAAGCCGCGCCCGCCATCCTGTGTCGGCCGGGTAACCACGTTGACGCGCGGACGGTAATGCTGCAGCATGTCGAAGTTGGCCGTTGTGAAGTCGAAGGCCTGGGCGCCGAGGTTTCGCGCAACCGTGAGCGCCTTCAGGAACACCTCCGGAAGTATCACCGCCGACCCCACGTTCATCACCACGCCGCCGCCGCCCAGATCGCGCAGCTCATGGCAGAGCAGCCTGAAGTCGCGGAAGGATAGTTCTCCGGTCGCCTCACCGCTCATCGACGGCTGCTGATGAACGATGTCCGTGCCGATCGCAGCATGCACGGTGATCGGGATGCCGGCGCGCACGCAGGCCGCCATGATGCATGGACGCCCAGTGGCCGAATCCAACAGCCGCTCGCCGAGCGCCTCACCAAACCCGATCTCCCGATCGCTTCCATGATAGGCATCGCGAAGCACACCGTTGATGAACTCACCGGTCTGCCGCGACATTCCGAACGTGCCGTCCGTGATCGTTGCGGCAACATCCTCCGACGTCTCGCCGAACAGGCAGGACTCGGTATCATGGATGGCCGCGGCCGAGTTCATGGCGACGCCGCTCAGCACGCGACGCTCTATCAGATCGCATATCACCGGAGCCAGCCCCACCTTCACCACGTGCGCTCCCATCATCAGCACGAACGGCCTGCCGGCCCGTACGGCATTCACCGCGCGTTCCACGAAGGCACGGAGATCGCGCGCCGCAAGGATGTCCGGGAGCGAATCGATGAATGCATCGAACGTCCCGTTCGGTTCGCACGGGCGTGCCCACTCCTCTTCGAGCACCTTGCTCTGCCGATCGTCGATCGAAATGAGAGTGACCCCGGAGAGGTCGGCCTTTGGATAGCGTGACATGGAGGCGAAGATAGCGAACAAGCTGGAACGCTGCGCGCAGCGCACGTAGCCCGACGGCGCTACATACCGGACGGCTACATACCCGACGGCGCTGCATGGTCCGGCGGTATCGGGTGCATTGTGCCGCGCAACATGATTGTGCACACATGGCGATCGGGTATGGAGGGGGCTCTCTCTTTTCCAGGACGCATCGCCCTTTTCCAGGAGACATCGCCGGCCGCTCAAATGCCGGCGGGCAGCCAGGAGTTCATTGAATGAACTCCGCGGCCGCCCGCGGCTCTCCCCCAATTGGTCGGTGCCGATAACGCACTATCGGCACCGTGCATCTGTGAGTTTCCTCTCTCTGCTCTCTCGACGCCTTTCCGGGTGGTAAAACTCTCCCGCATCGTCCCCTTGACACGGAAGTTGAAGATCAGTGTAGTACCATCGAAACGATGCGCAAACATAGCGTGGACATGTCCCGGAATCGTACTCAAAAGCTGATAACAAACGCTATCGCGAGGCGTTCCCTTCTCGTCATTTCGTTTTGATTTCCTCGTTTTCATCGCCTCTCGAAAAAAAATTCCTGCTGAGTGAAGGGCGCGGCGTACCTCACGACATTGCTTGCGTGTTCAATGCAATTGTGCTTCATTGTTCGGCGCGGCAGCGTTCTCATGTGCGCGTGGCACCAACTGCATCACTGACACATGCGCCCGCCAGCCTCCCTCACCGTTGGCGGCTCGCTGAGCCCCTGCATCATCATGGCGTTTACCGGCAACAGTCCATCGTCTCTGCTGAAGGCCCTCATCAGCCACGGTACCCTTCCATTCGTTGGCCGTGCCGCGCATATTGTAGGTTAACAAATTATTGACAGCGTGAGCCCGCGAATTCCAACGGAATGAGCGGTCAATGTGGCAGTGATTAACAGATTAACGTGTGGATAAGTATTGGAAGGTCCCCCGGCGCGCGGCCCGCAAACGCGCACGCCACGGGCCTGACAGGCTGGCATGCACACTCCGGTATGCTTATTTGGCGGCCCTTCATTTCCCCTTCTGCTGATATTTGCGACGCGAGGCCACGCGCATGTCGCGCAGGATGAACGTAACCACACCCCAGACCATTGCAACGGTCGCTGGTGTAAGTGGCATACCGCTGGACGAGCCTTCGGACGAAACGAGAACCAACCCGCCAGCCCGCCCCACTATGCGCTTTGCAGACAGCCCGCCATCTTGATGAACCACCACCACTGCGCCGTCCTCCAGAGGTGAAGACCTGTCCACGATCAGCGTATCGCCCGCGGAAATGCCGAATCGGACAAGTGGTCCTTTGCTGACAACTACACAAATCGTGTGGTCCGGCTCGGGCACGAGATCTCCCATTGTGAACTGCTCTGCAGTGCGCTGCGGGTTTGGTTGTGATGTTGCCTGAGACCGCTTTGAACGGAATAGTGCGATGGGCCTTTCGGAACTTTCGGAACGTTTCGGAACCGGCTTTTTGGGGTTTGGGAACCCTTGATCGGAAGCGCTCTCTTGTGGGTTTCGGAACTCTCCGCCAACACGCTTCTGTAACTCTCTCCCAGCTTCGTTATCAGCGTACATTCCCCCTAGTCCGTACATAATCCAGGCAGGGTTCCCACCAACAGCTTCAATCCGATCCAGCAGTTTCGGACCAGGACGCTGCTCTCCATCCAGATACTTGTAGATGCTGGATCTATCCCATCCAAGTGCTACTGAGAATCGTCCAGCGCGGCCGTCAAACGCAGCCTCCATGAATTGGACGAGGCGCTTGGTAATCTGATCTATCTCCATGTCCGGATTCCGTGAACTCAATGCTGGCTAATCGCCCACTTTCTTCTTGACTGTGGGTAGTTAGCCAGCATATATTTGCCTTGCGTTTGGTTGGCAAGATACTGGCTAAACATACAATATCAATGTCACGGAACTCTGCTCAAAAGCCCAAGATTGATCTGCGCCGGAACCCGGCACGAGGCATCCTGACCGAGATTGCGCACGAGCTAGGTATACACCGCAACTCGGCACATCTCGCTCTGAAGCGCCGCAATCCGAAGATCTGTAAGCTATTCCTAGAACGATATAGGGAGGCAGTACGCATCCAGCAGGAGGTGGACGATGTTCTCGGATAGAGTCACCGCCGAACAATTGACCGTGATGCTGGAACCACACATCGGCCGTCGCCTCTCTGAGCGAGCGATACACAAGCGCAAGGGTATAGAGAGGTTTGTGCTGGACTTGATTTCGACATCTGTCGGTGGCCGTCCGGCGAAGCTCTACAGCGTCGAGGCCGTGAAGCTCTGGCTTGGTTCGCAGTCCGTCGAGACGACGGAATCCGCACCAGCGAAGCCGAAGCGTTCCCGGCGATCCGATTGCTCTCAGCCGCGCAAGTGCACGCCCGAGGAATGGTTGACGATCGTCACACGCGTCAAGGGCATCTACCTCTCGAATGCGCAGGCGAACTTGCGTTTGGCCTGCGAGGAAGCTGTGTGGCAGTTGACCGATGAGGGGATGGTGATCAAGCTGAACGTGTATAGACGCCTCTTCAACAAGAATCGCGACAAGCACACCGGGCTCTATCTCTCCGAGTTCTGGCGCGACAACTGGCGCGCGCTGCATACGGAGCGGTGGTACAAGCTACGGCATCGCCACAACCAGCACACGAACAGCTTGGATCGGTTCGCGTTCTTCGAGAATGCGGGCTGGGCGGGCGGGCCAACCGACGATCGGCCCGGCTTCGGCGCCGGCCGCGTGTGGGTGATCGACGGCCGTTCGTCCGACGCCTGGGCGCGTACGTCGGACTCACGTGATCCGCGATCAATGAAGCTGCCGAACGCGCTGTATATCCGTTGCGGATTGACTGGATATCCGTTGTGGATCGAGCCGATCGAGAACGAGAGCGCTGATGCCGTGAAGACGGCGTTGCTGAAGTGCATGATGTACTGGCGCCGCACGCCGGACATCGCCGTCGCAACCGATGGCGGCATTGCGATGACGGCCGAAGACACAACGGCGCTCCTCAGCCTGTTGCTTCCCGACGAGGCATGGGACCGCGCGATCGCGTTCCCCGACTTCTTCGGTCACAAGCGCCCCTCGCCTGTGATGCTCAACGCACCGTACATGCCCAACTCAATGTTCAAGGGCATGCTCGAACGAGGCAATAAGGAGATCAAGGACGAGCACGATGCGACACGCCACCCCTCGTCGTACCAGGGCGGCAACCGATCCGAAGCCGTGCAGATCCGCGTGACGAATCAGCCGGTTGTTTCGGCCGACGCACCGCTCCTCGAAAGCTACTTCGATCGGATGATGGAGTGGGTACGTACGACGTACATACACCGCGAGCGCCCGAAGAGCGAACTGGCGCATGTGGAGCGCTACGGACTGCCGCCGACGTACGAGGCGGCGTTCACGTACTACGGCGGCCACACGGAGGCAGAGGAACTACCCCGTGATGAACGGCTCGCGATGATCCTCTACTGGTTCACGCTGCGCATGCCGGATCGCCAGGCGGTGGGCCGTGCGAAGGGCGCTGGTGTGACGTTGACACGCAAGATCGGCGGCGAGGCGTGGCCGGTGGTTTGCAGCGGCATCACCTTCCGACATCAGGGAGAAAAGATGTGTGTAGTGCCGATCCCCGGCGATCCGGTGCATGCCGTTGTGCTACACCTGTTGAACGGTGACGAGCGGAAACCGCAATACGTCGGCATCGGCATACGCACGCGCATCTCGGACCCCACGCAGATCGGATACCAACGGGCAGCCACCACCGCGAACCGCAAGCGGTACCTCGCAGAGATTCAGGCGGAGATCAAGGCCACGCCGAAGGTGCGCTTTGAGAACCACCCGCACACGCCCATCGGCGACGACCGCGAGGTACCAACATGGCTCGACGCGCAGGCGGCGAACGACACCCCACAACTACCGGAACACATTAGTGCTCTTCCGGCCGATGACGAGCCGATGGAGATCAGCGACGATGTATACAAGCTGTTGCGGCGAACCAACTCGCTGCATTAACCAAACAGGAGACCAACATGTCCACACTCGGCATTACAAAGGGCGGCAAATTTGAAACGCCGGCCGCCGTCGACGTTCACGACGAACTGAACGTGTCAGAGAAACTGTACACGCTGTTGAGCGAGAAGGACCGCGCCTATATCCAGCGTGAGGGGAACGACGTCTCGGTGCTCGCCTCGCTGGAGACGCAACTGGAAAGCGAAATCAAGGCGCTGCTGGGGGAAGTGGCGGAAGACCCGCGCATGAAGGAGATCAGAGAGAAGAAGGCACAACTGCGGCAGGCGCGGACGTTACGCGAGTCGAAGACGACGAAGGTTCTCGGCGTTGTGGAGAGCGCACTGCAGGGTACCAAGAAGGGAATGTCGCTCGCGGGAAAGATGCATGAACTGATCACGTTGCCGGCGCCGAAGACGCTGAAGGCAGGGAACTCATGAATGGACACCGCGTCCCTGCTGAGTGCCATCAGGACCGCCAGACAGACGATTGCAACCCGCGTCTGGCGGCCCCTGAACGGCGGCACGGCTCTATAGAGTTGGTTGAAGTTATCGAACCTCCACGTCCCGGCAAACTCGTGCGCGGCATCGCCTACGGCCTTGCGTTCACGGCCATCGCGGCGCTCTACATCGCGTTCGTCTGGCTTGCCCTGCACGCCATCATCTGCCGAGGAGGTGTGTGATGGAGATGATAGAAGTCAATTACCTGTACAGGGACCTAAATGGTATATCCCATTCAATCATCGACAAAGTACCGAGTACAGATCTCGAGACGCTCTACTGGACGGCGTGGCTGCACCTGACAACTCGTCCAAGCTTTCTGCTTGAACGCATCGTAGTTGTAGCAACCGGCGACATCGTCTTCAATTGGCAGGAGGTGCCCCATGCGAATGAGTGAGTCATGGCAGCACAAGCGGATCGGCTTCCTCTGCGCAAAGCTCGGGATGACCGAAGAAGGTAAGGAAGCACTCCGAGAGGAGCTCGGTGTGAAGAGCTTCACGGAGCTCGCCTATCACAAGGCGCGGCAGGTCATTGCGTCGCTCGAGGACCGAGCCGTCGCGGCCGGCAAGTGGACCAGGCGGCAGCCGCCGCCGAAGCAAGAGGAGACTGGTTTCATCAAGGATGGCACACGCAGCACGCTGACCTACTACGTGATCGCATGCGCCATCCACTACTGCGAGTTCGTCCCCTATCACACCGATGGCGGCATGCTGATGGACCCGGATGAGGTTCGCGCGTACGTACTCAGGAAGTTCCAGGAGGGACGGATCTCGACCACGCCAACCCGCGCACGCAACCTGATCCCAACGCCGATCCTGAAACATCTATACGCAAGCTGGATCAATCCGACCTGCAACAAGATGCTGATGGATGCCGGCTTCCGGACAGAGATCAAGCGCATGGAGTTCTGCTACTTCGATCAACTACGGCAGGTCGAGGCGCAGCACCTGATCGATCGGTTCCGGTTCATGTACCACGAGATCGAGAAACAGGACGCGGGCACCAACTACGACACGGTTCCACCGGAACTCTTGCACGGGAGGCAGCAATGGCAGGACAACTAACCAGTAGAATACTGGTCGAGGTTGCAGATGAACGGTTACGGCAGGATGCGACGTGGGGTGAACAGAATCATCCGATGCTCGATCAAACGCTATTGCATCGCGAGGGAGGTTGTACACCGCAGCGGATGGTCGAAGACTACGAGATGCCATCGGCCGGGTGGATGAAGTTCACTGTGCAAACACTGGCCAAAAGAGGCGAGTTGACATACATGCACATCCTGCTCGAAGAGGTGTGCGAGGCGATCGAGTGCCTCGACGACGAATGCGCGATGCGCGCTGAGCTGGTGCAGGTTGCCGCGGTCGCGGTTGCGATGGTCGAATGCATCGATCGGAAGTTCGGT
Source organism: Kapaibacterium sp. (SeqCode) (assembly GCA_035549015.1). GTDB lineage: Bacteria > Bacteroidota > Ignavibacteria > OLB7 > OLB7 > JAFDZV01. Next base: position 105,242 of record DASZRW010000107.1, read on the forward strand.
ACCGCCCCCCCCACACACACATCCTGCCGAACCAGATCCCATTGTTTCAGGAGGTGAAGCATGACAGCTAACCAGCAGAAGCAGCTCGCCGCCGCGCGCCGCATTGAGGACGCTATCCGTCGCTTACGGGCGCTTATGGTTGCCGCTCATGAGGTAGGAGTCGAATGCACAATGTACATCCACAATGATTGTGACATTGATTTCTATTGGCGCGCCGACCAGGATAATCCAGGCACCGTGGCAACGATGCGCGCGGAGTTCGCGCGGGAGGTGCACCCATGACAGTACAAGAGGTGCGTGAAAAGCTGGCCTACCTCAGCGGGAATGAGAAGGTGGTGCGAGTGAATGTAGATGGATCGTTCGAGCCTGTCAGGGTTGATGTCATCAAGGCTGGCGATGGAGCGCAGTTTATTCTGGTTACCTCGGATGTGGGAGTGGACGAGGGACACTGCCCAAAGAGAGATGACGAGATACACTGCGATTGTTGGTGGGATGGTGGCAAACCATGTTGCGCCTGCGGTCACAATGGAGGCGCCGATGAGTAACATCGAGGAGTATCCACCAACCGGCTTTGGCAAGCGGGACACATACGCACGCGGCGAGATCCGTACGATGATCCGCAGCAGCGGCGAGCAATGCCGGTCGATGAGTGACCGGCTGAGCATGAAGTTGGACGGCACCGATCCCGAGACACGGTCACTCCTGGAACGTGCAATCCGGCTGTTGAACGAAGCCCATAACAAATTGAGCAGAATCGCCAAGGGCGAGCAACCCGCGGCGCCAACACCAGGAGCGGCGCCATGATACCGATGCGTACTCAGCACGCCGTTGACCGTATCATCGACATCATCTGCGAGGACTATGGTTGCGACCGTGACATGATGCTGCGCTCGCGTCAATCGGATTATGTACTGCTACGTGCGCTGACCGTGGCGGTTGTCCGCAAGCGGCTGTGGTATCTGACGAAGAACAGTATCAGCGAGGCGTTTGGACACGCGCGCGCCAGCGGGTGGGGACTCCAGACGCTCGAAGTGATCGAGGCCAGGCTCGCAGTGGAGCCCGGCCTCCGCCAGGAGCTTACCCGGCTCCTGGCACTCATCCCTGACGAAAACTCCCCAATCAATCAGTGAACCATGACTAAACGTACCATCGTTGAGATCCCTATCTCCGAGCTCATAGAGCACCCCAAGCAGGAGGAGTTCTTTGGAGATGTTGCAGTCACAGACCAGTTCCGGAACAGCATCCGCGACCACGGAGTGCAGATCCCCGTGCTCGTAACGGAGAAGCTGTACGATGGCAAGCGCCGGATCATCTCCGGCCGGAAGCGCACGCTGGTGTCGGACGAGCTTGGCCGGAGCACCGTCCCGTGTGAGATCAGAGCGTTCAAGGACGAGGCCGAGGAGGAGCTGATTTTGCTCGTGGCAAACGTCTCGAACGAGATGACGCAGAAGCAACGGCGACGCCTCGTGGAGAAGCTTCTGGGCATGTCCGACAGTGAGCTAGATTCCACTTTAAGGAAATCCGGCAATAGCCAATCCGGACAGGGAGTTACGGGCGATGAAAATGACTCCCCCTCCGCGGAGGGGCGAGCCTCCAAGAAGTCGGGCCGCGTGCAGAAAATTGCCCGTCTGACCGGGCAGTCCGAGGCGCAGGTGGAGCGGCAGTTGAGCCTGCTCGACACCAAGAAGTGGGATGTGTTCTACGGGGAGTTGACGGACTTGGGAGCGGATGATCTGATCCTCTGCCGGGCACGCGAGGCTCGTGCCGATCTGGTTCGGCGATTCGATCGGGGCGAGATCGCGGCGCGATCCCTGACCGAGGAAGTCGCCGCCTCGCAGCGGGCCGCACGTGAATCCTGCCCCAAGTTCAAGAAGCCTGCGACGAAGAAGCCGTCCCCGGCAAAGGAGCGGGCAAGTGCACAACCATTGTCCCGGATAGCTACCAAAAAGGAGGCCGATACGTACGAGGCCGAAGTCGACGTGGTGAACGCATATGGTGAGACGGTGAAGGGCGGATGGATTCACACAGGGGGCCGGTCACAGCCGGCGATCCAGATCGCCAGGGGCGGCGGCGCCGACGGCATATGCGTGGTGACGTTCGGATGGGAGGAGCTCGCCGGGTACGCTAAGAAGTTTATCGGATAGTATTACTTTCCGGAGTGGCGTAGCACACACATTCTATCCCCACTCAGTATGTTGAAACCACAGTACTCCGGAGACAGACTCTATCGGACGGCGTGCGCTGCACTCGCCGCCAGTGAGTCAGCGCGCGCGTATCTCGAACGAGAGAACGACCCACGCGCACAACGTATCGCAATTGGCCTGCATCAATCGATGCAGGATCTGATGCAGGAAATTGAGAAGGCAGACGGCGAGCCTTCCGGACGAATGGACACATAACCACAACAACGGGGCCGCCAACGCGGCCCCTCATTCATTCTACCCCACTCATATGCGAACGTTATTACTCTTCATCTGTCTGCTGGTAACAGCGGCATCGCTCTTCGCGCAGCAGCAGCCTACTCTGTCATTCAAGGGAATACGTGTCGGGATGACCGTGGCTGAATTACGCACGTGGCTTGCAGAATCGAACTTTGAACCGCTACGAGAGAACCTCGACACTGCACGCAACGTAATACTACGCCCACAGGCGCAGGATACGGTCGCAGGCCGATCCATCGGATCTGCGACGTCGTGCATCTACCTGAACTCTGTTCACGTTGGACTATATCATGGAACCGTCTACGCTATCTACGCGACGTTGACAGATATCAACGGCAACTCTGAGTCCCGTATCAAGGATGATGTGGATATCCTGGTGGCAGCTCTGACGGATCGGTATGGTGCCTCCCGCTCTCACCACACGGTGACTCAGCGCGCGATCGACTCTGCCCACTACAAACGCCACTACTACCCACACTTCGCTGAGTGGAAATGGTTCACAACGCAGCAACGGAAGCGAATCACCACGCACAGCATTGATGTGTATCTCACCTACAGCGAGTCAGCAGACCGCTTCACGATATGGGTAAGTATGACCGATGACGTGGCGTTGAAGCGCGCAGCGGATGAGGAGCTACAGGAGTCGGATCGCGAAGAGCAGCAGCGTCAGAAGCAACGCGATTATGACCGTGCGCACCCGAAGATGCAGACGAAGTTCTAGCATCAACATATATTTGCACAACCGTGTTTGTGCGCCGGCCGTTGTATTGTGCGGTGCCGGTACTGAGTGCTCCCGGAGATGCCGGGATGATGATTGCGGCACGGAAATCATCCGGGAGCACACATGGAATGTCCACTCTGCGGTAGCAAGAAGACCATCACACAGGGTAACCCGAGACGACTCACCGATTGGTGGTATCGCGACCACTTCTGTCACGAGTGCACGAACACGTTCACCACGCGCCAGGAGCTTCATAGCGTGCGCGTTCCCATACCGAATGCGAAAGGCACGTTCGCACTGCGCCTCGCCGAACTGGACGAGCGCATGGTGGAGTACCTGATGCGTCGCGGGCCGTTTCCCGGCAGGCCGCGCAATGCTCGTGATCCGCAGGGCGGTCTCTTCGGGGAGGGTGTATGACACTGGCACAACTGGAACGCGCGCTGCAGAAGCTGGTGACCGATGCGCTGGAGAACGGAATGCCGCTGCGGGAACTGGAACGGCGCGTTGCGGCGTTGATTGCGGAGAGCAGCATCGCGCAGGGTATGGAGGATGAGCTGATGAGACGTGCTCGGGCGGAGTTCACATGGGTCACAGATCACACGATGGATTCCGGAGAGCGCCGCATCCTCTCGGAGATCATGACGGCCGCAGGGACCGAGTTCGCCCGCATCGGGGATGTGATCAACGACCGCGTGGTGCGCCTGATCAACCGTGGCCTGCGCGGCGACATGTCGTCGGCAGACATGGAGCAGCTTGTAGCGCGGGCGGTGCGTGGTTCGCGTGGCAATGCCGCAACGATAGTCTCCACGGCGCTCGGAGCGTTCGACCGCGGGAAGACGCTACTCGATGCCGATCGCGCCGGTGTGACGCGCTTCACGGTGGCAGGCACGCCACCTGGCGCGATGTCGCACTGGTGGTGCATCGCGCACTATGGCAAGAGCTACACGCGCGACCAGATTCGCCGGATGTCCAACGGCACCACGTTGAGCGTGGAGCTCCATTGCGGCGGCTGGCGGTGCATACACTACTGGCAGCCGGAAGTCGACTAGGCCACCATCACCAGATCCAACTGCGTATACGTGTCATCGTCGAGGCCGATGAAGCCTGCGGCGTACAGCCCGCGTCCGTAAGACGCACGGGCGTTGTAGGAAAGCATGCGATACTGCAGGAAGATGCGGGCGCCATCAGCGGGGATAGTGATAACCCGCGTCCGCAGGATGGCGGTCTTCGGTCCGGCGCCGACTTCATCGTAGGCCGGTGAGTCATAGCAGAGCACCGCGCCGGTATCATCCACGATGCGCAGGGCGCAGATGAACGGCGAGCCGTTGCCGTAGAAGAACGCGTGCGCCCGCACCTTATACGTGCCGCCTGGCACGTCCAGACCTCCACTCACGATATCCACTGTGAACGATTCATCGCTGATCGAGTCATGATCGATCCCGTTCAATGACAGATCGTACCATGCTCCTCCGGTGGTGCTGCCGGAGAAGCTCTCCGCAGGCAGCCGGTAGACTGCAATCACCTGCCGTACGGCGCCGCCTGCTGATCCGCCCGAGCCGGGTGTTCCCGGTGGCCCCTGCTCTCCCTGGGGTCCTCGTTCTCCCTGCGGCCCCTGCTCGCCTTCCGGACCTGACGGGCCTGGCGGTCCCGGTACGCCGACCTTGACGTAGATACGGCGTGTGCGCTGGACAATAGAGACAACATTCATCGGGTGTTCGCTCCTTCGATACGGATGGTGCCATCGAGAGCACAGAAGCGGCCGCCATCATCGGGCGGCGTGGCGAAGATGTCGAAGGTGTAGACGCCTGGGGGCATGTTGCTCGTGGTCTCCTCGCTGATCGAGACATTTACCACCGTGTCGCCGGCTGCTGACTCGTCCAGGGGGACGAGCCCGTCAATAGCCATTGTTGCCGTCACGGAGGCCGCTGACGGGCTCTTTCGGACGGTGCCCGCGAATGCATACCCTGTCAGCACCAGCGGCGGCGCTGTGTCGGTTTCCGGGTGCAGGGAGAGGCGCAGCATCCACCGTTCCCCCTGCTTGATCGTGTAGTCTCGCGTTTCCATGCGTCACAGTTTGAACGTGATTCCTTCGGCCGCGATCGCGGCCACCTCTGCCTGCTCGTCCGGAGTCAGGCCGAGGAAGCGCCGGCCGCGCAGGGCATTCCAGTAGGCCTTGCGTGCTTCCTCCTGCCGAGCAAACCCGATCTGCACCTGGCCATCCTGGCCGATCCCTACGATCGCCAGTGACCGCAGCATGCGTCCTTCCGCGGACAGGTTGACGATGCCGCCATGCTGCGGATACCGTGCCATCTTCAATGCTCGATAGCCCCCGTCGACCAGCACCCACTTCGCACCGCTCTTCGTCTCGAAGTAATGCAGCCGTCCCTTGAGCCGGCTGCGTGCCTGGCCGGTGATGCCACCGGCTGGCATGGCGAACGTCTTCTCCGAGTACGGCGGGAACCGGTAGGCGTTCCCCTGCTCGTCGACACCGACACCGGACAGTGTCCGGCGCTGCATGATGGTGATCGCCCGCAGGCCGGCACGGCGCAACGCGCGATCGCCGATCACGATCTGGACGTCATCCCGCGTGATCATGTCGGCACGCTCCAATCGAACACATCCTCGCCGGGCGCCGGCATTGGATATCCGATGCGCCGGTATACCTCCGCGCGCGACAGCGGCACGCCAGCCGACTTCGCCTCATTGACCACCGCAATCTCCTTCTCCGCGTCCAGCACCTCAGTCTCCGTGATTCCCCACTGCCAGGGGACGTCACCGAGCTGCGCCGTGGGCGAAACGTTGATCTGGAAGTCGAACAACAGTAGCTGGTCATTGATGTCGTCTTCCAGGCAGGTAAGATCGTCGAAGCCCACCTCGTCGGTGCCTCGCTCCTGCACCTCGACGGCGGCACGGCTGCCGCCACTGCTCGGCAGAGCCGATACGTTCGCCTCGCCGAGCACGGCGATCGCCATATCCAGCGCAAGATCCGCACGCAGATCACGGAACGAATTGGAGCCCGCGGCCTCCGCAACCTTGCTGTAGACGAAATTGATCGCGTCACTGGTCAGCGCCCAATTATTCTTCGTGATGCCGCGTAGGGCCTGCGCGGCAGCCAACTTGTCCGCGTTGCTTGCCCACGGTTTATGCTGTGCCTGAACGACGCCTTTGAGCTTGCGGTTGTACGTACCCCACTCGCGGCCGTTCTCATCAAGTAGGATGGTATGGAACAGCAGGCTGCGCAGCACGCCGCCACGGAAGTCGGAATCATCACAGCTCGCGATGAACGTCTGGCGAGGAAGGTCACGCAGGTATGTACGGGCTATGGTATCCTGATCGGCAAGGATCGCGGCGTTCAGGATATCATCCCCGTTCTGTTCCAGCTCATACGGACGGTACCGCTTCACGATCTGCGGTGTGGTCCCGTATGCACCTCCGGGAATCCAGTTCAGCGACACGTTGCGGATGCCATGCATCGGCCGGTCGGTATGCCATTGCATCAGCTTCTTGATGATGCGCGAGCACCGCAGCTGCGCCGCAGCCGCACGGTCCAAATCGGCCTTGTCGTGTGCCGTGATCGACCAGTCGAAACTGGCAACCTTCACACGTCGCTTGCGGATGTGTCCACCGAGGCGTGGCTGCGCTTTCGGCATCTTTGCCAGCATGTACATCAGCGGCCGCACATCACGCGCCACGTCGTCGATCTGGTCTGCCAGTGTCAGCGCAGCGACCGCTTGCTCGATCGTCGGCAGGAGTTGCTTGAGCAACGGTGCATAGGCGTACGGCATCAGTCACACTCCTCGGTGGACGTGTTCCACCCTTCACGGAAGTATTGCCACCATGTCCTACGGTCGAATCCCTCCACGTCCTCGGGATCGTGATCCCACTGCGGAGGAATGAACATATGCACGATACAACTGAGCGCGCAGCCGGCATTCAGGGCCGCGTGCCGGAACCAACGGCGAAAGAACATGGGTGTCCTCATTCGATGTCGTTCAAGAGACTGGCTACGTCGAGGTAACCATTGTTCGTGGTCGTCGTCTGGCCGGGTGCATCATCGGGAGTCGGGGCCAGGCCGATCTCGGTCAGTAATTGCAGGGCGCAGATCACGACGTCCGGAAAGTCATCCTTGCGGGATTGCTTCTTTCCGTGGAAGGCGAACCATTGCTTCAGCGCGCTTGCCGTCTTCGTGCAGCGCCATGTCGGGCGGGAAGTAAAGGCGGTCACCGTTGTACACCAGCGCCGCTCCGATCGAGATGTTGTCGACCGTGTAGCGATAGAAGTGCAGAGGCGGATAGGCACGCTGATTGATTCGGCACCAGGCTACGATGTGGTTCGTCCAGTGGGCCTCCTGCGAGACGGAACCATCCATGGCGAGCATGACGATGCGGTCGTTGCGCATGCCCAGAGCCGACTCCAGCACATGCTCGGGTGCTCGCATCGACCGGCACACCACACCAGGGAGGATGTAGAACGCCATTGTCGATGGTGCGAACAGCAGACCCACCACCGCCGTCGTGTCGCCGGCTCCCTTCAATGAGAGGTTCGGATCGGTGACGACGACACCACGCGCATCATCGGGTAGTGATCGCCACAGGTGATAATGATCGCGTGTAAAGAACTCGCCGTCCGGCTGCCGCGGCTCCTGCATGTCGTTACCCCAGAAGTCGGCATCGTCGAGCGCATTGGTTGCGGCCTGGACATCCTCGAGTGTCGTGCACCCCGGGAATCGTTCCGGCCATAGCACGCCATACTCCGGGCTCCAAATCGGCCAACAATGCACATACCAACCCGCAGACAGCGTTCCCTTCTCTGCCTGCTGCTTGAGCACATTGCTCGCACACCGGACATCGAAGTTGTTCGCAGACCAGTAGAGTACACCAGTGCGGCTGAGAGAACGGCGCGCCTCGGAGATGAAGCGGATGCGCGCCTTGACCTGGTCATCACCCAGCGGCGATACGCTGGTCTCGAAGTCATCGCAGAGAATGAATCGCGGTCGTCCGAAGCCCTTGGTAAAGCCTCGAAGCGACACTCCCTCACTGAAGGCCCCGATCGTTGCCACTGGCTGGAAGCGGCCGTTCATGTAGGTCCGGAAGCGGATCTGCTTCTCGTTGTTTTCGATACACTCCACACCGAAGTCGTGTGCGATGCGCGGATTGTAGAAGACCATCTCGGCGATATCGTCGAGGATATTCGACGAGGTGGGTATCACCTGAGAAAGTGTCGCAGCAGTCTGCACCTGAGCGGTCAGCGTAAGCCAGGCCAAGACCATCTTCATCTTCACCGTCTTGCCGTGATCGCGCGGTCCCAGGAACAGGTGCACGCCTGGCGTATGGCAGCTATCGACGATGTCGCGATGCAATGCATTCGGAGGCCAGTATCCATCCAGATGTACCTGGGGCGGGAAGTAGATCCGCTCAAACTCACAGAACGATTCCGTTGCAGCCGCCACACGTTCGGCCTGCCGCTCCGGTGTGCGCTCGCTCAGATCCCACGGCTCGGCAGCCTGCAGGCTGCGCTCACGTATGGCACGCACCTCCAGCTCTGCCAGGCTACGCTCTATGACTGAGAAGCTCATGCGGCCAATACCTCGCGAATGATCTTGATCACATCGTCCGTCGTAGCACTCGGGACAAAGCGTCGAACGAGACGCAACAGAACCTCCGCGTCGAGGCTATGCAGATGGTCGCCAATAGACACACGCTGCATCGTCAACCGCACCTGTGTGAGCTTGTACATGAGCTGCACGCGATCGGCGGTCGACAGCGTGCGATCGGCGGCGATGTCGATCACGAGCAGGCGGTATTCCTCCTCGAACCGTTCATCACTCTCGCTGATCGACTCCAGCGCGGCCGCCACATCCGCCTCCTTCGCAGTCACCAGATCGCGGGCGCTCGGCTGCCGCCGTGGCTTCGACGGGCGTGCACCACGCAACCGGCCTGCCCGATAGTCCTCGACCGCCTTGCGGACCTGGGCAACCGAGACGTTCATGGCCCGCGCCATGGACTCGTAGCTGACGCTCGCACCACGTTCCCGCAGGCGCAGGTACTTCTGTGCAATCAGCGCACGCGTGGAGGATGGCAGCGTGTGGGATTTTGGTCTGCGCATTATGATGCCTGGTACGTGATAGGGACAATGAACTCCGTGCTCACCGTCACGTAGCTCGGGGCCTCCACCTCGACGAGCAGCGGCTCCCGGCTCCAGGAGCGAATAACATCTGCCGGCCACTACGGCTCAGCGTCGTCAGATGATCGATCAGGCCGCGCAGCAGGTGCACGCCGCGTTTGCGCGCCGCTGCCCGTCCATCGGTCGATACCGCCGTCACCCAGATCGTGCACGTTGCGGATTCCTGGACCGGCTGTGCGGCAATGCCTGGCGTCAGCGCGCCGGGCAACAACGAGATCCAGACAGACTCGCCGTCGATCACATCATCGCCGAGCATGCCCTGGCGCACGGAGGCGGGATCGATTCCGGTGGCCTCGAGATGCTCCTGCACGATCGCGGTAATCGCGTCCCACTCGTCGGCAAACGTTCTCACCATGCGATGCCTCCATCCATGTCGCCAACCTGCGCATCCTGCGATCCAGTTGGCGCAGTCGTCTTGTAGAGCTCCAGTTCATCACGCGTGGCCTTATACAGTGCCTGGCATGCCTGCACCACCTCCGGTTTCACGCCCGCGACTTTGGGCATGCGCCGCGCATAGATGATATCGGCGACCGCCTGTTGAGCCCAATCGGGTGACGCCTGGGGATCGTCCGGAGGCGTTACTCCGGTGATCTGCGTGACGAGAGCGGCGGCAGACGCCTGGTCGCTCTCGAAGCTCTGAGCGGCTTTGGTGAGCGTTTCCGCGTTGGTCTTCCCGACGCGCTGCTCGAATTGGTCATAGCTGAGGAACGGCATGTGCGCAACCTACAACGCCACCACAACCACTTTTTCCTAGTCCTAGTTCTAGGACTAGCACTAGAGAAAAGCCCCGTTGTGACGAGCGTACGTTTGCACCGTGATCCCGCGCACCGGTACTGGCAGTGGCCAGCAGGTCACCGCTGCGCCACACAAACGCACTCACACTCATGGGACAGGAGATAGTAGCACCAACGCATCCGGAGTCGGCGCTCGCCGATGCGCTGGTCAACGCGCTGGCGATGGCCGGATTGTCGGAACAGATCATCCCGCATGTGCGGGGATGCGCACGCAAGGCTGCATCGATACTGGCTGCATCGGCGGTGCTGCCGATGGTTGTTGAAACGCGCCGGGCCCTTTCAGGCGAGGAGGTGAAGAACGATGGGTAAGTGGGGAGACTTCTTTCGCAAACTGGCCGGCGATCGCGCCGAGGAGCTGAAGGCCGACATCGAGACCGCCGAGAAGGAGCTCGATCAGCCGGCACCGCAACCCGAGAACAAGCCGGCACCAAAGCCGGAAGAGAAACCAAAGACGGACGAAAAGCCTGTGCCGACCGATACGACCGACATCTCCAAGCTGATCGCTGAAGCAGTGACCGCGGGCAACAAGCCGCTCGCTGACCGGCTCGACGCTATCGAGAAGGCGAGTTCGGAGCGGGCATCGGCAGAGCTGACCGCGAAGGTGGAGTCGGCATTGAAGGAGCACTTGGGCGTACGATGGCCGGAGTCGAAGCGGGAGGATCTGAAGAAGATGCTGACCGACTCCTACGACAACACGATGGCCATGCTCGCGATGATGCCGAAGAACCCTGCGGTCAACCGTGATGTCCAGGCCGAACAGCCGCAACAGCAGCCGCAACAAGCGCAGCAGCAATCCACTGCGGATCGGTACAAGGCGACGAAGGATGCGGCTGTCGCATCTATCCAGGCTGCATACTCTGCGGGCCTGCCAAACGGAAGCGCACAGGAGTAAGCTTCGCGAGTTCATTCATACGCACAAGGAACATCTACTGTGGCTCTTCTCAGGACATTTGATGGAAACGCGCAAGGGATTGTGCAGGACAGCACCATCCGTAACACCTTCCTGGCAAAGTTCTTCGCGGCATGTCCCGTTCTCGATTTTTTGCATTTCTACCAGTTTCCTGGTAGTGCCGACGAGCCGTTGAAGGATGCCGATGCTCGCGCTGGCCGCACTCGCGCGATCAACGACGCATGGCCGAACAACAGGACCACTCCGCAGTGGGGGAGCATCAGCCTGAAGGTGTTCGGTGACAAGGTGGAGACCGACCAGGAATGGCAGGTGCGTCTTGCCGGGTATGGCGGCATTGCTGCCGAGCACATGCGCCAACTCGAGGAGGCCGGCTCCTCGATGGGTAGGTACTTCATGGAACTGTTCATGACGTCGGATGGCACCGGGACACTTTTCCCTGGGCTACCGACACTGCATGTCCCCATCGATGGTGTGACCGATGTGGTGCTCGGCGCCGACGGCACTGCCCTGTCGCTCGAAGACACGACGACGGCCAAGAAGAACAATCGGCTGGTCAAGGAAAAGGTTGATTGGTTGGCACGGAACTCGGACGTGCTCGTTATGGCGGAGTTGGTGCGTGATCGTCTCACCACCCTGGCTACTGATCGTGTCACGACGCAATCCGTGCAGAATGCCGTGGGCGAGGAGGTAATCCTCACCAAGTGGGCTGGAAAGCCGATCATCCTGAGCGGCAACACCAAAGACGACGACGCGCCGATTCAGGATCTCAACGAAGTGGTTGGCGACAGCGAGGACTGCACCAGCATCTGGGGCTTCAAGACCGGAGAGCGCCAGCACCTGACGGCCGGCACGAACGTGGGCTTCCGAGTCGAGGCGCCGAAGATGGTGGACAACATGCTCACCACGAACATGAACCTCTCGATCGGTCTGACACTCCTGAAGGATCGCTCGCTGCGCCGTATTCGCGGCATCCGCGTGCCGCAGACATAATCGACGACGAATACATCGCCTGGCCGTATGCGATGCCATAGCCGGGCGGCCTGAATCCCCGTCAGGGCGGCCGCCCGGCATTATCTGGAGCACGACTTGGACGCGCAGACAACGACGTTGACAATTACAGGACTGGGGTTAATCGTCGCGGTCGTCGTCGGCATCGTGACCGTCCAGTATTATCTGCGCGACATGCGGCGGCACCTCTTGGAGCGTGTGCGTGCCGAGGAGCAGCGCCATGCTGATGTCGACAAGCGCCTGGCGCTGCTCGAACAGATCGTCGCACGGCTCGAGCGTGTGCTCGAGTCCTACACTCACATCGATGGAGTCAAATCGTGACGCACAGACACCTGATCATCCTCGCCGTTGCGAGTGCATTCGTGGCACTGCGCTTCGCGATCGGCAGCGGTGATTCCGACCTGCAGATGCTGACGAGCGGCCTGTTCAATGCCGCGGTCATCAATCTGCTCTGGGAGCTCGTGGAGTATTTCTTCATCAATCGCCGGTACCATGTCACTGAGACGATTCGCACTTCTGCTATCGCTGTTGCTGTGTACTGCGGCCTCCGCGCCGTCGCAACCAGCATCGGGTTCATCACTGGCCTGTAGGGCCGTCGACACTGCGCGGTCATACATCGGCGTGCGCGAGCATGGCGGGTACAATCGCGGCATGGTGGTTGACGCGTTCAATCGTGGTGCAGGTGCACCGCTGGGGAGCTCGTGGTGCATGGCGTTTGTGTACGGGTGCGTCGATCGCGCCGCCGCAGCGCTGCATGTACGCAATCCGCTGATGCGTACGGCCTCGGTCTCGATGCAGGTACGGCACGCAATCGGCTACGGCAGTGGCCTGCACGTGATACGTGTGGCCGGTGTGTACGGCTCTCACGCAGCACGGCACGGCGACATCGTCGCCTGGAAATGGTCCGGCGCATCGGTACGGGACATCGGCCGGATGTGGCCAGGCCACACAGGATTGGTGGATACACAGGTTGCCGGCACACTCTACACGATCGAAGGGAACACCGGCGACGGGAACTGGCGGGATGGCGATGGTGTCTACGGACGCCGCCGCACCTGGCGCAACGTCGTTGTACTGATACGTATCTCTGAGGCTACCAATGACAACTCTGCGACCGATCAAGCTCGACACGATGGCGATTGCGATCATCTGTCTCCTCCTCGGCACGGCGTGCGGATGGCTGGTACGGTTCATGGTGATGCCGCATGCGCGACCGGAGATCACCTCGGCACGCTCGGCCGTGACGGCCGTGGTTCACGACACCACGATTCAGATCGTGGAGTCGAGACGCCTAGTCTACCGGCATCTCCCCGCGAGGGTGACCAGGCTGCACGATACGCTTGTGACCTACATCGACTCCGGGCTGGGCCACCACGATACGCTGGTCGCGCAACCGTTCCGGATCGCGAGCGACACGGTCTCCCACGGCGATACGGTGAGCGTGACGACGACGTTCCCTCCGCCCTTGCAGACCGTGGTGTGGCGCCGCGCGCCCGACACCCTGCATGTCCCGCGTGAGACGATTACCGTCACGACCGAGGTGGTGCGCGAGCGCCCCTGGTACGAAAGCATCGGGATCTTCCTCGCGGGTGCCGGACTCGGTTACCTGACACGCACTCTCACTCATCCTGACCGACCATGACCACGGACGAACGCGAGCAGAAGAAGCGCATGGCAGCACTCCAGCGGCTGTCGCCGGAGTCGCTGATCAAGCGGTACCTGCGCCGTCAAGCGACCGCCGCAGCCGCAGCGATCGAGATGGCGGAGATCTCGTTGGCGCTGGAGAGCCGGTTCCCCTGCGAGAAATCCGAGGAGGAGATCCGCACGGCATCCGGTGTTGCCCAGCGCACGGTCACGCGATCCTACACGATCGACGAGGCGAAGATCGATGACATGCGCAGCGCTTTGGATCTCGACTTCGCATCGATCGTCGACACGAAGGTCAAGCACCAGGTGCCGACCGATCGCATGCCTGAGTTGATCAAGCACCTTGGCGCCACGGTATCCCGGTTCGTGAAGACCACAACCAGCTACAGCTTCACGAAGCTCGGCTCGACGCGCATCGGGAAGCCGAAGCCGGAGGACAAGAAGATGCTGGCATCGATCGAGGGGTGTTACTCCGTGACGCCGAAGACGAGCATCACGGTCAAGGGGCTCTCCGCATAATCAACAAGCACAACCAACCAATACGCACAACTGCACATGGTTAATCCGATGTATGGCGGTGGGAACAAGGTCCCCACCTACTATCTCAAGCGTGTGGATACCGGCGGCGTGATCTCCTACGCCATCAAGAAGGCGGACGGCACCACTGCGGCTACGGACTACGCGCACGCCAGCATGTTGTGGGACCTGCTCAGCAAGGTGGATCTGGAGACCAAGGACACCGGCCAGCTGTCCAGCAAGCTGGATCAGGGGCACGGCGGTAGCAAGTTCCGCACGTTCTGGAAGAAGTTCGTGAAGACGTCAGGAACGTCGACGACTACCACGTCCAAGGACTTCCCGCTGATCACGGGATCGAAGGTGACCACAAACGCTTCCTCGTCGACCGGCGATCTGTTGCTCACGCTCATTGTGGGGGACCTCGACCAGGATGATACGACGATGCGTGAGGTGATCGCACTGGTCCATACCGTCACGCCGACATCCACCGAGTCACTCGATCCCGACAACCCGCGGAAGCCGGCTGTGGAGTTCGTCTCGGTCTCTGAACTGGAGGCAGATGTGACGATCCCGAAGGAACTGCTCCCGCCCGCCTTCTACTCGCAGGCTGCCGATCTCACGCTCGGTAAGCTGGACAGCGAAGGGAAGAAGAACATCGGGTTCGACTACCTCTATGCGGAGGCTGCATAGCCTCAATCGTGTGAGTGAGCAGCGGGTGGCCGCGTATCTCCTGTGACAACGCTGCCCGCTGCTCCGCTCACGTCTACTCCGCTCACATCCTCTCACGTACACAACACGCACATGGAACTGATTCTCAATGGGACACGCTTCACGGTTCCCTATTTGAATGTCGCCTCTGGTCTGTTTGTCACGCAGGGCGAGCAGGCCGAGCTGACGCGCATACGCGACCTCGTCAAACTGCGCAATGAGTATCCCGATGTGCTGGCGTTGCACGCCGAGCTGAAGGAATATCCTCGCGACCTGACGTTCGAGGAGACATTGCGCAGCATGGAGTTCACCGTCGGCTCGAACATCATCGACCGCGAGTATGGGGTGAACCTCTTCCGGTCGCAGGTCGACATGCAGGCGCTGACGCCCGAGCAGCGGGATGCGATCAGCACAAACGCCGACAGTCCGTTCTGGCTGGCGCAGAATCTGGCGGAGGTTCGCAACGAGGCCGTCCGATTTCGAGAGGATGATCTCAGAGGTAAAGGCCAGGATGGCGAGCATCCGGAGAACGTGGCTGGTGTTCCGGGTGCCGACGAGGCAGCGGCCAACGACGGACAAAACGATCCCGACGGCGTTTGACATCGTCCCTGCATCACGCGAGCACCAGCTCGTGTGTCTGGAGGTGGCCGGCGATGACGTGTGCCGTGCACGCGAGCTCTATGAGCGGTGGGACTACGCACAGGTGCTGGAGTGGCACGCGTGCATGATGGCCAAGCACTGGGAGCGCCCACCTCTCTTCACGAAGAACGACCTGGCGCTCCTGGCGCTCGATGACGACAACGAACAGGAATCTGCAGGCGCCGACGAATAGCGGTCACGGGCCGTGGGCACGCGTCCACGGCCCGTTTCATATCTGGACACATCGATGCCAGCTCTCACACTCGACATCCTCCTGAATCCGAAGCTCAACCTCGAGAAGGCGAACGCCCTGCTCGAGGTGCTGCAGCGGAGTTTCGGTTCGGCAGGCCAGAAGATCCAGCTGATCGATCCGCAGGAGGTTGCGCGCATCGAGAAGGCCGATGCCGCCCTGCGTGGTATCCAGAAGGACCTGGCGGCCGATGCGAGCGAGGCGCTGAAACTGAGTGACGTCCTCGCGGCCATCGGTGATCGTGCCGAGAATGCCGGCAAGCGGGCGGGCAGTGCATTCGACTTCAACCAGAAGATCGAGGCGGTCCGGAACTTCTCCTCCGGCATCGAGTCTCTGGCCAAGCCGTTCACGGAACTCGATACGGCCACACAGTCGCTGAAGACGCTGGGACCCGAGGCGGCCGCGATGGCTGACGATCTGCGCCAGGCAGCGCTCGATATGTCCAGTTCGTGGGATGGCCTTCCGATCAAGGCAGGTCAGTTACAGCAGGGGATGTTCGATGCCATCGCGAGCGGTGTGCAGGGCGGCAAGAAGGAGTTGGGCGAGTTCATTCAGAAGGTGGGCGAATTGTCGGTCGGTGGCGCAGCGCCTCTTGCATCGGCGACGCAGCTCATGACCGGCACGTTGAATGCGTTCGGGGAGTCCGCTCTCTCCACCGGCAAGTACGCCGACTACATGTTCAACATTGTGAACGTCGGCGTAACGAGTATTCCGGAGTTGGCCTCGCAGTTGGCCAACGTCACGCCGACGGCCGCCGCCGCGGGTGTCAAGTTCTATGGCCTCGGTGGTGCGCTTGCGTTCATGACGCAGAAGGGCGTGCCGATGGCACAGAGCACCACCAAAGTGAACCAGCTTCTGATCGAGATGCAGAAGCCGGGAGCGGCGTTGGCGCCGATCCTGAAGGCGGCTGGCGTGTCGATGGACAGCCTGCGCAATGAGGAGCTGCCGGACATCCTCGGCCGCATCAAGGTGGCGATCGATGCGACCGGGAAGTCTGCCACACAGTTGTTCTCCTCGAGCGAGGCCGGTGCTGCGTTCAACGTGCTGACCGGCGATATGCAGGGCTTTGCCCAGGCCGTCGAGGACGTGCGGGACACATCGGGCTCTGCGCGCAATGCCTACGAGCAGATGTCCGACAGTGTGGAGGTGCGGACGCAGCGCATGCTGACGATCGCCGAAGACTTCGCGATCAAGGGGCTGGACAAGATCGGTTCCGGGTTCGTCTCCGCCGCTGCCGGCGCCACGCAGATCGCGCCGATGATCACGACGCTCGTCGGGCTGAAGGAGATCTTCCCCACCGAGAGCATGCTGAAGTTCGGGCAGGGCCTGCTCGGCACCGTGGCGCCGGCGCTCATAAAGGTGGGTATCTTGAAGGTGGTGGGCGTTACGGAAACTGTTGCAGACACTGCAGCGACCACTGCCAACACTGCAGCGAAGGGCGTACAAGCCATTGCCACAGACGCGGCCACTGGGGCGCAGTATGCACTCAACGCGGCGTTCCTGGCCTCTCCCCTCGGCATTGCGCTCGCCCTGCTCGCGGCCGGTGCGGCCGCCTACGCCATCTTCTCCTCGAAGACCAAGGACCTGAAGACGGCGACCGAGGATGCCGCGCAGTCGCAGGAGAAGATGAACGCGGCGCTCGAGGGGCAGCAGGCCGCAGCGAAGCAACAGCGAGAGCTGCACAAGCTTGCAGACGAGTTGGATTCGGTGAAGGGGAAGTCTGATCCGGAAAGCCAGCACAAGTACGCCGAGGCGCTGGACCGTGTGGCACGGAAGGCGCCGGAAGTGGTCGATCACATCGACGACCTGAACCAGAAGCTGGACGGGCACAAGCAGCGGCTGGACGTCAGCAGTGACGCGCTGCGCAAGTACGCGGACGAGCAGAAGGCGCTGGCGGACCAGCGTGTGGCCGAGCAGATGGCCGACATGGACGACCAGGCGAAGGCGCTCCAGGAGTCGATCACGGCCAACGTGGAGAAGATGCGCGAGCTGCGTGCAGAGCGTCAGCAGCTCAACACCAAGCAGGGGCAGCAGGCCGCCGAAGCCGACTCCTGGGGGAAGGCGCTTCTCCTCGGCCCCGTAGGTGTGGGCCTGAAACTCGTTGGTGTGCTCGACGGCGCGAAGGACAAGCTGAAGAAGACGCGCGACGAGATCAACAAGATGGCGCCGGAGCTGGAGGCGGCCCGCGCGCAGCAGACCAAGATGATCGATCAGTACGGCCAGATGGGCCTGACGATCGATGACATCGCGGCGAAGTTGAACGTCGCGGCCGATGTGGTGCGAGAGCTCGCGCCTCCGGACTTCGCCTCCTCCCTCGCCAACGCGGAGCAGTTCAAGCAATCGATCGCCGGCATGTCCGACGAGCAGCAAAAGCTGGTCAATGCGGCAGTGAACCATGCCGAGGCATACAAGAAGGCGCAGGCGAACGTCGCGGACTTGAAGCGCCAGCTCGCTGACGCGAAGTTCGGCAACGACAAGTCGCTCCAGGATGATCTGGAGAAGAAGCTGGCGGACGCGCAGAAGGTTGCCGACGAGCGGCGCGTGAAGGTGGAGGCTGATCTCGATGACACCGGGACGCAGGCTGCTATCAAGGCACTGCCGGACACGGCGCAGAAGCTAATGAAGCCGGTCACGATGACGTTAAACGTCATCAGCGACGACCGGCGCGTCGCGCAGATCACGCAGCGCACGACCGGCATCATCCGCGAGGCGAATGAACTCGCCGAGCAGAGCACCTCCAAGCTCACGGCCGCGCAGCGTCTGGTGTACGACCAGAAACAGGCCACGCTTGCGGCGGAGTACCGCAAGAACATGGAGCAGCAGGCGGCCGCCATCGGCGCCAACGTCGACGAGCTCCATGCGCTCGAGGCGCAGAAGCTAGCCGCCTCTGACCCGAAGGAAGTGGCGCGCCTCAGTGGCGAGATCCTCGCCATGAACGACAAGATCAACCAGGGTGGCCTGGCGTTCCAGAGCGCAGCGAACCAGGGGAAGAAGGTCGGGTTGATCAAGGGAGACATCGCGAACATCTCGAAGGAGTTCGGCTTCACGGGCAAGGCCATCCAGGGCGTGACCGTCGGCCTGCAGCAGCAACAGCAGCAGATCCGATCCAACGTGGTCGACGCAAAGAGCCTGGCCGATCAGTTTAAGGAGATGAACTCCCTGATGGACCAGGCAGTGCAGCAGGACCTGGCCGCGATCGCCCTGGTGAACGTGAAGCGAAAGCTCGGCCGCGACCTGTCGGAGCAGGAGCAGAAGGCGGCGAAGGAGGCCGCTGCGCGCCTGCCGCAGGAAGTAAAGGACCTGAAGACCGCACAGGCGGAGTTGAAGCGCCTGCGCATCCAGTACGGCCTGGACAAGAAGGAGGACAAGAAGAAGGAGGACAAGACTGATCAGGATGCACTCAAGCTCCTGGAGCTGCGCCAGAAGAACGCGCTGGCGTTGATCGATGATCAGCTCCTGAAGGAGGCGGTTGCCGCACAGCAGGCGATCGACCTGCAGAAGGCGAAGAACGTTGCTGAGGAGAAGGAAGACAAGGCGAGGGTGAAGAAGAAGGAGATTACGCAGAAGGATTTCGAGACGCGCCAAAGTGCACGCCAAGAGGAGTTGGATGGTAAAGAACTGGACGCCGCCAACAAGCGGCAGGCGGCGCGTGAGAAGCTGGGCGTGGATCTGCTGAGGTTACAGGATGAGATCAATGCGCAGGATGTGGCGGTGATCCGTGCCGGCATCGAGGCGATCACCGAGACGGATGTGGCATCGGTGCGCACGCGTAACGCGCTGTTGATCGACGTGATGCACCGCGAGGCGGCGAGCCGCACGTTGGCGATCCTGACTGACAGCAAAGCCTTCCAGGATGCGGCACGCAAGGCAACGACTGATGAAGCCGATGCGGTGATCCAGGCGCAGATCGATCTGGCGCGTGCGCAGAAGGCTCTCGACGATGAAGAGGCAAAGCAGGGCAAAGCCCGTGACGAAGCCGCCATAACGAGGGCGCAGGAGGCCGTGAGCAAGGCGGTCGAGGGTGTAAACGCGGCGCAGGCCACGCTGACATCATCACTGCACGACTTCCGCCTCAGTGTACGCGACGCGATCGATCCCACGAAGAGCTTCGAGGAGATCCGCGCATCACTACCGGAGAAGTTGCAGAACCTGGTCTCCGACGGTGATCTGCGGAAGATCCTGGAGAGCCTGAAGCGGGAGCGGGCGGCGACCGACAACGCAGAGAAACAGCAGATCAAGGCCAACGAAGAATCCTTGCGTGAGGCAATCGGCAAGGCGCGCCTGGCGACCATCACGGACGTCGCCGAACGAGAACGCGAGCAGAAGCGGCTCGAGGCCGAGACCAGCCTGCGCGAGGAGCGCAAACAGATCGTTGCCGGCGAGAAGGAATTGACGCGCCTGCGCGAGGAAGCGTTCGAGCTGCGTATTGCCGAGCAGGCGGACTTCACGCGGCGCATGGCCGATGCGACGAATAAGGCGGCGTCCGATCAGGCGAAGCGGGAGGCGGACTACAAAACCAAGATCGAATCGGCAGCCTCTGATCAGGAGAAGGCGCGGCTCGAGGCAGAGCTGCGTGCGAAGAACGCAGAGGCCGATGCGGCGCTGGCCAAAGAGATCGCCCGCCTGGAACGTGAACATCGCGGGCGGCTGGACCACATCGGCCGTACGGTGCTGGACGAACAGCAATTCACGCAGCGGATGGAGGACTTGCGAGCCCAACGCGCCGACGCTGATCGCAGGGCCGCGGATCTGGAGGTACAGGCGGAACTGGACAAGCACGATGAGGTAAAGACGCTGAACGCGTTCGTGGACGCGTTCCGTACCAACCTCTCGAACAAACTCTCGCTGCAGGACCAGGAGCGCATCCAGAAGGAGATCGAGGGACTCGATACCGAGCGCAAGGCGCTGCACGACAAGTACAACTCACATATCATCGATGCCGAGACGTACGATGCCAAGCTGAAGGAACTGAGTGACAAACGCACGGCGCTGCAGCAGCAGCTCGACGAGCAAAGCATCAACGTGCTCGATGCATTCAACGCGGGATTGGCTGGCAGTTTCACAGCGCTACAGACCACGTTCGCGGCCTCGACCGCAACAGCCACGGATCAGTACGCACAGGGTACCGGTCAGTTTTTGGATGTGCTTGGCGCGGCTGGACTGCAGTTCACGGCCATACTCGGCCGCGCCACGTTCGAACAGCAGAACATTGCCGATAACGCATTGAAGGCAGCCGGTAAGCTCGCGTTTGACTTCCTGGACAAGATGGTGCCGGTGTGGTCGGCGCAGATCCTGGGCATTTCCCTGGCCACACCAGACGCCGTCGCCACGCTTGGCACTACAGCGCTGATCAAGTACGGCATCTTGACCGGTCTACTCAAGCTTGCTGTTGGCACCGCCAGATCGATTGCCGGATTCTACGATGCCGGCTACACCGGCAACGGCAACCCGCGGGATGTCGCTGGTGTGGTGCACCGGCAGGAATTTGTGCACGGGCACGAGGTGACGCGTGTCCCGGAGAATCGTATGCTTTTCGAGCACCTGCATCGAGGCGGCACGCAGGAACAGTGGTTCGTCGATCGGTTCGGGAAGTACTTCGTGGGACCGGATGGCCGGTGGCTGCGTGATCACGTGGATGCGGTGCACGCCTCAACACGGCAGCAGATGGAATCCCTTCGTACGGACATGAAGGATAGCCTTGACACGTTGAACGAGAACGTGCAGTTCATGGCGAGTAGATTCGAGTCTCATCGGTTCATTCACAACAGCTTCGGCCGCGTCGAAGTGGACCAGCGCACACTGCACTGGTCTGTCGACCAACAGCGGCATCGTGACGCAATACTCTCCTGATCATGACCGACTTACTGCTGACAATCGATGGAGCGATCAACCCCGACGGCACCGGCGACACGGTGTCCGTGACGCTGCAGACTGGTGGGCCTGAGCTCATACCGCTGCTCGAGGGAGACGTGAAGAAGTTCGCAGGCGGTGGCAAGAACGATGCCGGCGAGTGGCGATGGCGCCACGTCGCAAAACTTTTGCCGTTCTCACTCGACGATGCGACAGCGGACCATCCTCCGGATCTTCTGGACGATCTGCTGGTGGTATTGAAGCGGCCGTTCCGACGGATCACGGCGGTGTCCGGATTGCCCCTCTGGCCGCAGCGCCGGTACGATGCCATGCTGGTCTCCGGCGCGATCGACGTGATGGTCGCCGGCTGGGATTTTCGGTATCCCTACGATGGCACCATCGAGGTGACACTGACACTCGAAAACCGCGCACGAGGCATCTGATGTCCTATCCCTGCAACGCATGGTTCCGTGAGTTCACCGAGGCCGGCATCAACTGGCGCATGGAGATCCTGCCGGTCAGTAACGGCGTGGATCTCGATGACGAGGATTTCCCGGTACACTGGCATGAGCTCGGCGAGACAGCGGTCATTGTGTTCTCGGGTGGTGTACGGCGCCAATACGATAAGCTGCCGTTCGGGGCGCCGGAAACCGGCGAAGGGAACGGCACCGTGGATCTCGGTTCGCTGCGATGGACCGAGGAGTGTGACGAGTTGCGCGCCGCGTTCATCAATCCGTTCGGAACCTGGCACAGTTTCGATCTCGGCGACGGCAGCGAACCGTTCGAGACGAGCACCGTGATCCGCTTCCTCTGGGACAATGGTATTGGCGCCACACCAACGCAGCTCTACTTCCAGGGTGCTATCACGTCCTCTCCTCCGCAGGAGTTCCCGATCGAGAATCCCGGCACGGAGTCGGCCACGATCCTGATGAACTTCACGATCGTCGATTTGCAGCGGCTCTGCTTCCAGCGCATCAAGCCGGACTATCTGGCACGCTGGGTGCGCAACGTACGCACGCCGATCGGCCCGTATACCATCTCCTACGAGTTGTTGTTCCGTGATGGAGACCTGACGTACGCGTACGTGCAATGCGGCCGTGGCGTGGAGTGGTACTCATGGTATTGGCGGCTGTCGGATCTCTATGCCGGCCTGCTGACGCTGGCGACCACGGCAATCAAAAGCTTCCTGCGATTGAGCACCGCGGCTATATCGTCGGGTACACATCCCTTCCGCACCACACATCTGCACAAGCAGGGGTGCACACGGTCCACGGCGCCCGGCGACGAACTCCTCTGGGACGATCTTCTGTTCCGTGGCGCAGTGAGCGACACAGATAGCCTGGCGAATGCAACGGAAGGTTTGCTGATCGACAACGGGCACGGCAGCGAACAGCAGTCCCTGTACCGGTTCGAGAGCGGGTACGACCTGGTCAAGACGTGGTTCGCGTCAACGGTGGTAAAAGTGACGTATGAGAACATCGATGCGGACCAGGTGCACATCGTGCACCTCAAACCGCAGGTGTCTCGGTCTGCCAATGTCACTATCCCTACCATACTGCTGACGGACCAGAAGCCGAACCCGCGCCGGCCTGGCCGTGCGATGCGGTCTGTGAAGTGGGCAGTGCCGGGTATGTCGCAGCGTGATCTGGTCGATCACGAAGTGCCGACACCGCTCTCAGGAATTCGCACCGAAGAACTGTGGCCATATCGTGTACTGTTTCACAACCTACCGCACCTCGGTGATGATGGAAGTCGCGGTAGCCGCGGCCACGTGACATCCCTACTGATGCCGTACGACCAATCTCCCATCGGAGACTTCGATGACGTGGATCACGTGGCAGTAGTAGTGCCGGCGCCGTTCTCGATGTGGTCGCTCTACTATCGTGATCGGCCGTACGTGGATGGACAGTACCTCACTACGTCCGAGGTGATTATCCTGGTCGATAGCACTGTCGGTATCAGCACTGGCGATGATACCGAGTACTACCACCCGCCGTTCGATGAATGGCCGGTCTATGCAGATGACCGGCATTCGAATGATCCGACAAAGAACGGTTGGGCTGATGCGCTACTCGACCAGATGGAACTGGTGCAGGGAGCGTCGTGCATCCCCTACGCCACAGCTGCCAGCATGGGAGCACTGATCGGTACGGTCGAGCAGACACTGTTGGAGGGGATTGTCGTTCCGATGACGCTGGTACGCCCTGACCAACTCGGTGACAAGGTCATCATCGGCACGGGCGATGCAAATTGCTTGCTGCCGGCAGGCGAGACGTACGGATCGTTTCTACGCCTCTATGGCATCATCGTGTCCTACGAGGGGGACATGTCACGCGGTGAAGCCAAAATCGATATCCTGGGGATCTGATGTCACAGGCAGTAGACAAGCGCCTGTCGGTCGACGGGCAGCGCCACGAGGATTGGTCCCGGTTGCGCACCGGAGTGCATCCGGAAACGGTTCGCAACTACTCACAGGCGGCACCGATCGGCGGAGATCTCTCCGGCACGATCGCGAACGCGATCATTCGCGCGGGAGTGGTATCGGATGACAAGATCGGGATGCGCGTGCTGGATGAGGGAGCTACTGTTCCTGCGGGACTGACTGCATCGGTGACCGGCTGGTTGCAGATTCTTGCGTCGCGCCTCCGGGGTGTCACTGGCGAGACGTCGGTGCTCACGGCACCGGATATCACGCTTGCTGCGACCTACACACACACGCAGGCGATTGCCGGTGCAGCGCTTGGGCACGTCAAGACCGGAGGCGATATCGGGATCGATGGTGTTGGTGCGATGTGGATCAACAACGGTGCCATCATGCTCGGACACCTGGCGTTCACACCGGAACTGGCGTCAAACAAAAACGTGCCTGGCGGTTACGCGGGACTCGATGGCAGTGGACTCATCAACAGCACCCAATTACCGCCGCTCGCCATCACTGCTACCTCCGTGGTCTCGAGCCAGGCCGCCATGCTGGCACTCACGGCGCAGACCGGCGACGTGGCCGTGCGTACGGATCAGCAAAAAACATACATCCTGAAAGGGAGCGACCCGGCGGCGCTGACTGATTGGGAGCAGCTTCTCTTCCCTGCTGGTGTGGTGAGCATCACGGCGGGCAGCGGGCTGAGTGGCGGCACCATCACATCGACCGGCACGATCGCGGTGAACTACGATAACACATTCATCAGCGTTGATGGCAGCAGCAAGCTGACGGTAAAGGACGGCAGTATCACGGGCGGCTCTGCCGGCAGCGGTGTGAAGCTTGCGCAGAGCACCATCATCCCGGCCAACGTCTCGAAGGCCGGCGGTACCGATGGCATGTCGCTCATGTGCTCGTCGACGTGGGCAGGCAGCGCAATCTGGGGCTATGCCGAGGCCGGATCGCTGCACTATCCTCTGCCGGCACAGACGCTCAACAGCGCGTCGGCCGCGCTGACACTGACTGTCTCCGGCACGGGCGGTGGGTTCGCCATCACGACATCCAGTTCCGGACACGCGCTGCGCGGTATTGCTTCGAGCACGGGCAACGGTGTGCGCGCCGAGAGCTCCAGCAGCGGCGATGCCCTGTACGCCACCAACACCTCCACGGGGCGTGCGGTGTACGCTCAGGTGACGGCGGCCGGCGGTGGCAACGCCGTACGCGCTGAGAGCGCCTCGACGGCTGACTGCGTCTACATGCTCAACACCAGTACAACCACAGGCCGAGCTGCAACGATCGAGATCAACAGCGGCACCAACAGCAGCGATGCGGCGCTGATCAAGACCGCGGGCACTGGCAATGCGTTGGTCGTCGACTACCGCGGCGGCGGAACGTCTACGACGACTGCCCGCAACATCGCCATCTTCCAAGCCACCGGTGTCAACAAGGCCAGGATCGACAACACGGGGAAGGGCTACTTCAACGGCGGCACGCAGACGGGTGGTGCTGACTTCGCCGAGGCTGTCGAGTTCACGGGAAGCAAGGAAGACTATGAGCTTGGTGATGTGCTGGTGATCGACACGGCCAACGACCACACATTCACGAGATCGACGTCGGCCGATTCATTCTTGGTTGCCGGTGTCGTGGTGTCGCAGGATGCCGCCAACATGCTGGCTGGTGTTCCGGAGGATGGCATGGACGGCGCGAAGCCGCGCATCGCGATGGCACGCAACGGCATCGTTTCGATCAAGGTGAACGACGAGGGAGGAGCGATCGCGCGCGGGGACTGCTTGGCGTCGTCCTCGCATGTTGGTGAGGCCAAGCGCGTCGATCCCTTCACCGCGCATCCGCTCGCGATCATCGGCAGAGCTCTCGAAGCATTCACGGGATCGACAGGGTCTGGCATAATCACCGCTCTGATCAATCCCACGTAACCCACGCGAGTGGACGTGTAGTCCTACACGAAAGCAGGTTGGAGAGCTGCTGATCCGCAACTACTGAACGACGACGGCCGAGGGAATCACCTTCGGCCGTTCGTATCTTGCAGGCCATCCAAGCGCCCCTCATTGGAGGGGGCGTCCTCTCTATCCCCGTTGAGCTGAAGCGATATGGTGATGGCCATCAGATCGTTCTCGTAGGCTCAACGGGGACCACTTTCACTCACTGCGGACGGCCCTACTCAAGCTGCTTATACTGGCCGAAAGTAGGGCCGTTAATTTGGTAATCTACGCTACTGGTCGTACCTGCATTGGGGCGAAAATATCTCGATAATGAACATGGATTAGTTTGATAACCTACAATATCGAGCGCATCGTTCGCTTCTGGCAGGAGACGTTCGAAGCGCAGGGACTGCGTGTGGCATTGCTCACGGGAGAAGCGGGTGTGGGGAAGAGCCGCCTGATCGATGAAGCGATCGTGGTGATACGTGACGAGGGAGGCGCAGTGGTACACGCACATCTGGCGGAGCGGGGCGGCACCTCGCTTGCCGCCATCATCGCGGAGGCCTTGCGCGCTTCACCGGATACCGCTTCGGTTGCCGAACCGCCGGCGGACGAACGGCTTGCCACGGTGATCGCCGCGCTCCAGCGCACCGCACGGCTGCGCCCCACGCTCGTGGTGCTGGAGGACATTCATCTGCTGAACGGCGATGCGCTTGGCGACTGCTCCAGGCTGCTGCAGGCGCTGACGGATGAAGCCATCTCCATCCTCTGCATCGCGCGCTCGGTCAACTTCACTCCGCGTGGAATCCTGGAGCGCTACCTCGTGGAGGAGATCGCGATGTCCGGCCTGGGCCGGGGCGACATCGAGGAACTGTGGACGCTCCTCTTCGATGCCTCCCTCTCCAGCGATGCGCTCACCCTGCTCTCCGATTCCACGCAGGGGAACCCGCTTGCGCTTCGCTCATCGTTGATGGTTGTTGCAACAACGCTCGTCGCTCCCAACGAAAACGGGCGCGGCACGGAGCAATCGGATGAACCGAGAGCCATGCCCGGCTTCGACGATCTGGAGCGCTGCATTCACGAGAGCATTCGCGATCTGGCCGGGGGGATGGCGTCGCATCTGACCACGGAGGAACGCCTCGGCGCAAGCCGCTTCGCCTGCCTTGGGGAAGTATTCTCCGTGGAAGCCGCGCAGATCATGGATCGGGACGCCGTGGCAATGCTGGAGCGCCTCGAGGAGGTTGGGATCATCGGCATTGCATCCACCGTGCCGGCTCCCATCGTCGGCAACAGCCGCGATCTCTATCCGGCCAGCAACTTCCCGCTCCACGCATTCACACATTCGCTTCTTCATCGCTACTTCGCCCACAATGCCGAGATAGACGACGTGCGCCTGGCCACCGCCATCGCATCCAATGCACCACTGTACTCCTTCCTCCCGTTCCAGCTTCTGGCAGCGGAGGAGCGCGTTGACGTTCTTCCGATAACGAACCTGCAGCATGCCATCACCAGATGCATCGGTGCGGCATACATTCTGGATGAGAGCCCCGAGTGGAAGCTTGCGCTTCCGGTCTATTCGGCCGCGGCGCGACTTGCCGCACGACTCGATCGCGCGCGAATCCCGGAAGAGGAACTGCTCGACATCGATCTGAGGCTCGCTGGATGCCGCCTTTCATTGCTGCGCCGCGGTGACTACGGTGCGGAGTATCGCCAGGTGGTGGTGGAGCTGCCGGAGCGCACGGCCAACCCGGCCACGGAGCTTCAGGCGCGGTGGCGCCTGCTGGCTCTGACACACCGGCATCGCATGTGCGCGCGAACCGATCAGGGAGAGTGCTTCGTGGTATGGGAGGAGGTGCGCAATCTGGTGGAGCGATTCAGCGGTCTGCTTCCCAGCGTATACCACATTCTCTATCTGCGCGACGTGGCACAGTTCGCCCGGCGCAATCACCTGCTGGATCTGGGACGCAGCGTGGAGGCCTGTCTGCATCGTGCGATGGGTGCGCCCGGGCTCTCCGCCAGGATGCGCGATGTGGCGCTCCGCACCATCATGCCCGCCTTCCTCACCGTCTTCACCTCCGCCGACGAGCTCGATGAACGCCTGCGCCTGTACTATCAGCTGAACGCGCTTGCTGACGAAACGGCGGTGACCTGCGTCCCGAAACTGGACTTCCTGCTTTCCATCGGAATGATGGAGGAGGCGCGCGACGTCGCGGCGCGAGGAATGCCGCGCATCATGGAGCTGAACCTTGCCCGCAGCCGCGCAAGCGCCGAACTGGCCGTCATCCATGCGAACGCCGTGCTCGGCACGCCGCTTCGCGACGTCGAACGGGCAGCGGAGAACCTGCCGGCCACGGTAACCGGCCAGGCCCTGGAAGGACTTCGCCAGCAGATCGGATACGTGCTGATTACGGCCGGCCTGTTGCGCGGCGAACGCGCGTGGGCCGGCTCCATGCTGGACGCCTACCCGGAGGCCGCACGCAGTCTCTCGCAGACGATGTCCGTGCTGATCGCAGTCGAGCGGAACGACCGCACCGCACTGGCCGCTCTGGCATCCGATAAAGGAACGCCCCACGGTCCGCTCGCACCCCTGCTGGCATCGGTTGTTGCAGGCGAACCGGTCACCGTCGGCGTTCTCGCCTCCGCCCTCCCGGATCCCATCCTGCGTGTGGCCGATATGCTCGCAGTGGCTGCCGTGATCGACCTGGCGGCGATGGCAGTCAACGCCGCCGCACTGCATGCGGCCGGTGCGGAGCACGACCTGCTTCGAAGCGCGCTCCGCAGGGGGATCGCCTGGCTCCGCGCATGCAAGCTCGGCGTGGCCCTCTCGGGGCTGGTCCGGCGGTACGGCGGCATGCTCGATGAGCGGGAACGGCAGGGCCTGACCGCAACGATTGCCTCGCTGCCGCAGGCGCTCGAGAACAGTGGCGAGACACATCGCCCTCTCATGATCTCCATGCTCGGATCCATCGGCACGACGCTGCCGGACGGCGAGCGGATTCGCATTCGCGGAGCGCGCCTGCGCGTACTTCTGGCGCTGATGGTCGCGGACATGATGCTGGAGCAGCCTCTGCGCCATCGCGAGTTCTGCCACATCGCAACCGGCAACTACGACGCCGCGGACCACGCCCGAAAAGTTGTCAACATCTCCGTCTATCGGCTGCGCGAGCTTCTGGGCCAGGAGATCATCCTCACCAATGGAGAGACACCGCGGTTGAATCCGGAACGTGTGGAGGTGGATCTGATCAGGGCCGCAGCACTGCTGGACGAAGTGGAGGAGTCCGTTGCGAAGGGTGCGCTGGTGCGCGCGCACCGGCTGCTGGCCACGGCCTTCGAGATCGTTGGAGCCCGGGCGCCCTTCCCGGGACTCACCGAGCCGTTCTTCGAGGCGGCACGGAAGGACTTCGAAGGCCGGCTGCGAACCGCATCGATCGACGTTGCGCGCGGCCTTCTCTTCGAACGGGATACCGGCAACGCACGCATCGTGCTTGCCTCCATCCTGGCAATCATCCCGGACGATACGGAGCTGCTGCAGCTGATGCGGCAGGCCGGCACCATCCCGGGTGATGCGGACACCCTGCAGTAACGGATCGCGAACCCGTGCATCACGCCGAAGGATGCTCTCCGCACGGATATCGTTCTGCGATACGTTTCGGGCCGCGCCCCTCCGTTACCGTCGCGACGCCATCGCCGGCTGCCCGTCGCCGGCAGCAAGGATTTCGCGCCGCAGCCGCATCGTCTCCGGCTCCAGTTCCACACCGAACTCACGCTTGATCAGCTTGCGGCACTTCTCCCACTGCTTCAACGCCGCGGAGCGATTGCTGCTCTCGTTGTAGAGCCGGATCAACGAGCGGTGCGCCGCCTCATCGAACGGATCGCGCGTGAGCTGATCGCTGACGGCCTCGATGCCGGCCGTGTACTGGCCGCTGCGCAGGGCGATACGCGCCACTGCGAGCGCCGCATTGCGAACAACCTCGCGCAGCCGGTCGCGCGCGGCATCCACCCATTCCGCGTAGACATCGGCGGCGAACTCCCCCTTGCGCGAAAGGAGAAGCGCACGGCGAAACTCATCGAACGCAGCACCGGTCTTGCCGCTCCGCTCCAACTCCTCGCCACGCTCCGCCGCACGCACGATCTCCAGCGCGTCCACCCAGACACTCCCCTCGAGTTCCGCGTTGATGTTCAGTTCCACGCTGCTTGCTCCCACGGCAAGGATGCTGTTTGCCGATCCGCATGCAGCCCGCGCCGCGCTTGCCGCGTTGTAGAGCGCCTTCTTCTGCTGTTCCTGTGTGCGCGCCTTCGGCGCAACGCGCAGTGCCAGTTCCTCGCGGGTCGGAGCCCGGTTCAGCACCTCCGCCGCAACCAACGCCGTAAGCAGTGTGCGCGCGGCCTCGCGCCCGAACACTCCCTCCCCCAGCTCCATGTAGGAATGCGGCCGCATCAGACGGAGATGCCCCATGAGGAAGAGCCGTGCACGATCGATCGGCCCGGAGTCCGCCGAACGGCTGTTGCGCACAACGGCAAGCGCAGCGGTCTGCGACATCGACCCGAGGCGTTCGAACTGCGCGGCGTAATCGCGATTCGACGGAACGGAGACCGCCTGTGCCTCGACACGGAAGAGCGCGGAGAGCTGCGCGATGCGATTGATCATCCCCTTCTCCGACATCTTCGCAAAGAGCGCTCTGGCGTTTTCCAGCGCATCGTCCAGGAGCGACTCCGCCTGCTCCGGGTCGCGCTGTCCCCAGCGAAGCCTTACGGTGATCGCGGCGCTGCGGTATTCCACTTCCTTCGACCAGTCGTACACCCGCTCGCATGCATCGGCCGCGCTGGCGATCGCGGCAAGCGCCTCCGGGTAGGAACGCTCCGCGCACTCGATCGTTGCCAGCAACATGTCGGCAATGAAGCGGAGCGGAGGCGATGCCATGCCGACCGCCTCGGCGTAGAGCGTACGATAGGCGTTCCCCGCCTGCCGGGCCGATTCGGGATCGAACGCAACCACGTGCGGATCGGGCCAGCCTTCACCGCCGCGCGAGCCGGAAGGCCAGCTGAGCGCAATCGGCGCCTCCACCGGGAGAAGGCAGCGCCACCGCAGCCAGGCGCGATACAGTTGAAGCACGGAGCGAACGTCCGGAAGAGCGTTGTCCGGGAGCGCATTCTCCGTGAGCTCCAGTTCCACCAGCATCGTCTCGGTAAGGCCCAGCCCCTCCA
Source organism: Kapaibacterium sp. (SeqCode) (assembly GCA_035549015.1). Lineage (GTDB taxonomy): Bacteria > Bacteroidota > Ignavibacteria > OLB7 > OLB7 > JAFDZV01. The sequence goes on from DASZRW010000107.1 coordinate 136,470, forward strand.
CCAGACGCCCGGCTGCAACCAGGGCGGGAACAAGCTGCACCAGCAGCACCGCATAGCTGAACGCAAGGTCCCACGGGAACTGCTTCGATGTAGAGCGATGCCGCAGCACCTCCTCGCGCGCGTTGATCGCCGTATCCGCTGCAACGGATGGCTCGCCGTCCGCATAGGCGAAGAGCGCGGTGAGATAACTGTAGGCAACGAAGTGCGTGATCGCGAGCGGAGCGGATGCGCGGCTCCAGCTTTCGAAGAGCCTCCGCGCCATGAAGATGTCGCCGCTGATGATCGCCGCGCGAACCACGCTGGAGACCACGGTGAACGGAGGGATGGCCTTCGCCGAGGCACCGCTGTTGATCGCAACCAGCAGCTCGCTGCAGAAGAAGCGCAGGCTCTCCTCGTCGCGCATTCGCGCGGAGCGGACAACGAGGTCGGGAAGCACGTTGTACTTCTCGTCGTCGATGCCGAGCTGTTCGGCGAGCTGCATCACGCGCCGCATCTGGTTGATCGCCTCCTGCGGCTTGCCGACCGGGACGAGCGCGGCACGTATGCGGGTGATCTGAAGCTCCGTCACCATCCGTACCTGCGGATCCTCGATGCGGCTGAGCGCATGCCACGCCTCGTGCACCAGGCCGCTTACGTCCACGTTGCGATCGTTGTAGAAGCGCGCAGCCGCCAGGAGCACGCAGCCTTCGGCGTGCAGATCCAGGCACTCCGGTTCGGTACGCGTGAGCTCGTAGAGAGTCTCGGCACGCGGGATCGCATCGGCGAAGCGGGTGAAGAGCTGATCCCAGGAGATCGCCTGGATGAGGGCGCGTGCATATTCGCGCGTGGTAAGGCGGTCGCGGTTGGCGAGGAAGACATCGCACACGAGCGCACGATGCTCCCCATCCCATTGATGGTAGATGCTGGCGGAACCGATCATCGGATCGATCACCTCCGCCCGCTCCGCGGTTGAATCCGGAAGCATCTCCAGCAGAACGCGGAAGAGATCGGGGTCGAACGTCCAGCGATAGGCGGAGAGGCGAAGGTTCGGGCGCGAGAGCACCATGCGCGCAACGGCGCGCAGCTCCTCATCCGTACGGGTCTGGCGGTGCGCCTCGAACAGGCTGTCGTGAGCGAACGTCACCTCGTCCGGGTTGGAGAAGATCGGCTTGATCAGCCGGCTGGCTTCCAGCCGCTCCAGAATTGGGGCGATGTCGTGATGCGCATCGTTGCCGTTCATCAGCCCCAGCCATTCGGCGAGCTCATCGCGGCGCGCCTGGCCGCTCACGCACCCGAGCAGAAGAAGCACCTGGCGCTCCTCGGCATCCAGGCCGCGGATCTTCTCCTCCGGCATCCTCTCCTGCTTCAACAGCCGGCGATCATAGCCGGCACCGAGCTTCCATTTCCCCTTTGCATCCGGCGTCAACACGCCTCGCTGTTCGAGAAGCTGCGTCAGTTCAACGGTACGCCCGGGCACCCCCTCGCTTGCGTGCGCGATGTCGCCGGTAAGCTGAGCGCTTACGCGTGCGCCGTAGAGCTCCGTGAGAAGCTCGGCTATCTCCTCCGTGGCAAGCGGCTGGATGTAGATCTGATCCAGCAGCATCACGCGCAACGCCTCGCGAATACGCTCCGCCTCCGGCGCGTCGCGCCGGAGCGTGGCGAGGATCAGCACCGGTGCGTTGCGCAATCCGGCATTCAGCGCGGAGAGTGCCGCCAGATCCTCCTCCGGCATCCATTGAATGTCCTCCAGCAGCAACACCACCGGCCGGAAGCGCGCAGCATGGATCAGCACCGAGGCGATCAATGCGGCGTACGTATCGGGATCGGGGATGGCGACCGCGCCAAGCTGGGCCTCCAGGCTGAGCGAGGCGCTCAGCATCGGCAGCCGTGCAAGGAGCGGATAGTAGGTGGTGTCCGTGAAGAGTGCCCGCAGGCGCTGCTGCGCGAACGGCTCCGCCAGCAGATCGTCCAATGCATCGAAGAGCGGAGCCAGCGCGGGGCGCCGCAGGTGCGCACTGTACGCGCCGTGCGGTGTGAAGCTCCGATCGTCACGGTCCAGCATCGAGAGGAACTGCTCCGCGATCGCCGTTCGTCCGATGCCGCCGAATCCCTCGATCAGTATCAGATGCCGCCCGCGTTCGTAGTTCCCCTCGAGACGACTTCTATGCTGAAGCAGGCGATCCAACTCCTTGCGTCGGCCGACAAAGTGGATGCGCCCTTGTTGGAAAGTGGAAGTCATTGGAGCCGATGATGCGTAAGAGGTATCGGATGGCATGAGGACAACATGCACGGCCCGGGGAGAGTTGCGCACGCGCATCCTCCGGGCCTCAGGTTCGATGCCGGTGCGATTGCACGAAGGGTTGTCAATCTACACCATACGTTCCTAACAAAACAGTCCCGGGTACGCGGAGCGATTCTCCGTCAGGAAGTCGCAGCGCCGGCGCCACCACGATGGTGGAACTGCGGCCCGGCGGGCAGCGCTCCAGCAGGAGCCGTGAAGGAATTGATTGTGCGATATGGTGGGCATCGCATACAGAAAGCCCCTGCTCGTTTTCGTTGCCGAAGAACTGGCAGGGGCCTCGGGCACGAATGATCCCCCCGGACTCATTCGCACCAACGCTTTGAACCGGCGCGCTCGGCGTACCCGCCACCATTCGATCAACCGGTCTGGATCCGGAGGAACGGCTGCGGCGCGCACGGCGGCTGCCTGGTCGCAGGCCCCCGACGGCATCAGACAGATACATCGGGGGCGACGATGTTCACCGCTTGGAGGCACCATATGTGAATCGGTTCCCGGGTTTCGGCAACTATTTTTGGCCGCGGAGCACCCGTAACGAACCGGTGCTTTTCTTCCGAAAATGCGAGCCGATGGCAAAAGAACGTGGGATAATGATGCAGGAGAGCGTAAATTTCGGCTTCACTGTTTCGAGACTGGACCAATTCTCAGGGGGAGCATTCGATCGCCATGAGTCAGATCAGAATTCTCATCATAGACGATGACGCCGAGCTGAACGATCTTCTCGGCGCGTTCTTCGAATCGCAGAACGCGCTGGTTGCCACGGCGGAGCGGCCCACGATCGGCTTGAAGAAGCTGCGTGAGTTCCACCCGGACGTTATCGTGCTCGATGTCATGATGCCGGAGATGGATGGCTTCGAGACCGCGAAGAAGATTCGCGAGATCTCCAGCGTCCCCATCATCATGCTCACCGCCCGCGGAGACGTGAACGACCGCATTACCGGGCTCGAGACCGGAGCGGACGATTATCTCTCGAAACCGTTCGATGTGCGCGAGCTCTGGGCACGCATCCAGGTGGTGCTCCGGCGTACGATGAAGGAGTTCGGCACGGACGGCACGTATGTCTTCGACGGCCTCGAGGTGGATGTCAACACGCAGTCCGCACGGCTGGACGGCGAGCCTCTGGAGCTGACCACGGCGGAGTTCGAGATGCTGCGGCTGTTTGCGGAGAACCCGCAGAAGCCGCTCGATCGCGACTTCATGATGGAGCAGACCCGCGGCATTCCCTGGGAATCGTTCAATCGTTCGGTGGACGTCGTGGTAAGCCGCCTGCGCCAGAAGCTGGGCGACGACCCGCGTCATCCCCGCTTCCTGAAGACAATCTGGGGAACCGGCTACATGTTCATCGGTCGTCCTGCCGGCGAGTAGCAGCCTGGTCCGCGAAGCGCCCGGCGTTCGCACGCCCGTGCGGCATGGCATTCCACACCATGCCGTGCATGTCGGTTCGCACCCCGTCGAGGCAGATCGTGCCCTGCACGGCTGCTCTCGTTGTTGAATGCCTGTGTTCGCATGCGTGGGGATGGAAGACCGTTCCCACGGCATGTACTGCCCGCCGTCCGCTGCCGGATGCGATCGCAGCGGCATAGTGAGCGGCGCCTTCCCTCCGCCATTCGTCAATCATCTCATTGCGCTCCCGATCGTTCCCGGACGATCCTTTACGATCATGTCGGCACAGACCTCACAGTCCTCGGCTTCCCAGTCACAGCCAGAGGGAACGCATGTTCTCTTCTGGAAAGTGCTCGTGCTGGTGATCGCAACGGCGATGGTTGCCACCTTCACCATCGGACTGTATTCACGGTATGCGCTCCGCGACAACTACAATACGTTCCTGCGGGAGCAGATCGCGAGCTATCTGACGATGGTGGTGCAGACAATCGGCACGCCGCCGGATACCAGTGCTGCGCGCTACGTGGCCGCACATTATCCGCTGGATATCCGCGTGGAACGCAACGGCTTTACGTGGTCCAGCGCCGACAGTCTCACGCCGCCGTTCGCCACCATCCTGGAGGAAACCGATCAGTCCGTGTTCGATCGCGGCGACACGATTCTGTTCCGCGAGTTCGACCAGCATCTTCACGGCATCGTTCGCATCGGCGGCTGGACATACGAGATCAGGCTCCGTTCGGAGCCGAAGGAAGGACTGGTTCTGCCGGCCACGATCGGGCTGGGTGTGATCCTGCTGCTGCTGCTGTACGCGGCCTATCGGGTGGTACAGCGCCTGCTGCGCCCCATTCCCGCGCTGATGCAGGGTGTGAAGGCGGTCGCATCCGAGAACTTCGAGCATACGGTGCCGGTGGAGTCGAACGATGAACTGGGCGAGTTGACAAAGGCGTTCAACGCAATGTCGCAGCGGCTCGCCGCCGTGATCGCCTCCAAGCGCCGCCTGCTCTTCGACGTGAGCCACGAGCTCCGCACGCCGCTGACCCGCATGGGGGTGGCGATGGAGATGCTGCCGGAAGGGCGGGCGAAGGTATCGATCGAACGCAACGTGCACGAGCTGGCCACCATGATCACGGAGCTGCTCGAGAACGAGCGTCTCGCCGTGCTCGGCGGAGCGCTGGTGGTGGAGACCGTGGATGTGGTGGCACTGGTGCAGAAGGTTGTGGACTCCTTCGTGCACGACAGCGACCGCCTGGAGCTGGACTCGCTGACCGGATCGCTGGAGATTACCGCGGACAGCCAGCGGCTCACCGTGGCGCTGCGGAACGTGATATCCAACGCGCTCAAGTATTCCGCGGAGAGCGGCGGCCCGGTGAAGGTGACGGTGTTTCCGGACGACAACGGCGCCCGCGTGGTGGTTACCGATACCGGCATCGGCATTTCTCCGGAGGCGCAGGCGAAGGTGTTCGAACCGTTCTACCGCACGGACGAATCGCGGACGCGTTCCACGGGCGGATACGGGTTGGGGCTCTCGCTGACGAAGTCCATCGTGGATGCCCACGGCGGCGTGATACAGCTCAGCAGTTCGCCCGGCTGCGGCACCACGGTGATGCTCTGGCTGCCGCATGCTCCGGCACAGGGAGCGGCCGTTCGCAACCTCACGGCAACGCAACCCTCCGCGCAATCGTAGCCGGGCATCGGCCGGCCATGCTCCCGGCAGCGACGGCGCCAGCAACGACGGCGCCACCAGCAACGACGCCCTCGGATGTTGCCCGCCGACAATCGTAGAGAGCACAATGATCGAACATCTCCTTGGACGCCTGATCGAGAAGACTCCAACGAAGGCCGTGATCTCGGCCGGAGGCGTTGGCTATGCGGCGCTGATCTCGCTGGCCACCTACGAGCGGCTTCCCGACGCGGGGAGCGAGGCGGCGCTGCATACCTGGCTGGCCGTGCGCGAGGATGCGCTCACACTGTACGGCTTCGCCACCACGGCGGAGCGCGAGTTCTTCCTGCTGCTCACCGGAGTCACCGGCGTGGGACCGAAGCTGGCGATCGGCATCCTGAGCAGCGCCGGCGTGGACGTGCTCCGCGAGAACCTGGCGCAGGGGAACGCCGCCGCGCTTACACGGCTGCCGGGCATCGGCAGAAAGCTGGCGGAGCGCCTCGCGCTGGAACTGCGCGACAAGGTTGGAAGCGTTGCGGCGGCAGGCCCCGACGGAAGTTCGTCGCGCGCCGGCACGCGCGACGAAGCCCTGGCGGCACTGCTGGCGCTGGGATACAATCGCACGGTTGCCGAGCGCGCCCTGCGAAGCGCCCTGAAGGAAAGCCCGGAGAATGAGGCAACGGTGGAGGCATTGATCAAGGCTGCGCTGAAGCATGCAGCCGGTACCTGACACCGCCTGCTCTCCTCCCCGGTACCGAACGCAGCGCAACGCGCGCACCCGCAGGCGAACATCGGTATGCATCGACATCATTCCCTATCCTCCTTGCGGAACATTCACACGCAGCCATCGGCACCGAACCGCCTGCGCGCCGTCGATCTCGCGCGCGGCCTCGCCACGGCTCTGATGGTGGCCACGCATGTCACGGACGCATTTCTCACCGGGGTCTGGAAGCAGAACGAGGTCTGGTATCAGATCAACATTCTCTTCGGCTTCGTGGCTCCGGCATTCGCACTGCTGAGCGGCGTAACGCTGGGCATCACGCTGGCCCGGCATGCGAACGATGGCGGCGGCCGCGTCCACGTTCCGCGCGCAACGTGGCGACGCCTTGCCGTGGTGCTCCTGCTGGGCTACTGGCTGCAGGTTCCGGTGCTCTCCATCCGGCAGCTCATCTACAATCAACGGCCGTTCGAGCTTGCACGCATGTTCGATGCGAACATCCTGCAGATCATCGCGCTCGTGAGCATGGGGCTCGCCGGACTCGTCGTCCTGTTTCGCAGCGTACCGGCAGCCCGTCTCGCGGCGCTCCTGCTGGGACTCGCCTTCGCGGCAGCCACGCCGTACATCTGGCATGGATCGTTCCAGGCATCGCTTCCGCTCCCGTTCCGGTTCTACCTCTCCCCCACCCCTCCGGCAACATTCGGGCTGTTCCCCGCGGCCTGCTATCTGTTCTTCGGCTTCGCGGCGTCCGGATTGATCGCTCGCGCCGGAACGGATCGCCGCCTGCAATGGGCCCTGGCCGCAGGCGGGCTGGCGCTGGTGATCCTCTGCCCGCTGGTTACGCCGCTGCTCGCATCCTTCCCGCCGAACGACAACTTCTGGGCGCCGAGCATTCAGTATGTCTTCTTCCGCATCGGAGGCGTGTTCCTTCTGGTTGGGGCGATGTTTGCCGCGGCGCGATATCTGCCGCGGCATCGAACCTGGCTGGAGTGGGCGGGCTCGCGATCGCTCGCGATCTACGTGCTGCATCTGATGGCGGTGTATGGTTCACCGATGACGATGGGGATGCGATGGTGGTTCAATGCGATACTGAACGGGGCGCTGGGTCCGTGGCTGGTAGCGCTCTTCATCGTTGTGATGCTTGCCGCATGCACCGCGGCTATACGGTTCTGGGATCGCCTTCGAACGAATCGCCCCACGCTCGCGCTGTGGGGGAAACGGCTCTGGTGGGGGGCGTTCTGGGGAATCTTTCTGCTCAATCCCTGACCCACCCGGCGGCACGTTCCTGCGGGAGGAAGCACGGGCAGCGTGTCTCCGGTCACGCGCGGGCGCTGAGCGGAATCGGCGCGGCATGGCCTTCACGGCCCACCGGGGGCAACCCGTTCGGGCATATCGTTCGGGCCGATGTTTCGACCATCCGGATGCCGGACCGGATATCGAAGAGGAGGCTCCTCATCCCTGAGCGGACACATGCTCGCGGACTGTATTGATGGAAACGCATGTACCGATCGCCGGCAGATGCACCGGACACGGACTGGCAGCATCGCCATCGGCCTTCAACCGGATCACTCTCTGAAACGCCGCGCAGCGGCGTGCCGTTTGCAGCTCCATCCTCTTCTTCCGGCTGCCGGGCCGCACAGCGGCGCACCGTTCCAGGCCTGTATGCTCCCCGGCCTTCGGCTGGCGGCCGGGATCACGGTACGCGCCATTCGGCATCAACGCCGGCGCCTGCTGCCGGAAGCTGCATGGCGTCTGCTACGGACGGGTGCCCGCGATGCGGGGCCATCTCCGGCACGGCCGGACGTTCTGCCCGATCCCTGCGATATCGCACATACAGTCCACCAGCGGCACACAGCATCGTAAGTCCTGGACGTGCGGGGGAGACTGTTCCGATCGTTCGATCTTTTTGTAAGTTCCTATCCTCTTCCCCAGCAAGAACGGCCTCCACGCTGGATTGCATGAACGCATGCGCCCGCCCTGGAGTTCAACGACAATCGGTTTCATACCAACGGTTCCATCAAACTCATTCGTGGAGTCTCGCATGAAGAACATTGCTCTTGTGACACTGGCCTGCGGCGCGCTTCTTGCCTCCTGCGGGGGGAAGGTGTCGGAGATGAAGCAGTCCATCGACAACCTCCAGGAGGTCGCCAAGGCTGGGGAGAAGATGCAGCAGGCGCAGGATCAGGCCAAGAAGGTGTACGATGAACGGAGAGCAAAGGGTGATACGGTAGCGATGCCGTACAAGGATCTCCAGGGATACCTCCCCACCTCGATCGCCGGATTCAAGCCGGCCGGCGACCCGAGCGGCTCGCAGCAGAGCATGCCCGGCTACTCCGTCTCCGTTGCCCAGCAGGACTGGGTAGGCGAGAGCGACGGAAAGAAGCTCAGCGTCATCGTCTCGGACTACGGCGGCACCGAAGCGGCCTACGGCCTTGCGTCCGTGGCATGGTCCATGAACCTCTCGCAGGAAGATGACAACCAGAAGGTGCATACCGAGAAGTTCGACGACAACGGCAGCGGTGGCGTGGTGACCTACAACAAGAAGGATCATCAGGTGAACATCGTGAGCGGCACCCGCTATCGCTACGGTGTCACCACAACGCTGACCGGCGCAACGGACGACCAGACCGCGATGGTCACCGATCTTACCAAGAACATCCTGAAGAAGTTCGACGGCAAGTAGGCGAACACCTTCCCGGAAAGCAGCGTCTGAATACGAAAGGCCCCCGATCGCGCATTCGCGGTTGGGGGCCTTGCTGTAGCTGGTTCCCGGATGCATGCGGCGACGGCACCGCCGGTCGACACACCGATGTTCGCCAATGCGCGGACCGTTCGATCGCTATCGAACGCGGCAGGACTCCACGGCGTTCACGAAGAGCTGTGTCAGCACGCGGGGCCGCGTGATGGCTCCTCCCACAACCGCGCCGTACGCACCGGACTCGATTGCGCTCGCCGCATCGGACGTGCTCCAGATGAAGCCTTCGGCGAGGACCGGAGCACGAACGGTGGTTGCAAGACGATAGATCAGATCCAGATTGGGAGAAGCCAGCAGCGACTGCTCGTACGTCTCCTTGGTACGCCCGCAGAGCACGGTGGAAAGAGCGCTGGCGCCGACATCCGCGGCGCGCACTCCCTCCTCGAACGTGGAGATGTCCGCGAGAATCAACAGGTCCGGGAAGCGCTTGCGAACCTCGGCGAGGAAGCGGATGCCGTCGTGGCCGCTGGGCCGCGGTCGCAGCGTTGCATCCAGGGCCACCACGTCAACCCCCACACGCATCAGGCGTTCCACGGCGTTCATGTCCGGTGTCACCAGCATCCAGCCGTCGCTGTAGCTGTCGCGAAGGCAGCCGATCAGCGGAATGCGGGTGGTGGCACGAATCTCCTGGATGTTTGCAACCCCCTCGGCGCGTACGCCTGCGGCGCCGCCGGCCTCGGCGGCCTGCGCGAAGAGCGCGCAGTGCTGCGGCGTGTGCAGCGGCTCGGTGGGCTCCAGCTGGCAGCTCACGATCACACCGCGCGGTATCAACTCGGAGAACTGGCTCATGCGTTTACCTCCCGGGTCCAATCGATCTCCACGATATCCTCGCCGCCGTCCAATGCGATCACGCTTCCGTTGATCCATCCGCCATCCGGACGCATCAGCATCACCAGCGTGCGCGCCACATCCTCCGGCGTGGTCAGGCGGCCCAGCGGGTTGCGGGCCCGGGCGTGCGCAATCAGACTGTCGTTCCCCGGAATCTTGCTCAGCGCGGGCGTTACCGTAACGCCCGCCTGTATCGCGTTGGCCGTGATGCCGCGCCCTCCCAGCTCGAACGCGAGCTGGCGGCAGTAGCTTTCCAGTGCGGCCTTCGCCGCGGACACGGCACCATACATCGGCAGCACGCGATGCGAGCCGGAGCTCGTCATCGCAAAGATCCGCCCTCCCCTGCCGAGCAATCCGCGCTCCACGAGGTCCTGAGTCCAGTAGATCAGGCTGTTCGCCATCACATTCATCGTCATCTCGATCTGCGCCTGCGTGAGTTGGTCCTTCGGGTTGTCCGCAATAAACGGACGAAGCGATCCGAAGGCGAGCGAGTGGAGCAGCATCGCAACGTGCGCTCCCTCCTTCGTGGCAACGGTCGCGGCCACGGAATCCAGCACGGAGGCCCGCTGGGCGGGATCGGCGGCATTCACGTTGAAGAAATGCGCCTCCACCCCGTGCGAGCGGATCTGCTCCTGCAGCTCAGTGCACGCCGCGAGCGCCGCGCCGCGATCCAGATGCACGCCGATGACGTTGACGCCGCTGCGAGCGCATTCAAGCGCCGTGGCGGCACCGAAGCCGCTGGATGCGCCCAGAATCAGTGCATACGTGTTGGAAGGAAAGGTCGGTGTCGATTGGGCCACGTGTTGCCGTCAGTGCTAGTTCAGGGGGAATAGTGTTCGGGGATGTCGGACCCGCTGAGCGGCTCCGTTTATCCGGAAGGCACGCAAATATAACAGCCATCCGGATGCACACACCAACAACGAAGCGTCTCAAGCCTCAACTCTCTGTATCAGGTTCGATGCCCGGCAACTAATTTGTTCCCGATTCACGACGGCCGAACGCGAAACACGCCGATGGCAGAAAGCCCGACACTTCTCACAGCCCGCCCCACCGGCCCTGCCCGGTGGCTGCTCGCGCGCTACTTCGCACGCCGGGCACGCCGCCGCTTTGCCGCCGTGCTGGCGCGCGGCCACAACGGGTTGCAGCCGTGGAGCAGGAACGGCAACGCCGGCCTGCCGCTCCTGCTGGTTGCCAACCACTCCTCCTGGTGGGATGCCGCCCTCCCGATCGTCCTCTCCATAGGCATCCTGCATCAGGATGCCTACGGAATGATGCAGGCGGAGGAGTTGCAGCGCTACCAGTTCTTCCGCCGCGCCGGCATCTTCTCCGTGGACCGCTCCAATGCCCGCTCCGCGATGCGGAGCATCGAGTATGCCTCATCGCTGCTGCAGGGGACATCCCGCGTGCTCTGGATCTTTCCGCAGGGAATCATCGCGCCGAATGACCGGCGCCCCATCCGCACGGAGCCGGGGGCCGCACATATCGCCCGCCACCTCGGGCGTGTGGCGATCGCCCCGGTGGCCTTCCGCTACGAGGTTGGCCGCGATGAGCATCCGCTGGCCTGCATGAGCATCGGCGCGCCGAGAACATTCGCCGGCGCGGATACGGCCGATCCCGGGAAGCTGAACGAGGAGATTGCCCGGATGATGGAGGGGGAACTGGACGCGCTGCGCGATGCGATGCTGGCGGAGCACTACGCCGGCTTCGAGACGTTGATACGTGGACGACGGTCGGTAAACGCAGCCTGGGACGGCGTGCGGGGAAGGAGATGACGGCACGGGCGCATGGTCCGGGATTCGCACACGCATCAGGAACTCCAGCATACGTGCCTCCGCTCATGACAACAGGCATTGCGCATCACGTACATCGATCGTCCTCGCCCCGATGGAGTCAGGCCAATGCGACCTCCCGCGCTCAACGTACCGAACCGAACCAGCCACTCTGGACCAGCCCGCCCGGATCGCCGCACCCGGCCTTGTCGGGGCATCGCGACGTCCACCCCAACACGCCGGATAATTCTGTAGGTTCGCAGAATGCGTTTCTATGTTGCCCTTCCGTTCGTTCTTCTGGTAACGCTCTTCTATTCGATCGTCTCGATCCTCGTATCGCTGGTTGACCGGAGCGGGCGTGTATATCATCGGCTGATGCGGCAATGGTCGCGAGCGCTTCTCTGGCTGTTCGGCATCAGGACGCGCGTGCACGGAACGGAGAACCTGGAGCGCGGAACCTGCTATGTCTATCTCGCCAACCACGCCAGCTATCTGGACATCATCGTTCTCGGCGTCACGATCCCGGACAGCATCCGCTTCATCTTCAAGCGTGAGCTGGCGCGCATCCCGTTCTTCGGCTGGACGCTCGCGCTCGGCCCGTACATTCTGATCGATCGGGCGGATGCCCGCAATGCGCTCGGGAGCATCGAACGGGCCGCACGGCAGATTGGGGAGGGTGCATCGGTGGCGATATTTCCGGAGGGGACGCGAACCCGCGACGGCAACCTGGGCGCCTTCAAGCGCGGCGGCTTCATGCTCGCAACCAGAAGCGGCGTCCCGATGGTCCCCGTTGCCATCCGCGGAACGTATGCGCTTCTCTCCCGCACGGACCGGCGCGTTCGGCCGGGCATGGTTGATGTCTTCATCGGAAAGCCGATTCCACCCCGACCGGACATGACCCGAAGCCAGGAGCACGAGCTGCAGGAGGAGATCCGTTCAACGTTGATGGCGATGCTCGGTACGCCGGGCGGTTCGGTGCGAGAGGCAAACGCGAACACAAATGCATAGGGCACAACGAAACGTGCCGGCACGAGTCGCAATCATGCCGGCATCGTTGCGGAGGTCTCCCATCCTCCGCATCACTCCGCACACGTCCGGCACATAAACGTTGGAATTATGAAACACAGGCCGGAGAGTGTGCGAGAGTTGATTCGGACAACACGCCGCGAGGATGCGCACACGGCCAGGCCTGCTCGCCCGGCGCGCGATTACTTCCCCGCATCGTGTCAGTAGCCGATACAAACATCGCTCCGAATTCCGGCGGCACGACTACGCAGAAACCACGTATGAGGGTAGGAATGCGTACGTTTGCCGCGCTCGCCCCCGCCGATGTTTTCTCCCCAGAAACGCACTATTGTGGGCCATATGCGCTACGCTCCCCTTCGCATCGCGGGCTTCCTGCTGCTCCTCCTCTGTGCTTCGGCGCGAACTCCCGCCCAGGTTCCCGCATCCCCCCTCTTCTGGTTCCGGGCCGATTCCGGCGTGGTTCATCCGGGTGACACCGTTACCTCGTGGCACGATCTGAGCGGCCATGGATACGATGCGCTCCCGGCGGATGCCGCCACTCGTCCGGTCTACACGGCCAGCGGTATCAACGGCAGACCGGCCGTGCTCTTTCCAGGTGCACACTACCTTCGCTGCCCGGACCGGTTCCCCACGGGAAGCGACTATACCAAGATCGTGGTGGCCCGCATCGACAACTACGCCGCCGCCAACAACATCCTCTCCGGCAACGGCGTGTGCGCGTTCTGGCTTGGCGGCACGCGCTATCCGAAGATGTTCCACAACGGCACGTTCGTGGACTCCTACACGCCGGTACGCGACGGGGCGAACATTCTGGAGTGCGAGTTCACGAACACGACGCTTACCGGTGCGGTGTACGTGAACGGCGCGTTCGGCGCTGGAGGGATCGCTACCGTTGCCGGCACGGACTCCGCGCTTCAGATCGGGGCGTTCGCCGGCAACTACTTCATGGCCGGCGCCGTCAGTGAGATCCTTGTCTACAACCGGATCCTCACAGCCGGCGAGCGTGTGCAGGTGGAGGAATACCTCGCAGTGCGATACGGCATTCCGCTGGTGCGAAGTGGCGACGGCTTCCCCTTCACGCAGTTCCCCAGGCCGTTTGCGTTCTACTCGCGGAACGGGAACGATTCCGCGATCGTGCCGATCGCCGGCACGGTGAGCGCGCCCGGCTTCGACTCCGTGCGCGTGGACCTCTATCGCGACGGAGGCTACTGGAGATCCGTCTCGCAGCCCCTGGCCTATGCGGCCTCCGGCGCGCCGTTCGAGCTGAAGCCGGCCATCTACGCACGGCCGGTGGAGTTCGGCGTTCGCGTTTACCTGACCCGCGGCAGTGTCGATTCGCTGATCGGCGTGTGCGACAGCATCATCTGCGGCGATGCGCTGCTGGTGTGCGGGCAGTCCAACTCCACACCGGGCAATGCCGCCGCAACCTACAGCAGCGAGTTCTGCCGCACCTTCGGCGTGAACACCGGCTTCGGGACGATGCTCCCCTCCGATACTGTCTGGGGACTCTCCTCGGCGAACGCTTCCGGGTTTCAGGGACGGTGGCATGTGGGGGTATGGGCGCTCAGGCTGCAGGAGAACATCCTGGAGCGGGAGGGAATTCCTACCTGCGTCATCACCGGCGGCGTTGGCGGATCCACCATCGAACAGAATGCACGGGACGATTCCAACCCGGAGAACCTGGCGTCGATCTACGGACGGATGCTCTACCGCGTGCGCAAGGCCGGGCTGGCCCGGAGTGCGCGCGCGCTCTTCTGGTATCAGGGGGAATCGAACGGCATCGCCAACTATGCGACGAACTTCCGCAAGCTCTACTCGGACTGGAGAGGCGACTACCCGGGCCTGCGCCGCTTCTATGTGATGCAGACCCACCCCGGCTGCTCCGCCGATCCCGCCACCTACGGCGCGCTGCGCGAGCTGCAGCGCACGCTGCAGGACTCGCTCCCGCTCGTCACCTCCTTCGCTTCAACCGGAATGCCGGGCCACGACGGTTGCCACTACTCCGTCGATGGGTACTACACGCTTGCCGGGCAGTTGTACCGCCTTCTGGCGCGTGACTTCTACGGCTCCGACGATACGGCCGATATCGAATCGCCGGACATCGAACGGGCCTGGTACGCATCGAGCGCTCACGACGAAATCATACTCCGCTTTCAGGCGGGCCAGCAGATGACGTTCCCGAACGATACCGTTGTTGGCGATGTTCTGCGGAAGATCAACGAGCAGTTCTTCCTGGACGACTCATCGGGGAACGTTGCGAACGGTGAGGCGATCGGCAACACGATCCATCTTCACCTGAAGCATCCCGGCTTCGCAACGCACATCACGTATGTGCCATCGAACTACTACGAGGGAACGCAGTACGTGTACGAAGGGCCATGGATCGTAAACCGGCGGGGCGTTGGCGCCTTCACCTTCAACGAGGTTCCCATCTACGCATCCGCATCGGGTGTGGAGGATATTCCGGCAACGGACGCGGCGCTCGCAATCACCGGCATCATGCCGAACCCGGCCGCGGCCGAGGCTTCGGTGGTAGTGGAGCTGCGGCACGCCGGCGAGGTGACGATGGAACTGTTCGATGCCGCCGGGCGCCTCTGCATCAGGCAGGAGGCGGGCCGGCTGGAGCCCGGCATGCATGCGATCGCGATCGATCTTTCAGGACTCACGGTCGGGATATATCGCTGCGTTGTACGATCCGGCCCGGGCCGTATGTCGTTGCCGATCGTCGTGGTGCGATAAGGTGACAGGTCCCGCTCCTCATTTTCATTATGTGATCGAAAGAGAGCATTCATACCGGCGGAGTTCCCAATGGCTGCAATCGGCACTCGCTCCAGATTTCGTTTCCTTCCCAGACTCGCCTTCGCGTGTACGCTCCTGCTGGCGCCGGTACTGCTCCGCGCGCAGGGGGATACCATCATACCCGCTCCCAACGCACGCGAGCTCCGCATCGTCTGGCAGGTGGCAGGAAACATCGCCGGCGGCTCAGATGTCGGCGCTGGCGTCGGCTCTCTCGGCGACATCTTCGGAACCGGACGCAGCGCATGGGCCGTCAACTTCGGTGGAGCAGAGCGATGGAAGGTCTACCGCTTCGATGGCGGACGCATCGATACGGTGCTGACACCGGTTGTAAGCCTCGGCAACTACGGCCCCATACCCGCATACCCTGTCGTCGGCGACTTCTGGGGAACAGGACACAGAGCCATCGGGTTCGGCGGGCGAAGCCGGGACACAGCCAACAACAAATTGAAGTACTACTACGAGCTGCACATCTACCGGACGGACTCCAACCGGATCGCCGATACCGAGGCCGCCATCCTCAACACGCGCCGGATGAACCCGCCGCGTCAGACGGGCGAGCCAGGCGCCGTTCTCACTGCGGACCTCAATGGCGACGGCGCCGATGAGCTCCTCGTGCTTCATTCCTCACTGCGCCTGGACACCGGGCTGGTGGACCATTCCGAGATCTGGGTCTACCGTGGAGGATCGGCCTTCCAGGTGGACTCCCCCACGGTCATCCTCACCTGCCCCCTCAGCAATATTGCCGGACCCCGAGTAACCTTTGCAACCGGTGACTTCGACGGCGACGGGCATCGCGATATCGCTCTTGCACGCAGCGCTCATGACACGCTCAACTATCTCCTCTTCTTCTGGGGAAGCGATGATCTCACGAACCTCCTTCATGAGGATCATCAACGCCTGATCCGTCTCGCCAGCGACTACCCCGATGCACGGTGGGAGGTTACCTCCCTCGACTGCGACGGCGATCGCATCACCGATCTCGCCATCGACCGCGGATGGGACCAGGCAACGCGCCAGGGTGTCTATCTCTTCCGATCCGGGTCCGGACGAAACGCACGCTCCAGAAGCTTCCGCATGGACGATGCAGACCAGTGGTTCAAGGGTTCCATCGCCCATCACAGCGGCGGTTTCATCAACGACTCGGCTGGCAGGTTCGAGGCGCTCTGCATCATGCAGTTCGGATTCGACCAGAGCGTCCCCTCCCACTCCTATTTCCTCTCCGGAGGAAGCAACGGCCCCGACCATTCCTACGAGGCCTATACCAACTATGCCTTTCCGCAGGAACGTTCTGCCGGCGATGTCGACGGCGACGGATGGCCCGACTATATCTGCGGTGACTATCGGTACGGAGGCTTCAACTCCGGACTCGCCGTGATCTACGCCGGCGGCCCCTACATCCCTGGACCCGATGTCGCTGGCGTCGACCCCGTCGCCGGCGAGGGACATGCGCAGGCAGTCGCTCTCTGGCCTAACCCCGTGCGCGACATGCTCCACATCGCCTGGAGAGGCGATCTGCTCCACATGCCTGCACGATTCTCCGTTCACGACATGCTTGGCCGCCAGGTCGCGCACGGTGATGTTCGCCCCTCACTCGGCGAAGCACTCTGGGATTGTTCCACCGTTCCCGCCGGTGTCTACATCCTCAGCATCCATGATGCCCATGGTACTCTGCTGGCATCCGCTCGTGTGATCCGGGTATAGCACCAGCTCGCCCAGGGCTCTTCTCCGGTTCTCTTCCCAATTCCTTCAATCCGCTAACGCATTTCCGATGTGATGGCGAAGGGCTGCATGGTGCGCCCTTCATCACCACCGGTTTCCTATTCCCCAATTCAAACCAGGAGGTAGTATGCCACGTCCCTCGCGCTGGCAGCAATCCGCACGCTCATTCCGGATGGCTGCGCTTGCACTGCTTGTTCTCGCGTGCGTTGCGCACGCACAGATGCCACTGACCGATAGCCCCGTTCCCCGCCGCGCGGCCTATGGCTTCGGGCTGGACGAATTCGAGATCGGCGGCGTTGTCGCAACGCGCCCGCCGGCCCCGAACGGCTACGGAACCATCTGGGACTTCCTTCGCTCCATCGGAGTGAACGTGGTGGAAATCCGCTCCACCAACTGGACGGATATCGACGCCATTATCGACGCGGCAGATCCCGCACGCAACGAGCGGGTGATGCCGAACATGCCCCCGATCGATCGCGGCGGAAACGGCCGCGAAGCGGTGTTCTACCCGTTCGATTCCGCACAGAGTGGCCTGCCCCCGCTATTGTGGACATAATTTGATGGAAGAAAATACCTGCTCAAATTCGACGGGACTGCGATAGTCGAGCGTCGAGTGCAGGCGCTCGCGGTTGTAAAATGCCTCGATGTAGTCGAAGATGCTTCGCCGCGCATCGTCG
>DASZRW010000108.1:0-99624 GCA_035549015.1 Kapaibacterium sp. (SeqCode)
AGCACACCGAAGAACGAAGACGAGTTATTGCGTTTGGCGGAGGATGAGTTCGATCGGTTCCGACGGCGACCGAGCATCCTCAACAACTTCTTCGTTCATGCCGGATTGCCGCTATTTACACAATCAGGTTAAACGTCAATAGGTTCTCGTAGAGGAGGTTCCGCCATGTACCGATCTGTCCGTTGATGCCTACTTCGTCTGCACGGCCGTGCCTGGCGGCATGGCCGACAACCCCTGTCCTGCATATATGCGATTGAACGAGCAGAACCATCCGCTGGGGTCCGGGTGCGGTCTCAATTCCAACATTCCGCTCGACATGTGTACCGTTCCTCTGCGTACCAGTACCGGCCAGGTCAGCCGGTAGATTCGTTATCAATAACGGGAGGGCATTGCAATGCGATTTCATCGAATGCTGTTCATGCTGGTCTGCATCGCTGCGGCCTGTTCCGAGCGAGGTGCCAATCAACGCCTCACGGGGCCGCTGTACTCTACCGGTGCTCCCGGTGCCACCACCTCCACCTTCGGCGTCCGGCACCATCGATACAGAACCTCCACCGATACCACCGAGGGAGGATTTGCCTCTGCGATTCTGAAGCCGGATAGTGTTGTCAGCACGGTGCGTCTGAACGGACTGACACTTTCCGCTACACCCAGCGCAACGCAGGTGCAGTATGCTCATGCGCTTGCTGCCAATTCCACCTATCTGAATGTTGCCGGTGGGATGAACGTGTTCACGATAAGCGGGGCATGGGCGCCTGCATTTGCGGACAGCCTTCCGGGGCCGACCGCGAAGACGTTGATCACATCCCCCGCGATCGGCGCCACTGTTTCCCGGTCCTCCGGCTTCACCATCTCGTGGACACCAACCACCCCCTCGGCGTCGGTGGTGATATCGCTGGCAGATACGGTGCTCGGGCCTCAGTCGTGTGGAATGAAGCACTTCGCCAGCGACCCCGGGAGCGTCACATTCTCCTCGAGCGATCTCTCATGCCTTACCACCGGCACGCTGAACATCATCGTTGAACGCGGCTTCACGAAACTCGATTCGGTCGCCCCCACGAAGTTCATCCGGCTGATACTGGGGTCGGCCGATGAGATCCCGGTCACGCTCATTCCCTGATCCGCGTGTCGGCAACGGCTCCATGCGGGATACCGCCGTGCGGGATATGTAGCCGCCGTGCGGGATACAGGCCGTGCGAGACATGAGAGTTCTGCGCTCGCCACAACGCAACATTCTCATAACTTTGCGGACTATGACCGAATCGACAGACCGCATGGGAAGGATTGAAGCAATTCTGAACGGGGATCGCCTCGCCATCACGCGTGCCATCACCGCGGTGGAGAACGAGCGTGCCGGGTGGGACGATCTTCTCTCGCATCTCTACAGCCATACCGGCAGGGCGTACCGCATCGGCATCACAGGCCCTCCCGGCGCCGGCAAGTCCACCATGACCCAGAAGCTCATCGCACACTATACAGCCGCCGGGCTGCGTGTGGCCGTGATCGCGGTGGATCCGACATCTCCCTTCACCGGCGGCGCGATCCTTGGCGATCGCGTTCGCATGCAGTCCGAGTCCATGAAGGCCGGCGTGTTCGTGCGTTCCATGGCGACGCGCGGCAGCCTGGGAGGCCTCAACACCAAGGCGCAGGACGTTGCGGATATTCTGGACGCTGCCGGCTTCGACATCGTGATCTACGAAACGGTTGGCGTCGGGCAGTCGGAGCTGGACATCGCAAAGGCCGCGGATAGTACCGTGGTGGTGCTTGTTCCGGAGTCCGGTGATTCCATCCAGGCGATGAAGTCCGGCCTGATGGAGATTGCCGATCTCTTCGTGATGAACAAGTCCGATCGCGAGGGGGCCGACCAGGCAGTGGCTGCGTTGAAGACCATCCTTACCTTCCGCATCACGCACGCCGATGATGAGTGGGTGCCGGACGTGGTGCGCGCCGTTGCAACGGAAGGGAAGGGGATCGAGGAGGTGGCCGGCGGCATCGAGAAGCACCGCGAGTACATGCTGCGCGTTGGCCTGCTGGAGGTTCGTCGCACCGCTCGCGAACGTTCACGCGTCGAGCGGATCACCGAACGTCTTCTGCACACGACGTTCTGGACACCGGAACGCATTGCCGCCTTCGAGGCCGCTCTGCCGGCGCTCTCCAGCCGCACCCGTTCGCCGCTCGATGTGGCGCGCCAGTTGACGCAGGAAGCGGTGGAAGGGTTCGGGAAGTAGTTCCGCGGTCTGCTGCTCGTTGATTGCCACTCGCCGTGCTTCCATCGCGGCCGCTCCTCCATCGGCCGGACCGCAGCGCCGGTCGCCGTATCGGGCCGACCTTCCTCGCGGTTGGGCCAACGTGGCGCGCGAACGTCGTTGCCGTATTGTCCTGCCGGCCGGCTATTGCCGGCTATCTGCCGGAGACCACCTCCATCACATACGGTTCATCGATCGCATAGCGAACGGTTACGGAATCGCCGGCTCTGTGGCTGGTGGCATCCACCGGGTGCGCGTACGGCCGGCCCGCCACGATATAGTAGCAGTAGAGAATGTCGTCGGCGGTTGGGAGAATCGTGGGGGAGCGGGCTGGAGCAACGATCGCGCCGCGCGTGGTTCCCCAGTGCCGGTTCAGGTCCGCATGGTTCATGGCCCGGGTTGCCAGCAGCGCCGCGATGCAGAGAGCGAGGAGCCCCACCATGTACAGCATCCAGCCGCGCCGGTTCCGTCCGTAGAGCGCAACCAGCGTGATGCCTGCAACCGGCAGCGCCACGCCGAGGATCGCGAGCGGCGAGTTGGTTCCCCCGAACAGGGCAACGAGAACGATGCCGCCGCATGCCGCTGCCGGGGCGACGCGCCACGCCATCCGGCCTCGCGCCGGCGATATGATGCGCTTGAAGGCGATGGGAGAAGCTGAAATGTTCTGCCCGGATCACAGGAGCCGGCACGCCGCTCGTTCCGTGCGCGGTTCCGGGGGAGGACGCCATCCGGACCCCGGCATACCGGAGTGTACAACCAAGCCGGGCCCGGGCTGCGAGGTTCCGTCACCGAAGATACACAACCACGGGTGCGGGAACTCCATCTACGGAACACTATATTCGCGGCAGCATCCGCGCCTCTGAATCATCGATCCGTTATGCAACCTTCCACGCCTCTCCAGCCGCTCACATCCCGATGGCCTTCCCTGCGAACGCTCTGCATTCTGCTGTTCGCCGCCGGCATCGCATCTCCGGCGTCGGCGCATACATACACGTTTGCTGCGTACGATATCACGCTGGATCTTCCGGAGAGCGGGGCGCGATGGCGCATCGATACCACCAGCCATATGCGGGCCTCCACGCACAGCGTTGTTCTCTGCAGGGCGGTTGCGCACGACGGCGACGCGATGCTCCTGAACGTGACCACGGACAATGTGTCCATGACATCTCTCCGCGAGGAGGATATCCAGGCATTCACCCGCACCATGATATCGAGCGGCGCGCAATTCCTGGACAGCGCGCGCACCACGCTTGCCGGCCTTCCGGCGTTCATGATCGACGCGCGAATGCATCTGGACTCCGGCATCGTTGCGAACGTCCGTTCCTACATTGTGATCAATCACGGCCGCATGCACAATCTCATGCTGATCTCCAGGGCATCCGGGGCCGGCATGGATTCGGAGCTTGTCCACATCGCGGCGAGCATGCGATTCTCCTCGGTCTCGCAGAGCAGAATCACCGCAGCCGATGCAGGGGACGAGGGGTTCGGCGCGGGCCGCATCGTTGCGCGCATGCTGGTGCCGGCGGCGGTACTCGGGCTTGCGATCGGCCTGCTGGTCCGGCGTTCACGGCGGCGCAATGCTGCCTCCGCCGAACCGGAGGATCCGAATGCCGTGCATGATGCTTCGGAGGAAGAGCCTGCGGGCGATCATCCTCAGGATCATGGTTGACCGCGCTTCGAATCAGCCGGAACACATTCAATCAATTGGCAGAGTTATGGGATTGAGCATCCGATTGCTTCCGATGGCGGCCCTGCTGCTCCTTGCGGGCGTGGTACAGATCCCGGCACGCACGTTCACCAGCGCCACCTATCCGTGCAGGATCGAAGTTCCGCCGTCATCAGGCTGGATGGTTGATACCACGACGGCTACCATTCCGAAGTCGGACCGCGAAGCTCCGACCAGCCTGACCGTGTTCAAAATGGTCGGCACCTCGGGCAAGGCAATGATCGTCACCTACATCGAGGATAGCGAAGGGCTGAGCGAATGGACTCCGGCCGCGAAACGGAACTTCATCGGAGGCTTCCTGCAGCCCAGCGTTCAGCTTCTGGACTCCGGCGACGCGGTGGTGGACGGATACCCGGCGTTCCAGATCGTCTTTCGGGAGACCGATGGCTCCGGGTACGGCGTCTGCGATGCGGCCCTCGTGGAAGGGCATGTGATCCTCATCGTCAGAACCTCCACGCATTCACATCCGGAGTCCGACACCGCCCTCACGGCCCTCTACAGGAGCCTTCAATTCACCGGGAAGAAGGGGGCCGTTTCATCATCCGGCGTTCGGCGGCATTATTCGGGCGATCCGGCAGACGGCGATCCGTTCGAGATGGTTGGCGAGGCGCTGTTCTACGCATTGGTCATCGGTGGTGTGGTGGCCGTAGTGGCATTGGTACGCCGCTCAAGGAAACGGCGCGAACGGAAACTCCGGGAGGAGGAGTGGAACATCGACGACCACACAACGGACGCCTGACGGCGGCCCGCACGGCGTCGAGCCGGCTGCCTCGTAGCCCCCAAACATCCATGCAAACCTCAGGATGGTTCGGCCTCTGCCACGAAGAGTACCTTCGGCGCGGAAGGAACGCATACTATCACATATCCATGGCACCGACTCGTATGAAATACCGAACGATTGCATCTCCCGCACATCCTGCGGGCGCGGCCATCATGCCTGTGCTGCTTTTTCTCATGAGCGTTCTCTCGCAGGCCGTGTTCGCCGGCACCATACCGCTGGCGAAGTATGGCTGCAGCATCGACATTCCCGACACCGGTTGGATGATGATGAAGCCGGACGCGCTCGATTCGTCGGGCAAACATCTGATCCTGTTGCGGGCGATCCGTCAGTCTCCGCCGGTGGCTCTGGTTGTAATGATCCAGGCGCCGGATGAGCTTGACAGTACGTTCAGCCCGTCATCCATCGAGCGGCTCAGGGCGCGGGCACGGGAAGCGGATGAGACAGTCACCGATTGTGCCGTAACCATGCTCGGCACCAGACGTGCGCTTCGGTTCGTCGGCTCGTATGCATCGGGCGGGCGTGAACGGCGTTCGGTCTACGCGTTGTTTCTCCCCGCCAATGGAACCGAGTACTGTGTAGCTACCGAGATGGATGGCAACCAACCTCCTGAACGGGACAGCGCTCTGATCCGGACGCTGAACAGCTTCCGTGTTACCGGCGCTCCAACGGTGGAACTGCAGCCGAGCCTGCGTGAGCAACAGCGGTCGCAACCAACCGAAACCGAAAGCACGATGAATCGGGTTGTACCCATCGGTCTCGTGATCGTGGTAATCGTTGTTTCCCTGGGGATGTACACGCGTCGTCAGCGCGAGAAGGAGGCGCGGCCGGGCAGGAACGGTGCCGACCGTGTGCCGGGGAACGCCGGGGAGGAAGAGGGGGCTGACGATCGGGCGGACCGTCATGCGGGGGATGCATGATGGAGCATCGCTCGCTGTTCCCTGGGAGATGCACCATGCTCTGCATTCTCCTGGCGCTCGGCTTCGGGGAGTGCGCTCTCCAGGCGCATACGATGACGCTCGAATTGTTTGCATGCAGCATCGAGGTTCCGGATACGAACTGGACGGCCGAGGAGCATCTGAACATCGATACGGCCAAGCGCTCAATCCTGATACTGGACATGCAGCGAGCCCGGCCGGCTGCGCGGGTTTCAATCGGGATGGGATTCGCGAACCTGACATCGGACGTCGGCCCTGAAGTCATCGGAGAGTATGTACGGATGCTCCGGCGCCGGAGTGAAGTGGTCAGCGAGTATGGACGGAGCGACCTTGTGGATCGGCCGGCGTTCTATACCGTTTCAACGAGGGCGGACACGGAGGCTGCAGACGGAATCGATCACGTCTATCGAACCCTGATTCCGGTGGAGGGCTATTGCTACATGGTCACCGTCATCATCGGCGGCGATAGCCATCCTGAACGTGATGCGGGCATTCGGCGAGTGATCCGAACGCTCCGCATCGGCGACGAGCGTACCCCAACCATCGATCGCCTCCGGGAGTCGATGGGGATTGCCCGGTACGACAATGCCTATACCCTGTACAAGGCCATCAAACTCTCCGCGGAAATCTTTGTTGCGGCCGGACTTCCGATGACGGTCATCTGGATGTACAGGCGCCGGAGACGGCATGCGGAGATGGTGAACCGGCAGTTGCATGAAGAACCACCGCCGATGCCCTGAAGCGGCCCGAAGCATGGTCCGGTGTGCAGTATCTATTTCGGATTTGTCACCACCACGCGAACCGTGCGGCTCAGGAATCGTCCTTCGGGCGAGTTGCGGCTGTAGGGTGCCTCCTCCGGCGCGGCGCCGCGAATCTGCACCGGCGTGCCGGCCGGCATGAACGATGCCACCTTCCGCGCCCGCTCCAATGCAAGCGCCCGGTTGTGCTCGCCTTCGCCAACCTGATCGGTGTAACCGGTGATCGAGAGACGCGAGTCCGGGCCGATGCGATCGAGAATCGCGTTGAGCTCCAGCCGGCCGCGCCGCGTGAGATCGGCGCGATCGAAATCGAACGTCACCAGCAGGAACTCCGCGCTGTTGTCGCGCTCGGTAGCGGAGCGGGCAACGCTGACCGTCGTGTCGATTCGCACAGGCATCGCCTTCGGCGTTGTTGCGGTGCTGCGGCCGGAGCTGTCGTAGACACGCATTCCGTAGCTCACCGTGCCGGTCGAGAGCACGCGTTCACGATCCCTGTCGGTAAGGTGCCATACCGCCATTCCCTCCGGTTCGCCATCGCCGGCAAGCGTCGCCAGCGGCATCCCTTCCGCGGTGATCTGCGCACGCCATCGTGCGACCGGCGAGGAGGAGGTGGCGGATATCCGGAACGGAATCGAATCGGGCTCCGTCATCGGCTCAACGGAGCGCAACTGCACCGGCCGATAGACCGCGTCGTCGTTGAACTCCAGTTCCACCCGCCTGTTCTCGTCGCGCCCCTCGGCATACTCCGGATTGGAGGGAACCGCGGGGTCCAGCCGCGAACGCACGGTGATGCGTCCCGGCGCGATGCCCCACACATCCTCCAGATACTTCGCCACCGTCTCGGCGCGTCTCTGTGCCAGCGCAGGCCTGGCGTCCTCATCACGACTGGTTGTTCCGGTGATCGTCACGCGCGCGCGCGGAAGCGCCCGCATCCTGCCGGCGAAGACGTTCAACGTCCGGTAGTGAGCGGCCTCGGCATTGGAGGAGATCGTGTTCTCATCGAATCCACGGGCGGCGTTCGGCGTATCCGATTCCTGCGGCGGAAGCGTATCGTAGCGCGAGGCGAAGGCTGCCTGGTTCTTCTCGAAGAAGATCGTTGGAAGAAGCGGAATGTATCGTGCCACGATCTGTCTGCGGAATTCGATCGGGAGATGCTCCGCCGCGACCTCGATCGATGCTTCGGCCGTGAAGGGGCGTTCGGCCGCGGGAGTTTCCACGGGGAGCGCGGCCGCTGTCGCGGTGTCCACGGCAGCCGGTGCCGCTGCAGCCGGTGGCGCTGCAACCAGTGGTGCGGGAGCCTGCGAGGGGATCGCCATGAAGCCGAACGCGATTCCGATGCGGGCGAGCAGCGGCGACCATGCGGGCTGCACGTGCGTGAGCGCCAGGTCCGCGCCAAGCACCGGCTCCAGGAACATGCGCCTTCCGATCGGCAGTCGGTAGGCGAGCACGGCGCCGACGCCGGCCCGCATCTTCAATCCCGTGAGCGTTCCGGTTCCCTCGCTCATCTCCCGTTCCTGCGTCCGATCGAGATAGTGTGCGTTGGATGGAGCGGTGATTGCCTCGCTCTCGCGAACGGAGCCGGCGATCGGGAGGTTGATGCTCGGGCCGATGCGCACCATCAGATGGCCGTCAAGCAGCATCTCGGCGGCGAGCTGCGCGCGGATCGAACCGATCGTGAATGCCGCTCGCTGCTCGGTCCGTACGGTGGTGTAGCGGCCGTTCGTGTTGTCGAATGCGTCGTAGGCCAGACCGTCGGTTGCCGTGAAGAGCGAGGAGATATCGTCGTATCCACCGTCGAGTTGTATGCCGCGCAGGCGCAGAAGCGCGCCGCTCCTCTCGTGGGGCAGGACATATCCTATGCGAACGCCGATGCCGGGATGGAACGTGGCGGCAGCCGCATAGGTATTGGAGCAGGGAACGCTTCCCAGGATCGACTCCAACCGGCCTGTCGGCAGCGTCATCACCGCAGCAGGGCTCACCGCGAGTTCCCAGAACGCGCGGTGGGGCACGGTGTCTTCCGCCATCTGCGCGCGTGCATGCGCAAGCGGAATCGCCAGCACCATCATGGCCATCAGCAACGGATGCGAACGTCGGCTCATCAGTCCAGAATCTGCAGGGTGAGTGACTCGATGAATCGCCC
The DNA here is from genome assembly GCA_035549015.1 of Kapaibacterium sp. (SeqCode). Lineage (GTDB taxonomy): Bacteria > Bacteroidota > Ignavibacteria > OLB7 > OLB7 > JAFDZV01. The sequence goes on from DASZRW010000108.1 coordinate 8,587, forward strand.
GGCACGCAGAACGCAGTAGTATGTTCCGCGGGCCAGATTGGATGCATCCAGAGGAACGATGAAGTAGCCCGGGCCCTGTTCGGCATCGACAAGGCGCTTCACCTCCCGGCCCGCCGCGTCGTAGATCGCAAGCTGCGCGTGGACCAGCGCCGGAAGCGTGTAGGAGAAGCTCCCCGCCCTCGATGCCGGGTTCGGCTTCGAGGCGAAGGAAAGAACCGAATCGAAACGGATCAGACGCCCCCGCGCATCGCAGAACTCGTCCATCGTGAAGCGGACGGAGTCCGTCGCGAACACGATGTTGCTCCGCGTGAATGCGCCGATCGAATCATACCGCACCATCGTCTCCATGCTGTCTCCCAGCAGCACCTCGAACACGATCTCGGCAAGCGTGCCGCTGGTAAAGCCGTTGGGATTCACCAGCCGAATGGTGGTGAGTCCTTCGGTGGTGCCGCGCTCATCAGGCGGTGCGATCGATACGGGAGCAACGCCGGGCTGCACGGCGGTTACCGAGAGTGGCTTCAGCACCGTCTTGCGGAATCCCAGGCGCACGTCGAGCGTGTCGAACGCCGCACCGGCCACATCGCCGGAGAGAACGATCGGATACCGGACGGTGTCGCCCGGGCTTCCCGTTGCGTTCGCTCCGAGCCCCGCGGTCAGTTTCCACAGTTCACCCTTCACGAATCCGGTCAGGGCCACATCCAGCGAGTCCTCCCGATCGATGCCGCCGATTGTCCGGCGGTTGTAGCGGATCCGCGCGATGCCGTCGCGCCGTCCCGTTGCTCCGAAGGAACGGAAGCGCACGCCGATGGAGTCCGCGCCGTTCGCCGCAACACCCTCCGGGCTGCGAAGCAGATCGAAGTTCGATGCTCCGGTCACGATCGCCGCGCTCTCGATGGCGACGCTGTCCAGGAAGCTCGCCGATGCGATGGCGGCCGTCGGAGTGTTCAGCAACCGTACGGTGGAGTCCGCCTGCGTTCCGGCTGCGAGCGTCCCGAAGTCCACGGAATCGGTCTCGGCGCGGAGCGCCTGATCGATGCCCGTACCGATCAGGCTGAACGAGCTGTCCGTTACCGTTCCCTTCCGGAACTGTGCATATGCGCCGCGCACTCCAACCGCTGCCGGAGCGAAGCGCACGGTAACCGGCACCGGCGCTCCCGGAAGCATCTGGAAGCTGCCGGACGGCGACAGTATCTGGATCTCGGAGGGGAGCGAGGAGGAGAGAGCGTCGATCGTGAAGGGCGCGGCAGTGATGTTCGTCGCCGTGAACGTGCTGTCGCGCGTTGTGCCCACGCGAACGCGGCCGAAGTCGATCTGGAACATTCCGTCGTACGGGCCATAGATGATCGGCAGAAGCGCGCTCGCGCCGATCAGCGGGATGTGCAGAACCGAGTCCGGATTCTCATCGTAGTACACGCGCAGCTCCGCGGTCTTCATCCCCTGCGTTGCAGGCTGGAAGCGAATCGCGAGCGAAGCGAAGGCGGCGGGTCCCAGCCCCGCGGGCGACAGCGGCGCAACCGGCGCGATGAACGCGAAGTCCGCCGCATTCGTGCCGGCGATCGTCATCGAGTCGATCGTGGTGCTGTCCAGACAGATCCCCCGATTGCCGTTGAAGTCCGTGTTGCCGAGGTAGTTGGCGAGCGTGCTGTCGAACGGGCCGCTCCCCTGGCGGATGCCGAAGTTGATGGTGGGCTTCGCCGTGTTCACGATCGGCGCAACCCCGAGGCCGGAGAATTCGACGCTCGTATCCGCGAGCGCATAGATGCCGCGCACTCCTTCGCCCCTGATCGCAACGGTCACCGCGTGATCGCAGAAGGTGGCGGGGCTGAAGTCCACGAACATCTTCAGCGTATCCTTCGGGAACAACTGCGCCGGCACCGGGTCCGTGGAGACATTCGAGAACGCGGACGAACCGTTCAATGTCGCCGATGCAACCTGGCCGCTGTCGTCGCCGATGTTGACGATGTTGATACGGAGTCTGCGCGACCCTCCCAGACGAACGCGCAGGCTGGTGCTTCGGTCCGGAAGGATCTCGAGGAGGGGATAGATCGCCTGCCCCGCAAGAACAAGCGTGCCGTGGCGTCCGCCGGTGGAGTAGACGTTCAGGATCGCGTAGTGACGATCGCGCCGCTGCGGATTGAACCGGATCTTCACCGCCGTTGCCTGCGACGGCGGCAGGACGAACGGCGGCTGCGGCGTTACGAGCGTGAACGACTGTGCGTCCGCTCCGGAGATCACCACGGAGTCCACCGTCACCGCCCCTGCCTCGCGATTGATCAGCATCGTCTCCACCGTGCTGTCGCGCTGCGTGAGCACGCGTGTCGGTGCGAAGATCACGGAGTCCACGCCGGTTACCTTGCTCCCCCGTCCGGTGCCGATCAACTGGATCGAGAACGGCGACGCATCCGAATTGTTCTCCAGCACCAGGCGTGCGATGTACGGCTTGGTTTCGCCCGGACAGAACCTCAGCGTTATCGAGGCGGAGTCCCCCGGCGCCACCACCAGATCCGGCGGGATGGCGGGAGCAAGGAGCGTGAACGCGCTCTCGTCCCCCGGCGTGCCGGCAGGATCGGGAAGAAGTGCCGCGCTCACAATGCGCAGCGGCAGGCTGGAGATGTTGTAGATGAACTGCGTGAGGACCGTGTCGCGGCAGGCTCCTGCCGAGGTGGAGGGGAACACTACCACATCCTTCTGCGTGCCTCCGGAGGCACGCCCTCCATCGCCAACCAGATTCACCAGCAGCGGGTTGGAACTGAGCGAGCTCTTCAATTGAAGCGTTGCGGTCCGGACGCCCGCGCTCGTCGGCATGAAGCTTACGTCGATGTTCTTCGCGGCACCGGGCACCAGGTTGAACGAGGGGGCGGGGCCGTTGTACTTGAAGTCCGATGCGTTCAGCCCGACAATCGTGGCATCGATGATCTGCGCCTCGGCGTTGCTCGGGTTGAGGAGAAAGTTGTGCGCGCTGGTGTCGCGCCTGCCGCCGACCTCGGTGAGAGCGAAGCGCATCTCCGAATTCGTGGTGGTCACCTCCGGCTTCAGACCGTTGACAATCAGCACGACGGTGTCCGGATGCGGGGGCGAAAGGTTCAGATCGTGCGATATGATCGCGTACGCTACACGCTCCCCCTGCGCAGAAGGAGCGGCGGTGATCGGCACCTGAACCTGTGCCTGCGGACCGATAGGATAACGGCCGCCCGATATCGAGAACGTCGTCGTGAAGTCCGATGCGTTCGGGCCTGCAATCGCGAAGCTGTACATGCTGGTGGTGTCCAGACATGCCTGCCGCAGCTTGTTGTTCAGCAGGATCAGGTTCTGCGATGTGGTGAGCGACAGCAGCACGCTGCCGAAGTCCAGCGTGTCCGCCGGGTTCGTCGAGAAGCTCTGCACCGTTCCGAGCCCGGTGATCGGAATGCGGATCGGCGATGCAGGGGACTGGCCGTCGTGGTCGATGATCACGGTATCGTACCGTTCGCAGGGGCCCTTGGGCTCGAACGACAGCCGGACCGTCCCGTTCTGTCCCGGCGTCAGCTTCGTGAGCTGCGGCGGGTCGATGCTGAAATCGATTCCCTGCGCAAGGCGCACGGTCACGTTGATATCGCACTCGCCGTTGTTGTTGAGGAGGTCCGTGAGCACGAACGCCTTGCTGAAGGCAGGGCCTACGCGGAGTTTGCCCGCGTTCGTCGGCGCCGCTCCGTTCACCTGCACGGTCTTGCCGGCAACCGTGAGGCTCAGGTTCACCCCCTTGATCGTGTCGCTTCCGGTCCGGTTCTCGTCGTTGTTGAAGATGCGGAGGAGTCCGTTGAAGACGCCTGCCGTTGCGCCCGGCGCCACGTCCGCGCGGATGGTCACCGTGCCGGTGGCGCCCGGATTTACCGACGTGGGGCGGGCGGTCACCACGTAGGTGACCCCCGGAGTAACCGGCTGCGTTATCAGGATGCTGTCGATGAGGAGCGGCACCCCTCCGTCGTTCCCGATCGTTACCTGAAGGATGGGGGAGTCGCCGGGGCAGGACCTGGGATAGGTAAGCTGGCTGGTGCTGAACGTGGCATTCGGTGCGATCTGGTAGGTGAGCACCGTGCCGCTCAATCCAACCAGGTACAACTGGTCCGTCGGCGTGCGGCTGAACCTGCGCAGGTCGGGAGTTGTCGCCGGTACGCGGGCCGGCAGGGTTTCGCGCGTCCACGTGACGCCGCCGTCCGTGGTTCGATAGAGCAGGTAGTTGCTCGCGGCGGCGAACACCAGGTTCTGCGTCACGGCGATCACGCCGTTCAGCGGCTGCGTGTTCCCTGCCGGTACGCCGTTGGTCATGCCGGCAACCGTCTGCCAGGTCCGACCGCTGTCCACGGTCTTTCGCACCTCGCCGTAGATCGGGTTCGCAATCACCACCTGGCCTCCTGCCGCATAGCCCACGCCGGTTCCGTTGACGGCGTCGACGCCGTAGAAGCTGAGCGTGAACGGGGCGCTGGCGCCCAGACTGTCCACCGCCGTCCACGTGATGCCGCCGTTCTGCGTCCAGCTCTTGCGCGGCGGCGTTCCCGTGCCGACAACAACGCCCTTGTTCGCGTCGAAGAAATCGATGTCGTACAGATTGTTCGCCGGGGCGGCATTGAGCGCGACGTTGGTCCAAGTCTTGCCGGTGTCGGCGGTGCGCGCCAGCTTCGCGCCGGTTCCGGCGCCGGGCGCCTTCCCCACGGCGAAGCCGTTGGCCGCATCCTTGAAGTAGACTGCGGTCACGTCACCGCCGCCTGCCCAGACGGTGGTGGTGAGCGAACGAAGCGTCCAGGTAACACCGCCATCCTTCGTCACGGCGGCATAGAGTCCGTCGCCAACGATCTCTCCATTGGTCGCATCCACGAAGTGAATGTCGTTGATCGCGGTGGGCGTGCCGGGAAGTGCAACCTGATTCCACGTCACTCCGCCGTCCACCGTGCGGTACAGGCGGCCGCTGGTGCCGGCGACGCCGCCAACCAGGCCGAGAGTCTTCGAGATGAAGTGAACGCAATAGAGATTGGTGACCGGTGATGTAACCGGGAAGTTGACCTTCGTCCAGGTTTGCGCGCTCGCCGCCGGCACGCAGATGCCGAGCAGGATCGGCACCAGGAGCAGACAACGGCGCAGGAAGTAACGCTCTGCTTGCATACAGGCTCACATCTGGGGAGGGACATGCACGCTACACGCGTCGTAACACAACTCTGCTATGAGCAAACCCGTGTGGTCGAAAAAGGCAGGGGGTGAACTGTGTATATTGCGACGCACAAACATAGTGACTTGGCATGGCATGACGACGCGAAAAAAACGAGCGGCTCCCAGAAAATTCTACCGTTTGTGAACGCATGCCCTACAGGCCCGGCTCTGCCGGCACTCACCGAATCATGGACTTCGAGACTGCTTATGGATGTCACCAATCAACACGTCGACAATGTGATTCAGAACTACATCGAACGCTATCTCGCCGGCAATCAGGCAGCGCGTTCGGTTCGCGATGCGCTGGTTACCCTCGGGGTGGGCCTGCGCCCGGTGCTGGACCATCTTTCGATCCGCACGCTGGACGTTCAGGAACGGGCTCTGGAGTTCGAGGCGCTCGGGTTCACATACGATTCCAACCTCGGCGTGATGGAGCGTGACTCCTGGTGGGCGAAGGTCTACAGGCGCGCCGGCTTTCCGCCGATCTACATCGATCAGGCGTTCACCGATGTCCGCGGCACCGGCTGCCCGATCCCGCAATGGGTGGAGCGGTTCACCGATGGAACGCTGCATCACATCGCAATCAACGTGGACAATCTCGAGCTGGCCGTGGAGCAGTTCGCGGCTCTCGGGCTGAAGTTCTCCGACGGCATCATGGGGGAGCCGGGAGCGCCGTTCCGGCAGATCTATGCCGAGCCGGAGATCGTGGACGGTGAGGCCTTCACCACGCTCGAGATCGTCGAGCGGCGTTGGGGATACATCGGCTTTCTCTCGCCAACCGCCCCGAGCGGCGGGGAGTGATCGGCGGCCGGCCCTCAGGGCCCGGCGGGTGGCTGCGCGTTGTGCGCCGCCGGCCGCCCGTTTGCGCAGGCCGATGTCACGTGACGATCAATTCCGCGGACCACAGATAGCGTACCCGTGTTCATCAAGCAGGATCAGGACGAAATCATCGGCTTCCTCAAGGATGCCTCGAACATGCCGGGCGGATGGGCGGAGCGCGTCTACTTTCCCGAATGCGAGGATGATGTCGTTGCCGCGCTGGCCGAGTGCCGCGCGCGGGGAACGCCTGCCACGGCCGCCGGTGCCGGCACCGGTCTCGCGGGCGGGCGCGTGCCGTTCGGCGGTGCAGTGATTGCCACATCGCGTATGAACGCCATCCTCCGCATCGATGCGGACCGCATGAGAGGCGTGGTGCAGCCGGGCGTAATCCTTGGCGAGTTTCAGCAGGAGACAGAACGCCTCGATCTTCTCTATCCTCCGGACCCGACTGAGCGTACCTGCTTCATGGGCGGCACCGTTGCCACCAACTCCTCCGGCGCCCGAACGTTCAAGTACGGCCCCACGCGTGCCTTCATCGAGCGCATTCGCGTGATACTTGCAGACGGTGACCGCATGGAGATACCACGCGGCCGCTTCATCGCCGACGGCTACAATCTCAGTGTCCGGACGGAGGCGGGGCGTGTCATCGAACTCGAGGTGCCGCGCTACACGATGCCGCCGATCAAACATGCCGCCGGCTACTATGCGCGGCCCGGCATGGACGCGATCGATCTCTTCATCGGCTCCGAGGGAACGCTGGGGATTGTGACGGAGATCGAGACCCGGTTGATACCGCTCCCGCGGCGCCTCTTCAGCGGCATCGTCTTCTTCGCCGACGAGCCCTCGACGCTCGCGTTCGTGGACGAGGCTCGCGAACGCAGCACGGCGTCGCGTACCGGTGCGGCGGCCGGGGACATCGAGGCGCGCGCGTTGGAGTACATCGATTGGAACGCGCTCAATCTCATTCGCGATCGATTCCCCTCGATACCGGATACGGCGCATGGCGGCGCGATCTGGTTCGAGCAGGAGACCACGGAGGAGAGCGAGGAACGGCTGCTGGAGCTCTGGTACGAGCTGATTGTGAAGCACGCCGCGCTTGCCGACGACTCCTGGTTCGGAATCGGCCTGGAGGATCAGAAGAGGATGCGGGCCTTTCGGCATGCCGTGCCGGAGTCCGTGTACGAACAGATCAGCGAGCACGGGCAGACGAAGATCGGAACGGACATGGCCGTGCCTGTTGAGCGCTTTGCGGAGTTGCTGGCGTTCTATCGCGCGCAGTTTGCCGAGCACGGCCTGCGCAATGTGATCTACGGGCATATCGGCAACTGCCACCTGCATGCAAACATCTTCACCGGCAGCCCGGCGGAGCATGAGCTGGCGGTCGCCGTCTATCGGCGGCTCGTGGAACGTGCGCTGGCGATGGGGGGAACGATCTCCGCTGAACATGGCGTGGGGAAACTGAAGAAGCCGTATCTCGTTGCGATGTATGGCGAGGAGGGGATAGCCGGAATGCGGCGCGTGAAGAAGGCGCTCGACCCCTGGGGGATTCTGGGATCGGGCACGATGTTCGACTCTGGTGACTCCTGACCATGGAATGCCGTATCGGATGCGGCGCGTGCTGCATCGCCCCATCCATCTCTTCCCCCATCCCCGGCATGCCCAACGGGAAGCCCGCGGGCGTGCGCTGTGTGCAACTGACGCCGGAGAATCGGTGCCGCATCTTCGGACGTCCGGAACGCCCTGCGGTCTGCGTCAACCTGCGTCCGCATCCGGAGATGTGCGGCGCCGATGCTGCGGATGCGCTTCGGCGCCTCACGCAGCTCGAGATCGCCACCCGGCCGGGGGGCGCGGGAGACATGAAGGATGAACGATGAGATATGACGGCCGTCATATCTCATATCTCGCCATCTGCGTAACTCCGGGGCAGCAGTCGGCGTAGTGGCGTGGAAAATGTGAAGCATGAATATGAGATATGGCCAGCACTGCACGTGGCCATCAAATTCTTATCTCATCTCTCATGGTTCTTTTCAACGGTGGGTTCTTCATGACATTCTTCAAGACAGTTCTGGCGTCGGCCATCGGCTTCGTGATTGCCAACGTCATCGTTGCCGGCTTCGTGGTGGTGATGATCATTGCCGCGATCGCAAGCGGGAGCAGGTCCGATACGGCTTCGGTGCCGAGCTCGGCGGTGCTCAAGCTCGAGCCGGGGAAGGTTGGCGAGTTCGATCAGTACCTCGGCTTCGGCGCACTTTCGCACCGCGGCGAATCGCTGACGCTGCGGCAGTATCTGGCACGCATCGAGGGTGCGCGCACGGACAGCCGGATCAAGGGGATCTGGCTCAACCTCGGGAACTATCGCGGAAGCTGGGCCCAGGCTGAGGAGTTGCGCAACAAGCTGCTGGAGTTCAGGAGTTCGAAGAAGTTCGTGATCGCCACGTCCGATGAAGGGGGAATGAACGAGAGCAACTACTACATCGCCACCGCCGCGGACTCCATCGTGCTCGATGCCACATCCGGTCTGGAGATGAACGGCATCGCGGCATCGCTGGTTTTCCTGAAGCCGATGCTGGACAAGCTGGGCATCGAGGCGGAGGTTGTGCGGGCCGGCAGCTACAAGAGCGCCGTGGAACCGTTCATCCGTGAAACCGCCTCGCCGGAGAATCGCGAGATGACGACGCAGCTCGTGGAGGGGACGTTCGCACGCTTCACGGCGGCCGTGACACAGGCCCGCCATCTCACGCCGGACTCGTTGAAGCAGATCATCGACAACAAATCGATGCTGACGCCCTGGGAGGCGAAGCAGGCCGGCCTCGTGGATGCGGTGCTCTACAGGGACCAGATCGATTCCATGCTGGAGCGGCATGTCGGCGATCACATCAGTCAGAAGACCGTTGACGCGGCGGACTATCTGCCGGAGTCCTCCGGTGATGAGGAGGAGCAGGGGAGAGTGGCGATCGTCTATCTGGTGGGCCAGATCGTTCGTGGTGACGGAGGCCGGAGCGCCAATCCGCTCTTCGGCGGCGACTCCTACGGCGACAGGACCTTCGCCGAGGCGATGGAATCCGCCCGCAAGGATGCGAGTGTCAAGGCGGTCGTGCTCCGCATCGACTCACCCGGCGGCGACGCCGGCGCCAGCGAGGCGATGTGGCGCGAAGTGATGCTGACGCGCAAGCTGAAGCCGGTGATCGTCTCCATGGGAGGCGTTGCTGCATCGGGCGGTTACTACGTTGCGGCGGCTGCCGATACCATCGTTGCGGACCCCACCACCATCACCGGTTCGATCGGCGTATTCGGACTCTGGTTCACCATGCAGAAGCTTTTCGAGGAGAAGCTCGGCGTGCACATGGAGACGATCAAGACCGGGCCGAACGCGGACATGTTCTCCGCATCGCGGCCGCCAACGGATCTGGAGAGGAGCATCCTGGCCCGCCACATCGACACCACGTACCAGCGCTTTCTCAACGTGGTGGCGCAGGGACGGAGGATGTCCGTTGCCGATGTGGACCAGGTGGCGCAGGGGCGCGTCTGGACCGGGGAGCAGGCGCGCGAACGCCGTCTGGTGGATGTGCTCGGCGGGTTGGACACGGCCGTGTCGATCGCGGCGCACCGGGTCGGCCTGAAGCAGGGGGGATATTCGGTTCGTATCCTTCCGCGCCAGCGCACCTTCTTCGAGAAGCTCGCGGAGCAGTTCGGATCGATGCAGGCCGCCATGGTTCATCGGACCACCGTGGATGACTATCTGGACATCCTGGGTGCGATGCGTGCGCGTGCCGGCGTGCAGATGCGCATGGAAGATATCACGATGGAATAGGTGGAATGTGGTGCGGTCCGGTTTTGTGGACGGACCTCGCCGCATCCGAATGTTCAACGGGGCGCGCCGAATATTTCCGTTCGGCGCGCCCTCGTTTCATCGATTCCAGCCCCCAATCGTCCATTCCGACGCCATCACAATGCAACGGCCTTCATCATTTGAGCACGATCCCGTGACCATGCCGTTGTAAGTTGTGCGCATCCTGTCGGGTAGCGAACTTCTTCGCGCAATCGGCAATCCTCAGCGCCGGTTCGCGAATAAAAAATGAGACAATGCGAGAAAATTGCATTGAATCTACTTGACTGGGAGAAGTTGCAGAGGTATTTTGCGCACGTCCTTTCAGGAGTTGTGCAGACACTACACTCGCAACTCTTGCCCCAATCTCCTCCAATTCAGATAATAGGCACGACCGAAAACGCTTCGGCATTGCATTCGCAGTGTTGCAGCAGCTGCTGTCACCAATATTGCCGAGCATTCCCAGCATGTGCTCGCGCAAGGAGCGGTTGTTTTTTCATCGTGCACATCTGCTATTACTGAACGCCGTAACTACCGGAATATTTCCATCGCGCTGCAGCGCTTTCCTGCTCTGCGCGCCAGGGCCGCGCCTTGCCTTCCGGCTTGAGCGCTCGTGAAAATCGATTCGATTTTTACCGGGGCCGGTTATTGCCAGAAATGTACGCATCCCGATTTGCGCAGCGCCTTTTCGGCAATGCGCAGGGGATTCGCTTGCCCGGAATTCAACGCGGCATAAGGATTGGTAGATAGATGGCTTAGGGGATTGGGCGATACATAATCGACGGATGGAACGCTCCGCATGAGCACATACAATGTCATAAGCGCCGTGGGCGAAACGCTGCGCCAGCTGCTTCTCAACGAAATGAAAAGCGACAGCGCGGTATTCGGCAATGCGGGAATTCTCAAATCGGAGGATCAGATCACACTGAACCATCCGTACAAGCTGATCGGCGACGGCGATCCGCAGGCCAATGCTCTTTCGATGTTTCTCTATCGCATCGTGGAGGATGCGGACGAGAAGAACAGGCGTCCGTATCCGGCCGGGCCGACGACATACCAGTACCCTCCGCTTCCGCTGCATCTGTTCTATCTGGTGACACCGATCACCAACAGCGCGGACAACAATCACAAGCTGATGGGGAAGGTGCTGGAGATCATGTTCGACCACGCCGTGCTCAGGGGATCGGACCTTCAGGGTGACCTGAAGGGATCGCAGGAGGAGCTTCGCCTGATACTCAACCCGATCTCGCTGGAGGATATCACCAAGCTCTGGAGCGCAATCATGCGTCCGTATCAGCTTTCGGTGAGCTACGAGGTGAAGGTGGTGCGCATCGATTCCAACCGGACCACGCAGAAGCAGCCGGTATACGAGAAGCAATCCGAATTCCAACAGATATAACTCTTCCGGGCGAACAGGAATGGCAGCAGAGGCAGTACAGCAGCGGGCGCTGGCGATCGGGCAGATCCTGCATCAGGGAACCGGCCTTCCGGTGAACGGCGCGATCACGATCACCTCACCCGAAGGGATCGTGGTTGCCAATGTGCGGAGCGACGGCTTCTTCGCGGTCTCCGGCCGGCCGGAGCTTCTCTTCCCGAACCTCGCCACCATGCCGGCCACGTTCGATCTGGAAGTGCACGCGGAGTCCGCGCAGTTCCGGAACGGCTTCTTCGACACATCGGTCAGCATTCCGCTCGGTGCGGGTGAGGACTTCGACCCTCCGGTCTCGGCCGGTACCATTCTTCTGACGGCCGATCCGGTCTACATCCGCGGACGCGCCGTGAGCGCCGTGGATCCGCATCCCGCCATCGCCGGCGCAACGATCGACCTGCTCGAAGGCGGCTTCGTCACGCACACAACGGCAACCGCGGCGGACGGCACCTACAGCTTCGACAATGTGACCGTGCTCGCACCGGTGGAACTGCGATGCACGGCGGGCGGCTTCACAACGGAGACCAGGGCGGTAACCGTCGACTACGGAATCCCGGTCAACGAAATCTCCTTCCGCATGACGCCGCCGTGATGGCGGGCATTGCCATGGTGCGCCGGCATTGCCATGGTGCGCCGGCATTGCCGTGGTGCGTGGGCGTTGCCATGATGGCGGCAGCATCACGGTGCGCCGGCATCGCGTGCGTCCGGGAGGAACAACGCTGGAAAATGACGACAGCAGAACCATACATGAATGCGGCAGTAATAGCCACACGAGAATCAAAGGAGAAGAACCATGCCTGAATATCTGTCTCCCGGCGTATACGTCGAGGAAGTAGACACCGGTTCAAAGACGATCGAAGGTGTCAGTACCAGCACCGCCGGGTTCGTGGGTATGACCCTTCGCGGTCCGTCGAGCGGGCTCCCGGGCCTCGTTACCAGCTACGCGGATTTCGAGCGCCAGTATGGCGGCTACTTCGATCTCGGCCCGTCGTTCCTGGATCAGAATTATCTCCCGCATGCGGTGGCTGGCTTCTTCACCAACGGTGGCAAGCGGCTCTACATCTCGCGCGTGCTTGGGCAGAGCGCCTCGGCGGCGGATGGTGACGCGACCGGCGGCATGGTGACGCGACTGACGGCCGACGCGGCAACCGACGATCTCGATCTTCGCCTCGCATCCATGCGCGGCATCCAGGTGGGGACCGCCGTGCGTCTTCGCATGACGAAGGACAACGTGGTCACGCAGATGTCTGCCCCGGTGAGCGTGGCCAGCTACGACGCCGCCACCAACACGATCACCCTCAGCTCCAAGCTCACCGAGGACTACGAGGCACGGTACACCGCGGTGTTCACGGATGTCGATGACCTCGACACCGACGGCGGACCCACGGTGGCGCTCGCCGATCCGTTCGATCCGCGTACGGCCTCCTTCTCGATCGCGGCCTCCAGCGAGGGAAGCTGGGGACTGGCGATCACCATCCAGACTGCGAGCCGCTCGGCTGCGCGCTCGCAGTACGTTGCCACGCTCGGCACACCGGCCGACGGCGACAACGACATCCAGGTGCAGTCCGCTTCCGGCTTCTACGCCAAGGCCTGGGTGGAGATCGACAACGGCAAGGACAAGTTCTATCGCCAGGTGATCTCCGTTACCGGCAACGTTCTCAAGCTGGACGGCACGGACGTCAGCGGCGTCACGAAGATGTTTACGGCGCAGGGAAGCGCCACGGTGGTCACGATCTCCGCGTGCGAGTTCGACCTTACGGCAACGTACGGCAGCGTGGTGGAGCAGTTCGCCGGGCTCACGCTGGAGAACATCGCCGGCAAGTACTACGTCGACCGCATCAACAACTCCTCCACGCTCATCACGGTTGGGACGCCGGCCGCAGGAACGCATCCGTTCCGGTTCCCAACCAGCGACACCGTTCCCACCGCGGGAATGCGCAGTTCCGGTGAATCGCTGCGCCTGCTTCTGACGCAGAACGGCAGCGACGGCACCGCGGCGCCGACCGATACGATGATCGTCGGCATGGACAACGGTCCGGGGACACGCACCGGCATCCGCGCGCTGGAGGATATCGACGTGGTGAGCATCATCGCCGCGCCGGGGCTTGTCTCCACCACCGTGCAGGGAGCCCTGATCGAGCAGTGCGAGCGTCTGAAGGATCGCTTCGCCGTGCTGGATCCGGAGAACTCGCAGCAGACGCTGGACCAGATCGTGACGCAGCGCCTGAACTTCGATACGAAGTATGCCGCCATCTACTATCCGCGCCTCACCGTGCTGGATCCGCTGACCAACGTGGAGATCTACGTTCCGCCAAGCGGCCACGTGGTCGGGATCTATGCCCGCACCGACATCGAGCGCGGCGTGCACAAGGCGCCGGCAAACGAAGTGGTGCGCGGCATCACCGGCCTTGCCCTGACCATCAACAAGGGGGAGCAGGATATCCTGAACCCGCTGCCGAACAACGTCAACGTGATTCGCGACTTCCGTTCGGACGGCCGCGGCTTCCGGGTCTGGGGCGCCCGCTGCATCACGAGCGATACGGACTGGAAGTACATCCCGGTGCGCCGCCTCTTCATCATGATCGAGGAGTCCATCGATCAGGGAACGCAGTGGGTGGTGTTCGAGCCGAACGACGAGCCGCTCTGGGCGCGCGTGCGCCGCTCGGTGAGCAACTTCCTCACGAACGTCTGGCGCGATGGCGCATTGCAGGGGAAGAAGCCGGAGGAGGCCTTCTTCGTTCGCTGCGATCGCTCCACGATGTCGCAGGACGACATCGACAACGGACGGCTGATCATGGTGATCGGCATTGCTCCGGTGAAGCCTGCCGAGTTCGTGATCTTCCGCATCGGGCAATGGACCGGTGGTTCGAGCGTAGACGAAGGATAAACCGATAACGCAATCAGGAGAGCGATACAATGCCACAGACAGGCAAACGGGACGATCCGTACCAGCAGTACAATTTCCTCGTGGAGATCGACGGGGTTGCGCGTGCCGGTTTCACCGAGTGCAGCGGCCTTACCACCGATACGGACGTGATCGACTACCGCGAGGGAAACGATTCCACGATGAATGTCCGCAAGCTCGCCGGCCTGCGGAAGTACAGCAACCTGGTGCTTAAGCACGGCTATACCGCCGACAAGAGCTTCTGGGACTGGCGGAAGAAGATCATCAACGGCGAGATGGATCGCCGCTCGGCGAGTGTTGTGCTCCTCGATGAGGAGCGGAACGAGGTGCTCCGCTGGAACATCCGTGAGGCATGGATCAGCAAGTGGGAGAGCGGTCCGTTCAACGCGAAGACCAACGATGTGGCGGTGGAGACGGTGGAGCTTGTGCACGAGGGGCTGGAGCTGGCCACCTGATGGCCGGGCGCGCCGGCGAATCGGTTCGCGGGGAGCACCCCGCATCGGCCGGCGGCCTGCCCGGGACGTTCCTCCCGCAGTTGTGCGGGAGGTCATGAGGGATTCGTGCGGAATGCCGGCGCGGGAACGCGTTGCGAATCCGTTGCCTCGAGGAGGTCCGGAGTGCGAGGCTCCGGACCGATCCGCGCCGATGTTTCCGGCAAGCACAGTACCAAGGAACAGGAACTGCAATCATGCCTGAATACCTGACTCCAGGTGTCTACTTCGAGCTGCGTGACCCCGCGCCGTCGGTGCGCGGGGTGCGAACGGACGTTGCGGGTTTCGCCGGCATCGCGGAGCGCGGGCCGATCGGCACGCCGGTGCGCATCGAATCGTTCCGCCAGTTCCAGGCATGGTACGGCTCCTTTGCCACGTACGGCTACCTGGCCTACGCGCTCAAGGGGTTCTTTGAAAACGGAGGGCGTACCTGTTACGTGGTTCGTGTGGCAGGTACCGACGCCGGCCGCGCCTCGCTCACGCTTTCCAACGCGGCCTCCAAGCCGGTGATACGCGTCTACGGCGCCAACGAGGGAACGTGGGCGCGCCGCGTCTCGGTCTCCATCGTCAGCACCTATCACGCAGCGGTTCCCGCGGACTCCACGTTCACGCTGCGCGTGACGCACGGCAACGACATGGAGCTGTTCCGCGATCTCTCGGTTGATCCCTCGAAGCCTGCATACTTCGAGACGATCATCAACACCGGCAACGAGTACACGCCGCCGTCGCGATGGATCACGGTGGAGGCGCTGGATTCGATTTCAACAACGGACATGGTGCCAAGCTGGGCCGGCTCCGGGCTGGCCAATGGCTGCGGGTTTCTGAGCGGAGGGAAGGATGGCCTTGCCTCGCTGACGCCGAACGACTTCCTCGGCGACATGCTGGCCGCCGCGGCCGACCGTCGCGGGTTGGCGGCTCTCGCGTTGATAGACGAGGTTGCGATGCTGGCGATGCCGGACATCCATATCCGTCCGTCGATTGCGCAGGTGCCGCCGCCGAAGCCGCCGGTGCCGCCGAGCGATCCCTGTCTCAATCCGCAGCCACCGGCGCCAGTGCCGCCGCCTGCGGCCGTCGCGGACCAGCCGCCGCTGTTCACGGAGGCGCAGATCTCCCGCATGATGCACGCGATGGTGGAGCATTGCGAGGAGATGAAGGATCGCTTCGCGATACTCGATCTGCCGCTGGTCGTCTCCACCGGCAGAAGCCGGACGGTGACGGAGGCGATGGCGCTTCGCAACGACTTCGATTCACCCCGCGGCTTCGGCGCGCTCTACTACCCGTGGATCAGCGTCGTGGACCCCATCGGCACATCCGGCGCGCCGGTGCGAACCATCCCGCCCAGCGGCCATGTGGCCGGCATCTTCGCCCGCACGGACAACGAGACCGGCGTACACAGGGCGCCCGCGAACGCGGAGCTGATGTGGACCAGCGACGTCTCGGTGAACGTCGGCGACGAGGAGCACGGCCTGTTGATTCCGGTGGGAGTCAACTGCATCCGCCCGTTCCCGGGGCGCGGCATCAGGCTGTTCGGCGCGCGCACGATCTCCAGCGACTCCAGTTG
Organism: Kapaibacterium sp. (SeqCode); assembly: GCA_035549015.1. GTDB lineage: Bacteria > Bacteroidota > Ignavibacteria > OLB7 > OLB7 > JAFDZV01. The sequence goes on from DASZRW010000108.1 coordinate 24,799, forward strand.
GCGCTATGTGAACGTGCGGCGGCTGATGATGATGATCGAGGAGGCGGTGGACGAGGCCTCGCAGTGGGCCGTGTTCGAGCCGCACAATGTGGTGCTTCGCCAGGGGTTGATCCGAAGCGTGGGGGGATATCTGGAAATGCTCTGGCGCTCCGGAAAGCTTGCAGGGGCCAGCGCCGCGGAGGCCTTCTTCGTGAAGTGTGATGATACCAACAACCCCCAGTCCAGTGTGGACGAGGGACGCGTGATCGTGGACGTGGGCGTTGCGCCCGCGATACCTGCGGAGTTCATCGTGTTCCGCGTTGGGCGTACGGTGGAGGAACTTGAAATCGTCGAGAGGTGATCGCGGTGAGCAACAACCCATACATGGCGTTCAACTTCTACATCCTTCTGATCGATACGTCGAGTCTGATCGGGATGATCTCAACCGGCATCAACGCCTTCACTGCCGGCGGCTTCAGCGAATGCACCGGGCTTGGAGGATCGTTGACCGTCGAGGAGTACAACGAAGGTGGAGTGAACGAGTACGTCCACAAGTTCCCCACGCGCATGACCTACGGCAACCTGACGCTGAAGCGGGGGATGGCGTTCACGGACGATCTCTGGAACTGGCACTACGACTACGCGAGCGGGAAGGGATCCCGCCGCGACGGCATCATCGCGATGCTGGGGCCAACCCGCGATCCGGTGCGTGTCTGGTCCTTCAAGCGCGGCCTGCCGCTGAAGTGGACCGGGCCGTCGTTCAACGCGCAGCAGAGCGCCGTGGCGGTGGAGACGATCGAGATCGCCCACGAGGGGCTGGAGATGATTTCCGGCGGCACCATGCTCGGCGATATCGGATCGGCGTTCGTGAGCATCGAACCGTCGTAGCGCCGGCCATGCGGCCCGGCACCGGGAATTCCGGACTCAGGAGATCGGAGACACAATGCCAATCAACATCGGAACAATGTCCAGCCGCGTCACGGTGAACGATCGTTCTGCCGACGGGGCACCCGACCCGGAGGCCCTGGAGCGTCTGGTGAAGATGGTTGCAGCCAGGCTGAAGGAGATGGATGACTCCGGCGACAAGGATGACGAGATCCCGCAGAGTCGCACGGGGCAGTAGCCGGCGCCGGGCATGCAGCGGCCCCGTTCCCGAGCCCTGCAAGGGGGCGACGGGATCGAGCGCGGGCCGCAAGGTCCGGGAATCGGAAGGCGCAGAAGATCACGCCCCGCAGGGGCGACAGAATCCAGCCCGGCCGCAGGAGCCGGGAATCGGAAGCAAGGAGTAAGCATGGGACGCGTAGCAGCACGACTCGAGGTTCTCAACGCAAAGACGCGGCAGGTGGAGCAGTCGTACGAGGTGCAGTTCAACCCGACCGATCTCACCTTCGCCAAGACCGCGCAACTGGCGGAGATCGCGATCCCGGGCCTGGACTCGCCGGTGCTGCAGTTCATTCGCGGCGGCGCGGAGACCTTGAGCGTTGAACTCTTCTTCGACACCACGGACTCCGGGATGTCCGGCTTCCTGACGACGAGCGTGACGGACATGACGGACAAGTTCTACAGTCTCGTGAAGCAGAACCGCGACACGCACGCGCCGCCGATCGTCCGCTTCTCCTGGGGCTCCAGCGCATCCTCCTCCGCCGACACGAGCAAGGCCGTATCGCAGGCGCCCTCGTGGTTCACCGGCGTCGTGGAGAGTGTGGAGCGGAAGTTTCTGCTCTTCAGTCCGGAGGGAACGCCGCTGCGCGCCCGGCTTACGCTGAAGATGAAGGAGTACAAGACGGTCGATCAGATGGTGGCCGATCTGAACTCTGCCGATCACACCAAGGCGCGCGTCTTCAAGCGGCGCGATCGCCTGGATCAGTTGTCGCAGCAGGAGTACGACACGCCTGCCGAATGGCGCCGCATCGCCGATGAGAACGATCTGGACGATCCGCGCGCAATCCCGGCCGGTACCGTGCTGAAGGTGCCGCCGATGCGGATCGACTCGGCGACGCGGGGAGGGGCGTGATGGCAACCGATTCCAAGGCGAGCCAGTACACACCGATCTACAAGGGGCGTGACTTCTTCGTGCCGGCGTTCGAGGTGAAGATCAGCGGGCAGGATGTGCCGAAGAAGGTGCTGCACGATGTGATCGAGGTGCGCTACACGGACTCCGTGGACAAGTTCGACACGTTCGAGATCACGATCAACAACTGGGACGACGTGAACCGCGACTTCAAGTATACCGGGCCGCACAAGGGAGGGCAGGATCCGGATGGGCGCGACCGTCTGTTCGATCCGGGCAAGGAGATCGAGATCTGGATGGGCTACTTCTCGCCGACCGACGCGGCGAGCCGCGACAAGGACAAGCCGGAGCCGCTCCGGCTGATGATGGCGGGAATCATCACCAAGCTCGCGCCAACCTTTCCGCCCGCCGGACAGCCCACGCTGAAGATCAGCGGGCAGAACGCGCTGGTGAAGATGATCGCCAAGCAGAACACGCATACCTACAAGGCCGGCCTGAAGGACAGCCAGATCGCGAAGCAGATCGGCGACAGCGGCGCGTTGAAGATCGGCAACATGAAGATCGGCGTGAAGACGAACCCGCAGGCGATGCAGTCCGAGACCGAGAACGTGCAGCCGGTGATCCAGACGAATCAGTACGACATCCTCTTCCTTCTGCAGCTCGCGAAGAAGAACGATTACGACATCTATCTGGACAAGGAGGAGAGCGGCGGCAACACGAACCTCTTCCTCAACTTCGGTCCCTCCGGCAAGGAGTCCACGAAGTACCTCCTGGAGTGGGGAAAGTCGCTCACGCAGTTCCAGCCCACGCTCACGACGATGCGGCAGGTGAAGGAGCTCACGGTGCGGGGCTGGGATATGAACGCGAAGAAACCGATCAAGGAGACGGTGAAGCGGAGCGACATCAAGCCGCGCGGCATGAGCGATCTGGACCGCCTCTACGAACTGGAGCAGGGATTCAGCGAGAAGTCCGAGATCGTTGTGAACGAACCGTTTCACAGTCCGGCGGAGGCACGCAAGCGCGCCGAGGATCTGATGAAGAATCTGAACAAGTCGCTGGTGAAGGCAAAGGGGGCAACGATCGGAACGCCGGACCTTCATGCCGGACGCCGGATCTACGTCGCCGGCCTGGGGCAGACGTTCGAGGGGGAATACTTCCTCACATCAACAACGCACACGATTGGCGCGAACGGGTACACGACGGACTTCGACGCGCGCATGGAGGAGACCTAGTTCGATGGACAATCGCATCTACGGAGTCGTGATCGGCACGGTGAAGAGCCTCGACGATCCGGACAGTCTCGGCCGCATTCAGTTGACCTTCCCCTGGATGTCGGACGACAACGAATCGCCGTGGGCCCGTGTCGCAGTGCAGATGGCGGGAGAGGGGCGGGGCATGTGGTACATGCCGGAGCTGGAGGATGAGGTACTGGTTGCCTTCGAGCATGGCGATCCGCAGCATCCCTACGTTATCGGCTTTCTCTGGAACGGAAAGGACAAGCCGCCGACAACGAACACGCGCCGCCGTCTGATTCATTCGCTGAACGGCCACGAGATCGAGATCTACGATCCCGACCCGAAGGACGGCGACAAGGGATTCATCCGGATCAAGGATGCGCACGGCAACAAGATCGAGCTCTCGAACGCGACGCTCACGATCGAGGGTGTGGGCAATCTCCAGATCAACGCGCCCAACATCACGATCAACAAGAGGCTGGTGGCCCCGATTCCCGGCAAGCCGATCTGAGGCCCGCGCGCAGGGGGCGAACCCCCAACCTCGAATCCGGGTTGGCGAGTACGAGTAGTTGAATACGAGCAGACGTTCATCGTTTCGCAAGGCAACAGTCGATCATGGACTTTACCAAAGAAGTAGATCTGCCTCTCGGCATACCGTGCATCAAGATGCCGGAGATCGGCCCGCTCCCCTCGATCCCGCTTCCCGGCGGGGCGGAGATCAAGGCGCTGCAAAGCTTTGCGGACAGCATCCCGACGGATTGCAGTCTGAACTTCAACATCATGCTGCAGCTGGGGCCGCTGCTGGGAAGCATGGCGTGCCTGCTGAAGATTCTGAAGGTGGTTGGCCTGCTCGGGGAGTTCTTCGGAGCCTTCGTTCCGATACCGAACCTGCCGAAGGCCGCGAGCGCGGCGGCGAACATCGTTCCGGCGATCGCCGATCTCGCCACCTGTATCCCGGCGCTGGCGATCATCAGGATCGTGGAGATGATCAAGGCGATCATTCAGATCATCATCAAGATCATCAAGTGCGTGATCGATCAGATCATGAGCATCGTCAACATTCTCTCGCACATCGACATCTCGATCGCCTTCGGGAATCCGGCCCTGGACAGCGCGCTCAATTGCCAGAAGGACAACGCCCAGACGACGCTCGAGAGCATCATGGCGCTGATCGAGGCGTTGATGCCGATCATCATGATGATCGAGACCGTGGCGAGCATTGCCGGCATCACGCTGGATCCGCTTCCGGACCTGAAGGCGATGGTGAACATGAACGATCCGGAGGGAACGGTGGCCTCGCTCCAGGGAGCGATCGCAACGTTCCAGCAGATCGACGCCGGCCTGAACCCGAACGACTATCTGACGCCGGACACGCCGGCGCCGAGCGACTATACCGATATCGCCTGAGCGCAGCCTGATGCTGCACGCGCTTCGCAGAATGCGGAGCTGCCGTATGCGGGCGAGCTGCCCGATGCGGGCGCATGAACCCGCGGCCGGCTGCACGATGCCGTTGCTGCCGACAACTGAACTACGAACTATCAATCTCTTCGCCATGCCTCGCGAGTTTCTCGGAACAGGATGGAAGTTTCCCGTGCGTGTGAACGCACGCGGCGGGCTCTCGTTCGTAAGCCACGAACAGGACATCGAGGAATCGATCTGGATTGTGCTGGGGACGGCGAAGGGGGAGCGGCTGATGGAGCCGGCGTTCGGGTGCGGCATTCACAACTATGTGTTCGCTCCGAACGATCCATCCACGCGCGGCGCCATTGCACACGAGGTGCACAAGTCGCTGTCGGAGTACGAGCCGCGCATCATCGTGGAGAACGTTCGCGTGGAGTCGGTGGAGGGGGAGGAGAATCGCCTTCTGATCTACGTGGACTATCGCGTTCGCTCCAGCAACTCGAAGCGTAACATGGTCTATCCATTCTATCTCACGGAGCCCTGATGCCACTCGTAGCTCCCAACCTCGACGACAGGCGGTTTGCCGATCTGGTGGATGAAGCGAAGACGCTGATTCCGCGCTACACACCGGAGTGGACCGACCACAATCTCTCCGATCCCGGCATCACGATGATCCAGCTCTTCGCATGGCTGAGCGACATCGTGATCTACCGGCTCAACCGCGTGCCGGACAGGCTCTACATCAAGTTCCTGCAGTTGATCGGCGTGACGCTGAAGCCGCCGGTGCCGGCGCGGGCGGAGCTTACGTTCACGCTCTCCAATGCGAACGTCTCCACACTCGTGATCCCGAAGGGGACGCGCATCGGGACGGTTGCACCGACGGCCTCCCCAAGCATCTCCGCTCCGACGACGCTTCCGCAGGAGGAGCAGCAGGCGGTGGTCTTCGAGACGGACGAGGCGCTGATTGCGATCGGCGCAACGATGAAGCGCGTTCAGGTATACGACGGCGCGACATACGTGGAGCGGACCACTGCGAACGACCCGCTGACGCAGCCGTTCTATCCGTTCGGCTCGCTGGCACGCGAGGGCTCGGCGCTCCTGATGGGCTTCAGCTCCACGGCGCTCTTCCCGACGGACGAGATCAATCTCTACGTTCGCGTCTACGCCGATCCGAACGACATCGTTCCCTATACCTGCGCCGATGCCACCACCGTTCCCTCCGCCACCGTGGTGTGGGAATACTGGGCCGGCACGTCGTGGGAGAAGCTGCGCGTGGTGAAGGATGAAACCATCGCCATGACAACGAGCGGCCACGTCTACTTCACCGGGCCGAAGGATATCGCCAGGACAACGGTTGGCGCGGTGACGGACGAGGAGTTGTACTGGATCCGCGTGCGGCTTGCATCGTCGCAGTACGAGATGGCGCCGCGCCTGGAGGCCGTGCTCACCAATACCGTGCGGGCTACCGCCGCGGTGACCACCGGCGACGAGGTTGCCGGCTCCAGCAACGGCACGGCCAGCCAGACCTTCCTCACGGCGAGCACGCCGATCTACGCAGGTGCCGTGCGTCCGCTGGAGGACCGGCTTCTGGAGAAGAGGCGCCTGAAGGCGAATCCGCCGACGGAGGCGGAACAGGCCGTGCTGGACGATGCGCTCCGGCTGCGGGAGTACGTGAAGGGGTTTCTCCTGGAGGTGCAGGAGGGGACAACCATCAGGCCGTGGGAGGAGGTGGAGGATTTCTACAACTCCGATCCGGATGACCTCCACTACACACTCGATCGCTCCGCCGGCGAGATTCGCTTCGGCGACGGAACGCAGGGGCGCATCCCGCTCGCCGGCATCAACAACATCATTGCACGATACTATCGCTACGGTGGCGGCTCCAACGGCAATGCGGGCTACGGCACCGTCACGGATCTGCGCGCCGGCATCAGCGGCCTCGGCTCGGTAACCAACTACTGGGTGGCCGAGGGGGGGGCGGACGAGGAGTCCGTGGACGACGCGAAGGCGCGCGCGCCGAAGGAGTTGAAGGCACGCGATCGCGCGGTGACCTCGCAGGACTTCGAGTTCCTCGCGCTCGAGGCGCCGGGCGTGCGTGTGCGCCGGGCGCATGCGATGCCGCTCTATCATCCGGACTTCCCCGGAACGCCGGTGCCGGGGGTGATCACGGTGATCGTGATTCCGGAGAGCGACGATCCCAGGCCGATCCCGAGCGAAGGAACGATGAAGACCGTCTGCGCCTATCTCAGCGCGCGGAGGCTGCTGACCACGGAGGTGCACGTTGCGCCGCCGAACTACCGGCTGGTGCGTGTGGAGGCGTCCGTTGTGGCGAAGGCCACGGCTGACCCCGCCCAGTTGAAGACCACGATCGAAACGAAGCTTTCCGAATACCTCCATCCGCTCACGGGCGGCTCCGACGGCCTTGGCTGGCCGATGGGGGGGGCGATGCTCTACTCGGAGATCTTCCGCGTGGTGCTGCAGGTGGACGGCGTGCAGATCGTGGAGAAGGTGAGCATCAGCATGGACGGCGAGCCGATTCCGGACTGCACGAATGCTTCCATCCCCGCCGATTACCTGGTGTACTCGGACGGTCACGACGTCACGGTGGTGTTCACGCCTACGTCGTGAGCCGGCGCCGGAAGCCGGCGTCTGCGCCGGAAGCCGGCGTCTGCGCCGGCCGCGGCCGATGCCGCAACGCGGCGGGAGCGGTGGTACGATGCGCGCGAGCGCCGGATGAATAACAGCTACCAGCAAACAGAACTCGGCACTGCCGGGCACGATAATGGCACAACAGGACGCAACGACATATCTGCTGCTGGACGGACATCAGGGGTTGAACCCGCGCGATGGCTGGCGTGTAGCAAGCGCGGCTTCGCTTCAGGCCGGCCCGGACGGGCTGCGTCTGGCATCCGTGCCGCCGCCTCCGGTGCCGATCGCCGATGATGCAGGCACGTTCGCCGGCATGGAGAATCCCACCGGCGTTGCGATTGCGCCGGACGGCTGCATCTACGTTGCCGACGGCCACCACGATGCGATTCTGCGCATCGTGCCGCGCGACGGCCGGCGAGCCTGGGCGCATTACTTCCGCGTTGCCGGCGGCGCGAACGCCAACGATCGCTTCGTCTATCTCCCCTCCGCAACACGCCTGGAGCGCTGGCCGCGCACCATCCGCACCACGCCGGCCGATGCAGGCCAGACGGAGGTGCTCTCCACGCAGGTCTGGGACGAAGAGAGCGCCAGACGTATCGTACTACGATATATCGGCGCGGACGATCATCATGCCTCCGGCGGATGTTCATGCGGCTGCAACAGCGCCTCCGCCGGTGCGGCGGCCGGGAATGGAAACGGGTCCGCCGGCTGTGGTTGCGGCGGCACGGCCGTGAAGTCATCGGGGGGCTGCGGATGCGGCGCCTCGGGGAGTGGGGCGACGTTGCAGGCGGCCTCATCCGGCGCATCGGGAGGTTCCGGCGGCTGCACCTGCGGATGCACGTCCGGGGGGAATGCCGCAGCCGCGAGCATCGAGAAGGAGTGGGAGGATTTCTACCCGGAGAATCTGGACGCCGGAACGTTGTGCGATACGTCGCCTGCACGTGTTCACTGCGTTGGCGGAACCGGGAGCGAGCCGCGCCGGTTCAACGCTCCGCACGGCATCGTGATCTCGAGGCAGAACACGATGTACGTGGCGGATACGGGAAACAATCGCATCCAATGCTTTGCGCTTCACGGCTGGATGCTGCGGGAGATTTGGGGCGCGCGCGCCGCGGCAACGGGCGCGCCGGTTGCCGGTGCCGGGCTCGGGGAATTCGACGAGCCGTGGGATGTGACGCTGGATGCGAAGGGAAATCTCTACGTCGCCGACAGGAACAATCACCGCGTGCAGAAGCGCTGCTGCCGCACCGGCCGGTTCGCGGCCTTCGACGGCACGGTCTATGCCGCGCACTTCTTCCAGGTGCTCTACGGTTCCTTCGAGCAGAGCCGCTTCGTCTACATACCGGCCCTGGCGCGCGTCGAGCGGTGGCCCGGTGCTCCGGGCACGGTGCCGGCAGACAGCAGCGGCATCACCGTTCTGAGTTTCGCGGCCGCAACAACCGAACAGGCACGCGATGCCGTGCTGGAATTCCTGAGCGCCGCCGGCTCGCGTGACATCCTGGTGGAATGGGATGGCGCCTACCCCGCGCAGCTTGGAAGCGACACGGCGTTCGGCCATCCCGAGCATCTCCTCTTCGACACGGCGAACCGCCTCTATGTGGTGGATGCGGACACGCCCCTCGTGAAGATGCTCGATACGGAAGGGCGCGTGCTGGGACAGATGACGTTTGCGAACCAGCTCCCCGGAAGCTTCGAGCCGACGGCGGTGACGCTGGACGCGCAGGGACATCTGATGGTGGCGACGTCCGGCGGGCTGCATCGGTTCGGCATTCGCGGCGGCCGCTTCGGCACGAAGAGCCAGGCCGCGTTGCATGGCTGCTCGTGCGGAACTGCATGTGATGCCGCTGAAGTTGTTGCCGCATGCGGCCGTGGCGATGGCGCGGTGAAGTGGATTGCTCCGGATGCGGGCTTCCGGAAGAGCGGTACCTATATCTCCTCGCGGCTGGACAGCGTGATCGATCGCTGCCAGTGGCATCGCATCGAGATCGACTTCGCGGCGATGCCCGGCGGTTCCTCCGTCACGGTCTGGACCTACTCGTCGCAGCTCGAGCTCACCGATGCGGATATCGCACTGGTTCCGGACGAGGAATGGCGCACCGGCCAGGTGAACGCCGACGACTTCCTGGTGCTGAGCGGCCCCGGGCGATATCTCTGGCTGAAGATCGCGATCCAGGGGGACGGCCTCACGACGCCGGTGCTGCGTTCGCTCATCGCGCACTATCCCCGCGTCACCTACATGCAGTACCTGCCGGCGATCTATCAGGCCGATCCGGTTGGGAAGGACTTCATGGAGCGCTTCCTCTCGATCTTCGAGACCGTGTTCTCGCGCATCGAGACCCGCGTGAGCAACCTTGTGCGGTATCTGGATCCGGACGGCGTGCCGGCGGATTTCCTTTCGTGGCTTGCCGGCTGGATCGACATGACATTCCTGAGGACATGGAGCGAGGCCACGCGCCGGTCGCTGCTGCGGCATGCGGCGGAGCTGTACAAACTGCGCGGCACGCCGGAAGGGATGCGGCGGATGATCAAGCTGGCGACAGGGATCGACGTTCGCATTCAGGAAGGATTCCGCAGGCGCAACTGGCTCTTCCTGGCGCACAACGCCGGGCTTGGCCAGGACTCCGGCGTCTGGGGGGATGCGATTGTTCACCGCCTGCAACTGGATCAGTACTCCGCAATCGGCGACTTCTCGCTCGTAAGCACGGGCGATCCGCTGCACGATCCCTTCCTCGTGTATGCACATTCCTTCGCGGTGTATGTGGACGCAGCGGTTCTGAACGATCCGGATCAGGAGCGGATGCTCCGGTATCTCATCGAGCAGGAGAAGCCGGCGCACACCTCCTACACGCTCGAGAAGGTACAGCCTCGCTTCAGAGTGGGAGTGCAGGCAACGGTTGGTCTCGATACGAGCATCGGCACGTACCCGAGAATCGTATTGAACGAATGCGCGACACTGGGGTGCGATACCGTGCTCGGTGCCGCTCCGGAGGATAGAGGGCCTGCGGTAGTGCGCGTTGGCGCACATGCACGGCCGGGCGTTGATGCGGTGGTTGGGTAACGGTTCCTGTCGGGAAACCGGGCGTGCAGCGCCGATCGGCGGGAACGTGCGGGTGAGCTTCAGCCGTTGAGCGCTGCAAGCACGGCGGGGAGTGGAGTGCAGATCGCTTCGGATGGAAGCTGTAAAAACGATCAAGGAGAATCATGCAGTACGGAGAGCATAACCATCATGGAGAGTGCCTGGAGTGTGCGGCGATACCCCAGGAGCGTCTCAACTACTTTACCGGGCAGTTCCTCGCCGAGCGAGATTTCCGCGACGAGCAGGGATATCACATCGGTAAGCACCGCATGCACAACCGCCTGCTCCATGGCTGGGGAACGGTGTGCGGCCTGCGTGTGACACAGCATCCCGCGCCCGAGTGCCGCAACCGATTCGTCGTGATCGAGCCCGGCGTTGCGCTGGATTGCTGCGGGCACGAGATCGTTGTTCGCGAGCGCATCTTCGTCAACATCCCGGAGTTCCTCGCGCCGCAGCAGGATCAATGGGGAGCGGGCGGGCATCTCGCCATTGCACTGCGCTACAGGGAGTGCAAGACGGAATACGTGCCGGCGCTCTACTCGGAATGCGGATGTGACGCCGATACGTGCGACGCAAATCGCGTGCGCGAAGGCTTCGACGTCGGCGTGGACCGTCTGATGCATCTGCCGAAGGGGGCCTGCGCGCCCGGCTCCGGGCTCAGCCTGGACTGGCTCGCCACGATCAATCTTGCCGATGCCGTGCGTGTCGTGGCCGACGCGGCCGCCGAACGCCTGTATGTGCTGACCGGCGCGGGGATCGTGATGGCCTACGATGTCCCCCACGGCTGCCTGCTGGGGAGCATCGACATGAAGGGAATCGGATACGATCTCGGCATCGCGCCGAACGGCCACTTCCTCTACGCGGTGGTTGCCCCCGCCGCAACACCGGATGCCTACGAGCTGCATGTTGCCGATGTGCAGGATCTCTCCTCGGTGACCATCGTCAACAGCGTGGCGCTGGGGACCGGCGCAGCGAGGCCGGCGATCGCCGTCTCGCCGGACGGCCGCGTGGCAACGCTGGATGCCAACGTCCCCGCGGTCACCATCTGGACCACGGCGCTCAACACCGGCGATCCGAATCCGGTGTACGCCACCATCGCTGTCGCGGACGATCCGCGTTCCATCGCGTTCAACTCCACGGGCGCGTGGCTCTTCGTTGCCGAGGCGACGGACAGGCAGGTCACCGCCGTGGATGTGGCAACGCAGACGAAGTCCGTGATCGCCATTGCCTCCGGAGTGCCCGTGCTCGTTGCAGCCGCCGGCGATGCTCCGCAGTTCTACGTTGTTGCGGACGACCGCACCATCCGCACCTTCACGATTGTCGGAACGGGGCAGACACCGTTTCCGGAACTCGGCTCGGGCGCAGCGCTTGGCGAAGGGACGGCGGTGGATCTCGTGGTCTCGCCCGACGGAGCGTGGGCCTATGTGCTCATGGATGGTGCCGGCAGCGGCTCCGTGCGCGCCGTGAACGGTGCGCGCATCGAGACGGATTCGACGAAGGCGGTCGGCGCCAATCTCACGGTGGTCGCCTCGCCGCGCGACCTTCTTCTTTCGGAGGACGGCTCGCGGCTCTATGCGGCAGGCGCCGGTGCGAACGGTGCGTGCGGCGGTGTGTCGGTGATCGACGTGCATGCATCGGGCTGCGCGGAGATCCTCTGGCGCGCCCTGGACGGCTGCCCGAGCTGCGAGACGGACGACGGCTGGGTGCTGCTTGCGGTGGTGAAGGATTACACGGAAGGTGAGTACATCACCGATCCGCTGATCGACAATCGCATTCGTCCGATGGTGACGAGCACGGAGACGCTGCGCAAGACCATCCTCTGCGCGCTCGAGTCCGCCACCAAGGGACAGAAGGGTGATCCCGGCATTCAGGGTCAGAAGGGTGACCAGGGCCCCAAGGGAGATGCCGGCCCCAAGGGGGACCAGGGGCCGAAGGGTGACGCCGGTATTCAGGGGCAGAAGGGTGACCAGGGCCCCAAGGGAGATGCCGGCCCCAAGGGGGACCAGGGGCCGAAGGGGGATCCCGGTACTCCGGGAACGGACGGCAACGGGCTGGAGACGGATCTCACACGGATCCGCGCCACGAGCTGGCTGCATGGCGCGCCGATCTCCGCCTCACCGCTCAAGCGTCTCCCGGATGTGGAGTTGTTGAATTCCCCTCCCGGCGGCCCGAAGACACAGCCGGGTCTGGCGATCATCTTCACCGATACGGTGCATGTGACCGATGGGCGCCTTCCGTTCGCCGACGATGCAACGCGCACCTCCAACGGCTTCACGTTCGAAGTGCTGGTGCGCATGCCGTGCCCCGGCAACGACGGCCTGGAGGATCAGTGCTCGCTGCGCGGACGCGTTGTGCCGATCGACTGGCAGGAGACTGCCGGCGCGATTCGCTGGGACACGCTGCGCGAGGTAACCACCGGCACGGCGAAGGGAGCAGCCTTCCTTCTACCACAGGCCATCCAGAGCCTGGGCTTCAATCAGATGTCCGTTCGCCTGCGCGGCGACTTCGTGCTGGACCTCAAGGACCGGGCCGTGGATGCAAACTTCCCGCGTGCGGATTTCCCGAGCGGCGACCATCCGGCCGGGGAGAAGTACGGCATTCAGGGCGGTCTGTTCGAGAGCTGGTTCTATCTGGCGCAGGCCGCAACCGGCCTGAAGCCGCTCGAGGGAGCAACACTCAACCCCGTGGCCGCTGAAACAACAACAGGCATCGCGGGCGGCGGGCGGCCAACCGGCGGGGCCGCGACGAAGGCCGTTGCATTGAACACGGCATCGGAGAAGGACCTGCGCAATGTCTCCGGCATCACTACCGACATGGCAAAGCGCATCGTAGCATATCGCAGCCGCAAGCAGTTCAAGTCGATCGACGATCTCCTCAGCATTGATGGGATGACACGGTCGCTGCTTGGAAGAATTCGTGACCGCATTACCGTTGACTAAAAGGGACACATCTAATGGAGACTCTGACGAAATCACGTGCATCAAACTCCGTGGCGTGCAAGCCAGCGACGTGCCCCACATGCGGCGGTACCGATTGCTTCGAGCGCCCGCGCTTCTTCAGCGGACAGATGCTTACCGATCGCGATCTGGATTCCGCGCAGCGATATGTGATCGAGAAGAACCGGCTGCATAACCGCTACCTGGTTGGAACCGGCGTCGTGTGCGGCCTTCCGGTTCGCTGCGATCGCTGCGACGCGGAAACCGTTGTGGTGCAGCCCGGCTACGCGATCGACTGCTGCGGCAACGACATCGTGCTCTGCGATCCGGCCTCGTTCGACGTGGGCGCCTTCATCCGCGCCTGCTGCACGAAGGACGACGGCTGCGGGAGCAAGATCGGCAACGATGGTCCATGCGGCGATCTGCCGGTCGACTACTATCTGATGCTGTACTACAACGAGGAGCCGTCGCGCCCCGTAACGGCGCTGATGCGCGACAACGGATGCAGCAATGTCCGCTGCGAGCCGTCGCGCACCAAGGAGACGTTCCGCCTTGCGCTGATCGAGAAGGAGAAGTACAAGGGGCGTGTCGAGCCGGACATGTGGGTGCGGCTGAAGAAGTGCATCGCCGAAGTAACCGCCAAGATCAAGGCGTTCGAGGCGCAGCTTGGCGCCATCGGGCAGAAGAACGATCCCTATACCGAGGCGATACAGTTGTTCTGCAGGATGCGGGACTACATCCTGCAGATCTACAGGCTGGGTCCGAACAATCGCTGCACGCTTGCGCTGGTGCTGCAGGAGCTCACGGACAATCTTCCGCTCTCGGACAAGGATGCGGGCTTCGCCGTGAAGATGATGAAGGCGTTCCTCATCCTCTTCGGCTACATGTACCAGTATCTGGTGGAGTGCATCTGCGATGCATTGCTGGTCCCGTGCTCGTCGTGCGAAGGAGATGAAGGGGTGATCCTGGCCTGCCTCACCGTGCGCAAGGAGCGTGTGGTCAAGATCTGCAATACTGCCCGGACGCAGCTTCTCACCGGACCGGCGATGCGGTATTGGCTGCATCCGATCTTCGCCGGCATCGGCCGGCTGGTGGAGACCTTCTGCTGCGATCTGGATCTGGTGGGGCTGCTCGCCAACATGATCAAGGAACCGCAGGGAGATGCTCTGGCGCCAGGCACTCTGGAGATGATGGGTGGCAAGGCGATGAACAGCGGCAACCAGGAGACCGAGACCATCGGCGGCAACCAGTACAACAGCGGCCATCCGATCTACCAGGGGGGCGGCAACGGCAATGCGATCGCCAATCCCGGCACCGCCGCCGCGCGCACCGGCTCGCTCTTCGACATGCTGGCCACCTTCGGCGACAATCTGTTCGCCGGACTCAGCGAAACCGGATTCCTTCCGTTGTTCACCTCGCCGTTGATGGCGATGGATCTGTACCACGTGCCGGTGAAGAACGCAACCGCAATGCTCGATGCACAGGGCGTCAACTACACCACACGCCAGACCACGAGCGATGCCGAGGCGTACTCCTTCGGCCATCTGACGAACATGAGTTGGATGATCCCTCCGCAGAGTCATGTGGAGGTGATCGTGAATCCACAGGGTGAGGTAACGGCCGTTCGTTCGGCAAAGGAGATGGGGAAATGACCGCGGACGAGATCACGCGCTTGAACTACTACGAACGCCAGTTCCTTGGCGCGCGCGACTTTCAGACCGAGCAGGAATATCACATCGAGATGCGGCGGCGTCACAACCTGGCGCATCACGTGTGGGGAATCGTTGCGGGCCTGGAGTTGGAGGAGATTCCGAAGGAGGGAACCGTCGACGAGGTTGATGTCTACATCAACCCGGGGATCGCCATCGACGGCTTCGGTCGCGAGATCGTTGTGCTCGATCCGGTGCGCCTGGATCCGGCACTGCTGCAGAAGCAGTCCACGGACAATCATTACGAAGTCCTGATCGGATACAGCGAGGAGCGGTTCCAGCAGCCGGCTGCGGGATACCAGTCGTGCGACGTTGCCGATCAGCGCGGACGCGTGCTGGAGACCTACAAGGTCTTTGCCGGAACGCCGAAGCTTGTGCACAACGACGTTACCATTGCCGGGGAGACGGTGACGCCGGAGACGATCGTACAGGATGGGTCCGTTCCGTATCAGGTATTCCCCGTTCCCGGTACGAACGACAAGTGGCTGATGCGTCTCGGGAGCGCGCACTGGGACGGCAAGAAACTGATTGCCGCCGCGCCGGGACGGCTGCTGGAGGAGCGTGCCTACATCGGCCAGATTGCCGAGACGATCCTGGCTCCCAACAAGACGTTGTTGCTGCGCGATCGCTCAACCACCACCCCGATCGCCGCCGGCGACGACGGTGTTGCCGTGCTGATCGAGGGCTCGCTGGAGGTGAAGCGCGACGTGGATGCCGATGCCGACCTGACGGTTGCAGGCAATACCACGCTGACCGGAACGCTCGATGTTACCGGCGCCGCGACGTTCAAGGCGGATGTGCAGGCGGACAAGAACCTGCATGTGAACAAGGATGTCACCATCGACGGCAAGCTCGGCGTGGGAACGGCATCCCCTGCGGTGAAGGTGCAGATCGACGGCGGCACCAACGCGGACTACGGAAGCAGCACCGGCTATCTGGTGATCGGCGACGTCAACGGCACCAACCTGGTGATCGACGACAACGAGATCCTCGCACGCAAGAATGCCGGCGCCTCCACGCTGCATCTTCAGGCCAACGGCGGGGAGCTGCGCATCCACGACAACAAGAACAGCGTGACCAGCAAGGTGGTCGTCACCGAGAACGGCAGCGTCGGCATCGGGACCACGGGGCCGAACGTCCGCGTGCATATCGACGACAGCAACGATGTCTCGTTGAACAACGGGTCCGGCCTCTTCCTGCTCGGCTCCCTTGGTTCCACCAACATCGTGATGGACGACAACGAGATCCAGGCGCGGGATAACGGCGGGGCCTCCACGCTCCACTTCCAGGCGGAAGGGGGGGATCTGCATATTCATCGCTGGCATCCAGGCACCGATGTGATCGTCAAGGACAACGGCAATGTCGGGATCGGGACCGACAGCCCATCCGGAAAGCTGGACGTGCACGGCAATCTCCGGTACTACGGGACGCAGTTCTCCACGGCCGGGACGAGTTCGGATACGCTGCTGATCGCTGCTCCGCTGGGAACCACGCTCATCTGGAACATCATCGTCTCGCCGATGATCATCGGGCAGCCGGAAAGCAACTCCGAGTATGACAATGCGCTCATCCGGTTCCACTGCTATGTGGTGGACGAGCTGATCGGATGGCGGGTATACTGCCACTACTGGTACCGCAATTCCAACAATCAGCTCAATGCTCCGGACTATGGCGGTGACGTCAACTATCTGATCGTCCCGAAGTAACCGGGTTCTCCTCTGCATGCCTGTTCGTTCCACGCATATCGAGCGCTTCGAGGCGGAGTACGTTCTGCCGGCCGGCATCGCCGATCCGGAGGAGGTGCAGCGCCGTCTGGATGGGATCGTTGCGGCGGAGATCGAACGGGTGTGGGACGAGGAGACCGGGGCGCTGGATGAGGGGGAGATGATCTACTTCATCGAGCGCGTTCATGTGGATCTGAACCTGAGCGTGACCGGCATGGACGATCGCGTGATGGCGCGTGCCTGGGCGCGTGCGATACAGCAGGAGATCGCACGCACGATCGCACGGAACGAACCGGGCGTTGTGGTATTCGAGAATCGCGCGGACTATCTGGCAGCCTTCCTTCACGATCTGCTTCATGGCGCGGCGTGGGGCCGATGGTACTATCACGAGTTTGCCGAACAGGCCTCGCGTACCGTTCCCTCCGCCATCCTGAACGTGCTTACGGCCGATGCGGACACGGGTCGCGATGCGATGATACTGATGGCGGTGCGTGGTGGTCTGGACCTGCTCCTTGCAACGTTGAGCGATGACGAGGTGGAGATCGTGGTGGAGCGATGCCTGCTTCCGGTGAGCCCGAGAGTAAGAATGCCGAGGATGCTGCCGGCATGGCTGGCCGGTCTGCGCGAGGTAGTGGCCGAACAGCCCCGGGCGGCCGGTGCATGGGGGCGCGACCTTGCACGCATCTACACCAGACTGCTCGGCCGGCATCCGGAGCTGGGACCCGATGTGAACCTTGCACGCTTCGTCGGCGATCTGTTGCGGCTGCGCGATCAGATGCAGGAGCGTTCAACGGGGCGAAGGGTGCTTTCGCTGCTGGAGCGGGAGATGCTCGATGAAGCGGTTGCGGTGCTGACGGCGGGCGGCTCCGGCGGCATGGGTGCGGGGGGGGACGGGAGCGTGTTCCAGCGGCAGATGGTGGAGATGCTGCGCGATCTGATGCGGGAGACGTCGGCGCCGGAGAGCGCCGCGCTGCTGCGCGATCTCGGCTCCGAGCAGAGCATGGCGTCGCGGCGGATCGTGACGCCGTTCGGCGGATTGTTTCTGCTGGCGCCGACGATCGTGGAGGTCGGGCTTCATACGATGTTGAAGGAGGTAACAACCAGCGGGACGATGGGCCGTGAGACTTCCGGTGAGGGCGTAGTGCGCGAGGAGGAGGCGCTGTTGCTCTGGTTGATGCTGGCACAGTGCCTCGGAGCGGATCAGATTGCGCGGGCATTGCGTGACGACGGGCTGCGTCTGCTGGCCGGCTGTGCGGCGCGTCTCACGCGGAACAATATAGACCGTTATTGCAATCTGGAATCCACTCCAACATTCGTCCCGATTCTCCTCTCTCATTCGAATGAATTGATCCTCGGCGGACGGGCAACGCTGGCGCCCACCGAAGAGCAGGTCGAGGCCTGTATTCTCGGCGGGGCCGACGAGCCATTGATTCCTTTCCGCCCGTTGGACGATGCGCTTGCCGTAGCGAGCGCGATTCTGATGCGCGGCTTCGCTGCGCGGCTTGGTGCGTTCTCCGCAAGCTCCGCGGCATACCTCCGCCGCAACTTCCTGATGAGCCACGCCGAGGTGGAGGTGTCCGACAGCGCCATCCTGGTGCGCTTCCTTTCATCGCCGCTGCAGATGGTTCTGCAGATGGCCGGATACGGCTCCATGCGAACCGTTCTCCCATGGCTCGGCGATCGTGAACTCTCATTCACATTCGAATCGTGATCGATCTGAATCCACAGGCATCAGCGGCGATACTGCCGTATCGCGACGCGCACGAACACCTGCACGACGAGTTGCGCAGGCTGGACCTCTATCTGAAGCGTGCCATCGCCCGCTTCCGCCGCAGCGTGCAACAGCGTGGGGAGATGCCGTTCGCGGGTCTCTTCATTCCCGATGCCGAGGTGGACAATCTCCTCGACGATACCGATGCGGGTGCGCCGGAAGGGGGGGAACTGGATGCCCGGATCGACGCGATGACCCGCTGGATCGATGCCCGCATCGATGCCAACCGGCGCGAACGCGTACCGCTCCGCCTTGCGCATCTCGGAGACACGTTCGGGCTGGACCGGCGTGAGATGGAGATCGTTGTGCTTGCGCTTGCGCCGGAGATCGAACTGCGGTATCAGCGCCTGTATGCCTACGTCCAGGATGATGTGAATCGCAAGCGCCCGACGGTGGAGCTGGCGATGCGTCTGTTCTGCAACAACGAGGCGGAGCGCCTTGCCTATCGACGCTACTTCGCGGAGTCCTCATCGCTGCTGGCTGTTCCGCTGGTCACGTTGCACGAGGATCCGGCCGAACGCCCCGCGCCGCTGCTCGGCCACTCGATCAAGCTGGAGGATCGCATCGCCGAGTTCCTTGCCGGAAGCGATTCGCTCGAGGCGCGCTTCATCGTGAAGGGAGATGCCGTGCGCTGGATCATTCCGGAGCATGGGCTGGACCGGCTTCTGTTGCGACCGGATGTACGCGCGGTTGCCGGGCGGCTTGCCGCCGATCGGGATGCCGATCACGTCTGCGTGCTCGAGGGGAGCGCCGGCACCGGCAAGAAGAGCATCGCCGGTGCGATTGCAAACGCGCAGGCGATGCCGCTCCTGATCATGCATGCCTCATCGCTGCTTCGCGGCGAGGCAAGCCCGCGCGCAACTCTGCGCGCCGCGATCCGCGAAGTCCGGCTCTACGCCGGAGCGCTCTACCTGGATGGATGGGAGCTGCTGGAGGATGATGCCCCCGGAGTACGCGAGCAGGCGGAGATGATTCTCGAGGAATTGAACACGGCGCCGGTGCGGATCTATATCGCCACGCGCCTTCCGTGGAAACCGTCGCACCGGCTGCGCCGTCCGGTTGCGGCGTTGAAGATCGCCATGCCGGATGAACGCGAACGGATGGAGCTGTGGATGCGCGCGCTTGCGGCGAGCGGCGCTGAAGCCGATCCCGCCATCGACATCGCCTACTTCGCCGGTGCCTATCGCTTCTCCGGCGGACGGATCCTCGGCGCGCTCTCTCGCGCGCTTGTCCGGATGCAGTTGCGCGCGGCTGCGGAGCCGGTGCTTACCGAGGACGATCTGCGGATCGGCTGCCGGGAGGAGTCATCGCGCTTCATCATATCCTTCGCGCGGCGCATCGAGCCGCGTCGCGTCTGGGAGGATCTCGTGCTTCCCGCCGATGTGATGCAGCAGTTGCGCGAGTTCTGCCGCCAGGTTCGCCATCGCACAACCGTATACGGCGATTGGGGGTTCGCACACCGGCTCTCCAGCGGCAAGGGAACCATCGCCCTGTTCACCGGCACCTCCGGTACGGGCAAGACCCTCTCCGCGGAGGTGCTCGCCAGGGAACTCGGGCTGGATCTGTTCCGTGTGGATCTCTCCAGCGTGGTGAGCAAGTATATCGGCGAGACGGAGAAGAATCTGGACCGCGTGTTCCGCGACGCGCAGGAGAGCAATGCGATTCTCTTCTTCGACGAGGCGGATGCACTCTTCGGCAAACGATCGGAGGTGAAGGACGCACACGATCGCTACGCCAACATCGAGATCAACTATCTCCTGCAACGCGTGGAGGAGTACGAGGGAGTGATCATTCTCGCGAGCAACCTGAGCAAGAACATCGATCAGGCCTTCATCCGGCGCCTGCATTTCTCCATCGAGTTTCCGTTCCCCGATGAAACGTATCGCGCACGCATCTGGCAGCGCGTCTTCCCGAAGGAGACTCCCGTCGGCGAGGACATCGACTTCTCCTTCGTCTCGCGCCAGTTCAAGATTGCCGGCGGCAACATCCGCAACGTAGCCCTGGCGGCCGCGTTCCATGCGGCCGAGGAGAATGTGCCGGTAGGAATGGAACATCTGATTCTGGCCATGAAGCGCGAGTATCAGAAGCTTGGGCGCACATGCGAACGGGCGGACTTCGAGCAGTACTTCGATCTGGTTCGCTGACGGACCGGTGACTTCCGCAGACAGAGCTATACACGCACCCGATGGGCACTTCGAAGGCAGCGGCGCAGAACGACAGCGTGCGGGCACCGGTACAGACGCCGGCGCCTGCAGCGACGTTGCCGGAGCCGTCCGTGGCCGAACATGCCGGCGATCGTTTCGTTCAGCGCGCGCTTGCGGCCGCGGCAGGAGGCGGAACGCCGCCGCCGCCATCCACACTTGGCGCCCTGTTGGGCTCCTCCGCGCCCGGCCTGGCTGCCGGTGCGGCGCGCCGGCTTCAACGGGATTACGGCAATCAGTTCGTCGGCCGGATGGTGCAGGCCCGGCTGACCGTGAACGAGCCGGGAGACCGGTATGAAGCCGAAGCGGATCGCGTGGCCGACGCGGTTGTTCGCGCGCCCGCCGCAGCGGTTGCCGGCGGCGAGCCGGCGATCTCCGGTGCGCAGGACACAGCCCCGGTTGTGCATCGTGCTCCGATATCACCCGCCCCTTCCCCGGCGGCCCGGCCGGTGCCGGCGCATACCGCCGCACGCATCGACGCGTTGAACGGAGGCGGGCAGCCGCTGGCCGGCCCGGTACGTTCATCGATGGAAGGGCACTTCGGGCAGGACTTCGGCGGCGTCCGCATCCATACGGACAACGGCGCCGCACAGGCTGCGAAGGAACTGAATGCGCGGGCGTTCACCATCGGGAACAACATCGCCTTCGCCCCCGGGAGCTATGCTCCCGATACCGCCACCGGCAGGCATCTCCTCGCCCACGAACTTACCCACGTGGTGCAGCAGAGCGGCGGCGTGCGCCTTTCGCCGGACGTGACTCCCGCTCCGGCCGGCATGGTGCAGCGCGGTGGGGGCGATCCGCCATCGTCGACGCCCGCATCCGATCCCGGAGGGGCCAAGGGAGGAAGCGATGCGCCTGGGGATGCCGCGGCGCCGGCGCCGGCAACGGTTGGCGTGTACGTTGATGTGCCGATCCCCGATCTCACCGGCGCCGGGACGAAGGAAGGAGGCAAGGTCCCCACGGAGAAGGTGCTCGTGGGAGCGCCGGCCGATTCCGCCACCACCATCACGCTCTACGGCGTTCCGATGTCCGCGTTGTCGCTGACGAAGGAGGATGCGGAGAAAGGGGTAACGCTGGACAAGGCCGTTGCCACCGGTGTGGTACCGGGCGAATGCTCCGATACGCCGGCAGTGCCGGATACACCCGGCGTGGCGCCCGATCCCACTCCGCCATCCGTTCCGGCATCCGGCGTATCCAACAGCACGCCGGCTCCCAAGCCGGTGGATCCCGCAACGGCGCCCTCGCCGATATCGCCGGAGGTCTCCACACTCTATACGCCGGACGGAGCCCCGGTCTCCGTTGTGGCCTCCACCGGAGAGGCGGCGATCGTTTCCACCTACACCAAGTTCGCCGTGGGAGCCGGCAGCACCAGCCTTCTCGAGGCGCACGGTCAGGTGATCCTGATCGACGCCGGTATCTCCACGAGTCCGAACATCACTTCGGAACTCGAGGCGGAGATCGCGGCAACCACGATGAAGCTGCTGCGTGCGAAGATCGGCAACCGCCCGATCGCGCAGGTGCTGGTGACGCACGCGCACTCGGACCACATCGCCATGCTGGACAAGATTGCGACGGAGTTCCCGATCCAATCGATCCGCATGAACGATCTGCAGTTGAAGTACGACAGCATGCAGAAGATGCTGGAGAAGGTGCGCCAGGGGGTTGAGCGGTACAAGGCCAACCTTGCCGATACCACGCGCACGCAACTCGAGGCCGGCAAGCAGGCATGGCTGGACAGCAATCTGGATCTGCTTCAGAAGTCCCCTGCCGAACGCGACGCGAAGTGGCGCGAGCATGTGGATACGGAGGTCGCCAGGAAGCTTGCAGAGGTGCCGCAGGCCGAGCTCCAGGTGCTGAAGCAGAGCCCGGAGAAGAAGCTCTATCTGGAGTGGCAGCCGCTTGGCAAGCCAACGGAGCCGTTCGCGCCTCTCGACCCGCAGAAAAGCGGCAGCATCGGCACGGACAGAATACAGATGGCGGAGTTCAGCCATCCGGAGCTCTACGAGCGCGCAACCAAGTTCACGGGGGCGGTGGAGGACGACAAGGGAATCGTCGACTCAACGGCCTCCAACTATCTGGTGCGTGTCGGCGATACGCAATTCGTCGTGCTCCCCGACCTGCGGCGCAAGGACTACGCCGACGTCCTGACGGAGTTCAAGAATGCTGCGTCGAAGTTCAAGCCGGTGACCGTGGAGAAGATCCCCGCATACCGAATCTGGGACATCACGCACCACATGCAGGCCGGCTGGATGAAGACCGGAGAGAGCAAGCCGGCGGCTGCAAAGCCTGACGCTGCAGCGGCACCCGATGCCGCCGCGGCGCCAACCGATGGTACCGCGGCCGCCGCAACGGCGGCGGAGAAGAGCGGATCGAGCGTACGAGCCAGCGAGTTCAGCAAGACCACGACACTCCTGCACGAGTTCCGCGACATGTTCCAGCCGGACGGAAGCAAGTCGCCGCTGGGGCGTGACTTCGCCATTGTCTCGGTAGAGGCGGATACGGCGGCGCCGAATGATCCGAAGAGCAAGGTGAGCCCCACCGTTCTCTGGATTCTCCGAAGCCTCGGCATCGAGCCGGTCCCCGCAACCAGAGGAAGCAACGTGGAGTTCCTGCAGATCCTCTCCTCGCAGGGCCAGACCTATCACGGTGTCTACGGGGCGGCATATGCCGGCGGCCGGCCCGCGGATCTGTTGCTGCTCCGCACCGAGGCAACGCTGAAGCAGTTGCACGAGGCGCAGAAGCAGTTCGAGTCCACGAAGGGGAAGGAAGGGCTTACGCCGATCGAGCAGATGCAACTCGCCATCAAGAAGCAGCAGGATCGCGTGGCGATAGCAAAGAAGGCGGATGCCGATGCAGCCACCGCGGCTCGCGGCAAGGGAGGAACCTGGGGGCCGAAGAACGAGAATTATGCGCCGAGCAAGGCGAAGATCACGGACGCAGAGGCAAAGCTGTCGTTGATGCGGCAGGATTTGAACCGGCTGTATGCAACGAAAAAGTATCTCAAGACTCAGGTTGATCTGATCGAGGCGCTGAAGGAGGAATACATCCATGATGTGGACCAGGCGATAGGCCGCAGCCACCGCGACGATGCAACCGCGAAGCGAAGCTGGGTGGCCCCCGATCCGGCCGCCGCCGAGCCGGGTGCCGCAAAGGCTGCGGAGCTGCGGAAGGCTCTGTCTTCACTGAAGTTCGACGACCTCGCAGCCGTCGATCCCGAGCACTTCAAGACCGAGACCGGTTCCAGCAACGCTGCATACAAGAAGACCTATGACGCGCTCCTTGAAACCACGTTCGATCGTGTCGTGGTGCCCGATCCCAGCAACCCGCACTTCGATGAGGTGGCGCTGGTGCTGGTGCGCAAGGACGCGATAACCGGCGGTGCGGAGCCCGGTTCCGCGAAGGCGACCGCCTACGAGGCCTGGCGGCTCAAGACGGAGATCGATGCGCTTGCAACGCAGGTTGAGAAGAACTCCGAGGGGATGGTGGATGCTCGCGCCCGCCTTCTTGCGGACCTGGTGCAGTTGCGGCAGTTGCTCGATACGCACAAGGGAACGTTGGACCAGGGTGTGAACAAGCAGTTCCTGAACGACGAGGTTCAGACGCTGGACGCACGCATTGCCAAGCTGAAGGGAGAGGGAGAAGGCGGTGGCGGCAAGTCGGTGCATCGTGATACGAAATCGGGCGCGCTGGTGGAGACGGTGACCAACGTCGTCAAGCCGATGAGCGATCCTGCCGCGGAGGCTCCGAAGGATGCGGCTCCAGCCGCGGCAGCCGACACGCCGTCGCCCGATGCCGAGGCCGCGAAGAGCGATGCGGTTGCGAAGACCGGTACAGGTGAGGCCGCGGTTACCAAGAGCGACTCGCTCGATGTGCCGAAGGAGCCGTCGAAGGCTACGAAGGTTACCGGCGCATTGATCGAGGCTGCGAACCCGGTGATGGGTGTGGTGATGGTGACACAGACCATCACCGGTGAGGAGGCGCTGATCAGGAGCTTCTCCCAGGGAAAGGGAGGGGTGGTGAATCTCCTTGCCGGCACCAGCCACAATGCGCTCGGCGTG
This sequence comes from Kapaibacterium sp. (SeqCode), assembly GCA_035549015.1. GTDB lineage: Bacteria > Bacteroidota > Ignavibacteria > OLB7 > OLB7 > JAFDZV01. The sequence continues at coordinate 49,549 of DASZRW010000108.1, forward strand.
TATGTCGGCATCCAGATGGTCCGCGGCGTGGAGGTGAATCCCACGACCTTCATCGTGATGTCGGCGCTGGATATCGCGCAGACCGTCACGCACGACTATGCGACCAACGAGCAGCGGAACGTTGCCATCGCGCAGTCCGCCGTGCGCAACGGCGTCAACCTCGGGCTGATGATCGTTGGCGGCATCCTGATGCGTGTTCCCAACCCTGTCTGCATGATTGCGGGCTTCACCATCACGATGCTTGGCGATACCATCATGGAGAAGCTGGGCATCAACAGCTTCCTCGATCGCGCGTTCAGCTTCCAACCGATGGAGGTAACCGGCCTGTTCCAGGATCTGCGCACTGTGCTGGATGAGTATCGCATCATCGTTGGATCGCTCCAGCTCGACCGCCGGAGCAACGATGACCTTGCGAAGCTTGGCGTTACCGATCCGGCCGCGTTCCGCCAGGCCGCCGAGAAGACCGCTGAGGAACATCGCCAGGCGGCATTCTGGAAGGAGTTGGATGTGCTGACGGCCTTCCGTCTGGCATATGCACGGGCCCGTACCGGCTATGCCGGCCTGCTGGAGGTGGATCAGCTGCGCGATCAGTTCCTGCAGCTCCGTCGGCTTGCGCACGACGACAGCCGCGGTAGCAAGTATCTCGAGAAGCGCTTCGACTACTGGATGGATCGCGACGAACAGAACATGTCCATGGATTCCATGTCCGCCGACCAGATTCGCGGAATGGAACAATGGAGCGAGCTGGACGACAAGATCACCGACCTCGGGAAGATGGTGCAGGAATCCGACCCGGGGGATGTGAACTGGAAGGATGTCTCCGAGGCGGAGCGCCAGGTGAGCATGATGATCTCCAACGCGCGCTACCGCCTGGATCCGAACGCCTCGGGCGGCTATCGTACAACGGCACTTCTCACCGAGGGGACCGATGCCCGGCGTGTGTACGAGGAGGAACTCTCGAAGCGCGAGCACCGGCTCACCTACATGCGCCGCCGCCTGGCAATGGCTTCGGTTGGCGAGCGCCCAACGGTCTTCTCCTCTCCGATGCAGGAGGTGATGGCGGAGACCAAGGGATATCCCACGGAGGGGCGGATGATCCATGAGCCGTTCAGTCCCGGAATGATCGTGGAACGGCTTCGCTATGCAGCCGACCAGTACGAGAAGCTGCTTGCACAGTGCCAGTTGCCGCCGGGTTTCACCGCGGCAGGTGTCCACGCGAACGGCGACGAGAACGCGAAGTACCTGGCATATATCGACATGCATCAGGACTACAAGCAACTGCTCTTCAAGGTGCAGGCGGTTGAAAGCGCATTGAAGGGACAGCGCGACGAAGCCACCAAAGTATTCCGTGAAGCAAAGCCGGAGGATGCCAAGCAGTACGCTGCGCAGTTCCAGCAGCTCTCCGATCGGATCACCACATTGCTCGAGCAGCGCCGCGTGCGAAGCGAGGTGCTTACCATGGAGGAGGCGCGCGATCGCCAGGTGGAGATTGCCAGGAACGATGCATCCGATCTGGCGAAGGTTCTGGACCCGGAGGGGACGCAGACGCTTTCGCCGATGGAGAAGGATGCACTTGGAACCAGCGACATGCGCGAGGCCGGCTACGGGGCCGGCACCGCCAACGATCAGCTGCTCTTCGCGGCGCAGCAGCGTACGCAGCTGGCGTCGGGAGGGAAGATCATGTCCGGATACTACCGGTATGTGGGCTCCACCAGCTTCGTAGTCGGGGCTCCGGAGCGTACGGTGAGTGTTGCGGACAACGCGATCGTTACCGCCATATCCAGGGGCGTGACCGCCACCACGTTCATGGGCGATCTTACGACAACCAATGTTGTCGCAGTCAACCAGGCCGCCCGTGCTATCTTGGGTTCGCGGGTCGTGAACGTGGCGGACATGAATCTCGTGTCGATAACCAGGAAGGATGTCCTGGGCAACGGCACCACAACCACCGACACCGGCGAGCCGATGATCCCGACGGTGGATGCGCTGACGGATCACAAGTAGCTCATCTTGGGCAGCATATATTTGCGAGAGAAACGTTCGATGGTGGCAGAAGATCTAACGCACGTAGGGTTCGCGGACTCGTCCGGCGCGGCACATGCCGCATTGCTGTGCATACCAACGGCCGCGGAGATCTATCCGTTGATCTACGAGCCGATGTATCGCGATGCCGAGCTGGCTGCTCATCTGCTGCCGCTCGAAATGGCGTATCTCGTCGAGACGATCGATGATACTCCGGTCTCCTTCGAGAGAATGCAGGCATTGTTCACGGATGATGCGGTTGCATTCAGAACATTGCTCGCGACGCGTAACCGGCTCTACGAGACGGTTGCCAGCGAAGGACGCATTCGATTCGGGTGCCCGCACTGTCCCGAGGGTACGGCTTCATTCGATCTGCTTTCCCTGACGTTTGCCTTGAACGCTCCGCCGTGGCCGATTACCGATCGGAATCGCATCTTCCTGGAGTATCCGGCGCTGGCCTCCGACCTTCAACCGGGAAGGCGCCCCCAGGGGGTGCCGACGGCTGCACATATCGGGGTAGAGACTCCGAGCGCGGCGCTCGGGCTGGTAAGCCCGATTCTGACGGGAACACTTCATACGATTGTTCAGGGGGAGGAGGAGAGGGCGCGGGAGCTGTGGGAGGTACCGTTCACCGATCCGCCGCCGGGGCGTGAAATGTGGACGTACGAACGTCCGGGGTTCCAGGCCGCTCTTCGGCTGTGTCTTGCACTCCGTCAGCCAGGCTCGAATCTCGACGAGGGGATGACACCGGAGATCTTTGAGAAGATGCCTGTGCCTGACTTCTTCTTCCTTGACAACATCTACTACCTCACACATTACGTAGATGTGGAGGATGCGGAGCGGGTTCGGTGTACATGCGGAGCGTGCGGCGGAATGTTTCTGCCCGTTCTCTGAGCAGTTCAAGTATCGAATGATCTCCTCGACCCCCGAACATGCATTCGGTTACACCCTGATGTGACGTTTCTTGAAATAAATGTGCCTCGAAGCTTGCGAGAATACTTTCAGTGGTGTACATTTGCGACGCATCAAGAGTATAATGTGCGATTAGTCCTTGTTCGCGCATGTACTGTGGAAGGTAGGCGGAAGTATTGAGTTCGTGGTTATTCCTGTCCACGCTCCGGATTCATCCAGGATGAAGGGGCACTCGAACTTCCGAATCAGTCAAGTTCACGAGTAAGCCATACCAGAATGGTCTCGTGAAAACCTTGAGGTCCAACTCATGCAACGTTCGCTACCGTTACTACGGTTCCGTTGGCTTGTGCTATTCGCCCTGTGGGTAGCAGGGGGAATCACGCCGCTGGCTTCACAGCCTGCGAGCCCGCGAATATTCCATCCCGCAATCAGCACGGACAGTGTTGCCGAGGGACGGTTACTCGTACAGGCCACGAAATTCGTCGCCAAAACCAACAGCCCAACCGCGTCCACGCCCACATCAGCTCCTGCGACCGAAGGTGAATCGAGCGTTATCAACACACCCAGTGTTGTTCGTTTGAGCGATATCAATTCGCCCGATCGCGACAATACGCCGTTGGTATCGGCTGACGGCAATGTCCTGTTCTTCAACTCCACCCGCCTCGGTTCACGTCCGTGGGCATCCCTCAATCCTCTGAAGAAGCGCTACGACGACGACATCTACTTCTCGTACCGAGTTCCCTCCAACGACGGCATGGAGCATTGGAGCGAGCCGATCAATGTCGGTCCCGAACTGAACAGCAGTGAGGACGATGGCGTTGTGGCGATCAGTCCCGACGGACAGACGCTCTACTTCAACTCGCTGAAGCGTGGGTGGGAGCATGATGGCGGCCCGTTCTACAAGGCCCGCCTGAGCGGCAACAAGTGGACGGATATTCAGGGACTCGGTGGCGGGATCACCGACTTCTTCAGCTCGCGTGATCTTGGTCAGCGGTATCGCATTTACGGTGGCTCGATCAGCTCCGATGGCAAGGACTTCTATTTCGCGACAACTGTCCACTCGGACAACGGCAAGCATCAGATCTGGGTTGCACACTTCAATGGTAGGGAGTGGGGATACCCGGAGAATCTGGGGCCTGCAATCAATAACGGCAGCGGCAGCTATGCACCATGCATTGCTGCCGACGGCAAGACACTCTACTTCACGACCAACCGTGAAGGCGGATACGGCGGTGACGACATCTACATATCGGTATTGAACAACGGAGTATGGGGAGCCCCCTTCAACGTTGGCGCACCAATCAATACCGAGCAGGACGATGCCTTCATCTCCCTTGCAGCTTCCGGCGACAAGGCATATCTGTCGCGCACGGTAGATAGCAACGAGGACATCTACGTTGCGCTGTTGCCGGTCAAGTCGCGGCCGACGAACGTCATTCTGGTCAGCGGCCAGGTCACCGACAAGGCCACCGGTCTGCCACTGGAGGCAACGATCGTGATCGAGGACCTGCAGACCGGAGCCAAGATCTTCGAGGCGAACAGCAACTCCATCTCCGGACAATACACTACGGTATTGCGTCCGGGACATGACTACGGAATATCGATCTCGGCACCGGGATACGTGTTCCATTCTGCCAGATATCCAGTGCCCCAGGTTGTAGCGTATGACAAGATGCATCATGATTTCCAGCTGCAGAAACTCGCGCAGGGGGAGAAGTTCGTTGCCAACAACATCTTCTTCGACTACAACACGGCGGATCTGCGGTCCGAGTCGAAGCCGGAACTGGATCGCCTCGTCACAATGATGAAGGAACACCCGCAGTTGATTCTCCAGATCAACGGGCATACCGATAACATCGGCTCGTCCGACTTCAACATGCAGCTGTCGTTGCGTCGCGCAGAAGCAGTGAAGCACTATCTGGTGGAAACAGGTACGATCGTCCCGGAACGCATTACAACGCAGGGCTTCGGATTCAGCAAGCCGATTGCTCCGAATGCCACTGAGGACGGTCGCCAGCAGAACCGCAGAAGCGAGTTCACAATCCTGCAACTCTGATCTCAGATGTAGACTTCGTTCACCCGAGCAGCAATGTGTCGCGCGGGTTGATCCGGAAGTCGTTGGAAAACCTACCCAACAGGAAACGTACAGGCCGGTCTCTCGCAGTTGGTGCGCGGGAGTTCCGGCCTGTGCGTTTATGGTACGCTCGATTCCGGGGCCGGGCCTATCTCACAGAAGTGTCTCGACGTGCCGGCACCCGCAAGCCCCGGTGCGCGCAGGCGTGCTCTGAGCGCGGCAGAGCGAGTCTCCTCCGAGAGCGCCTCCCCGAGCGTACCCGATGCGATGAACCCCGGAGGTGCATCGATATTGATAATTGATACCGGAGCATGAATCGATGATGTTCCGTATACTGGCGATCCGAACTCGAAGCCTGGAAGAGCAACACGCAGCCGAATCAGACCATGTCTCACGAAGCGAACAGCGCGAAGCGCACGGACTCCGGATCGAGAGTCGTCAAGGCCTCGCCGCAGGCAATCTATCGTGCCTGTCTGGACCCTGCGGCCATTGCATTGTGGCGCCCACCGAGCGGCATGAGCGCGCGGATCTACGAGTTCGATCCGCATACAGGCGGCACCTACCGGATGTCCTTTGTCTACAACGATCCGGACCATCCGGTGCGTGGCAAGACGTCGGAGCATGCCGATCTCTTCCAGGGACGTTTCCTGGAGCTGGTCCCGGACGAACGGATTGTAGAGGCGGTGAAGTTCGAATCGAACGATCCCTCGTTCGCCGAGGAGATGATCATCACCACCACGCTGACTTCCGTTCCAGGCGGCACCGAGGTGACCATCCGCTGCGACAATGTTCCCGGTGTCATCAGGCCGGAAGATCACCAGGCCGGCATCGCCTCGACGCTCGAGAACCTCGCGGCGTTCACAGAACATTCGGAGTCCACCGAGCAGCAGTCCGGCGGTTGAGCAGCGGCGATATTCTCCATCATCATCTCACTCTGACATCCACTCGGCGGCGGGTCGTGCACGCACAGGGCGTCGAGGACAACGAGGAGACGGTGTTCCGGCGAGCACCGCGACAATCGCTCGGGAATCACAGTTTCTTCGCTCCATTAGGGATCATAATGGGTATTATGTCACCTAATATCGAGTATGACTCCTTCCCCCCCGCATGCGGACAAATCGCTCCGGAAGCTTCTTTGAACCGTCTCCGTGAATGCGGCATACCACCTGTACGTTTCCTGGCAGCCGTCGGCAGACCTGGGCGATCATTCCACAGGGAGCACTATCGAAATGCCGCGCCATGCATGGTAACCCTCAATCGTAACCCTCGGAGGAAATCGTAATCCTCGCACGAATTTGCCAGGCCTCAACGTGATGGGTTGATTCGGATTTGCTTTGGTGTATCTTGCCCGGGTTATCCAACCGCGTACCATAAATGTCCCCGATATGGCACGTCACGTAGAGCAACGCGTAAGCGCTGCCGGGCTCATGGTATTGGCCCTCGGCGCGGCTGCCGCCATCGCCGCATGCGGCAGTATCAAGAATGATGTGGTACCATCCAACGAGCCGTTCTCGTATGCTCCGTACGAACACCTGCTGGCGACGTACGTCGATCAGGAAGGCCTGGTTGATTACGCCGGTATGCGCCGTGACACCGCGCTCAGCCGCTTCGTGAACATGCTCTCGACGGCGGTCCCGTCGGAGATGCCTTCGAAGCAGGATCGGCTTGCCTTCTGGATCAACACCTACAACGCGCTTACCATAAAGCTGATCGCCGACAACTATCCCGTGAGCAGCATCACGGACATTGCCGGCGGCCTTACCGGTTCCGTTGTTCCCGGCGCGAAGTCCCCCTGGGAGCTTACCGTTGTCACCATCGAGGGGCAGCAGCTGACGCTGAAGGAGATCGAGGAGGATTACGTGAAGAAGCTGGGTGATGAACGGGTCTGCTTCGCGCTGCACCGTGCGTCGGTGGATTCCCCGCAGCTTGCCCGGCACGCCTATACGGCGGAGAACCTGGATCAACTGTTGAATGAAGGGCGGCGCAATTTCCTGAGCAACCACAAGGCCAACTTCATCAAGGATGGCCGCCTGTATCTCTCCAAGATATTCGAATGGTATGCAGGAGAGATCTCCGGCCACGCCGGCTCGCTCTCGGGATATCTCGCCGCCTGCTGGCCGGACTCGGCGGAGGCGGCATTGATCGCACAGCTTCCCTCGGACAGGGTGGAGTTCCTGGACTACAACTGGAGGCTGGATTCGCATCGCGCTCCCACACGCTGAAACGGAGGACCGCCGCACATCCTCCACTCCCTTCTCTCTCGGCCGGCTGCGGGGTGATGGCGGGGTAACTAGGCGCGATCCGTTCGATCGAAGAAGGCGAAGAGGCGCCCCGTGCATGGATCAAACCGGGCGCCTCTCTTTCTTCCCTTACTTTTCATCACACATGTTGTATTATTCAACAACCGATATCCGTTCATCAGTATAGCCAGGTTGCTGCCTATGAACGAACGATTACTCCGTACGTCCCTGCTTGCCGTTGTTCTCCTTATGCTGTTGCCCGCGGCGTTGTCCGCGCAATGGCGTAGGCTCAACGTGTTTCCAGGCACGTTCTTCAACGAGGTTTTCTTCGTCGACAACAACCATGGATGGTTAACCCAGCATCTGGGCATCGTGGTTCGCACCACCGACGGCGGCAATACCTGGCAGTCAGCCAATCTCCCCGGCTCCACCGGCTCCTTCAACCGCGACATCTGCTTCCTCAATACGCAGACAGGCTACGTCTCCGGCGACGACGGCATCTGGCGTACCGCCGATGGCGGAGTCACCTGGACCAATGTGACACCGCCCGGCGTGGCCGTTACCGGCAATTCCTCCAACTGGTTCATCGACCCGACCCACGGAGTCTATGGCTTCGGCCCGTGCAACGGCGACACGGTCCGGTTCTTCAGCACGAGCGACGGCGGCGCCACCTGGACGCAGGTGTTCTATGCCCAGCAGACCGATGTCGCCGTTGGGGGTATCTGCTATACCAACGGCGCATACTATGCCGCCGGCGGCGTCGGCAAGCTCTGGAAGTCCACGGACAACGGGTTGAACTGGACGTTGAGCTCCACCGGTTCCGGTGGTTTTCATGAGGACGCGATATCGATCGGCGGCACGGTTCACCTCGCCTCGGTGGATGGTTCGGTCTGCGGAGTCTCCGGAAGCGGAAAGACCGTCCGCTCGAGCGACGGCGGCAACACCTGGCAGATGGTGGCCTTCCCGAACGTGCTGATCTGGGGAATCACCATGTACTCCCCCACCGAAGGCTGGAGCTGCGGCGACGGCGGCCATGCCTACTACACGTCAGACGGCGGGGCCACGTGGACCGAGAAGTCGTGCGGCATGTCAAGAATCGACCGTGTGGACGACATCCATTTCACCGATGCCACCCATGGCTGGGCATGCGGCGACGCCATCTACAAATATGTCGGCGACGGCTATTCGGTAGCACCCGATACGATCGACTTCGGCGATGTCATCGTAGGCCAGTCCAGCGCGGACTCCATCGCGCACGTTCTCGCGCTCGGATCCACGCAGACGGTGAATCGTACGCTGTCCGGCGTGAACGTCAACGACTTTCAGCCGTCGCGCGGACTGGCGCCGCTGAGCATTGTTTCCTGCCAGGATGGCCAGACCTACGTCCGCTTCCGTCCGCTCTCCGAGGGGGTGAAGTACGCCCAGGTCAACTTCGCGATCTCCGGATTCCCGGCCGACAACCCGGTTGTCTATCTGAAGGGGCGGGGCGTGAAGCCGAAGATCAGTTCCGACACGCTCCTCCCCGTGGATACGGTGGTGTGCGGCGCAACCGGGTACGACACGATCACCATCCGCAATGTGGGAACCGCGCCGCTTCAGATCACCGGCGTTACCACGCTTGCCCCTGCAAGCACTACCTATCAGCTTATCTCGCCGGCGCTGCCGGATACGATTCGTGCGGGCGACAGCGCGCGCTTCGTTGTGAAGACCGGGACCACGAGCTATGGACTGATCACCGGCACGCTTGCCTTCCTCAACAACGATACCGATCCGGGGAAGTCGCCGTGGCAGATCACGCTCCGAATGTATCGGCGGCAGATCGCTGCCGCGCTGGATCGCGACACCCTGGTGGTGATTCCGTCCGCGCCGTTCGGCGTCAAGTCCACCGGCTGTGTGAACTATCGGAACATGGGTGATGGCCTGCAGACGATCGAATCGCTGACGCCGACACCCACCGACGCCGTGATCGGCCTGGAGCCGGGTGCATCCGGCGCCAAGGTCCCGCGCGGCGGAACGCAGGCCATCTGCTTCTCCGCTTCGGCAAGCGACACCGCCGTGCACAGGCGCCGCTTCCGCGTGCACACGCAGCCGTGCGGGCTGGACACGTTCATCACGGTCGTGTACCAGGCCAGCAATCCGGTGATCACATCCAACTCCGCCTACACGATTGTCTCCGGCTCGTGCGACACCAGTGCCACCGATACGGTGATGATAACCAATGCTGGGAATGCGCCGCTGGTGATCGATCAGCCGATCATCGGCGGAGCGGATCGCACCTCCTTCGGGATCGTGAGCCCTGCCACATGGCCCGATACGCTGCTGCCGGGCGAGAAGCTCGCGGTGGTCGTGCAGGGCATGCTGGATGCGACATCGGGCTCGCGCAGGGGAACGATCACCTTCCCGAACAACGATGGGCTGCCGGGAAAGAACCGCTGGGTTGTCGATCTCACGGCGCTGCGCGGATCGAGCGAGCTTACGCTCAGCCGCAATCATATCGACGTTGGTGATATCTGCGTGAACGATGCCGCCCGCACCGAGCGGGTGACGCTGCGCAACATCGGCACGGCGCCGGCGCTGATTCGCGAAGTCGTGGCATCCGACACCACACTGCACCAGGTGTTCCTTGCCAAGCCGGCTCCGGCAACGCTCGGCGCCAACGTGTCGGACTCGATCGCGTTCGTCGTTGCGCCCTCCACGATCGGGCCGTTCACCGTCACGTACCTGCTTCGCCACGATCCATGTAATCATATCGACACGATCGTGATTACCGGGCGCGCTGTCGGCGTGCTGCTTGCGGCGACGCCGTCTCCGATCGATTTCGGAAGCGCGCAGATTGCACACGCGGCGCAGAAAACCGTAACGGTGAGGAACGACGGCAACATCGATGCCACGATCACCTCCTGGACCTTCTCGCCGCCGGTCGCGGGCGCACGCGTGGTGTCACCGCCTCTCCCCCTGCACATTCCTGCCGGCGGAAGCAGCCCGGTAACCGTCGAGCTGACGCCTGCGGACACGGGAAGCACCAGCCTCGTGCTGATGGGCGCGAGCGATGCCCCCTGCCCGGATACGCTTGCAACGCCGATCACGGTGCACGGCGTGAAGGGAGCCATCCTCACGGACAGGCTGCATGTCGATCTCGGGAGCATACTCTCCTGTGGTTCCGGTACGGCCGGCGATTCCGTCTCCGTCACGAACAGCGGCAATGCCCCCATCACGCTCCAGAAGCTTTCGTTCGCAAGCGGGACCGGCTTCGCCGTTGACCCGCCGATCAACACGCCGCTCGATATCCCGCCCGGCTCGACCCTGGTGATCCATCTCAGCCTCCTCCCTGCCGCCACCGGCGCGCTCAGCGACGAGTTGATCCTGGATCTCGATCAGGCGGAGCAGCCGCAGATTCATATCCCGCTCTCGGCAACACGTGATCGCGCGGAGCTTGCCGTGAACGACGATGCCGGGCAGGCCGCAACGTCGATGACGTTCGGGACGCTCACGCACTGCGATACGCTGCACGATCGGATGCTGCAGCTTGTGAACAACGGAACCGTTGCGGACACCATTGCGCTTGCAATCACCGGCCAGCCGTTCAGCTTCGGCGGGCCGGCGAATCTGATCCTTCAGCCGGGCGAGAGCAGGGGCATTCCGTTGCATGCGGGGCTCAGCCTGCCAGGTACCGCAACGGGAGCGCTGGACGTTGTCTGGCAACCGTGCGGCCTGAAGCAGACGGTTGTGCTCGATGCCGGTTACGCGGTGGTCTCGGGATCCATTGCCGACGTCGCCTTCCAGAACGTGGCGCTGAATGCCGTTTCGACCCAGCCCGCCCAGGTGGCCAATACCGGAACGCTGGACCAGGTGGTGGAGAATGTGGTGATCGATCCGCTCTCGAACGATCCGGCGCTCTTCTCCATTGTCGGCAACTATTCCGGTGCAACCGTGCCGGCCGGCGGCGTGCTCCCTGTAACGGTGCAGTACAACGCCACAACGCCGGGCTCCGCTTCGGCACGGGTGCTGGCGATCATGCGCTCCCCCTGCAACGACACGCTTGCCGGTAATGTGACCGGGCAGGCGCTGCGCGATGAGATCGATACGATCGTGCTGCACGTGGGGCAGGCGCGTGGGCGCTGGGGGACCATCGTGGAGGTTCCGGTCGGCATCCGGAACGACGGGGGCTCCGGCGTTCGCTCCTTCGATGTCGCCATCGTCGCCTCACCGCTCCTGCTGGATCCGAGCGGCGACCCGCAGTTCGCGCATCCGGAGCAGATGGCCGGCTGGACCGTTACGCGCACCGGCTACAACACGGGCGACGGCACGCTCCGGCTGCGCCTGGCCGCAACCACCGATGCGCCCCTGCTTCCTTCGAGCGATACATTGATTGTGCTGCGATACTCCGTTCTCCGTGGAAGCGAGATCGCAGCGGATCTCGAGCCGGCCATGTCCAATCTTCCCTCGAACATCGTGGCCGTGAACGAGCCCGGGAACTTTGCACTGGAAGATTACTGCGACGCATACGGCCGCCTGCTTCGCGTGCAGGGGAATGTGGCGTTGGACCAGAATATTCCGAACCCATACAACCCCGAGACGATCATCGAGTTCGAAACCGCATTCCAGGGTCACGTTCTGCTTGCGGTGTACGACGGCGTTGGCCGTGAGGTGATGCGGCTGGTGGATGAAGAGTTGCCTGCCGGCCGCAGGCGCGTGCGCTGCAATGCGAGCGGTCTGGCCTCCGGTGTCTACACGTACAAGCTGGTAACCGGTTTGCAGGTTCTCACCCGCCGGATGATCGTAACAAAATAGACTGGGCTTCGGTATATGGTCTCCATGCGAAACAGATATCTCATCTCGATCCACTCGCTTGGAATCTTTCTCGTTGCCTCCGCTGTTGCCCAATCGACCACCGAACCGACGCACGAGGTGCTGACGGTTGGTGCGTACGGCGGCTATGCGTTCAACATTCTGCGAAGCGCCTTTGCGGTGGACAAGACCGGCCAGGTTGTGGGCTCGGACGACTGCGGCCGTTTCGAGCGGGGCACCGGCACGGCGCCGTTGTTCGGCGTGGCTGCCGAGCTGCCGCTGGACGGCCGATTCCGCGCCGGGCTTCGTGCCGAGTACCAGCAGCGCGGCGGCACGCTTCGATTCGGCTGCGTGGATCCGGCCACCACGCGTCTGCCGGACGGCAGCGTGGTGGTGGCGCTTACCGATCATGTTGCAGACGTTCGCTTCGCCACTCTGACCACCAAGCTCCTGCTGGGCTATCGCCCGGGCAACTTTCCGTTGCAGGTGGATGCCGGACCCGCTGTCGCGTTCGTGCTTCCCAGCCCTGCCTACAATGCGTGGGAGGAGATCGTTGCCCCCTCTTCCGCGGAGTTCGTGACCGGAGGCCAGGTGCGGCCGTACGGCAACGGCCCGTTCAACAACGGCGTGCATGTTGCCGCCGGGATCGCGGCCGATCTCTCCTGGCGGGCGCCGATCGGGCAGCGGCTTTCGCTGGTGCCGGAGGTGGGCGGAATGCTCTCGCTGACGAACGACGTGCCGGAGGCGGCGCTCCGCTCGCACGATATCCATGCCTCACTCGGCCTGTTCTATCGCTTCGATCGCTCGCCGGAGCCCGTTCCTGTTCCCATTGCCGTCGCCGAGCCTCCGCGGGAACAGGTTCCAACGCTCGACATCGGCCTCACGGCCAACGTGAAGCTGCCGGATGGCAGGCTTACCGACACGCTGGTTGTGCAGCAGACAGGGCTGGTATCCTCCAAGCTCTATCCTCTTCTCACCTATCTCTTCTTCGACGAGGCGAACGCGGCCATTCCACAGCGCTATGTGCGGCGTACGCCGGAGGCGACGCGTGCGTTCAGCGAGGATAACCTTCGCACGTTGAACACGCTCGGCATCTATTACAACCTTCTGGACATTATCGGGCTTCGAATGACGCGGCATGCCTCCGCAACGGTGACGGTAACCGGCACGCAGCCCGATGTTCCCGTGAGCGAAAAGCTTGCGCTTGCAACGCAGCGCGCCGAGAATGTGAAGGCGTATCTGGTGGACACATGGAAGATCGATCCCGCGCGCATCACGGTGGCTGCCCGCACGGAGCCGCAGGCCAGGAGCAACCCGGAGACGCGCGAGGGGGCGGCGGAGAACCGGCGCGTGGAGATCAGTTCCGGCACGTACGAAATCACCGAGCCGGTGCTGCTTGCCGATACCTCGGCGGAGAACGTCGCGCCGCCGGCATGGCTTGCCTCGCGCGTGTCTGCGGAGTCCGGCATCGATACCTGGACCATCGTTGTCTCCGGCGGGCGCAAGCACGATGCCATATTCGCCGGAAGCGGAATGCCGCCGGCACATCTCGAACTTCCGCAGACCTTCATCGACGAAGCCGCCGCAACCCGGCCTCCGCAGTTCGGCATGAGCCTTACCGTACGCGACCTCGCCGGCGAGCAGGTTACAGACAGTACCACCTTGCCGCTTCGCTGGGAGAACCACTTGAGCGATATTCGCTTTGGAACCGGTTCGTACTCGCTGATCCTCTTCGACTTCAACAGCGCGCAGCTTCGCCCGGAGCATCTCCGAACGCTGGACCTCGTGAACGCCCGCGCCGATTCGACCTCGCATGCAGGCGTCTACGGCTACACGGATGTTCTCGGCTCCGACGAGTTGAACAAGACGCTCTCGGAGCAGCGCGCGTCGTCGGTAGCAGGGCGCCTGCGGTCGCATGTGGATGAAGTGATCGGCCGTGGTGAGACCACGCAGCTCTACGACAACACGCTGCCGGAGGGCCGGTTCTACTCCCGTACGGTCATGATCGAAACAAAGACTCCGTAACAGGCTTCCATGACTTCCTCCACAAACGGCACGGTGGGCGGCTCACCCAGGAGCTACCGTGCCTGGCTGCTCAGCGCGATCGGCGTCATCGCCGTGGTTCTCGTTATCTACTACGCCGTCACCTCCTCCATGGGAAGGAACCTCTCCTCTGCCGATGCCAACGCAGCCAAGGGGAGCACCATCTATCAGAATCGCTGTGCAAGCTGCCACCAGGATGACGGGCAGGGGATTGCGGGAGCCTATCCGCCGCTTGCTCTTTCCGAACGCGTTGCCGGCGACCGCTCCACGTTGATCAGCATCGTGCTGCACGGCATGCAGGGGCCGATCACGGTTCACGGCGTGAAGTACAACGGCGTGATGCCGTCCACGATGGATGTGCTGAGCGATGACGAGGTGGCGGCCGTTCTGAATTACGTGCGTGGTTCCTGGGGAGTACGGCCCACGGACAAGGGAACCGTGGATGCCTCGATGGTGGAGGATGTACGGAAGCGCACCGCCCACCGGGTAACGCCGTGGACGGAGACGGAGCTCGAAGGGCACTGAGCGTGCCCGTGGTCTCCAGCACCTACCCTCCCTTCAACTCCTCGAGCGCCCGGCGGAAATCGTCGAAGTTCTCGAAGCGGCATCCCGCCGCGTGTTCGTGCCCGCCGCCGCCGTAGCGTTCCGCGATCTTCCGTGCGTTGGTATGCCCGCCGGGAATCGATCGCAGCGAACAACGCACACTCCAGTTCTCCTGCACCGTGAAGATCAGCGCGATGGCGTTCGGAGCCTCGGCATGCTGCTCGCAGAGGTGGTTGCCGAGCTCGGAGCTGAACGATGTTGCGTTCACAACCAGCAGCGGGCCATCCGGCGTCCGCACCTCGGCCACGTTGCGCGCGGACCGCGCCACCTGCGACTGCACCATCGCCGTGATCGCCTCACCGTCGGTGCGCCTCCGTGCAAACCAGGCATCGGGAGCGCGCAGCGATTCGTCCAGTTCCGCCGTCATGGACTCCACCGTGCCATCCAGCACGTTCAGCGCCGCGTTCACCTCGTGCGACGACGGAAGCTTCCACTCCCAGATGTCCTGATCGGCAACGTAGCGAAGAAGGATCGGTGGCTCGGAGCTCTCGCCGAAGCGCTCGTTGAAGTAATACCATACCAGCGTGGCGCCGCTCAGACCGGGGCCGATCTTGATATAGAGCTCGTCGCAGAACCGCCCAAGCTCCTCCGTCTTCTCCAATGCCGTCTGATGATGGTCGATGCAGACCGTGTGCGGCTTCGCCGATGCAAGACGGGCAATCGAGCGCAGATACTCCACCACCTGATTGTACTTGGTTGCGGAGATGCTGATATCCACCAGATAGATCCCGGTTACGGGATAGTCCGCACGGAACACGCTCGTGAGAACGTTCTCGGGGAAGGGATCGTCCCACTCCGAATTGTATGCCAGCGGGCAGAAACGGATGTCGAGTTCCGGGCCATCCGTGGCCTCGCGCAGCAGGCGGTATCGCAGTGCCGCGGCCGACGCCGATCCGTCGTTGCACGGCGCGTGATAGATGCAGAGGATTGTGTTCTTCACCACGTGGGTCATGCATTCTCTCCGGAGCTGCTCAATCCTTCCGCCGCAGCGCGCACGCACTCTGCGGCCCGCAATGCATCCGTCTGCGCGACATCCTTGTGGAATACCGCGCGCAGCTTCCCCTTGAATGCAGCAGAGACTTTCACGCCGGACTGTGCGACACGTGCTTCGAATTCCGGTGCGCCGGTTCCGCGTATCGAGAAGAGAACGATGTTGGTCTGCGGCGTGTGAAGCACCTGCAGGTTGGGCGTATCGTGAAGTGCCTCGGCGAAGAGCCGCGCGTTCTCATGGTCATCCCGCAGACGCTCCACGTTGTTGCGCAATGCGTAGAGGCCGGCGGCGGCAAGGATGCCGGCCTGGCGCCAGCCGCCTCCCCAGATCTTCCGGAAGTGGCGGGCGATCTCCACATGCCGCCGCGCACCCGCCATCACGGAGCCGGCAGGTGCGCCGAGCCCCTTCGAGAGACAGACGGAAACGGTGTCGAAGTGCGCGGCATAGGTTGCCGGGGCCATTCCCGTTGCCACGCAGGCGTTCCACAGCCGCGCGCCGTCCAGGTGCCGGGCGATTCCCCGCTCCGCTGCGAGGCGGCAGATGGCGGCGATACGATCGATCGGTATCACCGCTCCTCCCTCACGGTTGTGCGTCTGCTCCATCGCCACAAGCGCAGTGCGCGGCAGGTAGTAGGCCTCCTCCCGTATCGCCTCCTCCACGGCATCCAGCTCCATGCATCCATGCGTGTCCGGAATCGGATGAATCTGCACTCCCGAGAGAAGTGCGGGCGCGCCGGTCTCGTAGTTGTAGATGTGACAGTTCTCGCCGATGATCACCTCGTCGCCCGGCGATGTCAGCACCTTGAGACAGAGCTGATTGCTCATCACACCGGTCGGCACGAAGAGCGCCGCCTCCTTGCCCAGCAGCTCGGCGACGGTGTCCTGCAGCTCGTTGACCGTTGGATCTTCGCTGTAGACATCATCGCCAACGGCTGCATTCGCCATTGCCGCAATCATCGGAGCGTCCGGCCTGGTCACCGTGTCGCTTCGCAGATCTATGAGTTTCATGTTCATCAAATTTCGATTATGCCCGCACCTCAAGCGCCTCTCGCAGCACTTCGAGTGCTGCTCGAGATTCAACTGTCACGTGAGCGTCCGGTACGCTCCTTCTTCAACGAGTGTCACCCTGCAAGGCCCTTCAAATCTGGGCTCCACGGCGGCGGTACGGCCGGGTCTTCAACAAGATTCTCATTTGAATTTGAGCGCTTTGCGCCCATATTTGACCCATGTCCGAAGGTTGCAGGTCTTGAAGGAAGGTATGTTCATCAACGTGAAGTTCGCCCCGTCGATGGTTGGATCGGATCACGATCTCAAGCAGTCGTCGGTGGTTGTGATCGATACACTGCGCGCTACCAGTACGATTATCGCCGCATTGATGGCTGGGGCTCGGGAGGTGATAGCCGCGGCTACCATTGAAGAGGCTGTCGCCATCTCTCATCGTCTCGGAACGGAGCGAACCCTTCTCGGGGGTGAACGGGGCGGCGTCCGGATCAAGGGCTTCCATCTCGGCAATTCGCCGGGCGAATATACGCCCGAGGTAGTGCATGGGAAAACAATCATCCTTACCACTTCCAACGGATCCGGTGCGCTGCTGAAGGCACGGCAGGCGGCGCAGACGCTTTGCGGAGCGCTGTTGAACGCATCTGCAGTGGCACGGCATCTCGCAGCCGGCGGTGCCCGGGATGTCCTCCTCCTCTGCTCCGGCTCCGGCGGCAACGTCTCATTGGAAGATTCACTCGCGGCCGGTGCAATCCTCGCTGAACTCCTCGCGGTGCAGGACTCCGGGAGTGTGACCATCTCCGACGGCGCACGCATCGCTCTCTGGTTGTTCAACGAATGCCGGAACGATCTTCCGGCGGCATTGCGCGCAAGCGAGCACGGCAGGGCGCTCATGGAGCTCGGGTTCACGGACGATCTGGACTATTGCGCCCGCCTCGATATTCCCGATGCGCCGGTTCCCGCGTTCGCGGGCTCGTCCATCAAGGTTCAGCAGAGCGGGCCGGCCGGTCCGACGGTGGCACGATTCGTATAGAAGCTCTACACATTCATGGCAGCTGAGCAGACACAGACCGAAGTTACACTCCTGCGCACCGGCTCCTCCTCGAACGGTGCCGCCGGTGTGCCCGGGGGACGCGGACGTTCGGGGGGACGCAGGCCGGCGGGCTCGTCGAAGACGCCGGCGCAGCCTGTGAAGGAATCCGGGAACGATCCAGACGAGCGTCTGCGGCAGGTCCTTTCGGTGATGCTCTGGCTGGTAGCCGCGCTCCTCCTCCTTGCGCTCATCAGCTATACGCCGCTGGACCAGGCCAATGCGGACGTGCATGTGCGCGACATCTTCGGCCTGTTCAGAAACGATCCGGCAATCGCGGCCCGTGCGGATACCACGCAGAACTGGCTGGGACTTCTCGGCGCATTCGTCTCCAATTTCCTGATCAACGGAACCATCGGCTACGCCGTTCTCTTCACGCCGCTCCTGATCGGGCTCTGGGGCGGCGCGCTCTTCTTCGGCAGCGGCTACCGTCGCCTGACGCGCCTCTCGCTCTATACGCTCGGCGTGCTGGCGCTGGGCGCATCGATCCTCGGCACCGTACAGCTTGTCGGGTGGATGCCGCATCCGCCGCATGAGTGGAGCGGCGCCATCGGCTCGTTCATCGCCTCCATCTGTTCCGGGATGATCGGCACCGCCGGCTCATTCCTCGTGCTCATCGCATCGCTGGTGATCACGCTGGTCTATGCAACGAACAGCGATCTGCGCACCACCTATGGAACCGTGAGCGGCTTCCTGCTGAAGCTCTACCGGCAGGTCCGTACCTCCCTCGAGCGCCGGCATGGCGTGATCGCGGAACGGGACGGCAACAGCGATGGTGCTCCCGCTGCTCAGGCGCCCGGCAACGGGCCCGCCTCCACGCCTGCGCCGGAGACGGCGGACAACGAGCCGGCCCGCATGGTGCGCCGCATGCGCACGGCATTGCACGAGGAGCCGCGCATCAGCCGTCCGGCGACGGCGTCGCAGGAGATCGCGTCGCAGCACCCGCATGTCAACGACGTCGGTGCCATCCCCCTCCCCTCCCCCATCGCCGCGGCCGTGGAACCGAAGGTTGTACCGGCCGCGAAGCCGGAGCCGGTACGTCCCGCCGACGCCGTGAGGGGGCAGAGTCCGGCTCAGCCGTCGCCGAACGATCCGCTCCTCACCGATGCCGCGCGGCGCGCGATGGAGCGTGAGGCGGCCCTGGCCGGCACCGGAAGCCGGACGCCGAAGGGGGAGGATGACGCCGTTGCAATCGTTCATGGCGCCCCTGCGCCGGTTCATGGCACGGCCGTGGTCAACAGGCTTACGCTCAACGTGCAGGAAGGCGAAACCGTCGCCGATCTGGAGACGGAGGATGATGGAGAGTTGATAGAGCGGCGGCGCGACGAACAGATCCGCTACACGCCCCCCTCGATCGACCTTCTGGTGCCGCAGAGCGAGGATGCCGATGTGAAGGATGACGAGCTGAAGGAGAACGGCCGCATCCTCCAGGAGAAGCTTGCGACGTTCAACATTCAGATCGAGAATCTGACCGTGACTCCCGGTCCGGTTGTGACGCTCTACGAATTCGTCCCGGCGGCCGGCATCAAGCTCTCGCAGATCGAGTCGCTGCAGGATGATATCGCGCTCGCGCTGAAGGCGCGCGGCATCCGCATCATCGCGCCGATCCCGGGGAAGGGAACCGTGGGCGTGGAGATACCGAATCACAAGCCCGCGATGGTGCGCATTCGCTCCGTGATCAACACCACGAAGTTCCGCGAGGCCGTGCACCGCCTGCCGCTGGCGCTCGGCAAGACCACGGTGGGTGAGGTCTTCTGCGACGATCTCTCCAAGATGCCCCACCTGCTGATAGCCGGTGCCACCGGCTCCGGCAAGTCCGTGGGCGTGAACGCGATCCTCACCTCGCTTCTCTACAAGATGCATCCGAGCGATCTGAAGTTCGTGGTGATCGATCCGAAGAAGATCGAGCTTACGCAGTATCGCGCGCTGCGGAATCACTTCCTTGCCAGGTGCCCCGATATCGACGAGGACATCATCACCAATCCGCAGAACGCGGTGATCGCGTTGAAGTCGCTCGAGATGGAGATGGACAGGCGATACGACATCCTCGCCAAGGTCGGGCAGCGCAACATCTTCGACTACAACGCGAAGGTGGCCGAGGGGAAGTACAGCGAGGCGACGGACTTCCACCATGTGAAGCTCCCCTACATCGTGCTCATTCTCGATGAGCTCGCGGACCTGATGATCACGGCGGCCAAGGAGGTCGAGGAGCCGATAGCGCGCCTTGCGCAGCTTGCACGCGCCATCGGCATTCATCTGATCGTTGCAACACAGCGTCCATCGGTGGACGTGCTCACCGGCGTCATCAAGGCCAACTTCCCGGCACGCATCGCCTATCAGGTGGCCTCCAAGATCGACTCGCGCACCATCCTCGATATGAACGGTGCCGAGCAGTTGCTGGGCAACGGCGACATGCTCTTCCTCCCCGCCGGGCAGCCGAAGCCGCTTCGCCTGCAGAATGCCTTCGTCTCCACCGAGGAAGTGGAGGAGATCTGCGATCACATCGGCAACCAGAAGGGGTACACCTATCCGTACATGCTCCCCTCCGTCCTCGAGAAGAAGGGGAAGGCCGGCGCGAGCGGCGGCGGAGAGCGGGACGATCTGTTCGATGAGGCGGCGCGTCTCGTGGTGCGGCACCAGCAGGGCTCCGTCTCCCTGATTCAACGAAGACTCAAGGTGGGCTACTCGCGCGCGGCTCGCATCGTGGATGAGCTGGAGATGGCCGGCATCGTTGGGCCGTTCGATGGCTCGAAGGCGCGTGCCGTGCTGCTGGAAAGTGAAGCGGAGCTGGAAGCGTTCCTGTAAGCCGCCAGCGGCCGGGAGAAATCGGGTGCGGTGTTTCTATCAGAACATTTCTTCTCAACGGCCTGGTCATGCGCGAGCGATTCGCCCATGGCCGGGCCGTTGGCGTTGTGCGTGAACACATGCGTGTACGGCGGGGTGTCGCGAACATCGATGGTACCGGCACGAGAGGAATCTCTTCATCGGACCAAAGCGGACTATGCATATGAAGAGATAGCCGCCCGCTCGGGGAGTGGGATGTACAGTTGTCTCCCGGCTATCCCTCCACTCCCTGCCGTGCCTGGAGGATCGACCGCGAGTAATGCAGATACGACGGCACCTGCGCCGCCCGGATGGTGACGTTCGGGCGCTCGTGTCCGGTCTCGTCCGATGGCGACACGGGGCCGGCATGCGACTCGTCGTAGTAATGCAGCGTGCGTCCCTTCTCGGTGCCGACAATCAGATACGGCCGCTCCTCCGCGCCGGCGCGAAACCGAAGCCACCCCTTTCCCAGCGGCAGCCGCTCCTCCGGCGCAAGATGTGCGATGCGGATCTCGAAATCGGAAGCACCCCACAGCAGAGCGCAGCAGGAATCCAGAAACTCCATGGAGATCGTGGTACCGGCCGGTGCGACGATCGTCAACGGTGACCGCCGGCGCAACCCGCGGCAATAGTTCACGAAGGCGCAGAGCCCGCGGGTTACTTCGATTGCATCGCTGGTGAGGATCACGGCCTTCACCGCGAGGATACGTTTGATCTTCCCCTCCTGATAGAGCGCCAGCAGGATCTCCGGACGCGGATTGATCATGGTAACCGCGCCCTCGTAGGCAATCATGGTACCCGATATCGCCCCCTCCTCGGTTGCGAATACTTCGGCCTGATGCCGGCGATCGTGCCAGACGTGCTTGCTGAACATGGGGGATCGATTCAACTGTTATGCGGGCAGGTGCCGGGCTCCGGGCACTCCGCGAAGATCTGGAAGGTGTGGTCGACCACGCGAAGGCCTGCCTTGTCCGCAATCTGCTTGCGGATGCTCAGGAGCTGCGGATGTATGAACTCGGTGATATGACCGCACTTCACACAGATCAGGTGATCGTGATGCGGTTCATCGAAGCCGATCTCGTAGTAGCTCCGGTCGCCGCGGAAGTTGTGCTTGGTGATGAGCGCCGCCTTCTCCAGCAGCTCCAGCGTGGAGTAGACCGTGGCACGGCTGATGCGCTGCCGATCCATCACCATCGCCGCGTAGAGCTCGTCCGCATTGAAGTGGCCGGGACGATTCAGTACCGCCTCCAGGACCTTGAATCGTTCGGACGTGGAACGGTAATGCCCATGCGCGAGAAACTTCTCGAACGTCTCCACCGCCTTCTTCTTCAGCTCGGGGCTGAGAATGCGATCCTCCTCGTGCAGCTCCTTTGTTTCACCCGAGAGCTCCGGGGCGTCTTTCTTCTTACGGATAGGCATTTGATCAATGACGATTAACAGGCCACGAGGCGTGTCGGGGGGCAACTCACTGCTCGTACGAAAATGTTGTTTCCGAGGAACGAAAATACATCATGTTCAACGCGATCACCGGCATCGATTCATCCGGCTTGCCGGTTGCCGTCACGGCGATCGACATTTCCAGCTTGGTGGCCACGGCTCCCTTCGATTCATCCAGCGGGAGCGTGCCCGAGATCGCGATCGATGCCTCGGAGCTCTTCACTTTGAATCCCTGCAACTGCGGCATGTCGAACTTCTTCACCGCAACGTCCGCGGCTACGGTCATCACCGGTACGGCGGCCTTCGTGTCCACGCTCACCAGACGCCCGACGGCCTTCAGATCCTTCCCCCGCACCTTGAACGACTGGTTGTTCGTGATGTGAAGCGCCACGACATCGGGATCGATCTTCCAGGAGGCTCCCACGCGCTGCGGCTTCGACGTGCCGATCGATTCGTCCGAGACATTGCGCATCACGCCGGGGAAGGCGTCGTTGAGCGTGCCGAGCGTGCTCTCGTCCATCTCGAATCCCTGCGGCTCGAGCCGGTTCTCGTCCGCCTGCGACCGGTACAGGAACTGGCTTCCAGGCTTCACCAGCACGCTGGAGTCCAATCCCTGGAATCGCACGCAGCGGGTGATCGTCAGTTCCAGCACTCCTTCATTGGCATCCTTCACGCGCGCATCGGCCGAGAGATCCACCGTGAATAGCGAGTCCTGATTCACCGCCGGCATTCCCTTCGCCGTGGCCGTCACCGTCTGATGTGCGGTGTAATGCGTCCTGATCGTGAAGCGATCGCCAACCGCGTGCGGCCGGTCCAGCTTGATGGCGTACGTCTGCCCCTGTGCGTGAAGCGAGGCTCCCGCCGCCAGCAGCAGGACAACCGAAAGGAAGCTGCGTGTTCTTCTCATCCGTTCACCATTGCAGGTTCATCGTGTGAGGTGCTGCCGGAAGGGACCGAAGCTCAATGCCCCGGGCCGGCACCGGCCGTAAGAGGATCGGGGCGCACAGGCTTCTGCCCGGCCGGAGTTGTTGCCGCCTCCTCCGGCTCCGGAATGTAGAGCGCGAGCTCCTTCCGGCGCCGGATGATCGAGAAGAAGAAGCCGCCAACCATGATGATCACGCCGATCCAGACCAGAGAGATATAGGGCTTGATGGAGACGTCCAGCGTCAACGCGGCCTTCGCCGGAGGGCTGGGATGCGATGGCGAGGAGAACATCAGAATCGCCTGCGAGTTCGCAAGGTTGCTCTTGTCGGCATTCAGGCCCACCATGCTCACCGTGATGTCCGATCCCGGTATCTGCACCGGCACGGACTTGCCGTCCGATATGCGGCGGTACGATGTGAGATAGGTGCTGGAGTCGTGCGTCTTCACCTCCACCACCGCCCCCTGCAGGCCCTCGGCCTGCGCGCGGCTCATGTCGAACTTCTCGAAGCGCACCACGAACGACTTGTCGAACGGGATCGCAGCGCTCTCCCCCTTGCGCAGCGTTGCCATGGGGTCGCCTCCCTCCTGGTCCACGGCCTTCGGCGAGAGATAGATGTCGCGCGTGGGGCCGTAGAGAATGCCCGGCTCCAGAAACGCACCTTCGCGGTTGTTGTAGTCGCTCCAGAAGACAACCGGCCGTACCTCGGTGATGCTTCCTCCCTTCTCCATCTGCACGATATGCTGATAGGTCTCCCGGTCCGTCCGGTTCGCGTCGGTGCGCACGGCTCCCTTGTAGGTGAGCGAGTAACCGAAGAGCTGCTTCGGCTCCCCTTCAACCAGGCGGATGTGCTGCAGCACGCTGTAGCGGGCCGTGAAGACGATGCCGAGCATGAGCAGGGCAATGCCGGCGTGCGATACGTACGCGCCGATGAACCGCCTGTTCCCGCGGAGTACCCTGTAGCCGGTATGTACGTTCACCACGAGCGCGAGCACTGCAGCGAAGCCCAGGAAGAGATAGATCGGATCGGTGACGCCAAGCACCAGCAGGCCGATTGCTCCGGCAAGGGAGATCGCGATGGGGGGCCAGAGCTGGCGCATGAACTGGCCCGGCTCCGTGGTGCGCCACTTCAATCGCATGCTGAGGCCGTTCAGCAACAGCAGGATGATCGAGAGCGGAAGATGGATGGCGTTGTAGAAGTCCGCCTGCACGCTCACCTTCGGCATGTTGAAGAGTGGGGCGATGATCGGCCGGCTTGTGCCGAGCACCACCACGAGCGCGGAGGCGAGCAGCGTCGCGGATCCGAGCACGAGTGCGTTCTCCCGCGAAAGGATCGGGATCGAGAGCGTTGCAAGCTTCAGATCGCGCCAGCGCTTGATGATGAGGAAGATGCCGATCCCCACGAACAGAAGCAGGAAGATCACCAGCAGCGCGTAGTAGATGTTGTCCGCCGTCACGAAGCTGTGCACGGAGGTATCACCGAGCACACCGGATCGCGTGAGATAGGTGGAGTAGAGCACCAGCCCGAATGCGGTGACCGCGAGCACGAAGTTGGTCTTCACCAGCCCGCCCACACGCGTCTCTCCCCGTCCCCTGGCCGGAATGCTCCCGGTGCGCTTCTGCACCAGCATGGTGTGCACCAGTGATACGCATGCAAGCCATGGAATCAGCGACGAGTTCTCCACCGGATCCCACGCCCAGAAGCCGCCCCAGCCAAGCGTCTCGTAGGCCCACCATCCGCCGAGCATGATGCCGAATCCCAGCACCATCGAGCCGAAGAGGGCCCACGGCAGTGCGATGGTAACCCATCGCTGGTAATCGCGCTTCAGCAGCCCGGCGATTGCGAACGCGAACGGCACCGTCATGGCGGCGAATCCCGTGAAGAGAATCGGCGGATGAATCGTGATCCAGAGATTCTCCAGCTGCGGGTTCAGGCCGCGGCCGTTGGGCGGGATGAAGTTGGCGGGGATGTTCTGTTCAGGATGCGCGCCCCAGATGGTGGTGAACGGCGAACGTATCACCAGGATCAGCAACAGGAACGTCATCACCAGCATGTAGGAGGTCATCACCTCCTTCTCGTATCCCGTTCGCTGTGCATAGCCGAGCACGAAGACGCCGATCAGCCCGGTCATCAGCGTCCAGAGCATGAAGCTTCCCTGCTGCCCGGCGTAGAACGACGCGATCTGCAACAGCATCGGAAGGTTGTTGGAGGAATGCTCGTAGATGTAGTTGTACTGGAACTGGTGGCCCAGAATGTAGTACATCAGCGCCGCCGCAGCGAACATGAAGCTGATCACGGCGCCGTGAAAGCCGAAACGCCCGATGCGATAGTACCGTGCTCCCCCCTTGAACGTTGCAAGGCCGTAGGAGAGGAGCGACGTGAACGCCATCGCGAAGGCGAGTGACAGAAATATCGAGCCAGCCATGAGAAACCCCTGGAGATTCCATCATCGAGCGCTGCAGGCCGTGTGGGCAACGGCGTGCAGCCTGCTCCTGACGGAAGCTGTTATTGAAACGAGATGCCCGACGTGTGGAAGCGGTCACCACACGAGTGGCCGGAGACCGATATCGTGCGCCTGGCAGCGAGGGCGGCGTTGATCTTGTCGCGATCGATCTGTTCCTGCCCGTCGTAGAAGATCTTGGACTCCGCGCCGGTGGAATCGATCATGTAGAATGTCAGCGTGGCGCCGTCGGCCGTAACGTCCTTCGGCGCCACACGGCCGGTTACCATCACCTTCTGGCGCGCATCACCGATCGCCGCAGCGCCGGCGAAGGAATAGTGCGGCACCTCGAGGTGAATGTTGGTGTACCAGAAGACCGTTGTGCCGAGCGCGATGAAGAAGATCGTGAAGAGGATTCGGCGTCGCATCGAGTACTCCTCCGGCTACAGGCTGCCGTCGCTGTTCCGGCTGTTGTTGTTGTACGGGTTGAGTTCCTTGCCGTTGGACTCGTACTTGGAGGGGCACTTCGTGAGGATGTTCGATGCATGGAACCGGGAGTTCTCCACGATGCCGGTGGCAACGATCGATGTGGAGATCTCGAAGTTGTTGGGGCGTGCGCCGTCCAGCA
This sequence comes from Kapaibacterium sp. (SeqCode), assembly GCA_035549015.1. Classification (GTDB taxonomy): domain Bacteria; phylum Bacteroidota; class Ignavibacteria; order OLB7; family OLB7; genus JAFDZV01. The sequence continues at coordinate 75,561 of DASZRW010000108.1, forward strand.
CAACCGGCAGTTCCGCTCCCTTGCCGTCGCGCATGGTGAAACGGAACTGGTTGGAGGCCGGATCGTACGTGGCTCCCTTCTCCTTCACCCACGTGCCGGCAATCTGCACGCGCCGTCCGGAACTCTGCGCACTGTTGAAATCCATGTACTCCAGCTTCTTGTTCTCCAGCGCGATCATCACGCCGGCAACCAGAAGTACTGCCAGCACAATGGTGACGATGTATTTCGGTTTCATGGGTCTTCGGTCCTGTTAGAGTGCCGGCCCCGATTCCACGGGGCTCGCTGTTGATCCTGGCCGGTTGCACGAGGCAACCGAATACGATACACGGGAACTCCGCTCGGGCTCAGCGCTCACGCTCCAGCTTTCGCAGGCGCGCGTCGATGCGCACGAGGTAGAGAAGCAATCCCACGAGAATCAGCGACGCGATGATCAGCGTCACGTACATCGAGTTGTCGGCGAGGAATTCCATAGGGCTGCAAGTTACGTATCAGGATGGACGAACAATATCTTCCGCAATTGGTCCGGGCGCTCCGCTCACAGCCGCGGCCCCGGTTATTTCGCGACGTCGTTCCAGCAGACTGAGCCGCACGCTGACGTTGAGAATCCAGAAGAACAGGAGCGAGAAGCTGAAGAACGAGAGCGAGAAGATCACCTGCTTGATCGGGTTGAGCGCATCGGGATCGGATGAAAGGATCGGCCCGGCGTCCTTCTTCTCCGGTGCGGCAGCCTGTCCGGAGGGGGGCGCCTGTCCGGAGGGGGGCGCGGAGCTTCTGCCGGGAACCGGCGGCGTGGCCGGCCTCATGGTGGCGGAATCCAGCGGCTGCGACTCCAGCGAGCCGGCGCCCGGGTGGAGCCCATCCACCATTCGCGGGTAGATGAAGAGGAAGAAGACCACCGGTATCAGCATCAGCAGCAGATAGACCGCCGAGACACGCGCCCGCTGTTCGTGGTTCTGAATCGCGGAGCGAAGCGCGAAGTATGCGCCGTAGATCACCATCACAACGAAGATCGCCGTCTGCCTCGGATCCCAGTTCCAGAACTCGCCCCAGTTGAACTTGGCCCAGATCGCGCCGGTGAGCGTTGCGAGCACGCAGAACACCGCGCCGAGCGCTGCCGCCGCGGAGGCACGCACGTCGTCCTCCACGCGGCGCTTCCTGATGGAGAGAAGCGCATAGCAGCAGGCGATGAACCATGCCACCTGCACCAGCCACGCGCACGGCACATGGAAGTAGATGTTCCGCGCGCGCTCCTCGAGGCCGGGAATCAACGGAAGCGTGAAGAGCGGGTTGGTAAAAAGATGGCGTCTGGCGACGAAGACCTTCCGGCCTCTGTTGAAGGAGATCCCGAGGATGACCCGGTCCCCCTTTCCAGCGCCGGCGTTCGCGATGATCGGAGCGGCGCCGTAGACGGTGACCGCAGTGTCCGTCATGTCGCGCAGCACGGCGGAGCTGTCCGGGTGTATCTCCACGACACTGGCGTAGACCGGGAGCGGAGCGGCGTCGCCGCGCCCCATGGTTGTGCGGATGGCGGAGCGGAAGTCGCCGCCGGTGGGGACGCCCAGCCCGAGCAGCACGGTTGCGGCCAGGGTGGTGATGGCAAGCCAGCGCCACCATGCCGGCTTCGGCTTCATCAGGCCCGCGGGCCAGAAGCCGAGAACGATTCCGAGCACCGTAGCGCCACCTATCAGGAGACCTTTCATGGGATCCTATTCACGCCAGATGAGATCGAAGAGAAGATAGCCGGCAAGCATGATCGCGATGGAGTAGACGCCCAGAAGCAGGAGATCGTCCGCCATGGCAGCGATGCCGATGCCGGACATCGAGCGGCGCAGCAGGTCCACACCGAGCACGATCAGCGGAAGGATTGCGGGGAAGGAGAGCACCGGATAGAGCGCTCCCTTGGAGCCGGCGCGTGCTATCAGCGCGGCGATGATCGTCATCGCTCCGGCGAAGCCGGCACTGCTCAGGAGGACGACAACCAGAAACGATCCGGGAGCCTTCACCTCTGCGCCCCGGATCATCGCGATGAACATCAGCCCGAGCATGGCGTTGCTTGCCAGGGAGAGGGCGAGGTTCACCAGCAGCTTGCCGGCGTACGTGGGGCCGGGCGGTACCGTGAGGCGCAGGAGGAATCCGGTCCCCCGCTCCTCCTCGCCGATGAACGACCGGCCGAGACCCGTCACCGCAGTGAAGAACATGCTCACCCATATCAGCGCCGCGGCGATGCCGCTCGTGATGCGCTCCGTGCCGATGCTGAAGGCCATCACCGAAACGGTGATCACCACGAACATCGCCAGCGAGTTCAGCGCATGACGCGTGCGCAGTTCGCTCTGGAAATCCTTCCGCGCAACTGCAAGCGTCTGTCTGAGAAGCGATGCCACAATCTGACCGGCGACGGGTTTGGATTGGCCCGCACCGTTCCCCACGCGACATGCGTGGATAGTGCCGGGCAACAGATCTCAAAGTTAGGAAGCAGCAGTGAATCACCGGCAGGCTGTTTTCTCTTGTCACACTTGGCAGGTGGCCGATGATTGCGGTTGATTGCGCGCCGCGAGCCCGATTGGGGCGCCTTCGCCCGGCTGGATCACGATCAATGCCGCTGCCGGGCGCCCCGTCTCGCCGAGGCGCAGCCGATGGCGACGGCCTGCTCTTTTATTCTTGGCATCGGACGGCCGCGGGCGTAGCTTGAGAAAAAAGTAACGCGCATGTCGCAGCGTGACCGATCGTACTCCGGCAATTCAGACCGATCGTGCAGGACGACATGCGCGTTCTATTTTCTGCGCGCCGTTCTAACGGCGCAATACGAGTCTCGATGTGCTGGCTCCCAGCGAGGTTCGGAGCCTGATCAGATATATCCCAGCGACCGCATTGATACCTGATTCATCCCTCCCATCCCACGTTGCCCTGTAGGTGCCGGGCTCCCGGGGGCCGGCCAGCAGCACGCGAACCGGGCGTCCCTGGATGTCGTAGACGCTCAGCTCCATCCCCTCCCTCTTCACGAGATTGAACCGTATCGTTGTCCCGGCCTCGGCCGGGTTCGGTTCAACCGACGTGATTCCCATCACGCCGTCCGGGCTTCCCGCCTCGCGCACTGCGCCAACGTAGCGGGCATACATTTTTCGATAGTGATACCAGAGGCTGTCCGCCAGATCGATATCGCTCTGCTCCTTCCAGAGGCGCAGGTCGTTGTCGACGATGCCGAACGACGGCGCGGCCGGATCGCCCGGCAGGTTGTTGCGCGAGCCGCGTCCGTTGCGATGGCAGCTCGCCGCGCAGGTGTTGATCATCCCGGTGAGGCTGCTCGCCGCAAGCTCGTGCGTGAGATTCGGACGGATCACGCGGAAGGAGTGATCGCTGAAGTCGTACAGCGGATGCTCCGGAAGCGAATCGAATCCGATTGTGATCGTCCGTGTGAAGTGACAGTTCACGCACTGGCTGATCGCCTGATCGTGCTGTGTGTGCAGGTTTACCACGCGTCCGCGATCGGCCACGAAGCCGGTATCGCCGAACGACTCGTGGCATGTCGAGTTCAGGCAGCCCTCGCCCCGTTTCAGCGAGTACCAGTTGCGATCCAACTGGAAGGGAAGGCCGTTGCTTCCCACCGTATGCGTGCGATGGCAACTCCAGCAGCCATTCTTGAAGAGGTCTTCCCGGACATGCGCGGAGCGCGAGATGTCCTGCCCCTGCTGATGATGCGCCGATGACGTGACGCCGTCGCCCCAGAGACTCATGGCGGCGTAGGGATCGGCGATGTAGTCGCTCAGATGCATACCGGGCTGGTACGGCGCTCCGTCCGGATCGTCGTACGGATAGGAGTGTGCCGAACGTGAGCTCCGGGTTCTGGTGTGGCATTGATTGCACAGGTCGAAGCGGAGGCTGGTGCCGGCCGGTGTATGCGGAAAGAGACCGGGGGAGACGATATTGTCCGCACGCGGATTCGCGGCATGCTCCGATCCAGGCCCGTGGCAGCTCTCGCATCCGATGCGCATGTTGATATCGCTCAGCGCGGAATCACCGGCCGCCGTTCCAACCCAACCTGCCTGCCACGATGTGTCCGCTCCCACGGCGGAGCGCTTCACGGTGAAGCCGTTCACATGGCACATGGCGCAGTTGTTGTCCCACGAAAGGGCTCTGAAGCCGTTCGAGTTCCAACGCAGGAAGCGTCCCTCCGTTGTCACGGAGTCGATCGCGTACCAGTTGGACATGTCGAGGAAGTGGAACACGCCTCCCTCGGAGGAGCGGAGCCCGTATCGCGGCAGGAGGTATTGAACCGGCGGCACATAGTAGCTGCTGTCGATTCGAACCAGATAGCGTTCTATCCATCCATTACCTCCGTAGGTGAAGGCTATCGGAAGTGCCGGAAGCGAGTCGCCGCCGCCCGAGAAACGCATCGCAATCAGGTACTGGCGTCGATCGGCGCTGCGCCGCAACTCGAGCATCAGCGTGTCTCTGCCGCGGACGCGAATCCGCGGATCGTACATGCGCAGTATGGTATCGTTGTCAAAGAACCGTGCTGTGACCAGCGTTGCCGGACCGGGCCGGAAGTGAATGCGCTGATGCATCGTTCGCGAGAACTCCGCCGCGCCCTGATAGGTGCTGGAGTCCGAGTATGCATCGGCGTGGCAGCCGGCGGCCGTGCAGGTCTGCTGTCCGACGTACGTTCTCGGCTGCTGCGGCGGCTGCGAGCCAAGGCGCACCGCGGCCATGATGCCTGCAATCGCAGCGGCAAGCATCGCGAGCACGTACCGGGTCGGTGTCGTTTCGTTCATCTCGATCGATTGATTGCGATCCCCCGCATCTCACACGAGTCCCATCGCAACAACCGTACCCTCGCCACATGTTGTCGAAGCAGTTCAAACGCCTCGAGAGTGTATCTGGGTGATTTGCGATAAAAGACCCTGGAGCGTTGTGAATGTCGCAGCATGCGAAACAAAATCTCGTTCCTGATCCGTTGCACCGCGCGGATGCCGGCAGTGGGGACCGAGCGCACTGTTGCCCTCGTGAGAACGCCGCCATCATCCTGAACACATGAAATGCATTTTGGATGCAACCGCCCGGCAACGCCCAACCCTGCTGCATGTCAGGGAGTGGCATCTTCTCCCTGCATGTGCCGGATGAAGGCCGTCATCCCCTCCACGAACGCATCCCAGCCATACTTCACGCGTTCAACCACGATGTTTGCGGCGAAGCGCTGCAGCGTATCCCCCACGTAAAGCTTCTGTACTGCATCGGCAATCGCCACCGGCGTGGCCTCCTTCAACACGAAGCCGGTGCAGCCATCGAGTATCACTTCTCCAAGGCTTCCCACATCGGTCACCACAACGGGCGTGGCGAAGTTGTAGGCGATCTGTGCGATGCCGCTGTTGGTAGCGGAGTGATACGGAAGCACAACGGCATCGGAGGCGGAGAACCAATCGGCAACTTCGTCGTTGGCCACGTACCGGTTCACCACCGTGACATGGGCCTCCACCCCGCCGCGCCGGATCTGCTCCATGTACGGAGCGGGATCATCGAAGAATTCCCCTACCACGAGCAGATGCACATCGGGCATGCGCCGCACGATCTCCGGCATCGCGTCCAGCAGCCGGTCCAGTCCCTTGTATGCGCGCACGAAGCCGAAGAAGAGAAGAACCTTGGATGCGGTAATGCCAAGGCGCGCGCGGGTTTCGGCCTGCGGAAGGCGCGCTCCGAAGTTCTCGTACATCGGGTGCGGAAGCATCACCGACGGTATGGCGGGGAAATGTGCCGCCAGCTGTTTCTGGACGGTAGTGGATTGGGTGATTGCGAAGTTGCAATAACGGAATAAGTAGTTCGTCAACAGAACGTTCGCCGGGTTCGACTCGTGCGGAATGAAGTTGTCCAGCAGTATGGCAATGTCCTTCCTCCCCCTGCGATGCGCAAGCCGCGCCATCGTTCCGAAGGCGGGACCGAAGAACGGAAGCCAGAAGCGGAACACATGCACGTCGTACTCACGGCTTCGCAGCAGCCTGCCAACCTTGATCCAGTTGAACGGGTTGATCGAATCGATCAGCCGCTCGGAGGTTACCGTCCCGGCAAAGCCTCCTCCATCCCCCAGTTCGTCCTGGTGCCGGCCCGGATAGAGAAGCTTCGGGTACTGACGCGTGAACGAGATCACGTCCACCGTATGCCCGTGACGGCGCAGATACTGGCTGAGCATGTTCGTGTGGTGTGCAATGCCGCCGCGATAGGGAAAGGCAGGGCCGATCAGGGCAATCTTCATGAAGCTGTGCTATTGAATGTCAGGTCCGGAACGTTTCATGATGGGAGTATCCGTGTCCATGAAACGAGCTGAGACGATTTCTTCGGGCCAAAACCGTAGATTTGTGAATCTATGAACGCCAACCAGATCGATAAACCCCTCTGCAACTGCGGCGTGGTTGGGGTCTACAATCACCCGCAGGCCTCGTTGATGACCTACTATGCGCTGCACGCCCTGCAGCACCGCGGCCAGGAATCCGCGGGCATCGTAGCCTCCAGACCAAGCTCCACCCGCCCGGGCAGGCGGAAGTTCTCCATCCACAAGGCTCACGGCCTGGTTCTCGACATCTTCGCAAACGAGAAGCTGCTGCTGGACGAGCTTCGCGGCGATGCGGCCATCGGGCACAATCGGTATTCAACCACCGGTTCGAACATCAAGCGCGCCAACATCCAGCCGTTCTACAGTTCCTATCATGCCGGCAATCTCGCGCTGGCACACAACGGGAATCTGACCAATACGATCTCCATGCGCTCCAAGCTGAGCGATGATGGCGTGCTGTTTCAGACCAGCACGGACTCCGAGATCATCCTGCACCTGATTGCGCGAAGCCGCGAAGTTACCACCATGGGGCGCATTCAGGATGCTCTCCGCCAGGTGCGCGGCGCCTATTCGCTCACGATTCTCACGGACGAAGGCCTGATCGCAGCGCGCGACCCGCACGGCTTCCGCCCGCTCTGCATCGGCAGGCTTGGAGACGGCTACGTTGTCGCATCCGAAACATGCGCTTTGGATATCATCTCTGCGGAATATATTCGCGACGTTCAACCGAACGAGATCGTTCTGATCGACGAGCATACACTCCGCACCGGTGAGATCCGATCGATGCAGATCGACGACGTCACGCCCCGGCCTGCGTACTGCATCTTCGAGTATGTCTACTTCGCACGTCCGGACAGCAGGATCTTCGGCGAACCGGTGGACAAGGTACGCCGCCGGCTCGGCAAGCGCCTTGCCGAGGAGGCGGGCATGCAGCCCACCGCCCCCGACGGCAAGGTGACCGTGATCAATGTTCCCGACTCCTCCAACACGGCAACGCTTGGCTATGCTCGTGTGAACGAGACCCTGCACAATGCAGACACGAGGTACGAGATCGGCCTGATACGCAGCCACTATGTTGGCCGCACCTTCATATCGCCGGGCCAGGCAAATCGCGAATTCAAGGTGAAGACGAAGTTCAATACGGTTCGTGGAGTACTCGAGGGCCAGCAGGTGGTTGTCGTGGACGATTCCATCGTTCGCGGCACCACGTCCAAGGCGCTCGTGAGCCTGATCCGTGAAGCCCATCCCACCGAACTCCATATGCGCATTACGTCGCCGCCCATCACGCATCCGTGCAAGTATGGCATGGACTTCCCCTCGAAGGAAGAGCTGATCGCAAACACGTACAATCTGGATATCGAGGCGATACGCGAGTCGCTCGGCGTGGACTCGCTCCACTATCTCTCGGTGGAAGGGTTGCTCGATGCGGTACCGCACGACAACGGTGAGGGATATTGCACGGCCTGCTTCACCGGCAACTATCCGGTTCCCATCGAGACCGCGGCCAACAAGATGGCCCTAGAGGAGTTGGGGTAGCCGATGATTGGAGCCCTCTTCGCCGGCCTGGTTGTTGGATTCTTCCTCTCCATTCCCCCAGGCCCGATCGCCGTTGCCGTCATGCGCCAGGCGCTTGAAGGGAAATACCGTCCGGGCCTGGAGCTCGGCCTCGGTGCCGCTACGATGGATACGCTCTACTCGCTCTTCGCGATATTCGCATCCTCCGCATTCGTCGAATCGCTGAAGGCCATGATCACCGGCAACGGCTGGATGCTTCTGGCCTTCCAGGTTGTCTGTATCGCCACACTGGTAATACTGGGGATGCGCTACTTCAAGGCCACCGCCGTGAAGGCAGCCAGAAGCGAAGAGAAGGAGTTGAAGCAGGAGGAGCGGGCGCGGCGAATGGGCTACACGTCGCCGTACGTTGTCGGCATCATCATGTCCATCACCAACCTCGCCAGCCCCACGTTCATCCCCTCCATCCTCACCGTTGCCGGCTTCATGCATGCGAACAACTTCGTGGACCAGAGCTTCGTCTCGTCTGCGTTCTATGCGGTGGGATTCGGCACCGGCGCGGCATCCTGGTTCATGGTTGTGCTCCGATCCGTCTATCGCTTCCGCGACCGGCTCTCCACCGGATTCATCACACGCCTCTATCAGTTCGCCGGCTGGTCGTTCATGCTCTTCGCAGTGATCCTCGCGGTCAACATCGTGATCCACACCAAGTGGAGCGCACTGTAACACGGCGGGCATCCCGCCGCACCGGGAGCGTCGCCGGTACTAATCGGAGGCTGCGCAACGTATTCGCGCGGCCGACGCTTCCACAACCGTGTATCTGCCGGTGCGTCACATGGATGATGTGCCCGGCCCGGCTTCAACCGGAACCTGGGCTTCGAAGTCCAGCGAGATATCCAGCGCCGGTGCCGAGTGCGTGAGCGCCCCAACGCTGATGAATTGCACACCGGTCTCGGCAATCGGCCGCACCGTCTCCAGGTTCACTCCGCCGGAGGCCTCGGTTTCCACCGCTCCGGCAACGATGGTCACCGCCTCCCGCATCATCTCCAGCGGGAAGTTGTCGAACATGATCCGTGCAATCCCCTCGCACGCAAGCGCCTCACGCACCTCCTCCAGGTTCTTCGTCTCCACCTCGATCTTCAAATCGTTCCTTCCCCATTCCGCGATATGGCGCCGCACCTCGGCGACCGCATGTGTCAGCGAGCCATGCGCCGCAATGTGATTGTCCTTGATCATCACCATGTCGTACAACCCCATCCGAAGATTCACACCGCCCCCCACCGTAACGGAATACTTGTCCAGCAGGCGCCAGCCCGGTATCGTCTTGCGGGTATCGAGTATCACCGCGCCGGTTCCGGCAACCGCGTCCACATATCGTCGCGTCAGCGTTGCAACGCCCGACATCCTCTGTAGGAAGTTGAGCGCAGTCCTCTCGGCGCTCAACAGGCCGCGCACGGTTCCCTGAACATGCGCGATCACCTGGCCTCCCTTCACGCGGTCCCCATCGTTCACAAGCCAATCACAGCTTATCGATCGATCAACCTGATTGAACACAAGCGTTGCAAGGGCGGTGCCGGCGATGATGCCCTCCGCCTTGGCGAGAAAGACCCCGCGGGCCATGGCCTCGGGATCGATAAGGGCCTCGGCCGACACATCGCCGCTTCCGATATCCTCGGCAAGCGCTATCTGTACGAGACGAAGGGTGGAACTGTCTGCCAGTGCTCTGCGGTCCATGGGTGTTCTCTGTGGGTTCGGGAATGTAGAAGCCATCAATCTACGAAAAAGCAAACCGCTGCCGATCGAACCTTCGTTGCCGCCATACGTACGCTGCACGGAGATTGGCCCGGGCGGCGCTCCAGGAGTTCAACGGAAACGTCGTTCATCATCACGGGAGTATCGACGAACTCTTCATATCTTGGTTTCCGAACCCGCAAAGAATGATGCCTACCTCTCGAACCGACATTCGCAAGCCGCTTCGCCCGATTCGGGCCGCGGCCCTCCTGCTGCCAGCCCTGCTGTTCGCGTCCTCGTTGCTGCAGGCGCAGGCGCCGCATTATACCGCCGTCTATTCCGCTCGAATTGTGGACGGCCAGTACAGCGGCGACTACGACATCTTCGGCGCAGGATTCTCGATGGAGGGAATCGGCGATCAGCCGCCCGAACATCCACGAGTGCTGAGCTCGCTCAGCTATCGCGAGCGCTCGCCGTTTGCGGTCGCCGACCGCGAGGGCGGAATGTATGTGGCATATGTGGTGGAGCATACGGACTCCGCCTATCGCGGCGATCGCGATATCGTACTGCGACATATCAACGCCGGCGGCGCGGATCTGTGGGGCGACAGCACGAATCACGTTGTGCCGGTGGCGCAATCCAGGTTCGTGGAGGAGAATCCCAGGCTGTTGGTGCTCGGCGACGGCTCGCTGATCGTCTGCTACGAGATTCATTACCCGCCGGCCCAGGGGAACGATGTGGACATCGCCACCGTACGCATCTCCCGCGATGGCCGCATGCTGTGGGCCAAGGGAGGCTGGGTTGCCCACTCCTCGAAGCACGAGCTGCTGAAGGAGATGATCGCCGATGACAGCGGCGGCGCACTGGTACTGCTGGAGGCGCGGACATATCGCGATACGACGCTTCTGAACAGCGACGTGATGGCGCAGCGTATCGATTCCAGCGGCGCAACCGGCTGGAAGGATTCTCACGATCCCGTGCCCGTTGCCGCGAGCCCCTACCTGGAGATGAACCCGGTGATGGTGCCCGACGGAAACGGCGGGATGTACGTGGCGTATCAGCTCGAGTACAACAAGGGGCCGCGCGCCGGGGATCTGGACATTCTGGCACAGCATCTCACACGTTACGGATCGCGCGCCTGGGTGGATGAGAAGAACCCTCCCATCGTCAGCTCGAACGCCAAGGCACGCGAGCTGAACCCGGCAATCGCGCGCGACTCCACCGGCATCGTGATTGCGTTCGAGATGACCTTTACGCCCACGAAGAGCAAGGGGATCGCCCACGTGATCGGCATGCAGCGCCTGGACTCCGCCGGGCATCCTTCCTGGAATGACGGCAAGCGTTCGAAGCTGATCAGCGTTCCACGCCAGATCGTGGAGGCGCCGAAACTCTATCCCGATGTCGGCGGCGGGGTCTACGTCCTGTTCGATGCCATGGATACCGTAACGCACAACCGCGACATCTACGCGCAGCGAATCGGCCCGGACGGCGAACAGATCTGGGGTGACGGCGAGCGAGCCATCCCCATCTTCAACTCGCCGGATATCGAAGCGAACGCAACGGCGGCGGCGGATAATGCGGGCGGGCTGGTGATCGTGGCAACGAGGCATCCGGCCGAGTCCGAAATGCCGGTGGCGATTATCGCGCAGCGCATCAATGCAAACGGCGATTTCGTCTGGACCGACCTTCAGCCGGCGCTGCCGCTCGCCATCAACGCTCCGGACTGCAGCCCTCCGGTACTGGTGCGGCAGTGGTAGGGCGCCGCGGCGGCTCCGGCCCGACTGCGGAGGTCAATGGGATGCACGCAGGCTGCCGCCACATGACGGACCGACCATGGGTGGAGTGAACGCCCATGCAATCGGCGCAAGCTCAGCAGGGAGCGGCGGTATCCAGCGTGGGCCGCATGGCCCTGCAGCACACGGCCTCTACAGCAATCGCCCCTGCAGTCCTCCCTCCTCGCTGGCTCCGCGCTTCAGGCCGAAATGTCCGTATGCCTTTGGAGTGGCCTCACGGCCGCGTGGAGTACGCTGCAGGAATCCCTCCTGGATCAGATACGGTTCGTATACCTCTTCCACCGTTCCGGTGTCCTCGCCAACGGCAACGGCGAGCGTGTTGACTCCCACCGGACCGCCGTTGAACTTCTCGATGATGGCAAGCAGGATGCGCTTGTCCATCTCATCGAGTCCGTACTCATCCACCTCCAACGCCGCCAATGCAATCTTCGCTATCGCCACCGTGATGGTGCCGTCTCCCTTCACCTCGGCGAAGTCGCGGGTCCTGCGGAGCAACCTGTTCGCGATTCGCGGCGTGCCGCGCGAGCGGCGAGCGATCTCCAACGCTCCCTCGTCATCAACCGGTATCGAGAGGATGTCGGCGGAGCGCATCACCACATGGAACAGCTCCTTCACCGAGTAGTAGTCCAGGCGGTTGATGATGCCGAACCGGCTTCGCAGCGGCGCAGTGAGCAGGCCCTGGCGCGTGGTTGCTCCAATCAACGTGAACTGCGGCAACGTCAGCTGAACGGAGCGCGCCGAGGGGCCGGAGTCGATCATGATATCGATCCGGAAATCCTCCATCGCCGAATAGAGATACTCCTCCACCACGGGGCTCAGCCGATGGATCTCGTCGATGAAGAGAATGTCGCCGTGGTTCAGGTTGGTGAGGAGTCCGGCAAGATCGCCCGGCTTCTCCAGCACCGGCCCGGACGTGATCTTGATTGCAGCCTGCATCTCGCTGGCGATGATGTAGCTGAGCGTTGTCTTGCCGAGCCCGGGCGGACCGTTGAGCAGCACATGATCCAGCGCCTCCCCACGCTTCAACGCAGCGGCGATGAAGATGCCCAGGTTCTCCACAACCTTCGTCTGCCCAACGAACTCCGCGAACGCCGCCGGACGAAGTGCGGCCTCGGCATCACGCTCGCCTCCACCCTCGGGATTCGGCGACGCCATCCCGCGGCGTCCGCTCTCCAGATCACTCATTCGTCACTCTCCGGTATCGATCGGTGAACGCCATCTCATCCGCGAATCGCATCGTAGAGATAGGTGTTGAACTCCAACGACTTGCGCGACATCTCGACGATCCAGTCCACCAGCTCACGCGACATCGCAAGCCTGTCCGGGAACTGCTTCGATATCCACATCTGCGTATAGAGCAGAAGATCCATCGCCGGATGATCCTTCTCGTAACCGGCCGGTCCCCGCTTCAGCTTCTCCCCCTGCAACGGAGAGAACTCCTTCTCCACCTTCGCCAGAATCTTCCGGAACGCGGCGGGGTCTGCGGCCAGCCGCTCGCGAAGCGAACGAAGCCCTGCAGGCTCCATGAAATAGGCTCCTCCGCCGTAGAAGCAGGAGCCCGGCTGAATATGCAGGTAGTTGCCAAGCCCATCCTTTCCTTCACCCCTGAACGGCACAACCGCTCCGATGTTGGTCTTGAACGGGCGCTTGTCCTTGCTGAACCGTGTGTCGCGATAGAGACGGAAAAGGCTCGCCGTGGGATCGGGTGTATACGGAAGCCCTTCCTCGGCAAACCGCATGCGCAGCTCGCCGAGCAACTGCTTCATCGGCTCCACGAGATGATCCCGATAGATCGCCTTGCGTTCATCGGTCAACCACTCACGCACATTGTTCTGCGCAATCTCCTTCAGGAATTGAAAGCCCTTCCTGTCGAAGCCGGGAAATGGTGGAAGATCGAGAGTGACATCCTCCGCTGAGGCGCGCGGGCGCTTGCTTGAAGTTGGTCGAGCCATGGCAGGATGAATTGAGGTATGAAAGGTCGGGGCGCGGACGCAGCGATGCACGCTCCCCGACACACTAGACGATATCCGTGGTGCCGAGCCCCTCCATCGGGCGGCCACGATATCCGAAGATGCTGCGTACGGTGTCCACGATACGCGGCGATCCCTGGCGAACATACCACTGATCGGAGACGCGGCGAACACCGAGCGTGTAGGTCGGGTAGGCATGCACCGTGCCGGAGATCTCCCGGATGGAGAGGCCGCGATGCATGGCGAGCGCAAACTCGTTGATCATCTCGCCGGCGCACTCGCCGGCGATGTGGGCGCCAAGGATCTTGCCGCTCACCGGCGAGATATGCACCAACACGACGCCGTCATCGGTACGATCGATCAGCGATCGATCGAGACGGGAATATGGAAACCGGATTGTCTCGTACCGAACGCCGTTCTCCTCGAGCTGCACTGAGGTCTGGCCGAGATGCGCGAGCTCCGGATCGGTGAACGTCACCCACGGAATGCTCCGGCGTTCGTAGGCGGCCGGCACCTTCAGCAGCAGGCGTGTAGCGGCGGTGCGCGCCATGTCCTCGGCAACATGCGTGAAGTGCGGACCGTCCGTTACGTCGCCGCATGCATAGATATGCGAGGCCGAGGTCTGGCAGGAATGATTGATCGTGATCCCGTGATCGTTGTACGCGACGCCGGCAGCTTCGAGCGCCAGGCCATGAACGTTCGGCCGCCTGCCGGCCGCTGCCAGCACCATATCGAAGTTCACGGTCATCCACTGCTCGCCGTGGCTCACCAGAGCCGCGTACCCGTTCCCGGAGGCGGTAACCGATTCAACCTGATTGCCGAGACGGAATACGATCCCCTCCGCCTCCAGCCGGCGCCGGACAAGCGCCGCACACTCCGGCTCGTCCGCGCAGAGAATGCGGTCCTTCCGATCCACAACGGAGACCGCGCTGCCGAATCTGCGGAACGCCTGCGCCATCTCCACGCCAACCGGACCGGCCCCGATCACCAGCAGGCGACCGGGAAGTTCCGATATCTCGAAGATGGAGTTGTTGGTATGGAGAAGTTGAAGCGGCAGCCCCGGCACGTGCGGAACAACGGGTGAACTGCCGGTGCAGATGATGAAGTACCTGGCCGATATCGTTCGGGTCTCGTCCCCTTCGATCAGCAGCGTATGCGGATCGACGAACGACGGGCTGGCCATGATCAGGTCGATGTTGCGCGCAGTGATCCGCTCCGGAGCATCGGCATCCTCGTAGACGCGCTGCCTGGTGCTTCGCACCGATTCCATCACGCGTGCGAAGTCGATTACCGGCTCGCATGCCGCGATGCCGAACATCTCCGCGGTACGCATCGTGTGCGCCACGCGCGCGGCCTTGATCAACGCCTTGGAGGGAATGCAGCCGGTCCATGTACACTCGCCGCCGGTACGCGCATTCTCGATCAGCGCCGTCCTGGCTCCGAATGCGGCCGCAAACCCGCTCGCCGTAAGGCCCGCGGCGCCCGCACCCAGCACCACAACATCGTAATCGTAGGAAGCCATAAACAGTCGGTGTTAGAAATCCGGCGGTCGGGTATTCAGTGGTCGGTCGATACGGAGCTCATCAACGAAGGCCCGGTGCCGGTTGTTGCCGGAGCGCCGGTACGCGAAGGCGGTTGGAGCGAAACGCCGGGCGTAGGCGCATGTGCCGGACATGGCATCCGCGATCGATACCGGAGACGCGGAACCCGGACGGCTCCGCCTCCGCGCGCAGAGACCGGGCCGGATCCCGGCAGAGTGGTAACGAACTCTCCAGGCGGAGAGTAGTGCTTCATCGTCGGTGTGCGTGCGGTCAGTCGTTCGAGAGGCGCTCGATCTCGTCGCGGATCTGCGCGGCACGCTCGTAGTCCTCGTTGCGCACGGCCTCGTCCAGCTTCTCCTGCAGCGTCTCGCGCACGGTCTTCGGGCGTGGGGGCTGATCCTCCTGAGGGGCCGCCTCCTCGTCCGCCTGCTCCATCTCCTCTTCCTCCTCCTCTTCGTTCTCCTCGTCCTCCTGCACCATGATGCCGGCCTCGCGCATCACTGCCTCCGCAACGTAGATCGGTGCGCCGAATCGGATGGCGAGCGCAATGGCATCCGATGGGCGTGCATCCACCTCCGCCGGCGTGGCATCGAGCGTGAGGGTTGCATAGAACGTGGCGTCCCGCAGCTCGCTGATCGTCACCTCCACGAGCGTGGCTCCGAGCGCCTCGATCACCATCTTGAGCAGATCGTGCGTCACCGGCCGCGGGGGCTTGATCTGCTCCATCTCCAGAGCAATGGACTGCGCCATCTCGGCGCCGATGAGGATCGAAAGCCGCCGCGACCCTCCAGATTCCTGAAGGATCAACGCATAGGCCCCGCTCGATTGCGGACTCGCCGTGAGCCCGATTATCTCCATCTGGACTTTATCCACCTGTGCTCCGTAACTGACTTCCGAAAGATGTCCTTCACTTCCGTTACGCTGCGTACCACCCACCGAACTTCATGACGAAATATCGCGCCCGAAATGATGCCGCGCAACGATTCGCGGCTCCGGGACCGCTACCGGCCATGAAGCGCGTTCACCTCCTGCGTCATCAACGGCACCACATCGAACACATCGCCGATGATGCCATAGTCCGCCACGGAGAAGATCGGAGCATCCTTGTCCTTGTTGATCGCCACGATGAACTTGGAGCTGGACATGCCGGCCAGATGCTGCACGGCTCCGGAGATCGCGCATGCCACATAGAGCGACGGCGACACGGTCTTGCCGGTCTGTCCCACCTGCTCCGAATGCGGACGCCAGCCGGCATCCACAACGGCACGCGACGCTCCAACGGCGCCTCCGAGCGCCTCGGCAAGGTTCTCCACGAGATAGAAATTCTCCGGCCCCTTGAAACCGCGGCCGCCGGAGACGATGACGTCAGCCTCCGCCACGTCGCGCTTGCCGGTATTGACCATCGTCTCCACCACCCTGGCATCGAAGTCCTTCGGGCCGAACCCGACATTCGCCGTACGCACCGATGCCGAGGCCTCCGCCGCGCTCGCGGTGAAGACGTTCGGGCGAAGCGAGTATACCTGCACCGGAGTGCTCACGGCCACGTCCACGCGTGCCTTGCCGGCATAGACCGGACGCGTCGCCACGATACGCCCATCCTGGACGGCAAGCGCAACGGTATCGGGCGCAAGCCCGGCCTCGAGCTTGATCGCGACGCGCGGAGCAAGGTCCTTGCCGTGCGAGGTGTTGCTGATGAGCACAACGGAGGAGCCCTCCGCCGCTGCCACGGCCGCGATAGCGGTTGCAACGGCTCTGCTGGCGTACTGCTCCAGCCGGGCATCGTCCACCACGATGACATCCGCGGCACCGTACTGGGCAAGCCGCTCGGCGAGCCCGGCAACGTTGTGCCCAACCAGCAGGGCGCTGAAGCTGCCGCCGGTCTGCGCTGCAAGCGTGCGCGCGGCCGTCACGGTTTCAAACGCGTTCTTCTTCAGTTCGCCGCCGCGCTGTTCGATATATGCGAGAATCTTCATGTATTCTGTTCCTGAATCGGCCAGGGGCCGGGTTACTGGAGCGCTCGGCGCGCTCTGCCGTTGTTCGTGGTTGGTCCTGCGCTCAGATTACCTTCGCTTCCTCGTGAAGCAGCCGCACCAGTTCCTTTACGTTCTCGGGCGAGAACTCGAAGATCCTGCCGCCGGTCTTCTCCGCCGGCTTCCGCATCGCGAGCGTCTCCACGCGCGCCGCAACCGATGACGCGGCAACCTCCGCAATCGGCTTCGCCTTGGCCTTCATGATATCCGGCAGCTTGGGATACCGCGGCTCGTTCAATCCCTTCTGCGCCGTGATGACGCATGGAAGCGACGTCTCCACAACCTCCTTTCCTCCTTCGATGTCGCGCTCGGCACGCACGGCGCTACCGTTGATCTCCAGCCTGGTAACGAAGGAGACGCACGGCATGTCCAGCATCTCGGCAAGCATCGGTCCCACCTGGGCCGAGTCGTAGTCGATGGACTGGCGGCCCAGGAGAATGATATCGGGACCGGCCGCGCGAACCACATCGGCAATGCCCGAGACGACGCGGAAGGAATCGGCGCGCTCCTCATCCTTTACGAGAACGGCCTTGTCCGCACCCATCGCGATGCCGAGGCGGATCGCCTCCTTGGCTCCATCGCCGCCAACGCAGACAAGCGTTACCTCACCGCCATGCGCCGCGCGAAGCTGCAGCCCCTCCTCGACGGCAAACTCGTCGTACGGGTTCAGGACGAACTTCACTCCCTTGGCATCGATGTTCCTACCATCAGCCCCAACGGCCACCTTCGTTGCGGTGTCCGGTGTCTGGCTGATACAGACGACAATGTTCATGCGTGAATATGAGTTAAGGATACTACGGTTACTGGAAAGGCGGGCAAATATACGCCGCACGGGCCAAAGTTACCGGCGAACGCAAACGCGGAGGGCCCCGAATCAGGGCCCTCGGCTGTAACAGTGCGTTGCGCTGTTCCGGAAGCTGGGTGTGCACGGCGCCAGCGGGAGCCGGCGGTTCATGCCGGGCCGACGGCCCCTACTTCACGCGAGCCACCACCACTCTCCCGCGCGCGGAGGCCGTTCCGGCCTGGATGCGGTAGAAGTACGTTCCTTCGGGAAGGTCTCCCGTGTCGAGCGTTGCCGCATGCGTTCCCGCCTCCTGGACGCCGTCGACAAGCGTCGCCACGGGACGCCCAACCAGATCATACACACGAAGCTGGACACTGGAGGCGCGAGCAAGCCGGTACTCGATAACGGCCGCAGTGGAAGCAGGGTTCGGGAAGACGCGATCGGCAAGCCCGGCAGCATCGCCGCCGGCGGCCACCTCGACAGCGGCCTTGCCGCCGAACTCGATGTTGTCCAGATACCAGCCGTCGGCCTGTGTGATTGCGCCGCTCGCCATGCGGAAGCGGACGATACCGATAGCATCCGGCCCCGGCGCCGGATGGTTCAGCGTCAGGATCTCCTGGCGCCAGTCCCCCGGGTTCGCCAGCTTGTCCGCCCACGACGGATCGGACTGGAAGCTGTAGCGCGCCAGGACGTTCCAGGTGGAGCCGCGGTCGTAGCTGGCTTCGACGGTTGCGCTGTCCCCCGGATCCACGATCGCGATGTGCGCGAACTTCAGCACGACCGGCCCGGGCATCGCCACCGGGAATATCTGCGTGGTCGATGCGCGCCGCGGCAGATAGTCGCCACCCGGAGAATCGGTGAGCGAGTTCGGCGCGCTCAGCGCAATCGTATCGGTCAGCCCCCATGTGCCGCCATACAGGAAGCGCGGCCGGGTGCCGTCGAAGGTCTCCGCGTACTGGCTCAGATCGCCGGCGTAGAGGGTAACCGTGTCGGAGGAGGCGCTCTCCTTCGCCGGCGCGGAGCCGTCGATAATCGTCACCGCGTAACGATAGTAGCCCCGTTCGGCCGGCGTGTCGTTGATCGGAATGGTCCTGCCGGTGTCTCCGGGAGCCAGGTTCTCCTCGCGCAGCAGCACGCCGTCGCGATAGATCCGATAGCCCTTCAGGTTGCCGAGCGGCGTGGAGGAGTCCGCGCGCGTGGCCGGAATGTGCGTAACAAGCTGGATCTGCGGCGCATACCCGTTTGCCTGCACAATCGCCGGACGCGCGGGGAGCGCCGCATCGGACGGACGATAGGAGACCATGCGATCGGCGCTCGTGTCCGTACCCGCCACAACACGCACCGTGTAGAGATAGGTGCTGTCAACGGTGAGACCGCTTTCGGTGTAGCTGAGCGTTGCCGGAGGAAGCCTTGCAACAACCGTCTGGCCGCGCCGCACCTCGAAGGCATAACCGGTGATCGGATAGCCGAACACCGATTCGGACGTGTGCGGATAGGTCCAGCTGATGGCGACCTCCTGCAGATTGTCCGCGCGGCCGCGCGCCACGAGGTTTTCAACCGGGTACGGCGCACGAACGTTCACCATCGCGGTGAAGACATCGTTGTCCTCGCGGGTATCGAGATGGCTTGGATACACCATCCCCCCTCTGAATGCATTGCCGCTGTAGTCGCCGGCGAAGATTCCGCCGAACGGATTCTTCCGGAAGTCGCTCATGTAGTCCGTGGCGCGGCGGTCCACCCAGGTGTCGCCGCCGTCGCGGCTGTAGCTGATGTAGGTGTCCACCAGAATGTTCTCGGGGTCGTTGCGGCTGTCCGAGTACATCACCGCGATGTCGCCGTTTGTCTGGTCCACACTCAGCCACGGCCACCACTGGTCTCCCGTGGTATCGGAGTGAATCACCTTCGGCAAGGACCAGGTGCCTCCGCCATCGGTGGAGCGGATGAAGAAGACATCCGGCCGCGTCCCGGCCGCCCAGGCCAGATAGAGCCACCCTCTGCGGGGTGAGTTCGAGTTGTCCGCCATCATCGTGGGATAGGTCTCGGCGCGGAACGTCCCCTTCAGCACATGGTACACGCTCCCTCCGGACTTCTTCGCCGTCCCCTGCGTGGCATATCCCTGCACCGCGAACGTCGGCGCGGAAAAGGTGCGGCCGCCGTCCGTGGACTTCGCGAAGCCGATGGAGCGCGCGGGCCCATCGTTCCAGACGACATAGAGATCGCCATTCGGCCCGCAGGCCGTAAGCGGGAAGCTCTGCCCGAACGTGGTATCCAGGCTGCTGCCGTGCTTGCGCGGGCTCACCGCAACCGGCGCGGCCCACGTGACCCCGCGATCGGTGGAGCGCGCCACCATGATCTGCGTGGAGCTGTCGCGATCGATCACGCGCTTCCACGGCGTGTACATCGTTCCGCGCCGCGGCGAGGATGCGGAGTTGTCGATCTCCACATAGTACTTGTCCTCGAAGGAGGAATCCGGCGTCCCCTTTGCCGTGTGGTCCATCACGGCATAGTCCTTCCAGGTGAGCCCATCGTCCGTTGTCTTCGAGATGTAGACGCCGTTCGGCGAACCGGAGGTGGTGCCGCTGAATCCGCCGTACATCACATAGCCGTTCCCTTCGAAGTCGAAGCCGCAGGAGGGATCGTTGCCGATCGTCCAATCCGGATGCAGTGTGACGAACGACGTGTCGCGCCAGGTGCGTCCGCCGTCGGTGGAGATGTAGACCCATGCGCCGCGGGAGTCGACGGCGGAGGCGATCAACACGTTCGGACGAACGGGGTTGATCGCGATGGACGATTCATTCTGCGCCGCCTGCTTCGCCTCCACCACCATGTTCCGGTTGTTGAACAGGCCGAACTGCGTGCTGATGGTGGGGCTGCTCTGGATGTACGGATACTTCTCCCACTCGGACAGTCCCTCGGGATATTCCTCCTGCAGGTCGGGATCCAGCCACGGGCGGGCGCGCTCAGCGTTGCTTGGCGTGCGCTCCCCCTTCCCCTGCGCGCAGAGCGTGGCAGCCGAAAGGAGAGTAATGGCGATACATAGCAGCGTTCGATTCATGCTCTGGAGGAAATTGCCCCGCACATCGCGCCGCGGAGTTGGATGGCGCCGGCGCATGCGTAGTGGCTTGCGATGTTCATCATGCGAAACTATCACGAACAGGGCGTGGATACAATGAAAAGCGCCGCGTGCCCGGCCTGCGGCGTTGCATATCGTGCACAGAGTTCATTACTTGGCACCGTGTATTCCGTGCACTCCGCTCCCCGTGCGGATATCGGTTCACCGCTCCCTGCTGCAACGAAGGAAGTTTCGGCCAGGAGTTCCGGACTCAACCAACGCGAACATATCCCGCGTGCAGCGATGCGCGCTTTCAATCGGCATGCACCGAATAGATTTCAAGAAGCACAGCAGCCTGAACTCGGCCTCGCCCGAGTCCCTTCGCGATGCCCTGCGCCAGTTTGCCTCCGGCGTCACGATCGTCACCGCCGAACACGACGGCGAGCGCTACGGCATCACCGTCTCCGCCTTCACCGCCGTCTCGCTGGAGCCGCCGGTGATCATGGTGGCGATCAACACGGCGAGCGCCCTTGCGGACCTCATTCTCAATGCAGAACACTTCGCCGTGCATATCCTCTCGGCGGACCAGCTGGAACTCTCCACGCGATTTGCCGACACCATCAGCGGCCCGGAGAAGTATGCGGGGCTCGCGGTGAAGGCCGGCGAATCGGGCGCTCCGGTGGTACCGGGTTCGCTCGCCATCCTGGACTGCGCGCTGGACCAGACACTGCTGGTGGGAACCCACATGCTGATGTTCGGCCGCGTGGTGCTTGTCGATGCGGTGGAGGAACAGGGCAATCCGCTCATCTACTACCATCGCCACTATCGCGGACTGGCGGAGGACTGGTAGGGGGGTCGATGTGTGAGCCCCCGCAGCGGGCCTGCATTCTCCAAGGCAACCGATTCGATCCGTCCAATCGGCGATGGTATGAATCTTCCGCACGCGGACGGCTTTGTCCGTGGTCGGGAGGCGGGAGTGTCAGGTCCGAAAGGAATGTCGCCGGGTGGCAGGCAGAGGCAGGAACTGCCGCGACTGTCACGGAGAACTCTCGGTAAATCGCCGTCGCCCTGCTACCGTTTCATCAGTACCGGTGTTCAATGTTGGGAGCGATACTCGCCGTGCCGGCCTTTTGTACAAAAGCACCCGTTCAACTGGCGGTTGATCGCAACAAGCCCTAGAAAATCCCGGAGCAATCGCGATGAGATGCATTGAAACCAGACTGATTCCATTTGCGATACTGCTGGCCTGCTGTACTGTTACCCTCCATGCACAGCAATCCGGAGCCGGGCTCCCTTCGAGTTGCATTACCGATCGTGCGCAGCCACCGCGAATCGATCCATGCCACCCTCACGTTCATTGCATGGAGGCCTGGGGGACGATGAGCGGCACTGTACCCGAAGCACGTTGTGGTAATAAATGGGAGGGTTATGGGAAGTTCCTATATCCTCTCGGAGATATTAGCCACGACAACATTGCCGACTGGCTTATTTGGCATGAGCGATGCGATACATCGTTTCAGAGTTTTGGCGATCCCGCTTTTGCAACTGAACTTTTGCTTTACAAAGGAGTGCGAGGCCGCCTTCCCTCTGCTACTGATGGAGTTCGGATCGGCGCAACAGAAATTGGTTCTGATATCAAGTTCCTATGTTCAGGTGATTGGGACCACGATGGCAATGTTGATCTGGTCGTACGTCTTGAGGTATTCAACGATTCCGCCTACGGCAACACGCAATACCATTTAGGACGAGTCGTTGTGCTTTGGGGTGCAACTGACGGCTCTTACTCAATTTCCGACACGTCGCAGTTGGAATGTGGAGCACAGTTATGGGCAGGTCCGAACAGTGCTGTTAGCTTTGATGCAGATAATGATGGCAACCAAGATCTGCTACTTTGGAATAATTACGGAGGCCTACTCAATGGGCGACCGATTGAATTACCAAAGCTGTACATATATCGCGGCTTGAATGGTGGCCGTTGGGGGAAGAGAAATGCTGTTCGTACACCCGATTGGCAGTGGTGGGTATCGGCCGTTCCCGCGATCACACGCATGGCGGTTCTGGATCAGGATTGTGACGGTAACAAGGATATTGTTCTTTACCACAGTGAAGACAGCGACTCCGGATCCGTTTCCGTGCTGTACGGAACA
This sequence comes from Kapaibacterium sp. (SeqCode), assembly GCA_035549015.1. GTDB lineage: Bacteria > Bacteroidota > Ignavibacteria > OLB7 > OLB7 > JAFDZV01. The sequence continues at coordinate 98,440 of DASZRW010000108.1, forward strand.
GCGGGAAACAACCTTCCGGATACGACCAACCTGAAGACCGTTCATTTCAGGCGGCCGCTTGGCTCCTATGCCCAATTTCTCGACCTCACCGGCGACGGCGTGCCCGAACTTGCCATCTGCTACGGCATCGAACAGATTGTTCGCATTTATGCAGGCAAATCGGGGCAGCGTATCGACGAACAATATGGCAGCGGAGACGATCCCGCCGATCCGAATCATGGCAGGCCATGGGCGCGACCGTGGGCGGAGGTGTGGCTTCCGTACAAGCTGAACGACGCATGGCCGGGAGTGCCGTTCCAGCCGCTGGCCGATCTCGGAGATGCCAACCTGGATGGTGTTGCCGATCTCTGGACGTACGCACATCCGTTCCTTATGGGTTACGTAGGCGGACATGCGCTGGACTCGATGATCGACGTCCTCTTCGACGATCGCATCTGGGGAGGTCAGGTGCTGAGCATGGCACGCCTCGGCGATATCGATGGATCGGGAATGCCGACCGTGGCGCTCGGATGCAGCGCCGGCACGGGAACCGTGATCTTCACGAAGCTCGGCGACTCCGTTCCGTCAACCGGAGACTATCGCGAACTCCCCCATCCGGAAGGATATCACTGTGCCCCTGCATCCGGGGTTGATACGCCGCTGCATCCCCGAGATGCCGAACACGCGCTCCGGCTCACCGCCGTTCCCAACCCGTCGCACGGTGAAGTCGACCTGCAATGGGACGCGGCCGGAACCGGGCCGGCAACGCTGCTGCTCGCCGACGCATCCGGCCGCGAGGTTCGGCACGTGCAGCTTCCGGCATCCGATACTCATGCAACGTTCGCAACCGCCGGCCTTCCCGCCGGTGTCTACGTGGTACGGCTTACCATCGGCTCGCGGTCCGCACTCGCAAAGATCATCGTGCAATAACGCGCTTCACCTTGCTTCCGCTGTCGTGCCGGGGTATGTTGATTCCGCTCAGACAGGCAGCCGATGATTCACAAACAACAGATGCTGTTGCCATGACCAGAACAGGAATGCTCCCATCGATCATCAGTCTCTGCGCCGTATCGGCAGCGGTGCATGCCCAGCCACGCGGCAACCCGGAGCATCCCTCTGTAAAGCAGCTTCAATGGTGGGGAACGATTCAAGGCGAGCACCTGGTATGCCCGGATCATTCCGAGGAATTTGCCCGCTACACGTTTC
>DASZRW010000109.1:0-39979 GCA_035549015.1 Kapaibacterium sp. (SeqCode)
GCGGCGAAGCATCTTCGACTACATCGAGGCATTTTACAACCGCGAGCGCCTGCACTCGACGCTCGACTATCGCAGTCCCGTCGAATTTGAGCAGGTATTTTCTTCCATCAAATTATGTCCACAATAGCGGGGGCAGGCCAGTTCCTTGCCTGGTGATCCTTCCAATTATCCGATGATACTGAGATCAGGGAACCGAGCAGTGGAAGGGGGATGGTGCTCATGATCGTCGGGTACTATCATAGGCTATCTGTTGCCGAGACCCTTCGAACGCCTTCCTGATCATACCCCCATGTAATGACCCCGAGTTGCTGATCCACCTTCAGTTCCCATTCCTCGAACTTGTTAACTTGACAATCCAGTGGTGCAGAGCATCGGCAGGAAGGAGGCAGGATCAGAGATCAGTGCTGCACAGTAGTGTCCCAGAATGACTACGACGAATCCAACCGGAGAGCATCAAACACAAAAGTTCGTAGTCAGATCGTAGTCATGGGCACTTTTGGCCCGACTGCCCTTCGTTATCAGGAAGGCATTTGAGCCTACCTTATCTGACTCCCCTGCATGCCTCCTCAATGGTCTCAGAGTCATCATGAAACATGATCCCGAAGCAATCAACAATACAACCCAAGCGGCTGTTTGCCCAGTAATAGTGGATGCTGTAGGGCAGGGCCATCACTTTGTCATGGAGTACGAACGTTGTTCCAATGCAGTAGTCGCAGTCTCAGAGATAATGGGTGCCGCACTCTTCAACCCCAGTCTCATGCTGAGATTCTGATCACCAAAACAACGGCAGCCCATGGGCTTTGCCTTGATTGTGCTATACTCGCTCCACTGTGATCAACGCCTTACATCATACCGTTGCGAACGGTGCAGTGCGTGCCGTCCGTGTTCTCTGGCTCACCGAGAACTACTATCCGGCTCGGGGCGGAATGGCGGAATCATGCGACAGGATCGTCGCCAATCTTCGCGCGAGCGGCGTGACGATCGATCTTCTCCACTTCGCGCGCCATCTCCACGCGCCGCGCATCGAGACACGCCAGGGGGGGCGCCACATCGCCTTCCCGCTCGGCGACGATCCGGAGCATGGTCTGAACGGCGTGTGGAATCTTCTGGAGGCCGATCCCCTCAGTGCGGAGTACACGCATGTGGTTGCGTTCGGAGGAGTGATGCCGCTGCTTGCCGGGCCGCTCTTCGCCGCGTGGCTCGGCGCCGCTCTCGTCACGCTCTTCCGCGGCAACGACTTCGATACCGGCATCTTCTCATCGCGGCGTTCGGACATCGTCCGTTTCGCCATCGAGTGCTCCGCATGCGTCTGCGCGGTGAGTCGCGAGAAGGAGCGCCGCATCGCCGCGCTCTACCCGGATGTCCGGACGGTCTGGATTCCGAACGGCATCGACGGCGCGGAGTGGGAGGCGCTCCCCTCCGATCGCGCGCGGGCCGATGCCTGGCGTGCGGAGCATGTGGAGCCCGGGCGCCGCGTGCTGGGGATGATCGGGCAGATCAAGCTGAAGAAGGGGGGGCCGTTTCTGATCGACGCGCTTCTCACCTCGGGGCATGCGGATCGCTTCCACCTCCTCTTCGTGGGCGATGTGGACGCAGCCACGAGCACCATGCTCGCGACCCATCGCGACGCACTGCATGTGACGCACCATCCCTTTGCCGATCGCTACGAGCTCGTGGCCCGCTATCTGGCATGCGACATCGTGGTGATCCCATCGTTCTACGACGGACTGCCGAACGTACTGCTGGAGAGCGCGGCGCTCGCCGTTCCGTTCATCGCCTCCACCGCAGGCGGGATGGGGGACCTTCTCCAGGATGGGCGCCATGGCTATCTGTTCCACCCGGGCGACTCGCACGGCTTCCGCGCCGCCATCGCCCGGGCGGCTTCCGCTTCCAGGGAGGAACTGCGCGCGATGGGGGAGGCATGCGCCGCGCTCGTTCACACGGAGTACACTGCCACGCGCGAGACGGCAGCCTATCACGATCTTCTCGCCTCCATCCACCCTCCTGCATCGGGTGCCCCTGCATCGGATGCCCCTGCATCGGGTGCGCCCGCATCGGGGGCCGCTGCATCGGGGGCCCTTGCATCGGGTGCCCCTGCATCGGGTGTCCCCGCATCGGGGGCCGCCGCGGGTTCGGACGTTCGCAAGCCTTCACTGATTCCAATCGGAGACGAATGATGAAGCACGCATCGATTCATCGCCCGTTCATTCTGCTGGTGCTTGTTGCTCTGCTGGCTGCCGGATGCGGCCACAGGGAGAAGCCGGCCGCGACCTCCAGCGGGAGCGGTGCCGCGGCCACGACGGGCGCATCGCAGCCTGCCCCGGCCGTGCCGGCAACGTCAGAGAGCGTGACCATCATGGACGCGAACGGCAGGCGCGCAATGGTGATCGGCATCGGACCGCAGGATGCAACCGTGGAGCTTGGCGAGGCATCGACATCGCAGATGATCGTGGGCCGGCTGCGCGAGAGCGGCAAGCGCAAGTACGAATTGCAGGGAGGGCGTGCGCTCGCGGAGGTGAAGCCGGAGGATGATGCGTTCAAGCTTCGCACGCCCGATGGCCGGCTGCTCTGGAAGGTGAAGTTCAAGGAAGGGAAGGTGAAGATCAGCGACAACGAGGAGAACCAGCATCCGTACGAGTTGAAGGACGACGGCGATCACGTGAAGGTGGAGGATGACGGAAAGGAGATCGGCAAGGTGCGTTTCTATCCGGACGGCGGCAGGGTGAAAGTGAAGGACGCTGCGGACGCCGAACGGTTCAGGAGCGAGTCCGGCCGCCATAGCGTCGCCTACGGGGTGCTGCTGATGCCGCGCATACCGGACACCGAGCGGGCGATCATCATGGCGGAACTGATGGCGCGCGGAAAATGATTCTCTACTATGCACTGGGAGGGGGGCTTGGGCATCTGGCCCGCGCGCGCGCCGTTGTGCATACGCTCGGCCTTCGCAACGTGGCGATGCTCTCCGCCTCCGTCCATCTGACGGACCGCCGCGTGATCGGTGATGCCGCGCCGTTGCATGCTCCGCCGGAGCTCGCGCAGAACCGTGACGCCTGGCGCGCCTGGCTTGGCGCGATGCTGCGCGAACGCGATCCGGAAGCGATGTACATCGATACGTTCCCGGCCGGCATTCTGGGGGAGCTGTGCGGCTTCGACTGGCCGCGGCCGATCCCGCTCTATCATGTGGCGCGCGCGCTTCGATGGGAACGCTATGCGCAGGTGCTCGGCGAACGGGCGCCGCGATTCGCCGGGTGCTACGTTGTGGAGGAGTTGGATGCCGGCCAGATGGAGTTCGTTCAACGGCGGAGCGATGCGGTTGCGCCGCTTGCGCTGCGATATCCGGAGGCCGTTCCGCCGGCCGGGTTGATGGAGCGGATCGCCGCGATCGCCGGTGCGGGGCGTCCGCTCTGGTTGATCGTGCACTCCGGACCGCAGGAGGAGATCGCCGAGCTGGTCGGCTACGCGCGCGATCTCGCGGCGATAGAGCACGCTGCGCCCGCACTGCTGCTGGTTGCGCCGGCGGGCGTCGCCATCGATGCCCGGGAGGCGGACATGTCGGAGGTGGATGCACCGGAGGTGGAGAGGGTGGATTGCTATCCGGCCGCGATGCTCTTTCCCCATGCAGCGCGCATCATCACCGGCTGCGGCTTCAACCTGATGCAGCAGACGGAGCCGTACCGCGAGCGCCATCGCTCGATTCCCTTCCCGCGCCGTTACGACGATCAGTTCCGGCGCAGGCGTATGATGCGCGATCGGTTGACTTCCGCCACGTGATTCCGTAGACTTGCCCCCATCGCCCCGCCCGCGCGGTTGGCGGTACGAACCACCAGGCACCGGCTCTTCCTCCCCTCGTACACTGCCAGAGCCCGGACGCTTGCGCGCCCATGATCTGTGGGCGGTAGTGCATGCATCCGTCATGTGCCGGGGGATGCCGGCGGCGCCCAACATCCGGCGCGGACGATTATTCGTTCATGCAGGGTCGGCAGCGGCTCCGGAGAGGGGCGCGCCGCGGCTCACGGCCATTCCGCCTGGGCACGCTCGGAGCCCGGCCCGGCGGATGGGATTGCGCGGGGGAAGATTGCGCAGGCGAACGATTGCGCAGGCGGATGGTATCGTTCAACGGTCCGGTTCCGGCTTCAACGATTCACACCAGGAGAACGGCATGGCTTTTTTCGGCAGACGCATTGCTCCAGACGGGCGTGACGCGCTCTCACCGGCGCTGCGAATGATTCTCTCCATCGTGGCAACCGGTGTGGTGGTGCTGGCAACGGAATACGCCGGCACGAACATCGCTCATGCATATTCCTATGCGGAGCCGGACACGTTCTGGATGGCGGTGGGCGCCTTCGCCCTGATTCTCGGCCCGCTTCTGGTTCTCGTGCGCCGGTGGTCCATCCTGGTGCCGATGGTGATCTTCGGCACGATGATCTTCGCGTTCGAATTGGCCAACCACTACTCCGTGCTCTCCTGGACCTTCGCCGATGGCACCTTCACCTCCACGATGCATGGCACGCGCGGCTGGGACTGGACCAACGGCAATCTTCTCGGCATCACCAACCCCTTTCTCATCGCGTTTGTCGGCGGCTCGCTGGAGATGCTGGTGATTCCTCTCTCGGTCGGTCTGCAGAAGCTTGTCACGCTGGGCCTGCGCCGCACGGACCCCGCGGAGGCGGCGCAGGAGGCACTCTTCGCGAACTCCATCGATCCGCCGGAGGTGATCAGGGCGGAGCGGAAGCGCGACGCCGGATTCTACGTGCTGCGCGGTATCGGGATCCTCTTCCTTGTCTATCTCGCATACGTCGCGATCGCCTTCGTCGCAGGCGCGCGCGACCTGCCGTTGATGAGCAGCTACTTCCTGAATCCATCCGGCACCATCAATACGTTCGGCCGGTGGATCGTGCTGGGCATGCTTGCAATCACCGGCGCATTCAACATCAACATCCGTCGCGATGCGCTGATGCTGCTTGTGATCGGCCACGTGCTTGCGGCCGGCACCGGGCTCTGGCTCTACCTGGCGTATCCGCCGAACCCGGTCTTCCCGGCCGATCACGGCGCCGTGGTGGCGGGGGCAATCATCGACGGCGCACTGCTGCTTCTGCTGCTGGCCATGATGATCCGCGCGCCGCGGGCCGGCTCCGGCGCGGAGGAACCGTTCGATATCGAACTGGAGTCACCCTCCTCCACATGGCTCCGCCGATCGTTCCTGGCAAGCGGCATCGTCTTCGGTGCCGTTGCCGTCGGCACCATTGTCGGGCGGATCATCGGCAGGCCGGGGAGCGCGATGTATGCCATCTGCGGCGGCCCCGATCAATCGGTCGTGACCACGGTGACGAAGTTCGGCGTCTACTCGGCGATCGCCTTCGTCCTTTATGCGCGGCCGCGGCTGCGCCGTTTCCTGATGCCGACGCTGGTGGTGCCGCTCTGTGTGTCGATCGCGGTTGCGTTCCTCTTCACCATCACCGGCCCGGCGATCTTCATTACGCCCGGCGGTGAGAGTGTGGCGATCGGCTGGTACGCGCCGTTGGATCTGATCCTCGCCTCCACGGCGGTGTTCGGGCTGCTGGGCGTGCGGCGGATGATGTACAACGTGGACTATCGCGTCACCTCGCTCCGGCCGGCATCGGCCGAGTGCGTGATGGCCTTGCACGATGCGCTGCGCGAACGCGGGCAGAACCCGGAGATATCGCGCCGCGATGTTCTTGTTCGCATCGATGAATACATCGGCGGCATCAAGGGGCGCCGCCGCGGACTGATCGGCTTCCCCTTCTTCGTGCTGGAACATCTGGCCACCGCCATCTATCTGCTCCCATCCTTCTCCGTGCTCTCGCGCGAGGAGGCGCGATGGATGCTCCGCAGCCGCATACTCCGTCCGTTCGGCGAACGCAGGCGTGCGGCCATCCCGCCGCTCGCCGATCTCCTCTTCAAGCTCGGAGATACGCTCAACTCCCTCGTCACGCTGGCGTTCTTCAGTTCCGCCCGCGGGCAGGCGATGGCCGGCTACGTTCTCCCGGAGGCGCGCATCCGGCTGCAGGGGGAGATCGCCGTGCAGCGGCCGCCGAACGGTGCCGAACCTCAGGCACTCCCGGCCGACGGCGCCGATCCGCTGGGGCATATGCGTGCCTCCAATCCGGCGGACGTAGCGCGGCTGCGCGCTCCCCGCCTCAGCGTGCAACCGCCCCCGGCAACGGACGGGGTTCCGGACGAGGTGGACTACTGCATCATCGGCTCCGGCGCGGCCGGTAGCGTGATGGCGTACCGGCTGGCGGCCGCGTCCGGCTCCGGCGACGGCATCTGTGTTGTGGAACAGGGAGGATACTTCGGTCCGCGCACGGACTTCAGCGACGACGAGATGCGGATGATCCGCATGCTCTACGCGGATGGAGGCCTGCAGGCAACACGCAGCTTCGACTTCACGATCCTGCAGGGGGAATGCGTGGGCGGCACCACGGTGATCAACAACGCCGTCTGCTTCCAGATGCCGGAGCCCGCGCAGCGGGAGTGGAGCGGCTTCGGGTTCGACCTTCCGAACCTCGCGCAGCACTACGCCCGCGTGCAGAGCGAGATCAACATCGCGCAGGTCTCCGCGGTCTCGGTGAACGAGCGTGCGGAGGCGCGGTTCATTGCCGGCGTGAACGCCTACAACGCAGTCCCTGCGGGCGAGCCGCTCTCCGCGCCGTCGCGCATCATGGGGAACTTCGGCGACTGCAACGGCTGCGGGCTCTGCAACATCGGCTGCCGGCAGGTGCGCAAGCTCTCCATGCTGGAAACCTATCTGCCGTGGGCGCAGTCGCGCGGCGTGCGCGTGATTCCGAACACCGGCGCGGTGAAGTGCGAGATGAGCGGGAGCGGGGCGCGCAGGCGTGCAACCGCGGTGATCGTGCGGAAGGCGGATGGCTCGCTCGGGCGGATCCGGGTTCGCAGGGGGGTAGTGCTTGCTGCCGGCGCAATTGCCTCCAGCCGCTTCCTGTTGCGGAGCGGGATGGGAGGAAACGGCGTGGGAGAGGGAGTGAGCTGCAACTTCGCCCTGCCTGCGCTGGCGCAGTTCCCCGATGTGATCGATGCATACGACGGGCTGCAGATTGCGATGTATGCCGCGCCGGCCTCCTACGAGGCGGTCTACGAAACCACGTTCAATCCTCCCGGAGCGCACTCCATTCTCCTGCCGCAGTACTTCGGGCGGCATCAGGCGATGATGGAGCGCTATCGCAACTCCGTGAACTTCGGTGCGCTTGTCGGGAGCGATCCCGGCGGTTCGGTGTCGCGCAAGCGGAGCGTGCTGCTTGGCCGTGCGATCGAATGGAAACAGACCGCGGGCGACCTCGCCAGAATCAAGCAGGCGCTGGCAACGATGGCGCGATTTGCCAGGGGAGCCGGAGCGGAGAGAATCCTGCTCCCGACGCATCCCGTGCTGAACATCCCGCTGGCAGGGGATATCAACGATACGCTGGCGACGTTCAATCAGGCGGTGAACGATCCCGCGTTCATCAACTTCGCAACGGCGCATCCGCAGGGGGGGAACATGATGGCGGATGATGGAACGCCGGAGCGCGTTGTGGATCTGGACTTTCGCGTGCGCGACTCCGAGAATGTCTACGTCTGCGATGCCAGCATCTTCCCCCGCAGCGTCCGGGTGAATCCGCAGTGGACCATCATGGCGCTCGCCTCGCAGGCGGCCGGGCATGTTGCATAGATGCCAAGCTGCGGCGAAGCGGGCAAGCCCGATGCTGCTGCGTCTCTATCCCGCCTGTTCGGACTGCACCTCGCGAGCCTCGTTCACGGGCGGGTCCCACGGCTTCGGTATGATGAAGATCGCGATCACGAAAACGAAGATGGCGTAGCTGGCCGGCACATAGACGAAGGCCATGCCGATGGCGATAACGTAGGAGACGTTGACCGCGAGGAAGGAGATGTGCATGGCGCGGATCCTGCGGTCCGTCACGTCCGGCTTCAGCAGGCGCCGGCCGGTTGCGGCGTACACCCAGGCCGTGTAGCCGACGGCGTTGGAGGCGAGCAGGGCGCAGCCGTAGAGCACAACCGGAACGGTGTGCAGCGGATATTCCGCCATGAGCGCCGCGGGGAACGGGATGAACCCCACGAAGAGAAGCAGGAGGATGTTGATCCACAACGTCGGGCGATCCACGCGATGGATCAGCAGCAGCATGTTGTGGTGCGATATCCAGTAGAGCCCGACGATGATGAAGCTGAGCGCGTACGAGAAGACGTTCGGCAACAGACTCAGCAGCGCCTGCGGCAACTGCTCGTACGGCACCTTCGGCACGCGTACGTCCAGGATGAGGAGCGTGATGACGATGGCAAACACGCCGTCGCTGAACGCCTCGAGGCGGGATTTGTTCATGATGATGTTCCAGCCCTCTTCACGGGCTGGGCAATGATAGGAAAATAGGCGCGGAGCGCGAGGGCCGGAGTGTCGGAGCACGACGGCCTGCATCATCGAGAGCTGCCGGTTCCCCTGCCACGGGGAGCGGCGCATCGGGTATCGTACAACCATCACAACTATCAACAGGTGAACACCATGCGTTTCTTCATGGCGGCGTGCGCCGTCTCCATGCTTGTACTTGCCGCATGCCGAACGGCGTCGGTGGAGGATGATCTCGCCGCGCTCAGCGGCGCGGCCGCGCGAGGGGCCCGCGATACGCTCACGAACGCGCAGAGCCGGCAGTTGCTGGCCACGCTGGTCGATACGCTGATTGCCCGTGCTGCTTCGATCGCAACCCGGCAGAGCGCCGCGCTGCGCGACACACTCCTCGGAGCACAATCGCGCGCCCTCCTCGTGGAGCTGGAGGGAGCGCTTGCGGCGGACCTCGAGAGGAATGCCGCCGTGCTGCGCGACACGATTCTCGGAACACGATCGCGTGTGCTGATCACGGAACTGGAGCGTGCCCTCCTGTCCGAAGCAACCGGAACCGCCATGAGGTTGCGGAACGATCTGCTGGGTCCGCGTACGGCGGCTCTGGTTGGACACCTGCGCGATACGCTCCTCGGCGATGCCACCGCGGCGCGGCTGGCGGGGCTGCGCGATCGTCTGCTGGACGATTCGACGCTGGCGCGCGTTGCCGCATTGCGCGACGTGCTGATCGGCAACGGCACGCAGACCGCCATCGATTCCATCGTGGCGCGATCGCTGGCTCGCGTCCAGGCTGCGGCCACAACCCAGCGGCAGGGGGTTGCCGGCAACGTGATGGCGCTCCTCTGGACCGCCGGCGGCATCGTTGCAATCCTTCTGATGCTTGCCGCGCATCTCTTCGCACGCAAGCGGCAGTTCCAGAAGATGCTCGGCGTGGTGACCGGGCAGATACACCGCTTCCCCGACAGGAAGGCATACGACGATCTTACCAATCGCATTCAGGATCAATCCATCGAGATGGGACTGGAGCCCCAACTGCGCAGGTTCCTTGCCCGGCAGGACATGCTTGGCGAGGAGGCGTGGATGGCGCACAAACGTTGAGAGGGGCGTTGCGAAGGCGGCGATGGTGCCGGGAGTCGTGAAACATCGTTGTGCGGTGGGCGTACGGTGAACATCCTTCAGAAACACCAGGGAGCTTATCATGATGCAGCCGTTTTCCGTTTTGCCCGCCGCTCTGCTTACCTCCGCGTTCGTTGCCGCGTGCAGCATGTTCCCGCCTCGCGTCGAGGTGAAGGAGGACTTCTCGTTCAACAAACCGGTGGCGGGGCACTCCGTGCTTACGCTTGCCAACGTGAACGGCACCGTGACGGTGACCGGAGTGGACGGGCTTACCGACGTCGAGATCAGGGGCGTTCGCATCGTGGGCGGTTCCTCGCACGACGATGCAAGTGCCCACCTCGCGGATCTGAAGGTTGATGTGAGCGAGAGCGGCGAGACGATCGTGGTGAAAACGGAACAGCCTTCGGTCGGCCTCCGCAACAGCTACACCGTCAACTACGACATCCGCGTGCCGAAGAACTGGCAGGTGAAGGCGGAGAATGTGAACGGCGATGTGACGATCGCTTCCATCACCAGGGATGTCAACACCTCGGTGACCAATGGCGACATCACGCTCAACGGCGTCGCGGGCATCCTGAAGGCGGAGTCCACGAACGGTTCGATTGCCGGCGATGCAACGATTCCGGAGAACGGCTCATGTGCGGTGGAGACCACGAACGGTTCGGTAACGCTCCGCATGATGCTGGGTCGTGGAGCCGAGACGCGCATGGAGACCACGAACGGCTCCATTGATCTGGAGGTTCCGAAGGGAACATCGGCATCGGTGAAGGCAGAGACCGGCACCGGTTCGATCGGCGTGCACGATCTGGGGCTCGCCTCGGCCGGTCGTGACGAATCGGGAGTCGGCGCAACGCTGAAGGGATCGCTTGGTGATGCAAAGGGATCGCTGGTGCTTCAGACAACGAACGGCTCCATCGATCTCCGAGGATATTAGTGCAGTGCCGGGTTGATCGCGAACGCCGGAACTGTCATCGTGACGCTGCGCGTAGCGAAGCGGACGGATCCTGCGGAAGCAACGTGCCGGATCCGCTTCACAGCCCTTCGTGTTTCATAACGTTCTCGTGGAGTTTTACTCCGCGACTCTTGGAGGGCGGCCCTGAATACATGTCCCGGTGAAACCGGGCACAACATGTGATCCATCAGAATCATGGCAACAGTGCTCCAACGCAGTGTGATGGATGCCCCGCTCCTCGATGCAGTCGAGCCTGTATCAGACACCGTCTGAACTCGATCGATACCGAACAATACTCCGGCGCCATGCTGTACATGCGGCATGGCGCCGGTTTCGTTGCACGCAGTTCATGCAGACTGTTGCCGGAGTTACAAACCGAAGAAGGCCTCGTCCTCCTGCCGTATCCAGTACTTATCAGCAGAGGAGATGATGGCCATGAAGAACGTGACCGGCGTGTTTGTGCCACCTGTTCTTGCGCTTCCGATTCTTGCCTTCGCACTGGCGACTGGTTCGCCGCAACACCAAATCCTGCGCGATCATTCTCCCGAAACCACAACAACCTCCGACTCACTCTCGGTTGATTCCGCGCTCGTGCATATCGACATGGACAAGGCCGTGTTGTTGAAGATCCCGGAGTCCAGGGATATGAAGCCGGCTCTTTTTCGCACGAGCGATGGGCGCGATGGCTGGGCCGTGCAGATTCCAGGCTGGCGCCCGATTGCAACGCCGGCATATGCCGATGGAATGATCTTCGTTGGAGGCGGTTACGGCTCCTACGAGTTCTATGCGTTCGATGCTGCCACCGGCAAACTTGCATGGCAGATCAAGACCGCGGACGACGGACCAACAGCGGCTGTTGTGGAGGATGGCTACGTGGCGTTCAACACCGAAAGCTGTACGGTGATCGTTGTGGAAGCCAAAACCGGCAAGCTTGTGTGGCAGGAGTGGCTGGGAGATCCCCTCATGAGCCAGCCTGCGATCGCGAACGGCCGGCTCTTTATCGCACATCCGGGCAACGGGCGAAACCAGATTCAGGGCCATCAGCATACCGGCATTACGCCGGCCACGCTTCCACCGGGCTCACCGGGGAGTGACCCGATCGAGAACGAAGGGAGCGGAACGCATCACATGCTCTGTGCCGATCTGCGCACGGGGCGCCACATCTGGAGAACGCCGATTGCCTCCGACGTGATATCCGCTCCGATCGTGGACAGCGACAAGGTCTATTTCACCTGCTTCGACGGCACCTCATATGCCCTGAATGCGGCAACAGGGAAGGTGCTCTGGACCCGAACGAACGGCGGCACAAGTGCGCCGCTGATTGCGAACGGCCATGTGGTAATGACCACGAAGGAGGATCGGAACGGAAAGACATTCGAAGGAATGCGGCGGGTTGATTCCCGCGAGGGACGCGATCACGACAGCACCATGCTTGCGGGCGGCGAGGCGCGCTATCTGAACGATGGCGGCAACGGTGGCGTGGCGCTTCAACCGCAGCAACTCAGCTCGCTCGACATGGCGGTCGGATTTTCCACCACACCGGAGAGTGCGCAACTGGACAAGGCCAAGAAGCATATCGGCGTTGCCACGGTTGCCGGCGGGTGGGCATATCAGGGATCGCGCGCCACGTACAAGGGCGGGCAGCTCATGAATGCGCAGGGACGCTATCTCAACAATGTCAACGCGGCGGACGGCAAGATGTCGTGGCGCGCGGAGGCACGGGGCACCGGCATCGGCGATGGAACCCAGCTCTTCTCTCCTCCGGCGGTCGGCGGCGGCAATCTCTATCTCTGCACCGCGCTCGGACATCTCGCGGCGGTGCGGCAGAAGGATGGAGCGCCGCAGTTCCTCTATCGCACGGAACATCCGGCGGCGTTCCAGCCAGCGCTCGCCAACGGGAACATGTACGTGGGCACGACCGACGGGTGGCTGATCTGCCTGCGCACCGGGAGCTCCGATGCCGACGGCTGGTATGCATGGGGCGGGAATGCGCAGCACAACAAGAAGAATTGAATCGTATGAGGGATGTGGGTTGGCTGGAATTCGAGAGAAGGAGCAGAGGGGAAACAAAACGGCGAGGCCATGTGGCTTCGCCGTTTTCGTCGGTGATGCTGCGTTATGGATAACTGTCATTACCCGTCTGTCGCCCGGCCGTTGGGCGGCGCGCTCATTTTTATCGTCGCGCCTTCAGATAACGCCGTCCGAGAGGGGTGATCCGCCGTTGTTGGAGCTTGCTCCGCGGCCTGTCCGGAATAGTATACTCGAGCAAGCCAAGCTTCATCAGGCGGTCGAGTGCGCGGCGGACATTGCCGCTCAGGGTTGCGTGCTCCAACTCGTTGAGAATTCTCTGGCTGTCGATCGGAGTCCGTTTGGCAAGCTTCAGCAACCGATACTCCGTCTCGTTGAGTGCAACGAGCTCCTCTGAATGGCCCCCTTCTTGGGTCAGATTGCGGTCCCCAACTTGTGCCCAATCATGGGCCTCATCTTGTGCCCAATCATGGGCCTCATCTTGTGCCTTCATCGGCATGTTGAGCCGCGGGTGAATCGGAATGCGGATCAGGAAGTAAGTCCGATCTTCATCCGTTTCGATAGTCGGCTCGGGCGAACCGTTCTCTTTCAGCGCACGCCGAATCTTGGGAATGCCTGTTCCGCGACCCTCGGTCAGATCCAACTCCTTCAGGATGTCCCCCACGCGTCGATTACGATAACGTCGGGCAATGACATTACCGCCATTCAGCCTGGCGAGGGAAATGGAGCGGTCTGGTCCGGGATAGCTGAGAATCTCGATCGCATCAGGATTGATACGTACCTCGATCGGCTCGCGAAGTTCATAGCTTCGATGATAGACGGCATTGACCAATGCCTCCTCCAATGCAGCGAACGGATAGCTGTACGCACGGGTCGCTTTGGCTCGATCTCGATGCTTCACCACACGTTCACGGATCACGGTGTTCCGCAGGTAGGAAAGTGCGGCTCGCAATTGTTGATCCAGCGGGCCGGTGAATGTACGTTCCTCCAACACGTCACCACCAACGTCGTCCACGAAGAGCACGGTCTCGATTCGTGCCATCGGAAAGAACGTCTCCGGACTGTCATTGAAGAACATCAGTCCGACATTGCGTGGCTTCAGGTACTCATCGCTTCCATCAATAATCCTCATCTGCCGACAGAGATCGGTGAACGGCAACGACGACGAAGTCTCCGTAAGCTCGCTACCAATCTCCCTCAGGAAGGATTGAATAAGCGGCAGCTTCAGATCGGAAAGATCGGCGTTATGATTGATGCGATCATCGAAAGGAACGTTCGCGGCCAGTTCAATCAGTTCACGTACCTCGGGTTCCTTTGCGATCACCGAATTGCTATACCGCCGAATGTAATGATGGTAGTCCTTGGATGATGCCGTCACTGCCTTCGGCGCCTTGTACGGACGCTGCGGGCCGCCGAAACACCAGAGCACGACGATTTTCTTCCCTCGCACGGTTTCGATACTGAGCACCGGGAAGTATGCCGGCTGAATCAGGTTCCCGTACTCTTGAAGCTTCTTCTGGATGGTGTCCAACTCCGTTCCATTCACACCCTTCGGCGGAAGCACCGGCAGACCGTTCTTCTCCTCCACACCGATGATGATGTAACCGCCGCCGCGATTCTCAAAATCATTGGCGAATGCACATATGTTCCGCACGATCGGATCGGGATTCCATCCGGTCTTGTACTCCAGCCGATCGTGCTCCACCACACGGCCGTGCAACAGATCATTGATATTGATGGGAAGACGCGCCGTGTTCATGATCATGATCGGTTGAAGTAGACAATCATGCCGTCACGCACAGCCGGGCCAGACTCAGAGCGAACTGACAACTTTTCCCGGCAACGAACTTCTTGGATCAACCCATATCGTAGTTGGTGCGCCTATGCAGCCTGCGGCTTCTTCTTCCCCAACCGGAGCAGCCGCCTAATGGCGTTGAACTCGAAGGAGAAGGTCACGGTCTCGCGCGAGACGAGCACTGTAAGATAGACGCCGAGCAGACCGATCACGACGTCGGCCATCCACATCGCCACGGCCGGGGAGAGGATGGCGCGATCGGCGAGCTTCTCACCGGCCACGAGGCAGGCCCAGTAGACGATGAAGAAGCCGAGGGCGATCGAGGCGGAGACGCCGAAGTTCCCGCGCCGGACAACGATGCCGAGCGGCGCTCCCACGAAGACGAACACCAGACATGCCGCAGGGATGGAATACTTCTTGTAGATCTCCACATCGTACTGATCGGTGGAACGAATTCCATCGTAACGGATCAGGCTTTCCGACTCCAGTTGCGGCCGCACCATTGCGAGGTTCGCGATGGCAAGCCCCGCGGCCTCCTGGCGCGGCGTGACGCCCGGGGTGGCCGTTGCATCCTGCGTGCCGCGCTTCAGCTTGAAGTGCTCCGCCAGCAGCTTCTCGAACTGCTTCTTCGAGCGGTCGCTCGATGCCGTTGCGGAGTCCGCGATCTTCCGCATCGCGGCAATGTTCATCGTCCGGTCGTTGCGGCCAACCTGCTTCGGATCGGACCGGCTGAAGTTGAAGCCGTTGGTGACCAGCGTCACCTGGTGCTGCTCGAACGCGAGTTTCCGGAATTCCGTCCGAAGCCGCCTGTTGATGGTGTGGATCTCGCCATCGTGGAACGTCATCACCATGCGGCTGAAGTCCACGTTCGGCCTCAGCTCCGCGCGCTTCGCGTTGATGATATTGAGGTAGTCGCCGTTCGGTTCGTAGATGGTGACGTTGTAGAGAATGTTCCGCTCGCGATCAACCTGCCGTGCCAGGATGTTGAAGTTCTGAAGCTGGGAGAATCGTCCCGGATCGATTGCGAACGTCGGCTTCAGTTGCGCGATATCGTTCTGCAGCACGAACGCGCGGTGGTTGGTCTCCGGAAGAATCTTGTCGTTGAAGATGAAGAGTGCGATGAACATGGCCAGCCCGGCCGCGATCGCCGGGAACATCGCCCGCAGTGCGCTGCCGCCGGAACTCTTGATGATGGTCAGCTCGTTCTGGCCGCTCAGCTTGCCGTAGGCCATCAGCGTTGCCACCAGCATCCCCATCGGCACAGCAAGCACCAGCATCCATGCGATGTTGAAGGCGATGAACTGCAGAATCACCCACAGGCTCAACCCCTTCCCCACCAGATTGTTCAGATGCTTGAAGATGAGCTGGAGCAGGAACACGAATACCACGACGGACGTTCCGAAAAGGAACGGCCCGATGTGCATGCGGAGTATGTACCAGGCTAGTCGCATGATGGGTCGGGTCGTCGGTTATGCGTCTGCATCTCCTTCGTGTGTCTCACGGATGCGCTGCTGCATCTCTGCAATCCGTTGCTGATAGTGCGCAAGCCGTTCGGGGTTTGCCCGTGCAAGAGTCTGGTAGGCCTTCAACGCCTCGGCGAACGCTCCCTGCCGCACCAGGATGTCGGCAAGCGTTTCGCTCATCATCGATGGTTGAAACGCCGTATGCTGCTCCGGCTCTTCAACGGCGGGAATGCGCGCGTGCTCCAGCCGGCGTGCAAGCTCCTCCAGCGGTGTTAGGCCTTCCTCGCCGCGCGGCCCTGCATCGCCTCCGTTCGCGGCCGGCGCAATCCGCGGCTCGGCGGGCATCGGCGTCTCGAACGGACTGTGCGCTTCCTCCAGCGGAGGAAGTGGAGGCATCTCGCCGCCGTCCAATGTCTTGCGGGCCCGGTGCGAAATCTCCGGCTGCGGCATCGGCTCACTGATGAGCGGCGCAATCAACTGGCGCCGCGCCGGATCCTCGTGGCGCAACGGTGCGAATTCGAGTCCGGGAATCAACCGGAGGTTGGAGCTCCGAAGGCGCGATGCATTCTTGACGGTATGAAGAGCAAGCGATTGCAGCCGCGGCCGCGCGCCTTCCTGATCCGGCTTCCGCGCGTGCGGGGCATCGGCGGGCGGCTCGGAGCGGCCGGATGGTGGCGCAACATCCGCTGCCGCTTCCGGTAAAGGCCCGGTGTTTCTCTCCGGCGGATGCAGAACCTGCACCGTGGGAACCATTGCTCTCTCCCGCTCCACGGGAGCAGCGGCCGCGGGCTCTGCCGGTGAAGGTTCGGCTGGGGAGGGTTCGGCCGCCTGCGATTCGCCCGATGGCGGTTCAATCTGCGCCGGCCCTGCCGGCGATGAATCGCCGAATGCGGACGTTGCGGGAGCGGCGGACGTCACCGGAGCGGCGGGCTCCGCAGCTTCCTGTGCGGCAGGAGCCTGGATCGCAGGCTGGTGCGCGATTCCCAGCACGACGTCTGCGATATCCTCCACAGGTGCGGCAACGCTCTCCAATGTCTCCTCGTGCTCGCTCCACGCCGGGGCCTCCGCGGTGCGTGCTACAGGCGTGGTTGCGGCGGGGGGCGTAGCCGGTGCTTCAGCAGCCGGTACCTCTACGGCGGCCGGAGTCTCCTCAATCGATGGCGGCACGCTGCCTGCCGGCTGATGTGCCATGCCGAGCACGGCTGCGGCGATATCCTCCTCCGGTGCGGCAACGCTCTCCAACACGCTCAAGGTCTCGCCGCCTGCCGGAGCTTCCGTGGCAACGCGTTCCTCCGTCTTCACTGCTTCTGCTTCGGTCGGTGGATGCTCCTCCGGTGGTTGCTCCGGCGTTCCCGCCGTTGGCTGCTGGGCAAGGCCAGGCACGATCTCCGCAATGTCCTCCTCCGGTGCGGCAACGCTCTCCAGCAGGCGTCGTGCGTCTGCGATGTCCGCTGCGAGTTCGGCCAGCGCCTCGTCCGCATTCGGAGCCGGCGGTGCATCAGCTCCGCGATGTATTCCGGGATGCGGAGCGTCGGCGTGTTCCACAACCGTTTCCATTCGCTCCGACGGCGTCTCCGGCACGTTCGGCGACGCCTGTTCGTGGGCGCTCTCCTCTCCTGTGCCCGGGGCTGCCGGATCAGCCAGTTCGGTGCGGAGCAGATCCAGGCGGGGCGAGCCGGTTCGGCGGTAACCGTCGCGGAGTACCAGCAGGGCGCGATCGCGCCGGCCGAGCATCAGATAGGCCTGTGCCAGAAGAATGTAGCCGAGATGATCGTACGGGAAGTGAACCAGGCCGCGCCTGCAGAGCTCTGCCGCATGGGCGGGCTTCCCCTGTGCCAGCAGCCTGCGAGCCTCGATCGTGAAGAGCGCGCGGCTTCGTGCCGCACGCTCGAGATTGCCTTGATGAACAGCCGTCATAGGGAATGAAGTTACTGAAATCACTGCGACGCGCCGTTCAGCCGGTGTTTCTCCGCCTCTGCGGCTCGCTACGCGATCCGTTTCAACCGGGCGGCTCCCGCCTCCAGCGTCTCCCATCGCTTGCAGAAGCAGAAGCGCACATACTTCTCGCCGTGCGATGGGTCCAGATAGAAGCTGTCCAGCGGAATCGATGCCACGCCCGCCTCGCGAACCAGATGGCGGCTGAACTCCAGGCCGGTGGCGAACGGTGTGCTCTCGATGTTCGCCAGGATGAAGTAACTCCCCTCCGGCACTCGCGGCGCCAGGCCGGCCGCCGCGAGCGCATCGCAGAGAAAGTCGCGACGTGCCTGATAGTCCGCGGCAAGCCCGGCGTAGTACGCGTCCGGAAGATGCAGCGCCTGCGCGATTGCGTGCTGCACCGGCGTCGTGCCGGCGAAGACCGCGAACTGATGCGTGCTGCGGAGCGCATTCGTCAGCGGCGCCGGGCCTATCCCCCAGCCCACCTTCCAGCCGGTCAGGCTGAAGCTTTTTCCGCCGCTCGAGATCGTCAGCGTGCGCTCCCACATGTCCGGAAACGTGGCCAGACGATGGTGTGCGTTCCCCGTGAAGACGATGTGTTCGTATACCTCGTCCGTGATGGCCAGCACATCGTGTTCGCAGCAGAGCGAGGCGATCAGCTCCAGTTCCTCGCGCGTGAAGACGGTGCCGGAGGGGTTGTGCGGTGTGTTGATGTAGATCGCGCGTGTGCGCTCCGTGAAGGCGGCGCGAAGCTCCCCGGGATCGAATCGAAACTCCGGTGCATGCAGTGTCACGGCAACCGGCACCCCTCCGGCCATGCGG
This sequence comes from Kapaibacterium sp. (SeqCode), assembly GCA_035549015.1. Classification (GTDB taxonomy): domain Bacteria; phylum Bacteroidota; class Ignavibacteria; order OLB7; family OLB7; genus JAFDZV01. Next base: position 18,477 of record DASZRW010000109.1, read on the forward strand.
ATGCCCGGCACGTAGGAATCGTATGCGGGCTGGAAGATGATCACCTCGTCACCCGGTTCGATGAAGGCGAGTGCGCTGCAGAACAGCGCCTCCGTGGCGCCGCTGGTTGCGGTGATCTCCGTGTTCGGATCCACCTCCTGGCCGTAGAAGCGGAGCGCATGCGCGGCGATCGCCTCCCGCAGCGGCGTCTCGCCGTGCGAGATGGCGTACTGGTTGTGTCCGGCCATGATTGCATCCGCCGCCGCCTGCCGGATCTCCGGCGGGCCATCGAAATCCGGAAAGCCCTGCCCCAGATTCACGGCGTTGTACTGCCGCGCAAGCGCGCTCATCTCCGCGAAGACGGAGGTCCCGATGCCGCGAATGCGCGTGGCCCGATGTTCGCGTTGTTGACCAGTCTCATCCATGCGATGTAGTCCGTTGTATGCAGCTCCCGTTCCGGCGCGCATCCTTCGGTCAGCGGCGCCGCAACGCTGCGTAGAGATATACTCCGATGCCGCCGAACAGAAGGCCGAGAATGATGGGGAGGAAGATGATGTTCACGTGCGGATGCGCGGCGGTTGCATTCTCCACCAGATTCCAGATCACGAATGCTGCGATCGTGGCGAGCACGGTCTTGATGAAGAAGATCAGAAGGCGGGCCAGCCGGTACTGCCGTTCCGCGTTCCCGGGCGTGATTGCGCGTGGATAGTTGAAGTAGTGCGGAATGCGCGCGAGCGCGGTGAGGCCGCAATACAGAAGGAGCATCACGAGCGGGACGGCCAGCATCGTTCCCCTGGAGCTCCAGCCGTCCACTTCGCCGTTGAAGGAGAAGTGTGAAGGGACGCGCTCCGGCAACGCGCTCCAGTTGAGTGCGAGGAGTGCGGCGCAGAACGCAAACGCGGCGATGCCGATCGCCTCCAGCGCCATTTCACTGCGCGAGTACCGTAGATGGAGAACGGGACGATCCTTCACTGATCCAGGAACCATGACGTCGGAACCGGTTGGAACTGCTGATGATTTCGATCGGCGCGGATCGATTGCCGCACTGCGGCGATCGTTCAGTGATCGGATGTTCCGGCGTCGCCGCCGCCGCTCAGCTTCGCCTTCACCGCGCTCTTCCAGTTCCGGCCCTTCAACAACTCCAGCATCTCCTTGGCGTTGTTGTTCTTCGGATCCAGCTTGAGCGATCTCTCGTAGTTCGTGATTGCCCTGGTGCGATCGCCCGAGTTGCAGTATCCCTCGCCGAGCGAGTCGTAGACGTTGGCCGACTCGGGGAAGGCATCGGCTGCGATCTCGAAGATCGCAACGGCGTCCTTCGTCCGCTTCTCCTTGAGGAGTCGGTAACCGAGCGCGTTCAATTCCGATTCGGCGAGATAGTACCCGGTGAAGCCGTTCTTCTTGATCCGATCGTAGAGCGATCTGGCCGATGCCGCGCCGTGCGCCAGAGTCTCCTTCTCCAGAGCGCTTCCAAGCGTCTGATCCTTCACATCCAGCACATCCACGTCGAAGATGAGCGTGGCGTTCGGCGGTATCACCTTGCCGGCTCCCTTCTGGCCGTAGCCCAGTTCCGGCGCGATCACCAGACGGGCCCTGTCGCCGACATGCAGCAGCGCAATCCCTTCATCCCATCCCTTGATCACCTGTCCCTTCCCGAGCGCGAACGTAAACGGCTCGTTGCGCGTATGCGAATCGTCGAACACGGTGCTGTCGGTCAGCATGCCCCGATAGTGAACCACCACGAACTGGCCGGCCTTCAATGCCGCCCCGTCTCCGTGATGCGTGATGGTATACTTCAGGCCGGATGCCGTTGTCTGCATCGCATCAGGCGTCTGCGCCTCGGCGCACAACAGGCCGGCGAGGAGAAGAGCGCTGGTGAGGAGAGTCGATCTGGTGGTCATGTGATGCTGCGAGTTTGGTTATTGGTTGGCATTGGTAGCAGGTGCGCCTGCCCGGCCGGGCTGCCGCGAACTGCCGATCGCCGGCGGGACTCCCTACGGTGCCTCCGTGCGCTGCTCGAGCGGCGGAACCGGTTCCCTCTTCCTGACGTCCCTTCTCCGTTCAGGTTCCGGATAGGTCCTCGACAGAAGAAGCAGGCCGACGAGCATTATCACGCCCTCCCCGTTCGCCGTTATGCCGATGGCTCCGGCGTTCAGACTGAATACGAATCGAAACGGCGTCAGCGTGGGAACGCCGATCCACACCTGGCCACCCCGTACCGACATCATGTACGGGAAAGCAGCCGGTATCGCGAACCACAGCCCGGCGCGGCGGCGGAGCAGCAGCATGATTCCCGCCGTCAGAAACATGCCGCCGATGATGACGTGGCTCGCGATGGCGCCATGGTCCGGACTCGCCAGCCCGACGAGACAGAGCACCGCAACCAGAAGGAGCACCGCAACCAGAAGAAGCACCGCGCCGGCAACAGGCGGCCCCAGCGGTTCGCTCGTCGAGGGTTCGCCCATCAACCGTTCGCTCGTCGAGGGTTGGCTCTCGATCGCTGTCCTCTCCGCCGGAGGAGATCCCGGCGTGCTCCAGTGCGGACGCCCGCGCCCGGAAGTGCTTCATGGCCGTATGCGCACGAACAACGCGCAGTTCTTCGAGCGTATCACGGGCAAAGAGTGGATCCGATCGTGACCTCATAGGGGCCTCTCCAGGAGGATGCTTGCGTATGCGCCCTCCGCCATAACCGGATCGCCGAGGTAGCGCAGCACCGTCGTGAATCCCATGCCGATCCAGAATCTCATCGCGGGCCAGTTCTTGAGATAGACCTTCGCCACGAGGGCGCGATAGCTCCGAAGCGCCTCGAGTCCTGCAACGATGCCGCGAACGGCCTCGGCGCCGAAGCCGCGTCCCTGATGTGCCGGGTCCAGAACCAGCATCGACACTCCCACCTGGTTCTCCAGTGGTCGTCGATAGGTGAGATGATAGTAGCCGATGATTTCATCCGATGCCGTGTCACACAGGCATTGCAACGTGAACGGCTCCGACGAACAGCCGCCACGTGCCTGCGCGCTCTTCGCTGCCAATGCGGCAACGTCCGACTCCGGCACCACCGTGAACGTATCATCCCACTCGCCCGCGTAGGAGCAGGCATTGAAGATCGCCGTAAGGCGGGGAACGTCGGTGGGCTGCGCGTCGCGCACACGCAGGCGCTCGGTGGCCCATGCTCGATCGATCAACGGAGCCGCCATCGTGCCTGCCGGATTTATGCGATGTTGTGATACACGGCCTGCACGTCGTCATCCTCCTCCAGCCGCTCGATCAACCCCATCACGGCCTCCGCCTGTTCGTCGTTCAGTTCCGTCGTCGTTGTCGGGATACGCTGCAACTGCGCGCTCGTGGGGATGATGCCCCGCTCATCCAGCGCCTTCTGCATCGCACCGAAATCCGAGAACTGGGTATAGATGAGAATGGAGCCCTCCTCCGCGGTCACTTCCTCCGCGCCGTGATCGATCAGCTCCAGTTCCAGTGCCTCGGTGTCCACCCCCTCTGCCGGTATTGCGAACACTCCCTTGCGTTCGAACATGAAGTCCAGCGAACCCGATGTTCCGAGCGCGCCGCCGGCGCGATTGAAGTACATGCGAACGTTGGCCACCGTGCGCGTGGGATTGTCCGTGGCGCACTCCACCATGATGGCGACGCCGTTCGGACCGTATCCTTCGTACACCGCCTCCTGAAAGTTTCCTTCCTCCTTGGACGATGCGCGCTTGATGGCGGACTCCACGTTGTCCTTCGGCATGTTGGCTCCCTTGGCGTTCTGAATCGCCATGCGGAGTCGGGGGTTCGTGGAGGGATCGGCGCCGCCCTGCTTTACGGCAATGGCGATCTCGCGGCCGATCTTCGTGAAGGTCTTCGCCATGTTTGCCCAGCGCTTCTCCTTGCGGGCGCGCCGGAATTCGAATGCTCTACCCATTGGATTTCGTTGTTATCTATGCCTGCGTTCGTGTTCTTCTGCGGTGCTCAACGTTCCCGGCATCCGTTGCCCATGCGGTGCCGGGCGGCGCGGACGAGGCGAACCGGCGCCAAGTTATCGCCGCCAACGTGAACGGAGCAAGGAGAGATCTGCCGCTGCCGTCCGTGCAGCCGCTGCCGTCCGCGCCGGATGTTCTTCCCTCTCCGCTATCTTTGCGCAGCATTCCCAATCGAGAGACCCTCTCACGTCATGTCGAAGCATTCCCTTGCCCAGCGTGCGCGCGAGCTGCGGGAGCAGCTCAACGAGCATAACTACCGGTACTACATCCTCAATGACCCGGCCATCAGCGATCGGGAATACGATGCGTTGTGGGACGAGCTTGTCCTGCTCGAGCAGGAGCATCCGGAACTGGATGAACCGGATTCGCCGACGCATCGTGTAAGCTCGGACCTCACCACCGCCTTTCCCACGGTGACGCATGTGCGGCCGATGCTCTCGCTCTCCAACACGTACAGCGCGGAGGAGGTGCACGAGTTCGACCGCCGGGTGCGTGAACGTCTGGGGGAGGAGCCGTACCGCTATGTCTGCGAGTTGAAGATCGACGGTGTTGCCGTGAGCCTGATCTACCAGCAGGGCGTGCTCCGCACCGGCGCCACGCGAGGCAACGGCGAGCAGGGAGACGATGTCACGGCGAACATCCGTACCATCCGTTCCATACCCCTTCGCGCGCGGCAGGTGGAGTATCATCACCGCACCATCCGTTCCTTCGAAGTGCGCGGCGAAGTATACATGGCCAAGAGCGACTTCGAGGCGATGAATGCGGAGCGCGAGCTTGCCGGGGAGAAGATCTTCGCAAACCCGAGGAACTCTACTGCGGGAACGTTGAAGATGCTGGATCCGAAGATCGTTGCGCGCAGGCCGCTGGCGACCTTCCTCTACTATCTGGAGACGGACGACGTTCAACTGGAAAGCCACGCGGAGAATCTGAAGCTGCTGCACGATCTCGGCTTCCCGACCAATCCGCATCGCCGCATCTGCACGAGCGCGGAGGAGGTGGTTGCCTTCTGCAATGAATGGGAGGAGAAGCGCGATTCGCTTCCGTACGAGATCGACGGTGTTGTGGTGAAGGTTGATTCGTTGCGGCAGCAGGAAAAGCTTGGAACGATTTCGCGTTCGCCCCGCTGGGCCATTGCGGTGAAGTTCGAGGCGCGCACCGCGCAGACCCGGCTGAACGGCATCACGCTGCAGGTGGGACGGCTCGGGACGGTGACGCCGGTTGCGGAGCTGACGCCGGTGTTCCTGGCCGGCTCCACGATCAGCCGCGCCACGCTCCACAATGCGGACTTCATCACCGAGAAGGATATCCGTGTCGGCGACACGGTGCTGATCGAGAAGGGGGGGGACGTGATCCCGAAGGTGAACGAGGTGGTGATGGCGCTCCGGCCCGGCGATGCCGGGCCGTTCGAGTTCCCATCCACCTGCCCCTGTCCGCTCCACACGCGGCTGCACAGGCCGGAGGGGGAGGCGAACTATTACTGCGAACATGCGGAATGCCCCTGGCAGATTCGTGGACGCATCCAGCACTTCGCATCGCGTGCTGCGCTCGATATCGAGGGGCTGGGGGAGAAGGTGGTGGATCAGCTCGTGGGGCTCGGCTGGCTGGGCAACTATGCCGACATCTACGATCTCCACACTCATCGCGATGAACTCGCGGCGCTGGAACGCTGGGGGGAGAAGTCCGCGGACAATCTTCTCGCCGGCATCGAGGCGAGCAAGGAGCGTCCGTACGGGCGCGTGCTGTTCGGCCTCGGCATCCGCCATGTGGGCGCCACGGTTGCCAAGACGCTCGCGCAGGAGTTCCATACCATCGATCTCCTGCTGAATGCTTCGGCGGAGGAGCTTACGACGGTAAACGAGATCGGTCCCCGCATCGCGGAATCGGTGGTGAGGTTCTTCTCGGACGGCGGCAATCGTGACCTGATCGAGCGGCTCCGCACGGCGGGGCTCACACTGCATGGGCCGGAGAAGCCGAAGGTTCGCGACAGCGATTCGCCCTTCTCCGGAAAGACCTTCGTCCTCACCGGCACGCTTCCGTCGTACACGCGCGAGGAGGCGTCCGCACTGATCGAGGAGCGTGGAGGGAAGGTCTCCTCCAGCGTCAGCAAGAAGACCAGCTACGTTCTCGCCGGCGCCGATGCGGGCTCCAAGCTTGCAAAGGCGGAGACGCTGGGCGTTGCCGTGATCGACGAGGAGGCCTTCAGGGGGATGCTCGAGGCGGCGGACGGAGTGTAGGCGGAGCATTCCTTCCCGGCACGGCGCGGGATGATTCGGGGTTGTTGCGGCACGCAGCACAGCGACCGTTGTGAGAAGCCCGGCATGAAGGTGCGGGCGCAATCGGAATAACGAGAAGCCAGTTCACGGAATGAAGTCACAGAGCCCACGTACCGGATATTCGCTGGAGAGGCCCGCCATCACGTGGACATTCCTCTCGCCATGGCTTCTCACGCTTGCGCTCTTCTGGCTCTATCCGCTCCTGCAATCGTTCTATCTCAGCTTCACGCACTACAACACGCTCGCCAACAAGGCCACGTGGATCGGTCTGGCCAACTACAGCCGGCTGCTGGGGGACGATGTGTTCTGGAAGGCGCTGGCCAACACCGTGATCTTCGTCGTGGGAACCATTCCCTTCACCACGATCGCCGCGTTGTTGCTCGCCGTGATGCTGAACAAGAATATCGCCTGGAAAAGCTTCTATCGATCGGCATACTTCATCCCCTCGGTCACCTCCATCGTTGTTCTCTCGCTGATCTTCACCAATCTCTACGCGCACGACGGCTACATCAACAGCCTGCTTGCCATGGTGGGGCTGCCGTATCCGAGGAACGGGTGGCTTGCGGAGCCGGGCACGGCGCTGCCGGCGATCATGGCGATGGATATCTGGATCGCCATCGGCTACTACGTGGTGTTGTTTCTGGCCGCACTGCAGACGATTCCGAACGATCTCTACGAGGCCGCCGATCTGGACGGCGCATCGATGTGGCAGCAGTTCCGGCAGGTCACGCTGCCGGGGATCAGGCCGATGCTTCTCTTCGTGATCGTGATCAATACCATCCGGTCGTTCCAGGTGTTCACGGAGGTGTACGTGATGACCAAGGGAGGCCCGCTGAATTCCACCACCACGCTGGTCTATCAGATCTACGAGAAGGCGTTCGTGCAGGGGGATTCGATGGGCTATGCCTCCGCGATCGCCTACGTCGTCTTCATTCTGATCCTGAGCGTTTCGCTGGTGCAGTTCCGTCTTCTGGGCCCCGGCCGCACGTGAACATCCCTGTATGCTCCGCACCGGATGGAGCGGAGATATCGCGGCACGATCCAGCGCCGCGCAGGAACCGGGCCGGTCCGCCGGGTCGGTCCGCCGAGCCCCCAATCGGGTGGCCGCCACCCGACAGCTCCCGCCGATCTCCCCTCCCGCCGACCGGAATCTTCCACCACGACCGTCCCACGGACACTAGACCCGTAGCCGCAATCGTCAACCTGGGCGCCGCAGATCCATCGCATCCCGCGCCCGGGGTGGTCGGATGAAGTCCGTTTAACACAATCATACGGTACGAAACTGTTGACATGCTCGCCAGGACGTCCTAAATTTGCGGCCACTCATTAGCACTCCTCCTCCATGAGTGCTAACGGTCAAAAAAGACGACAATCGGTTTACACAGACTCCATATACCAATCACAAGCAAGCAGGAGCATTACAATGAACCTTACACCGCTTCATGACCGCGTGATCGTAAAGCCCGCGCAGGCTGAGGAAGTGACGAAGGGTGGTATCATCATTCCGGATACCGTGAAGGAAAAGCCGCAGCGCGGCGAGGTTGTAGCAATCGGGAACGGCAAGGTGGCCGAGGATGGAAAGACGACGCCGCTGACGGTAAAGGTTGGCGACAGCGTTCTGTACGGAAAGTATTCCGGCACGGAGGTATCGGTTGATGGCGTGGACTACCTGATCATGCGTGAGTCCGACATCTTCGCGATCTATCAGTAAGAGGTCCCGGGCTTCAGGCCGCGGATAATTCGACAACACGTACATAACATCCAAATAGAAGGGACATCATAACAATGGCAGCAAAGCTTATCCATTTCGATAGCGAGGCGCGCGCCGCGTTGAAGCGCGGTGTTGACCAGCTCGCGAATGCAGTGAAGGTGACGCTCGGCCCGAAGGGCCGCAATGTGGTGATCGACAAGAAGTTCGGCGCCCCGACCGTGACGAAGGACGGCGTGACGGTTGCGAAGGAAGTCGAGCTCGAGGATCCGATCGAGAACATGGGCGCCCAGATGGTGCGCGAGGTGGCCTCGAAGACCAGCGACGTGGCTGGCGACGGCACCACCACCGCCACCGTGCTCGCGCAGGCGATCGTCCGCGAGGGCCTGAAGAATGTTACCGCCGGCGCCAACCCGATGGATCTGAAGCGCGGCATCGATCTCGCGGTCACCAAGATCGTCCAGGGGCTGAAGGACATCGCGCGCGATGTCGAGGGAACGAAGGAGATCGCCCAGGTCGGCACCATCTCCGCCAACAACGATCCCACGATCGGCGAGCTGATCGCCAAGGCGATGGAGAAGGTCGGCAAGGACGGCGTGATCACCGTTGAGGAGGCTCGCGGCACGGACACCACGATGGACGTGGTGGAGGGCATGCAGTTCGACCGCGGCTATCTCTCGCCGTACTTCGTCACCGATCCGGACGCCATGGAAGTGGTGCTCGAGAATCCGTACATCCTGATCCACGACAAGAAGATCGGCTCGATGAAGGATCTTCTTCCGATCCTGGAGAAGGTTGCACAGGGCGGCCGTTCCATCCTGATCATCGCCGAGGATATCGAGGGGGAGGCTCTGGCCACGCTGGTGGTGAACAAGCTCCGCGGCACGCTTCGCGTTGCCGCCGTGAAGGCCCCGGGCTTCGGCGATCGTCGCAAGGCGATGCTGGAGGATATCGCCGTGGTGACCGGCGGCACGGTTATCAGCGAGGAGAAGGGCTACAAGCTGGACGCCGCCACGGTGGAGTACCTTGGCACCGCCAAGCGCATCGCCATCGACAAGGACAACACCACGATCATCGAGGGTGCCGGCCAGAGCGACGAAATCAAGCGCCGCATCAACGAGATCCGCGCACAGATCGACAAGACCACGTCGGACTACGACCGTGAGAAGCTGCAGGAGCGTCTTGCAAAGCTCTCCGGCGGCGTTGCCGTGATCAAGATCGGCGCCGCCACGGAGGTGGAGATGAAGGAGAAGAAGGCACGCGTGGAGGATGCGCTGCATGCAACGCGCGCCGCGGTTGAGGAAGGTATCGTTCCGGGCGGTGGTGTTGCCTACCTGCGTGCGGTGTCCATGCTGGAAGGCGTCACCGGCGAGAACGACGATCAGAACATCGGCATCGCCATCATTCGCCGCTCGATCGAGGAGCCGATCCGCCAGATCGTCTCGAACGCCGGCCTCGAGGGTTCGGTGATCGTTGCGAAGGTGAAGGAAGGGGACAAGCACTTCGGCTACAATGCCTATGCCGACACCTACGGCAACATGCTGGAGATGGGCGTGATCGATCCCACCAAGGTGACCCGCGTTGCTCTCGAGAACGCCGCCTCGGTTGCCGGTCTGCTGATCACCACGGAGTCCACCATCGTGGAGAAGAAGGAGAAGGAAGCACCCCCCGCAATGCCGCATGGCGGCGGCATGGGTGACATGTACTAGGATCCGGTTCCCGGTACGCTCGGCTGCGTCTCGCCTCGGGTGTTGGTCAGTGGCAGGAAACTGGCACACGCCGATCACGGCTCCGGACAGGCCGGCTCGACAAAACAAAAGCGGGTCATGTATCAGTGCATGGCCCGCTTTGCTGTTATGAACCATCCTTCTTGGGAAAACAACTTCCACGGGATAGTCATCGCCACGCGAAGCGGGGCGTGGCAATCTATTCCTACGGTACGGCGAGTGTGTGGAGGCGTGCCATCGGCGCCTGCCGGGACCGGCAGTGCAACTGCCGACCGGCGTTACGGCATCCTGCCGGTCTCAGCCTGCCGAGCGTCCCTGCACGGCGCGACGTACCACCAGTCAACAGCGAGCTCGCTACCACACCCACGTTGCCGTGACCACCGGTGCGGCGCGCAGCGTGCCGGCGCCGGATCCGTTCAGCCCCATGTTCACGCCAAGCCCGGCATCCACGGCGAAGTTCCTGCCGAAGTAGCGCACCGTTGCCACCAGCGGCTGGTAGTCCGCGCTCTCGAGCAGATACGCCTCCGCAGCAACCTTCCAGTGCTCGGCGAAGCGGTAGTCCCCGCCGGCCGCCAGCAGCGCGGCGTTCCGGTCGAACGCCGGCGTTCCATCCCGCGGCGTATGATGCCGCCACGTATAGCCCAGCACGATGCTCGCGCGCTGATCGTCGTCGCCGATGCTTGCAACGGCGTAGGGTGCGGCCAGTGTGATCGATGAGATGTCGCTGCGCGAGAGGCTTCCCTGCAGTCCCAGTGCGCCGCGCACCGTTCCTTCGCGCAGCAGCTCGTAGCGCTCCCCGGCGGTTGCAACCAGATTGTAGGAGATCGCGGGAGGAACGTAGGCGCCTCCTGCCAGCAGTGTGAGCCGGTCGCTCGCGCCATAGCCGGCAAGCCATCCGCCCAGCTCGTAGTTGGCAACGAAGAAGCGTCCGGCGTCAACGGAGCGCGCCGTGGGCATCAGCACCACGCGATGCGTGGTGGGATCGGTCAGCACTTCCTCCTCCACAACCGGAAGTGCCGGCGGTGCCGTGCCGGGAGCCGGGACCGGGCGGCCCACCGCCATCGGGATCGCACGGTATCCCACGGAGGTTACCTGCGGCGGAGGGGGAGCAACGTGCGGTGTATCCACAGGCGGTGCTGTCGGCGGCGGAACCGGTTTCGGTCTCGGCGTGGGCCGGTGAATGATGGGCGGGGGAAGCGCCGCCAGCTGCCGCGGCCTCTGCGGCTGTGGGCGCGCATCCGCCCTGGGCGGCGGTGCGTTCGGCTGCACCACGTTCACGTACGCGGTGTCCGCCACGATGAAGTTGGTGAACCCTCCCGCCGGAAATCGTCTGCGCAGGTAGACGAGGATGGGCATCTTCACGAATCCGATTCTCGCCGGCCGGAAGCAGACATCATAGAGATACGATGAGCCGGAGGGGAGGCGCAGCGGCGGGTGTCCGCTGAAGTAGCGGATCCTGAAGAGCGGCGAAGGGCTCGCGACGGAATCGATGATGATGGTTGTTCCTCTCGTGTCCACGCGGAACGTATGGCAGGCGGTGGCACCCAGTTGTACCGTGCCGAACTGTTCGTGAAAGACATCCCAGCGTTCGCTCGCATTGAAATCGAAATACTGGATGTCGCCGTCGCAGGTCACGATGCGGAGCCGGAAGAGATCGGCCGGGTTCGCCTTCATGATGAAGACGGACATCTTCGCGCGCGTGGCGCAGTCGCCGAACATCGGAGCGGAGGTGACCTTCACGTAGGGGGCGCTGAGGCCGGTATGCATCAGCGTCCATCGGCCGCCGATGAATCCCATGATCTGCCTGATGCCGTCGGGGCAGGTGATGGTGAGCGCGTTGTTGCCCGAATACAGAACCGGAGGGTAGACGTCGGCCTGTGCAAGCAGGGGCGTGGCGGCCACGATCAGCCACAGAAGATGGAGCACGGCATGGGGAATCGTACGCCGGATGGCGTGATGCATTCCGGACTCATCGCAACTCCGGCACTCCGCGTGCCGCCAGTGTGCATCTGTTCGTGCGGCTCCGATCTTCATCCCCGATAAGAGTGGCGCATACTGCTTCCCGGCGCCCGGCCGGTTACCATGTGACGACCGGGCAGATGGGAAGTTACTCCTCGCAGGCTAAAATTTGTAGCCTGCGCCGAGGTAGGCGCCCTTCAGGTCCAAGGTGTTGTTGCCGAACAGCCTGAGCGTGTAGGAGCCGCTCAGGTAGACGTGGCTGCTGATGCCCACGAATGCGCCGGCGGTGAGCGACGTGTAATCCTCCCGGTCGATCGTCCGGAAAATCCCGCGGCCGCCGTCCAGCCGTTCCAGGCTGCTGGGTGGCCCCGAAGTGCCGGCGTAGAAAGGCTCCAGCGGCTGCGTGACATCGGCCGTGCTGACAACGCCATCCACCTTCACATAGATTCCCGTTCCCTCCACCTTCGAGAAGCCCACCTCCGCACCGTAGACGATCTCGTCGGCCGGCTCCTCGTCCCGCCAGTTGTATCCAACATGTCCCTTGATCCAGGTCTCCTTCATGTTGAACCCGAAATTGAACGTGCCGCCGATCTGGAAATAGCCGTCGCTCAGGAACGTGGGATGGTTCGGATCGTCGTAGATGCCGTGGTGGAATCCCGGCGGAACCTTCACCATGCCGCTGATCGAACTGCTCACCTTCCCGCGGCTCAACTGGTAGGTGGCGCCCACGCCGTAGTACGTTACGGAGAAGATGCTTCGCTTCGGATGCAGCGCCTTGCTGGTGATGGAGTAATAGGCCAGCGGCACATCCAGGTCCAGTTGCACGTCGTCGGAGAGTCCGTACATCACGTTCAGTCCGAACGTGGTTGCGGTGAACTCCGTGGCAAGCGTATCGAAGCGCTTCATCACGCCGTTCACATCGTAATAGGCCGTTGTGCTGGAGGATCCTCCGTAGATCGAGATCTCCCCCTTCCCCTTCGGCTGTACGATCGGGTTGCCCGCGTACAGGCACGGCGCCAGGAACAGAAGCGCGCACAGGATGGAGGCTGCGGCGACGGTTGGCAGTAATGAAGGGCGATGCATGGTATTCCGTGGTTCGCTGATGCTGCCGGACGCAATCATATCGTTCTGCGATACTGGTGCAGCGCGCAGGATGATGAAAACAAATCAGGCGCCTCCGAGATGTTCTGGAAGGCGCCTGCTGATGCTGTTATCCAGTGAGGATCCGGTGTGCCACCGGCATGCCTGGCCGTCAGAACCCGAGTTCCACACCGTAGTACACACCGTAGTTGGTGCTCACCGTCTTCTCGCGCGTCGGGCTGAGGCTGAAGAGCGTGGAGCTTCCAACACCCATGGTCAGCGAGATGTTCCGGGTGCCCGGGCTGTAGGCCGCGTACGTACGGAAGCTGCTCACCAGGCCGTCGTCGGCGGCGCCGACGGTAACGCGCCCGCACACATCCCACCGCTTGCCGAGCTTGAAGCGATGATCGTAGAACACCGCGCCATAGGTGATCTGCTGTTCCAGCAGATGGGCGGGAGCGGGCGTCGGCACCGGGCCGCTCGGTTCGGTGGGATCAACGGCGTACGAACGGCTGTTGTCCTTCATGTCGCTCCCCCGCTTCGGCACCGGCGGCAGATCCTTCGTGGGAAGATCGCCGTTGGTTGGCGTGTCGTCGATCACGTACTTCCCCAGCCCCTTCGCCTGCGAGCCCTGCGCGTTGTCCACCACACCCAGATAGCTTCCGCCGCCGCCGCCGGAGACCGGAAGGTTGGAGGCGAGGAAGATGTTGTCGTTGCTGTTCCGCTTCGCCGCGCCGAACGGCGAGGAGCTCTTGCTCTCACGCTCGAACGTCGAAGCGCCCATCTCTACTCCGATGCGGTCCCCTCCGGAAAGGCTGAACGAGAAGTAGTAGGAGTTCTGAAGCAGGGCGGTCGGGGATACCTTCTCGATGATGCTTCCTGCGCCGAGCGTAACGCCGATCGTCATCAGGTGCCAGTCGTTCGGGGTGACGCTGGCGATTGCCTCGCCCGGCGTTGCCTCGGACTGAATGGCCGGTTGCGACTCGTGCCGGGTGGCCGAATCGATCAGCGGATTATACCCGGAACGCATCGGCGTGCGCATCAACAGATCCATGGGATCGCGGGAGATCATCCCCTCGCTTCCCGATCCTCCGAGCAGCGCCGGGTTGCTGGGACGATGAAGATCGTTGCTTGCGATGCTGCCGTTGTGCGCGTCCGCCTCCGTGGCCGGCATGCGGATCGGAATCTCGTGATCGACAAGCCATCGGTAGCCGTCCGTGTGGGCGGCATGCGCTGTGGAGACCGTTTCGGTGTGTGCCGTGCCGGCGTCGGCAAGTACATCGGGCCGCGCCGTTGCCGCATGGGCATCAACGGATATGCCGGGCCGCTCAGCCGGGGCATGGGCCGGATTCATCCGGACATGCGGCGCCGGCATGTTGCCGTGATTCTTCACGTCGCGGCTGTTCCCGGGCGATGCGGCGTCGATCGAATTGTCGGCCATCCTTCCGGACTGAACACTCTGGTTCCCCTTGGCTGCGAAGGTGCCACGCGGCAGCGTCGGGGTGAGCGCTACGCTTACGGCCAGACAGACTGCAACCAGAGCCCCGGCAGTAATGCGGAGCGGAAAGAGAAATGCACGGCGGCGGCGGGACACCTCTTCGAACTCCGTGATTGCATCGGCCGCGAAGCTGCTCGACACAGCGATGCGGACATGCTCCGAAAGATCGGCCGGAGGTGTGAGTGTCAGGGCGTCGTCGTGCAGGAGCGAGCGAAGCTCCAGCGTGTCGCGAAGCTCCGCCATGTATTCCGGCACACGCTCCAGCAGCGACTGGAACTGATCCAGCTCGCCGTCGGTTATCGTGCCCGACAAGTATTTCCGAAGTAGATGATCAAACTCCATTATCGTAGACCACCGGATGTAGTAACGTGCGTAACAGCTTGCGTGCGCGGAAGATCCTGATCTTGACCGTAGCTATCGAAACACCTGTGATGTTGGCGATCTCCTGATAGGAGTAGCCATCATACTCATACAGAACAAGGGCCTCGCGATGATCTATCGGCAGTTGATTCAATGCCAGGACGATGTGCTCATGCAGCACGACATCGGTCACCTTCGCCGGCGACTCGTTGGCGCGTGATGTCTCGAACGGTACCGTGACCTTTTTGTTTCGACGCAGGTTCAGGCAAACGTTCCTGACAATTGTGAAGAACCAGACCATGAAGTTGCGTCCATCATAGCTCATCCGATGTTCGTACAGGCGCATGAATGCCTCCTGAAACGCATCGTGGGCCATGTCCTCATCAAGCAGCACGCGCATGCAGTACATGTACACTTTGCGCTCATACCGCTTGAACAGAACGTTGAATGCCTCCATGTCCCCGTTCTGCGTCAGGCAGAACAGGTCGTCATCGGACATTTCAACGCTTCGTATGGATGATCTTCTTCCCATTCTCCATCAACTTACACAGCAGCTTGCAAATGGTTACTCCCTAATCTACTCCAAAATCGTCGCCTTTTGTTGCATAGTCTCAAGGTTGCGTACCTTGCACCAAGGCTACCGCAAGCTCTATCTTTACCGGCTTGACTATGAAACGAACAAACAGCAGGCGTGCCAAGGAGAAGTTGCCGACAACGAACCGTTTGCCGGTGCTTCCGCTTCGTGATGTGGTGATTTTTCCGAACATGATCTTCCCGGTCCTCGTTGGTCGGGAGCTCTCCCTTCGGGCTGCAGCCGAGGCACTCAGCCGCGACAAATACATCTTCCTCGTTGCCCAGCGCAACTCCTCCGTGGACGAGCCGCAGGCCGAGGACATTTATCTGACCGGTACCGTTGCCAAGATCGTGCAGATGCTGCGCCTTCCCAACGGTCTGATGAAGATACTGGTTGAAGGAGAGTCGCAGGGATTCATCGATCGGGTGGTGGAGACCAGCGGCTTCATGGAGGCCGACGTCACCGTCCCGACGGTGATCGTTCCCGGCGACAAGAAGATGGAGGCGCTTCTGCGCCAGGCATCCGATCTGTTCCAGGAGTACACGCAGCTTCATCGCGGCCTTCCGCAGGAGGTGATGATCGCCTTCGACAACATCGCCGAGCCGGTTCGCAAGCTTTACTTCATTGCCGCGAATCTGATCAGCAAGGTGGAGGCGAAGCAGCGCATCCTCGAGACGCGCGAGATTCGTGAACAGTACATGGAGCTGATCACGATCCTGAAGAACGAGATCGAGGTGTTGAAGCTGGAGCAGGAGATCGACACCAAGGTGCAGGACACCATCCAGCGCTCGCAGCGCCAGTTCCTTATTCAGGAGCAGATCCGCGCGCTCCAGACGGAACTGGAGGAGGAGGGGGAGGTATCGCCGGAGCTGGGGAAGCTTCTCGAGGCGATCCGCGAGGCGAAGATGCCGCAGGAGGTGGAGGTGCGCGCCTACGAGGAGCTGGAGAAGCTCCGCAAGACTCCGATGATGTCGCCGGAGTTCGCCGTCAATCGGAATTATCTCGAGTGGCTTACCGCGGTGCCGTGGTCCAGGGAGACCGAAGACAACCTGGATATCCATCATGTGAAGCAGGTGCTGGATGAGGATCATTTCGGCCTGGAGCGCCCGAAGGAACGCATCCTGGAGCATATCGCCGTGCTGAATCTGGTGAAGGAGATGCGCGGCCAGATCCTCTGCCTGGTGGGTCCGCCCGGCGTCGGGAAGACCTCGCTCGGCAAGTCGATCGCACGGGCGCTCGGGCGCAAGTTCGTGCGCGTCTCCCTTGGCGGCGTACGTGACGAGGCGGAGATCCGCGGGCATCGCCGCACCTACATCGGCTCCATGCCGGGGAAGATCCTTCAGTCCATGAAGCGTGCCGGCGTCACCAATCCGGTGCTCCTGCTCGATGAGATCGACAAGATGAGCGCGGACTTCCGTGGCGATCCCTCCTCGGCCATGCTGGAGGTTCTGGACCCCGAGCAGAACTCCACCTTCAACGATCACTATCTCGAGGTGGACTACGATCTCTCCAAGGTTCTCTTCATCACGACGGCGAATGTTCTCTTCAACATTCCGCTGCCGCTGCAGGACCGCATGGAGATCATCGAGCTGAACGGCTATCTGGAATACGAGAAGCTGGAGATCGCGAAGCGGCACATCATCCCGAAACAGTTGAAGGAGCACGGGCTGGATCGCTATCGGATCACCTTCACCGATGCCGCCATTCTGAAGGTGATCCGCGAGTACACCGCGGAGGCCGGCGTTCGAAACCTCGAACGCGAGATCGCATCGCTCTGCCGCAAGGTCGCCAAGCAGTTGATCAGTTCCGGCGTCGTCACCTCCAGTGTGAGGGAGGCGCCGCCGGTGAAGGCCCGCGCATCCGGCCGGGGCCGCAGGCCGGGGGAGAGCGTCACGCTCACACCCGATCTCGTGGAGCACTATCTGAAGGTGCCGCGCTATCGTAATCGCGTGGGGGAGAAGGAGGATCTGGTGGGAGCCGCCACGGGACTGGCCTGGACGTCGGTTGGCGGCGACACGCTCACCGTTGAGGTCTCGATCGTTCCCGGCACCGAGAAGCTGACATTGACCGGCCAGCTTGGCGATGTCATGAAGGAGTCCGTCTCTGCCGCGATCACCTACATCCGTGCGAACGCGGAGCGCCTGGGGGTCTCGGAGGACTTCAGTAAGGGGAAGGAGATTCACGTTCACGTGCCGGAGGGAGCGATCCCGAAGGACGGGCCCTCCGCAGGGATCACGATGGCGGTTGCGGTGATATCGGCAGCCACCGGGCGCCCGATCCGTTCCGATGTGGCGATGACTGGCGAGATCACTCTCCGTGGTCGTATCTTGCCGATCGGCGGGCTCACCGAGAAGCTTATTGCCGCGCGGCGTGTCGGCATCAGGACCGTGATCATACCGCGCGACAATGTGAAGGATCTCGCGGACATCTCCGACACCGTGAAGCAGAGTCTGGAGATCATTCCGGTGGCCACGTTGATCGAGGCCGTGCCTCACATCTTCCGGCTCCATGGGGTGCCAGCGAACCAGATCGCGACGCACCGTGCCAGACAGAGCACGCAGCATCCGAAAACACATGGATCTGCGTAGCGCTCCCGGTACTGCGGGTCTTGGTACTACGTTGTCCACTCCTTTCTGCCACTGCCAGGAACCAAAGCGCGGGGTGGCCCTGCGCGTCTCGACTGCCGGACACCGGATGGTGCCGGCATGCGTTCAGACGATGGGCCGATCTGTCAAGCATTCTTAAACCCCTCCCATGAGGAGGAGTCAGAGACGCGATATCGAACGCAGGGGAAAATCCGCTGCCTTCCTATCGTGAAGAGTTTCTCATATATTCTCCTCTCATCGTACCAGGCAGAGGGAACCGCAATGAAGCTGATGACCAAACGCCCCGCCGTGCTTCTCGTCGCAGGACTCCTGCTGGCGTCGGCCTCCGCGTTCGCGCAGGAGGACGGCTCCATCATCGACAAGCTGAACCTCTCCGATGCACAGAAGGCACAGATCAAGGATCTGCGCGACAAGTTCCGTGCCGAGACGGAGAAACCGCGCACGGAACTGAAGCGGCTGCTCGAGGAGGAAAAGCGCGTGAAGGCTGCCACTCCGGTCAATCAGGCTGCGCTGGAGGCCGTGCTGAAGAAGCGGGCCGATATGGAGATCGAACTCTCGCTTGCGCTCACGCGATTCAACGAACGGTTGGAAGCATTGCTGACCGCCGATCAGAAGAAGCTGCTGGCCAAGCTGCGCGAGGAGAAGAAGAAGCCGCATTGATCCGGCACCCGCGGAGTGCCGCAGACAATCGAGATTGAATGTGAGGCATCCCTGCGATCGTCATCCCGAAGGATGACCACATCGTGGGGATGATTGTTTTCACGCCCGCCGAACCGGATAACCAAGAGATAATCCGAGCAATGAACGTGCGCCAGATCACTCCCGCGGAGTTGGCGGGCATCCTTGCCGATGAACCCGCTGCGCTTCTGCTCGATGTGCGCGAGGAGTGGGAGCACCGGCATGCCTCGATTCCCGGCTCGCTCCTGATCCCGCTGGGCCTGCTGATGATGCGGGCCGAAGAGGAACTTCCGGATCGCGACCGGCCCGTGATCGTGTACTGCCATCACGGCATCCGCTCGCTCCAGGCCTGCGCGGTGCTTGCCTCGCTGGGCTACGGCAATCTCAGCAACCTCGCCGGCGGCATCCACCGCTACAGCAGCGACGTCGATCCCTCCATTCCGGTCTATTGACGAAGCCCGGGCCGGTAACGAAGCCCGGGCCGGTAACGAAGCCGGCCGTTCGAACGTCGGACCGGCCGGTCCGTGCAGTGCCGCGCTTGGCAGGAATGTGCGGACCTCATAAACTTCCGGCATCATGGACTTCTGGGCGCGCCGTTCCATCCTCACGAACATTCTCGGCATCGTTCTCTTCGCCGCAACGGGCGGGCTGCTGCTGCTTGGTGCGGCACGGCTTCCGTTCCTGCAGACGACGCCGGAGCGATGGGTGCTTGCCGTTTACTATGCGCTGATCACGGCCGCCACGCTTCTGGTGACGAGGTTGTACGACGGCATGCCGGCCGCATGGGCCGGCCTGGGACTGCATCGATGGACGGTGCGCGAATTGCTGACCGGCCTTGCGCTCGGCCTGGCGATGGCGCTCGTGGCCTGGGCGCCCATTGCCGCTGTTGGTGGTGTGAATGCCGGTGAGGGGTGGAACTCGCGCGACCTGGGCTACTTCATCCCCACGATGATTCTGCTGGCGGCCGGTGAGGAGGTTCTCTTCCGCGGCTATCTGTTCCAGCGTCTCGTGGAGATCATCGGTCCGGTGGCGGCCGTGCTCGGTTCCGCGCTGCTGTTCGCCCTGGGGCACTACGGGAATCCCAACGCAACAATTCTCTCCACCGCGATCATCTTCATCGGTGGAATCTTCTTTGCGCTCTGCTACATTCGCACCGGCTCGCTCTGGCTGCCGATCGGCGCGCACGCCGCATGGAACGTGCTGCTGGGGAAGGTGCTGGGCCTTCCGGTGAGCGGTCTCGATTTCGGCGGGTCGCTGTTGAGAACCGGCATCACCTCTCCGGTGGCCCTTACCGGCGGCGACTTCGGCCCGGAGGGAGGGGCGGCAGGCATCATCGCGCTTGCGTTCGGCATCTGGGTGCTTCTCCGGCTGCCGGCGATCACGTTCTCCCCCTATGTGTACGCAAGCGTCTTCCGTGCCTTTGCCAGGCGCACCGGGAAAACCGTTCGCACCGGCGGCTCGTAACGCTGAAGGTGTGTTGCGTGAGAACAGCTTGGATGTCTCTTTGCCGATGGTCAGGCAAAACCAAATTGCCGGATATGCGTCTTGATAATCGCACGCAGTTCCAACGCTCGCGTTCAACCGAACAACTGTGTGCAGGAGAACTACGATGACCCGACCGCGTGAATCCGGAGCCGTACTTCTTGCGCTCCTCCTCACCATACTCTTTGCTGCCACTACAGCCTTTGCCCAGGAGACCGGAGGAGGGAACTGGGTGCTGCTGGACGCGGCGTCCACCACGCTGGTGAAGCGTGGGACCGATGCGATGTACAACCTCCGCTACAACGAGGCGGATTCCATTTTCACACAACTGGTGCAGCTGCGGCCGGAACATCCGGCCGGGTACTTCCTGCTTGCGCTCGTGGACTGGTGGCGTATCACGCCCAATCAAAGCGTCGGGAGCAAGGTGGATCGCTATTCCGAATCGTTCAACAGCCGCATCGACAAGACGATCGAGATCTGCGACAAGATGCTGGAGCAGAACCCCAACGACATCGTGGGCCTCTTCTTCAAGGGCTCCGCACTCGGCTATCGTGCGCGTCTGAAGGTGGAGAACTTAAGCGGGACCAGCATACTGGACTGGGTGTCTGCGGCCACCGAGGGGAAGGACGCATACGATATCATCCAGCGCTGCCAGCGTCTGGCTCCCAGCAACAGCGACATCCTGCTCGGCTCCGGCCTGTACAACTATCTGGGGGCATACATTCCGGAGAAGTATCCGATCGCCAGGAACGCCGTCGGATTCCTCCCGCCCGGCGACAAGAAGATCGGCCTCAGCATGCTCCGCATCGCCGGCAAGCGGGCGCAGTATGCGGCCACGGAGGCGAAGTATTCGCTGCTCGAGATTCTGGTGACGATGGAGAACGATTTCGCCGGGGCCATTCAGGTGGGTGAGGAACTGCACGCGCAGTATCCCAGCAACCCCGTGTTCGAACGGTTCCTCGCGAAGGCCTACTACATGAACTCGGACTGGCTGCATGCCGATACGCTGTACGTGGACCTGCTGACCCGCGTGAAGAACCGCCAGTCAGGCTACGAGCTCTCAAGCGCGCGCCAGGCGCTCTACTACCTCGGCGATATCCGCGTGCGCCGGCACATGCCGGATGACGCGCTCCGCTTCCTTCAGGAGGCGGACAAGATCAGCCGTCGGTTCGGCGAAGAGGAGAGCGGATGGAACATCCTCTCCCAGCTCAAGATGGGCTTTGCCTACGATCTCCTCGGCAAGCGGCAGGAGGCGCTGGCACAGTACAAGAGGGTGCTGGACATGGATGACTACGGCAACTCGCATCAGATGGCGCAGAAGTACATGGCGCAGCCGTACAACTGATTGCGCCTGCAGCCGCGCCGGCGGTAGCCCGCGAAGCATGGCGGAACAATGCGCGCAGCAGTCCGGTGCGATGCCGGGAACGAGAAAGCCCTTCGGAAGAATTCTTCCGAAGGGCTTTTCCCATAGTGGTGCGCCAGGCATGGCGCGTGACTAGGGGGTGGAAGTCCCCAGCGGGCCCAGATGGTGGGAAGCGCTAGCCGAACAGCAACGGCAGTGTCGCGAGGCATTGTCGGAAGGAAGCTGTAGGCAAATCCTCGGCCTGA
>DASZRW010000110.1:0-28222 GCA_035549015.1 Kapaibacterium sp. (SeqCode)
TCCCGGCGACGATCTTGGCACCGGCATCGGATGACTGAGTGGCGCGGTTCTGGGCGAAGGAGGAGCTGCCGGCAGCGAGGAGAGCGATAGCGGCGAAGGCGGAGGCGAGACGGATGTTGATCGAAATCTTCATGTGTGTGTCCAGTTAACGTGTACGGTTTGTGAGCCCTGGTCCAGAGGGCAGTCGCAGTGAACGTTTCCCCAAACAACCGCGACTGAATTGAGAAGTACCAATCGGCGTGCCAGCGTGTCGATCGCGGAAAGGGGAGTGAAATCGGCTAATCCTGAACGGCATCGCTGTCCGAATCCCGGACACTTTCCAGCTTTCGGACAGGGAACGGGGAACGGAATGGGAAACAATTCCGGAGAACGGCTGCCGGCGGCATGCCCGGTGTGGTTCGGCGGCGCGTTCTTCGTGGCGGCTTTGTAGATTCATGCATTCCGCACCGGAGGGGCCGGCCGAACCGGGCCGGCTGTGTGCAACCAATGCCGATCGTTCAACGATTCCCGACCTGCTTCCATGATCAACCAGCTATCCGTAGACGCCGCCACCGATATGATGATGAAGTTCATTCAATCGATCGGCATCGGCGTGCACGAGGCGGAACTGCCGCACGACACCTTCCTTCCAGGCGTATCACCTCGCGGGGCGTCGCTCCTGGTGGATCGCAGGCGTCTGCTCTATCCGGGCGACCTGCTGCACGAGGCCGGGCATATTGCGTGCGCGCCGCCGGAACAGCGAGCCTTGTTCAATGGCAATGCGGGGGACGATCCGGCGGAGGAGATGATGGCGATTGCATGGTCGTACGCAGCGGCGCTGCATATCGGTCTGGATCCGGCAATCGTGTTTCACGAGCACGGGTACAAGGGGGGAAGCGCGTCCATCCTGGAGAACTTCGAGCGCGGAAGGACCGTTGGGGTTCCGATGCTGCAGTGGCTTGGAATGAGCTACATGGAGGAGGAGGCGGCAAGCCGCGGGGTGCCGGCCTATCCGGCCATGGTGCGGTGGATCAGGTAGCGCGCGGAGAGATCCCACGTGCATGCCACGGCCCGGTTACATCGGCCGAACCCGCATCGGTCTGGCGCACCGGTTCAACCTCCCACATATGCATCACGGGCATCGCGCATGCGCTCCTCCGTGAGCCAGGGGATGTCCGGGAGATCGCCCTCGGATTCCGGGGCCTGAAGTGCGGCCATGAACGTCCCCGCAGCCGCCGGAAGCTTGAACGGCTTCAGATCCCGGACCGAGGCCAGCCATGTGGCCGCCGGTCCGGTGAGAGCCAGACGCCCGTTCAGTTCCTCTACGCAGCCTGCCGCATGCAGCAGTGCCAGGGCGTGCGCCAGCTCGGGGTAGCTCAGGATGGCGTGGTTCAGATAGTCGCTCGCGGCGACGATCGCACGCAGATCGCATCCCTCATCACCATGCGCCAGCGCAATCGATGCAAGGGCCCAGGAGTCATTGGAGAATGATGCGTCTGCCATCGTGTGGACGGGATTGTGATATCTCTGCCGGAGCGCCGGATAACCATCCGCATGCTACGGAAGATGCCGTGGAACGCGGGCGCGCAGCAACGCAGCGAGCGCCGGCTCCATGTAGTCGTATCGGTCCGGGATATCCAGGCAGACCACACGCTTCGTTCCGACGTAGGCGCCGAAGTGCTTCCGCAGCCTGCTGCTGCGGTGTGCCTTCTCCATCACGATGATCGTATCGGCCCACGTGAGGAGATCGGGTGTGAGCGGATTCTCCGAGTCGGGGTTCAATCCGGCGGATGCCCCCTCGACTCCCGGCCACGTGGCGAACACCTGCTCGGCGGTCGGGCTGCGCAGCCGGTCCCGGCCGCAGACGAAGAGGATCTGCCCGGTGTTCAATTCCCCTCGCGGCGGCATCGTGCCGCGAGGCTCATGAACGTGACTACGTCGGCAAGCCCGTTGCTCTCGCAGGTGCCGTCGATGAAGCGCTCTACACTCTTTACAGCGCTTCCGCTCACCTGCCGGCATTCGATCCTGTCCACCGTCGTGCAGGTTGGATCCTCCACGGTGCGATAGAAGGTCAGCAGCCTCTCCAGTCCGGTGATGTCGGCATCGGAGAGTGCCAGCGTGCACTGTGAGGAGGCCTCATCGGATGCCTGCGCATCATCGGCTCGCGCATTTATCGGGCTGACGTCTACCGTGTAGTTGGAATCGTGGCGAAACTCGAACTGGTATGCCACGCGATGAAAGCATCCGCTGGAGAGATACCGGACAACGATGGCGTCGCCCGGCGGCAGCTGGCGAAAGGAGATCGGGCGTGCGCCCGAGGTCTGTGCTGCGACGCTGCATGGTGCGGCGGGCATGAATACGAGCGCCAGCACGGCCGCCAGCGCATATGCCTTGGAGATGTCGATCTTGGTGAGATTCATGGCATCGAGGTCCGGGCCGGGTACGTGAACGGCCTGCGGGAAACATAGCAATTCCCCTATGCGAAAAAAGTGCCGATCGCAGCGCCCGGAAATTGCGATCGCAGCCGCCGGAAACTGCATCGGGCGATGACGCATGCCGGCGCCTGTACGTGCGTGATGCACGGCGGCCCTCCCATGAAGCGGAGCGCCGGTCGGGAATTACTGCTTGACGATGCATGCGTTCGCAACCGGTGTTCCGTGGGCATCGGAGACCACGAGCAGATACGTGCCCGGCAATGCCTGCCGGCATCGCCATGCGGTGCTTCCGCTTCCTTCCGGTACCTCGCCGCATGCAGTCTCCTCGCCGCGCATGTTGTAGACGCGGAAGCCCCGCGGCATCGCTGCAAGGTCACCACGCCAGGCGATGTTCACCACATCGTGCGCCGGAACCGGCCAGACGGCGAGGGCGTTGGCGCGGTCGGCGACGGAGGTCCGCAGCACGTCGGAACGTTCCGGTGAAGGGATGTACGGCCCGCCGGCGAGGACTTGCAGCCGTGCGGGCGTTCCAGCCACTCCGATGCAGTCCGCCCATCCGTCGCCGTCAATATCGCCCGCCGGGAGGATGCCGAAGATGCCGGAGCGTACCGAGTCCGTGAATGCCATGTAGCTCCGGCTGGGGCCATCCGGCCGGCTGCTCAGGAAATATGTCGTGTCAGGGGCGTACGAACCTGGATCTACGGCAAGCATGGGGAAGCGTCCGGACGCGTCGTTGAGCGGACCGGCATCCGCGCACTGTACGGAATATCGCTGCTCGCCCGGGATAACGAAGTCCACGTCGGAGAAGTCGTAGCTCCGTGTGCGGGCGCTCCTGCCGGCACCGGATCGAAAGATCCGTAACTGGTTCTCCTGCAACGTCCCCGCGGGGCGCTGGCAGGACATGATGATATCTTCAATCCCATCGCCATCACAGTCCGTGGCCGTCAGGTTTGTGATTCGTTGATTGTCCGGTGGCAGCGCCACGGTCTCCCGGTGCGTACTGTCGCCGAAGCCGCGGATGGTTCCATCGCCCCAGTAGAATATGATAACACCGCCATCACGCAGCGTCACCAGATCGGAATGATGGTCGCCGTCGAAATCGCCGATCAGTAGTTGGGAATACCGGTAGTACTGTATCGAGGAGTCCTGAGGATATCGCACGGAGAGCGTGGCGGCAGGTACCCGGAAGTCACTTCCTCCCTTGTAGATGTCGAAGCCGGATCCCGGCCACGAGACGATTATCTCGTCCGCGCCGTCGCCGTCCAGATCCGCTGCGGCAATCGGATACGGTTCTCCGTACGGTCCCTGGTAGTCGCGCCGGGGATTCAAGGCGCAGACCGCTGCCGCGATCGAAGGGATGCGTCTCTGCTCCGTTCGGTAGATGTCGAGACCATAGAGCGTTAGATGATCTCCGTCGTCCGTCCCCGGGATCACCCACGGAAACACAACGGCGGGATGTCCGGTTCCCCAGAAATCGCCGGAGACGGGGCGCATGAGAAAACCGGTCTCGTCAAACACGTCGGATGGCGGCGCGGGAAGAATCTGCTCCGGCACCGTGTCCGGGGCGATGCCTCCTCCCGTGAAACGGAACACATGCCAGGTGCTGTCCGGATCGTTGATGGTGATCACGGCGGAATGTCCCGTGCCGTAGATATCGCCGAGCACGTTGAATGTGCGCAGGTTTTCTGCGGTCTGCGAGTTGTAGAGGAACGGGACGCTCCAAAGTATATGCAGGCGCCGGGCCAGCGGGCTCAGCGGTATCGTATCGGATTGCGACCGGAGGTGCGGCGGCTGTGCGAGGAGCATCATGCATGCCGCCATGCATGCGAGGCAGTGCATGGCCTGCGGCTCGATGCGGAGGAGTCGGACAATCGTCGTCTGCATCTGAATATCATCTGCTGTATGTTGAACATCATCGCCGTGATTCCATGATACAACGCAGGGCGGTTGCCCGCACCACTCATTTATTACGCACGGCTTCCGTGCTGCGTCGCCTCATCAGCCGTTATCGATCCGCATTCGCTGCCGCGCCGGAAGCTCCCTCTATGTCCGAAGCGATGCGGTGCCCGCATTCGCCGTCCACGTCAACGGTACATGCTCGATGGCATGCGTGGCCGATATGGCGCCGGTCAATGCCGTTCTGCGGCCGCTCTTTGATCGGCAAGCCTGCCTGCCACCGCCTTCAGTGTGAGCACATCGGGGCCGTATCCGCACATCGGCACGCGAGCGAACGTCTCGCTTGCGCCCACGGCGCTTCCATGACGATGCGTGAACGTTACCGATTCGTTGGAAGTGCAGTAGCACATATGCTGCGCGTGATACCATGCAAACAGGCTGTCCGTGCCATGGGGTCCGCGGAGTTGCGTGTCGCTGTCCGTTCCGGTGTGCAATGGGCCGGCTTCCAATGGGGCTGCAGTTGCCATCGCAATGGCAACGGAGGCGATGCGAAGCAGGGTGATACGCATGTGCGATTATCTCCTTGAATGCAGGAACGAAGAGCTGCGCTCTGCGGTGCGGGATGCCGACGGTTGCGATGGAGAATATTGTACTGCGCGCGATCGAATGCCAGCCCCTTCGCCTGGCTCCCGCGCCGGCCGGCATCACGAGCCACCTGTGCACCATGGGCCGCCCGATGCAGAGCGGGCGGGAGGCCGCATGCGCTGCCGATCCCGCCCGGAAGAACCCGCCCCGGCGCCCCCCGCAGAATTGCGGCGCGCGGAGTTGCCGTATGCCTGCTATGCCTGCGAGACGTTCCACAGACGGTGCAGACCCGCATCGTCACCATTGAACTTGTCGCGGTCGCAGTTCCCCACACCGTTCACCGAATGCGGAGTTGGTCCGTTGACGCCGTCGGTGTACTGCCACATCGTCCACGTGGACCAGTTTGCCGGCACCACGGCCGTCGATCCGTACTGAGCCAGCCAGAACCAGCAGTTGGCGAGCGTGGCGTTCTGCGAACTGCCCAATAATTCCTTGATGTAGGATCCGCTGTACAGCCCCGGCCACCGGCCGGTCTGGCTCTGCACGTACGTCACGAACGCCTCGGCGTCGGCGATCGACATGCTCGCAGCCGGTTTGCCCTGCGAATCGTAGTTCTGTTCGATGTCCAGTACAAGCAGATCGCCGGGACCGGGCTTGACGACGGAGAGGAAGTATTCCGCCTGTTGCTGGCCGTCGGCCGCGCTGGCGAAGTGATAGGCGCCCCACATCAGCCCCGCATCGAGCGCCTGTGTCTTCCGGCTTGCATAGGTAGGGTCCGTGTACGAAAGCCCCTGGGTTGCCTTGTGGATGATTCCCTCGATGCCGTCAGCCTTGATCGTACTGAAGCTGGACACGGTGTTGTGGTGCGAGAGATCGATGACGACGTTGAGCATACAGTTATGGTCTCCATGGTGCGTTGTAGTTCGGTTCGGGGTGAATGAATGCCCGCAACCGGGGCCTGCACAGTGCAGAGCAAATGTATGCCTGCGCGGCAAATATTCCGCCTGAACGGCATCTCAACCTCCCCCTCGCTCGCGGAGACTGCTGCCGGCATCCGTCATGCGATCCCGCGAGCCCGAAACCCCGCCCGGACATCCACGCTTCATCGACACCCTGCCTCGCCATCCGATTCCGCTTCATGCGCGACATTCAATCGGTGCCGGACGTCTTTCAGAGGCCCCCTCTTCCGGCACAGTTTCCGTCATGGGTTGCAACACTCAACACGATGCCCGGATCGACGATCCGCGTATCGTATTCCGATGGTAATGTAACCGGGTTACATCCGGCGGGTCATTGGTCAGGAAACGTGGTGCCCGGTTGACGTTGGACGCTTCCGGCATACCCTCCGGTATTAATTCTTTCGAAAGCGTTAACCACTTTCCGTTTTTCGTGTTCCTGAAGTGGACACGCTCGCGACTTCCGGTGACCAACCTCCAAACGGTTTCGCGAGCCACACCGATATCGCATCTCCGGCTTTCGCATCTCCGGCTTTCGCATCTCCGGCGTATTGAACGCAGGCACCGTTGTTGGACCACGGCGGTGCGCTGCCGTATAGTATACAGTCTATTCGAGGGTTGCTCCCATGAAAACCGTACCGCCCTGTGGCCGCTTCGGCTTCAGCCGATGGCTATTGCCCGCTGCAATCATCCTGGCAATTCTGTGCGTGACCACGCCGCTCCGGGCGCAGCCCGGCTTCGTCACCGACAGCAACCGCTGCACACCACCCCCTTCCGGCATGGTTGGCTGGTGGTCCCTGGACGAAACCTTCCTTACACCTGGAACACTGGTGGCCGATCTCACCGGCAATGCATCCAGCTACTTCCCTGCCAACACACCGAACAATGGTGCGGTTGTCGGGCTCGTGCTGGCGGCGCCGGGAAAGGTTGCCGGCGGCTTCCATTTCAACGGTGACCGCAGCCAGTACGTGCGCGTCCCGAATCACCCGGATCTGAACGTAGGCCGCGGCGACTTCTCCATCGATGCATGGGTGCGCCCGGACAATCTCGACATCAACGCCGTGATCGCGGACAAGCGGGACGGCGTGGGCAATGTGCGCGGCTACTCGCTCTTCCTGTATGGCGGACATCCGGGCGTACAGCTGGCCGATGATTCGAGCGGCTGGTACAACTTCGTTGCCTACAACGCAACGGTTCCGCAGGGACAGTGGGCCATGGTTGCCGTGACGGTGGATCGGGACAGCCCGAGTGGCGGCAGGCTGTACCTGAACGGCCAGGTGGTGCTCACGTTCGACCCGCGCGTGCGTCCCGGCTCTCTCGATAACAACGGCAACTTCTACATCGGCATCAGCGACATCTATGCAAGCGTTCCGTTCACCGGAACGATCGATGAGGTGGAGCTGTTCAAGCGGGCGCTCGATCCGCAGGAGATCGCGCGCATCTACGGCGCAGGGAGCGCCGGCAAGTGCAAGAACGCCGTGCAGCCGCCCGACTCCAACCGCTGCACGCCTCCTCCGGCCGGCATGATTGCATGGTGGCCGCTGGATGAAATGCAGCTGGCGCCGGGCGCACACGTTGCCGATCTGACCGCCAATCCCTTCAGTTATTATCCAACCAACAATGCCAACACCGGCACCGTGGCCGGCGCGCTCGTCGCGCAGCCGGGAAAGGTAGCCGGCGGCTTCCTGTTCAACGGCGATCGGAGCAGGTACGTGCGCGTGCCGAACAGTCCGGACCTGAATCTCGGTCGCGGTGATTTCTCCATCGACGCCTGGATACGTCCGGATGTGAACGTGATCAACGGGGTGGTGGTGGACAAGCGGCAGGATATCGGCAATGTGCGCGGCTACTCGCTCTTCATGTACGGCTCGCATCCCGGCATTCAGCTGGCCGACGACTCCAGCGGCTGGTACAACTACGTGGCCTACAATGCAACGGTGCAGCCGGGACAGTGGTATCTGCTGGCCGCAACCGTGGACCGCGACAATGCTGCCGGCGGCAGGCTGTATCTCAACGGCCAGGTGGTGCTCACGTTCGATCCGCGCAACCGGATGGGCTCGCTCGATAACGCCGGCGATCTGTTCATCGGCAAGAGCGATATCTATGCCAGCGCGCCGTTCAACGGGATGATCGATGAAGTGGAGCTGTTCAATCGCGCGCTCGATCCTCAGGAGATCGCCCGGATCTTCAATGCCGGCGCCGCCGGCAAGTGCAAGAGCGGTGCGCAGCCGCCGCCGGACAGCGGGCGCTGCACGCCGCCGCCGCCATCGCTGGTTGGCTGGTGGAGCGGCGATGAGGCGAATGCCGCGTCCGGCTCGGGGATCGAGGATCTCACGGGCAATCCGTTGAAGTTCTCCCCGGCGAACGCGGCGAACAACGGAGTGGCTGTCGGGAACGTGGTCTCGGTTCCGGGAACGGTAGCCGGTGCGCTCCGGTTCGACGGCTCGCCCAACAGCTATGTGCGCGTGCCGAATCATCCGGACCTGAACCCGGACACGACGGATTTCTCCATCGATGCATGGATCCGGAGCGATGCAACAACGGGCAACCGGATCATCGTGGACAAGCGGCAGGCGGTCGGCAATCAGGTGCGCGGCTTCTCGTTCTACACGTACGGGAACAGCCTCGGCTTCCAGATGGGGGACAACCTGACCTACTACCGGAACTTCGGAACGGGATCGGCCGATATTGTGGTGGGCCGCTGGCACTTCGTTGCAGTGACGGTGTCGCGCAAGCGCTCCGACGGCGGGCGCCTGTATGTTGACGGCCGCCTGAAGGGAGTGTTCGATCCGCGCGGCGCCATCGGCTCGCTGAACACCGGTTCCGATTTCTACATCGGGAAGTCGGACATCTGGGCGTGCGTGCCGTTCGCCGGCGCCATCGACGAGGTGGAGTTCTTCCGCCGCTCGCTGGACTCCATGGAGATCGCCCGCATCTACAATGCGGGAAGTGACGGCAAGTGCAAGACGGCCGCCCGGCCACCCACGAACCCGTGCGACAGCATCTGGGGCGAGGGACACCAGGAGGAATGCTGCAGCTACTCGATCGGTATCAACAAGGAGGCGGGAGCTCTTCAGTCGCTGCGTTACACGCTGCTGCTTACTCCCGGCACCAACTCGTTCAGCGGAACGATGCGCAGTGTGTCGGCAACTCCGTGCAGGGTAGCGGCCACATCGCCGGCGAACCTGGACGGAAGCCACGGCGGCTTCCTGACGTTCGATACCGCATGCACCCGTCGCAACTCCACGCGGCTGGTGATCGAAGGGAACTCCGCTGCCGCCGATGGCCAGGTCTGCATGGACCTCGCGGCGATCGTCGTTACGCCGAGCGGTGAGTACAGGGAATGCCACCGCACCATCTGCTTCCACTGCTCGCCGGTAACGGAGAGCCGTTGCGACGAGCTGACGGTGGCGCCGTACGTCTCGCAGGTACCACATCAGAGCGTGCGGCTCTTCACGATTGCGAATACCAAGGCCCCGGCCGCGCCGATCTGCAGTGTGGCGGTGGCGCTCTCGCCGGCGGTTCAGGGCCTGAGCGGCGGTGTGCTCGTCGTGGACGGGGTTCCGCACTCGTGGCCGGCGTTCAGTTCCGGCAACTACACCATGATCGGCAGCCAGCACGGCCTGCCGGCTCAGCACACGGTGCAGTTTGCGCTCGGGCTGAACTACCTCACCGGATGGAATGGAACGGTGACGATCACCACCTATCACTGCGACGGGCGCACCTGCACGATGACCTATCGGTGGGTGCCGCAGGGTGGCCGGAATCTGGAGTTGACGCGCGAGCCCGATCTGCTCGGCGAGGATGTCTGCATGAGCCGCATCGCATTCACACGCACACGGTTGCCGTGGCCGCAGGTGCGAACAATCGGACTGCATCTGCATCAGCCCGCGGGGCGCATCCTTGCACTCTCGCCGGCAACCATGCCGTGCCAGCCGGATGCGCCGGACTGCGACGATCTCTTCGAGAATGTGATCGTGAACGGCTCGATCGCGATGGTGCAGCTTCGCGATCGCGGCTACGACTATCGGAACGACAGCATTCGCTCCGGCGATCCGGAGATCATGCTGATCTGCCGGGCGCCCTCCGGCGCCCGCGTGATGGCGGACCTCGTCTATTTCGACTCCACCGGACGTGAGCTCGGCACGGACTCCGTGCTGCTCTGCGGCAGGGAGGCGAGCGGCGTAACCGTGCCGACCGATCCCACCACCGGCTCGCTGGTGAATGTTTATCCGAACCCGGCGAACACCGGATTCACGGTGGGCTTCACCGTGCGCCAGGCCGCGATGGTGGAGGTTGAAGTGTACGATCTGCTTGGGCGCCCGGTGCTCCGGCAACCGGCAACGATGCTGGAGGCCGGTATGCATCAGGTGCCGATGAATGCCGCAGGCCTTCCCGGCGGCACCTACTTCGTGCGCGTGCGCGGCGGAGGTGCCGATGGAACGGAGCGTGTGGAGGTTGGGCGGTAGCCCGTAACCGGCCTCGCTGAACTCTCGTGCAACCCCGCGAACAGGCATCGGCCCGTTCGCGGGGTCGTTGTTTTGTAAAACGGCGCCGCGAGTGCGGCATGTTGCATATTGCGCGGCGGTCCTGGATCTTGTGAGCCGCCTGCCCCGACGTGGCCTGAAGGCTGTGGTGCCGCATACCGGCCAGGCTCCGTGCGCAACAGTTCCCCCCCGCCGACAATCACTAACGGACAATCCATGACGACGTACGATTTCATAGTCATCGGCGGCGGCCGTGCGGGATTCTCCGCGCTTGCACCGGTGGCTGCATCTGGGGAGCGCACGGCGCTCATCGATCACGGCGCGATCGGCGGACTCTGTTCGCTGAACGGATGCAACCCGAAGAAGGTGCTGGTGCGAAGCTCCGAAGTGGTGGAGGAACTCTCCAACGCTCACCGCTTCGGAGTGGACGTTGCCGGCATGCATGCGGAGTGGGGGCGGGTGATCGATCGGAAGGAGACCTTCACCGGCGGCGTGACGGAGCAGTCCGAACAGATGCTGCGCGAGATGGGGACGGACCTCATTCACGGTGCGCCGCGATTCATCGGGCAGGACCGGCTTGTTGTCGGCGATGAGGAATACCACGCCCGGGCATTCGTGATCGCAACCGGCTCGATTCCCCGCCCGCTCGATTTCTCCGGCGCCGAACACGTGCGCAGCACGGACGATATCCTCGCGCTCCGAACAGTGCCGAAGCATCTTGTCTGTATCGGGGCCGGCGTTGTAGCATTCGAGTTCGCACAGGTGTTCGCGCGGCTGGGCTCCCGGGTGACCATACTTGCACGCGATCCGGCGCTGGCCGGTGTGGAGGAGGAACTGGCGGCCGCGCTCCTCGACTATTCCCGAGAGCTCGGCATCGAGGTGGTGAGCGTTGAATCCGTTGCGGAGGTTCGCGACGGCGGCGGCGAATATGCGGTGGCCTATCTCTCCGGGGAGACGTCCGCGGAGATCGTGGCGGACTTCGTTCTGAATGCGGCCGGGCGCGTGGCCTCGCTCGAAGGACTGGATCTGGATGCCGCGGATGTCCGTACGGATGCGCATGGAGTGGTGGTGACGCCCTATCTGCGCAGCGTGAGCAACGGCGCGGTGTTCGCGGCCGGCGACGCACATGGGCGGATGCAGCTTTCACCGGTTGCCACGTACGAAGGGTTCATCGTTGCACGCAATTATCTGGAAGGGGATGCGGAGATGGCGGATTATCGTGTGATCCCGCGCGCCATCTACACGATTCCCGCTCTCGCATCCGTCGGGATCACGGAGGCGGATGCACGGCGCCAGGGCATTGTACCCACAGTGGTCTCCAGCGATATGAAGGAGTGGAAGGTTGTGGCGATCGCCGGCGCGGAGCTTGCGCGGGCGAAGGTGCTGATCGATGCCGAGTCCGATGCAATCCTCGGCGCTCATCTGCTGGGGCCGTCGTCGGCGGAGCTGATCCATCTGTTCGCAATGGCGATGCGGTTCAACATCACCGCCACGCAGTTGCGCACCATGCAGTATGCATATCCGACCGTTGCGAGCACCATCCCCTCGATGCTGGGATAGCGCGTGCGGACCTGCAACGGTTCAACAGTCCGGCCTCGGCGGCAGTGATGCCGCTGCCGGCGGACATTCATTCACCCGGGAGAAGAACAATGATCACGAAGAAGGACATCGTTGGTGCCATCGTCCACGAATGGAACGTGGCCAAGTTTCTCGCAGGAAAGATCCCGCCGGACGGTTTCGATTATCGCCCGTCCGAAAAACAGCGCAGCGTTATCGAGCTGATGCGATACATCGTGGTGATGCCGATGGCGACACTGCGCGGCCTGCTCAACGAAAGTTTCTCGGCCGGCTTCCGCTCCTACGCCGAGCATGCGAACGACATGACGCCGGAGCAGTTCCCGGCGATGGTGGACGCCGCGATCGCAGAGTTCACCGCGGCTGTGGAGGGGATCGATGACGAGGAGTTCTCCACGCGGATGGTGGCGCTCCCAACCAGGCAGGTGATGCCGCTGGATGTGGCCCTGATGTTCACCGCCGTGAAGTGGAGCGCATCCTACAAGATGCAGCTGTTCCTCTACGCGAAGGCGCTCGGTGCCTCGGACATGGGGACCATACAGGCGTGGGCCGGTATGGATCCGCAGCCCAGGCCGGAGGCTGCACCGGCCGCATAGTGCCCGCATGAACGCCATGCATGCAGGCCCCTGAATTGACGCACGCCGCGTGGCTTCGCATTCCTGCGTCGCCACGCGGCGTTTCTCGTCAGCATGGAGATCTACGAAACATGTGCTGCCAATGCGTGCGGCAGCTCGAGCAGATGCCGAATCACCTGCACGCCGGGCGGGAGCGGGCCTGCGTCGTGGCCGCTGTCCAATGCGTATACCATCATGCCGGCGGCAATGCCCGCCTGAATGCCGGGCATGCTGTCCTCCACCACCGCGCATTCGGACGGCTTCACCCCCATGGCCTGCGCGGCATGAAGGAAGAGGCCGGGATCGGGCTTCCAGACGCCGACCTCGTACGAGCTGAAGATGCGGTCGCCGAAGTACGGCCGCAGCCCGGTGAGCGAAAGGCTGAGCTCGATCTTCTCCCGCGGTCCGCTGGAGGCGACGCAGAATGGGAGCGTCATCGAGCGAACAAGCTGCAGTGCGCCATCGATCGGGCGAAGCCGCTCGCGGAATGCGACCGCCAGACGGCGCCGCTGTTCCGGCACGAAGCTCTCCGGCACGGGCCGCCCGATGTGCCGCTCGATCAGTGCCACACACTCCGCCATCTTCCGCCCCCGGAACGCTGCCATCGCTTCATCCATCGAGAACGCATGCCCGAGCTCCGCGATCATCTCGATCATGATCTCGTGTGCAAGCACCTCGCTGTCCACGAGCGTTCCATCGCAATCGAAGATCACTCCCTTCGCCTTCATGCCGGTCATCGTTGAATGAACACCGTCTGCGACGCGATGCCGGATGCGGTATGCAGCACCAGAAGGTAGGCGCCGCGCGCGAGGCCGGAGGCCGCAATGCGTCCGGTGTTGCTGCCGCCACCGGACGTGAACGATGCCGTCGCAGCCACGCGATTCCCCCGCATGGTATAGAGTTCCGCCTCGAGAGGGGCGGGATCGAGTCCGGGAATCGAAATATCCAGCCAGCCATCTCTCTCTGCCACCGCAGCCTTCACGGTCTGCGTGCCGCCGGTACCGTTCATCTCCACGCCGCTGGTGCTGTTCAGCCGTGCGAGGAAGATATCCGTGCCGTTCGTGGATGTGGGCGTGCTTCCCACGCTCGTTAGCTGCGTTGCACCGAAGCGTTCGCTCCCGCTGAAGCTTCCGGAGACGTAGACGTTCTGCCTCCCGTCCACGCAGACCGGGCCCCCCTGCGAGCTGTACATGCCGTCGCCCGCGGCGTTTGACGCAAGCCAGGTGCGGCTGCCGGCAGGAGCCACCTTCATCACGAACATATCGCCGGTCGGCAATCCGCCCTGCGAGAACCCGGCTGCATAGACATTGCCGGCCGCATCTGCCGCCAGGCCGGTGAGTTCCTGGATGAATCCCCCGCTGACCGGAAACGTCCATACGGGCGCACCGCCTGCGTCGTATTGAACGAGGAGCGCATCGGCCTCGTCCGCCACCGGGAAGGTAGTGGAGCCCACCGTCACCCGATCGAAATAGGTGATGCCCACGTAGATGACACCCGAAGGAGCAACTGCGAGCTGCATTCCAATGGGGGAGAACGATGTGCCTCCATCCTGGCGCACCCATGTGGCCGTGCCGTCCGGCGTGAAGTCCGCGAGAAAGAAATCGGACGGACCCTGCGCCGCGAGCTGTCTGCTGCCGAAGTCCGCAGTTCCCGAGAACCGGCCAAGGAGGACCGCGTTACCGGTTCGATCGGCCGCAACCGCGTCCACAAGATCGGTGCCGGTGCCGCCGGCGCGCATCACATGCATGGCCGTTCCGTTTCGATCGAGCATCGCGAGAAAGAGATCGGAGCTCCCGCTGCTCACGAGCGTGGTGCCCCAGGCGTCGACCGACTCGCTGAAGCTCCCTGCGATCCATATTCCCTGAGGCGCCACGGATATTCCATTCACGATGTTCGCGCCGCTTCCGTTCGCGCTCCGCTCCCATACAAGTGTGCCGGTGGAATCGTATTTGAACACCATCATGGTGGTGCCCGGGGCGCCCGCAATCGTTGTATCGGATCCGCCGCGGTCGATGTGGGCCGATGATCCCTTGAACGCCGCGGTGACGTACACATCGCCGTTCGCGTCCACGCTCATGCCGCCGAACACGATGTGCGCGCCGGTAACGGCGGCTCGCGCCCAGCGCAGCGTTCCGCCGGGCGACCAGCTCGCCACGAACTGCGTGATGCTGTCCGGGAAGCCAAGGTGGAACGAACCGAGTTGAACGATGCCGCCAAGCCTTCCGCTTATGTAGAGATTGCCGGTGCCGTCGGTTGCAATCGTTTGGGGATTCTCGCTTCCAACTCCGCCGATGCTCGTGGCCCAGCCCCATGCGGGAGTCTGGGCACGAAGCGGAATGGTTGCCGTCACGGCAAGAAACGCGAGCAGGGTGAAGATGGTAATCCGCAATGGCATGGTTTCTCCTGATATGTCATGGTCTGGTCGTGCGTTATACATCGCTCTCAACATATCCATCGCCGCTCTCTCGCGGCAAACCGACTTCGGCGCGAATATGAAGAATCCAAGTGCCGTGCGGCGCGCAACTTCCACCGGCCTGGTGTGTATTTCCCGTTCCCGAGGCATCTGGAGCCGTGCCCGGCAGATGCGAGTGGATGATTCCGGACGCAAACGTTAGAAATCCATGCCAGGTTCACGAGATCTGTACGAGTTGATCGGAACGCTCACCAAATCGGAGAAACGTTATTGCCGGATGATGTTGGAGGGGGGAGCGGGCCGCAAGGCGAGCAGCAGCCTGAGGCTGTTCGAACTGCTGACCGCGATGAGCGAGCCGACGGAGGAGAAGGTTCGCACCGCTGTTGCCGGCGAGGCATTCGCCGGACATCTCCCGGTGACGAAGCGGCATCTGTATCAGCATATCCTTCGGTCGCTCCGAAGCTTCCGCGGCGAGAACTCCACGCGCGGAAGGATCCGCGCACTGACCGAGAGCGCCGAAGTGCTTGCCGATCGCGGGCTGAACAGGCAGGCTCGCGAGGCGCTGGATGCGGCATGGCGCATCGCGGAGGAGCACGATTTCCTGGTGGAGCAACTGACGCTGCTGCGGCTGGAATGGCTTCTCGATTCACGCCTGAGCTACGCCGGCGTACAGGCTGCGGATTTCGAGATGCGCCGCGAGCGGGCCGGCTGTGTCCTGAGAAAGGTGGAGAACTACTGGGACTACCTTCATCTCTTCTCCACGGTTTCGTTTTCATTGATCACGGAGGGGCCGCTGCGGGAGGAGCGGATCACGAACAATCAATGGATTGCGGGGCATCCGCTGGTGCGCAGTCCGAGGACGCTGTCGCAGGGGGCGGCACGTTTCTACTTCGAGACGCTGCGCATGTACTATCTCCTCTCCGCTCGATACTACGAGGGCTATCTCAACTCCGTCCGTTACCTGGAGTTCGTGGACGCCCTGCCGATGAACATCCGTATGGAGCAGTACAGTTACGTGCAACTGCTGGATACGCACGTGATGCTCTGCGTGAAGATCGGGAAGTACGATGAGGCCCGCTCCACATATCGCCGCATCTGCGCGTTGGAACCGGTGACATGGGAGCGGCGCATGATGGTGGAGGAGGGGCGGTTCACCTGCAGGGTTCTTCTGCTGATGATCGATTTCGATCACGATGGGCTCGCGGCAATGGCGCCGGAGCTCGAACAACTGCGGCGCGGACGCGACCGTGCCATTGTGTGGCAGACGGAGCTTGCGTACACCATCAATCTCGCCTACGCCCGCTTTGCGAACGGGCTGCTCCGCGAGGCCGCGGTAACGCTGCATCCGGTGATCAACGATCACCGGCCCGGCTTCCGGAACGATGCGCTCTGCCTGGCCAGGCTGCTGCAGCTGATGATTCACTACGACCTGGGTGACTACGAACTGCTCCCCTATCTGATCCGTTCCACCTATCGTTTCTTCGCAGGGTGCAATCACCTGCACGCATTCGAACGTGCAGTGCTTGCGTTCATGCGTCGCCTTGCCAGCGTTCTCACCAGCGATGAACTGCGCCGCGAGTTCGAGAGCACGTTCACGGAGCTCTCCTCGATTGCGGCCGATCGGCGCGAGTACGAGGCATCGTCTGCGTTTGCGGTGTTGCCATGGCTCGAGAGCAGATTGACAGGTCGCCCGTTCGGCGACGTTCTTCGCGGGCAGCGCGACAGAAGAAGCCAAGAGTACGAACGCGCCGGTATCGACGTGGAGGTGATGCATGCGTAGCAGTGCCCGCGCCCCGTTCACTCCTGTCACGAAGTGATATCCGGGCGGGGGCGGAGGTGTCTCACGGAGACATGCGGAGTGCGCACTCTGCCGGCGGCCTTCCGCATCAACCGGCATCATGCCGGCCGATCGTGTTACTTCTCCTCGATCACCATCACTTCGATCGGAGCGGCGAGTTCGTGCGGCGCAGGATGCTCCGGGCGGGCGCCGTCGATGGCGACGGATTCGCTTCGCACATCGAAGCTGGTGATCCGCTTCCCTTCCTCGCTGCACTCGCTCCGCAGGCGGTTGCCGATGAACTCCAGTCGCCGCCCGATGGCGCCGCTGTCCGCCGTCGCGCTTCCCCACACATAGGGGGTCACCTGGATGGAGGCGCTCCCGTTGATGCCTGCAACGATGTCGCGGATGGAGCGGCTGGTTTCCTCGGCCGATGCGATCGGGAGCACGTGCTGGCTCACCGTCTGCATGGCCCTCTGCTCCGTTGCCACGCTTCCGGTATCGACAACAACGGGGAGCGTGTCGTGCGCCATTGCCAGTGCGCCGGTGGAATCCTCGACCAGCAGCTCGGCGCTCAATGCCGCCGTTCCGTTTCCCTCGCTGAAATCGCGAAGCACCATCCCGGCGTCGATCGATCCCTCCGGCTCGCCGCCGTGGGCGCTCAGCACTCCGATCTGATGTCCGTTGTGCATCACCGTCGCCTTCCAGGAGCGTACACCAGCGCCGGCGATGATCGTGGGCTGCAGCAGCACCGACGGCGCATCCACGGACTCTTCGATCCACTCCGTCACGATCGGTGCGATGATCGCCTGCGATGCGGACGCGATCGCCACAACGCGATCCCCCTCGCCCTGGCCGCCAACCGGCGCCATCACGTGCAGACGCGAGCGATCGATTCCCCACGTGGAGGCGAGGTAGTTGCGAACGGTCTCGGCGCGCTCCCTGGCAATGCGCTTCGATTCTGTTGGCGCTGCCGAGCCGGTGATCGCGATCGAGGCCGATGGTTCCGCGGCCATCCGCATGCCGATGATGTTCAATCCGTAGCGATACAGATCGGCTACGTTCGCGCCGGCAATTGCCTTCATCGTGAACGCGGAACGTGTGGCGGTGGTATAGCCCGCGTAGCGCTCCGGAAGGCTCGAGGAGTTCGGCTCGAAATAAAGCACCGGTACCAGCGGCACGTGCATCCGGTGCAGCGTGCGCCGGGGACTGAGAAGGAAGGTGTCCGTCCTGTTTCCCTCCCGGTCCAGGCAGAACAATTCCACCCGCGCATGAAGCGCGGGCGGAACTGGTGCAGTGAGCGTGTCTGTTGTCCGTTCGGATGTCGCAGGTCCTTTCGGAACCACAGCCGGCGGCGTCGCCGCAGGCGGCGTTGCAGCCGGTGGAGGTGCGGGTATCAACTCGCCGTTCGTCGATCCGAAGATCACTCCCAGGCCAATCCCAAGGGTTCCCATGCCGCCAATGACATTCCGTTTGAAGCTGTAGTGCTCCACCTCCGTATTGCTGTAGACCGCCGACGCACGTGCCTGAGCCGATGGCACGAGTGCGAGGCCTGGGGTGAGAGGTATCTCGAGCGATGCACGTATTCCCAGGCCGCCCGTGGCAACGAACACATTCGGGTCGCCGGAACTCGTCTGCTGCCAGTACTGTGTGCCATCGTTGAACGTTGCTGTGCTGGGGCTGACGATTGTCTCGCTGGCTGTATAGTGCGGCAGGAAGCCGATACTGGCGTGCGGCCCGATTTCCAGGCGTACAAGATCGCCTGCCTGGATATACGCCATGATGTCTCCCTGTATCGTGCGAGCCTGAAAGTCCAGGGTCTGGTGTACCTCCGCGGGTTCGGTCGGGTACCTTCCCTGGTAGTTCGTCTCGGTGCCCTGCGCATCGATCTGAATGTTGCCGATGCCGTAGCTCCACGTTGTGGAGAGTCCGAAGCCGTTGCCGAAAAGCTTCGGCAGGATCAGCGATATGCCGGCGGACTTCAGCTTCGAGTCGCTCGCCAGACTGACATTGCTCCGCATCGCGTCAGCCGGTACCACAAATCCCATATCGTAGGTGACTCCGAACAACACCACGGCTCCCGGGAGTCTGCGCTCCTGTGCCTGCGCGGCCGTGCCTGCGGCGAGCAGCATCAGCATCACTGCTGTCAGCCGTTGCCATCGTTGATGATTCATTGTTGCTATTCCTCTCTTCTTGCTCATTTTTGTCGATCACGCCGCGCGGTGTGCATTGTTCGATCCGGATAGCTTTCAGACACGGGCAACCCGCGAACCCTGACACTCGAACCCGGGGAACTATTCCTCCGAAGCCTCGAGTCAGGGTCCGTTCCGTTGCTGTGTCATCGGCTGGTGAGCCACGATCTCACACAACGGTCCCCATTGCATTGGGGGTGTCGGGAAGCGGAGCGAACAACAATGAGCCAGTTCCAGATAGCGTTACCAACCAGTATCGTACCGGGCGCCAACGTGCGGGCAACGACTGACGCGGGCATCAACGATCGCGACGCTCGTCTTCTGGACCGCTTCATGGCGGGAGAGGACGCGGCGTTCGTACATTTGTTCAACACGCACAATCACAAGCTCTATTCCTATTGTGTGAACATCGTCCGCGATGCCGATGCGGCGGAGGACATCACGCAGGAGATGTGGGAGAAGGTGTTGCGCATGCGCGTGGAGCCGCGGGTCGTGAAGAACCCGGCAGGATTGTTCGTCACCATCGTACGCAATCTCTCTCTCAACTATCTGCGCAATCGCCGGAAGTTCGCCGTGCTGGATGGTACGGAGGAGTCGCTCGCTGCATCGCATCACGAACGTACGGAACAGGAGGAGATGGTGGTGCTGGCGCTGGAGAAACTCTCCTTCGACTATCGCGAGGTGTTGATCCTCAATGCCTACAGCGGGTACTCTCTGGAGGAGATTGCGGTGATGCTCGGGAAGTCGCGCGAGGCCATCTGGAAGCGGGCCTCGCGGGCCCGTGCCCAGTTGAGCAAGATCGTGGTGAAGATGCTGGAGACCGAGGAACGAACGGCCTTCGGCGTGGTTGGCGGCACATCGTCCGATCAAGGAGAGAGCAATGACTGACAGAACGCGACGTGATAGGGCGGTGCAATACCTGGATGGCACGATGACGCCCGCCGAGCGGCAGGCATTCGAGGAGGAGCTCGAACGCGACGATCGCCTGCGCACGGTTCTCAATGCGGAGACGATGGTTGCCGGTGCGCTTCAGCCGAAGGCTGGTGCGCCCGCACTGGAGCATCTGGCAACGCGCGCGCATGTGATGGAGCGTCTGGCAAACCTTCCCCGAACCGCCGGCGCCGCCGCGAAGGTTGCGGGAGCGGGGGGGCTCTCGTTCACGGCGAAGATCATCGTTGGGAGCATCCTCGGCGTGGGGGCTCTCTCCGTGGGATACGTCGCCATGCACAACGGCAACGGTGTACGGCAGATGGCGCCCGCGCCCGCCGTTGCACCTGCAGCGCCTTCCGCCGCGGACCGGCGTTCGGTGGATTCCATGCCTGCGGAACAACCCGCACAGACCGTGCCGGCCCAGGCCGACGGCACCACCGCGCAGAGCGGGCGCACATCGGCGGCGCAGCCGGTTCAGGCGGAGAGCACGCATGCGAAGCACGAGGGGGCTCCGGCCATGCACGCACCGGCAACGAGAAACCCGGTGGCCGCTCAGCCTCAGCCAACGGCACCGGCAGCCGACCGGCCGTCACAGCCGAACGCCGAAGTACCGGTCGTCCACAGGGATAACAACGTGCATATCAATATCACCGTGCCGCGCGACAGCACCTCACGCCCGAAGCACCGGTAGGGCCGACAACGCAGGAGTTGCGCGCCGGCCGTCTGTCAGGGCGCAACCGCTCCGGCAGGTGATTGAGGTGCGGATGCATTGCCGCATCTCCCCGGGATGGCCGGCTTCACCGAGGCGGAGCCGTTTGCGGCATGGAGCATTTCCGATGGGTGTCGCGGGCCCCGCACGATGGAGGCTCGCGACCCTTTCGTATCTCCCCGGACTCTCTGCCGGCTGCGTTTCCGTGGGGTGCGCGCAGGCGTAACGGCCGCCTGTCGCGAAGATGCTTCATCACTGTCAGTGACACGCGTTCATTTCTATTTTCGATTATCGGATTGCAGCACCCCAATCCGCTTCCCTATGTTTGCGCGATCGATATTCCGCTCACTCGATACGATCGCATGAACCTTTACGATGCCATTGCCACCGTGCTTGCCGATGCCGGCGCTCCGCTTCACTATGAGGATATCTCCGATGCCGTTGCCCAGCGTGGGCTGTGGGTCTCCGAAGGGAAGACTCCGCAGGCGACGGTTGTGGCGTATTTATCTGCCGATATCAAGCGCAAGGGGGTCGAGTCACGCTTTCAGAGAACGGCCTCCGGCGTCTATGGGCTGCGATCGTGGGGGCTGCCGGAGTTTGCAGGCGCGGCCGGAAACGGGCGCGATCTCGACGAGAACGGTGCCGTGGCCGGTGTACACAGGGTTCGCACGCCGCTCTTTCCGCGATACGCCACCGTACGACATCTGCTCACCCTGCTGGACGGCGTTCCCAAGGCCGCTCTCACGAATCTGATCGGCGCAATTGCGGACCGGACCGGAACACCGCAGAATCCGGTGGACTGGTCCGATCCCGATTCCTGGATCGGCGAGCGCCTGAGCGGTGCCGATGCCGAACTTGCGCGCACCATTTGGAACCGCACCAATCGCACGGTGAACCCGCGGCATCTCTACGGCAGCTATCTCTTCATCAGCAACTTCGATCTTCTCTCCGTTGATGCCGATGGCGTGTACCGAATGAACGAACGCTCGCGTGCCTTCCTCGCAAACGATCCGGC
Organism: Kapaibacterium sp. (SeqCode); assembly: GCA_035549015.1. Taxonomy (GTDB): domain Bacteria; phylum Bacteroidota; class Ignavibacteria; order OLB7; family OLB7; genus JAFDZV01. Next base: position 21,564 of record DASZRW010000110.1, read on the forward strand.
ATTGATGCGCGAGCTGGATGACCTCGAGGGGATGACGAAGCTGCTCGGGATCCTTGCAACCAAGACTCGTGCCAGAAGCAGCGATCTCATGCCGGAGTGGAAGGAGTTTCTGCTGGAGTACTCGCGCTTCCGAACCGATTCAACGCTGAAGGACACGCTTCGCCGCCGTGTGCGGAATCTCGTGGAGCGGGGTCTTGCCGAGCGTGATGGCATGTATTACTCCATCACGAATGCGGGGCTCGAATATCTGAAGGAGCTGCCGCGCTCGGACGGCGACGATCGTCGCGACGTTGGCGTGGCCATCGGCAACTACAATGCAAAGCAGCGGGAGATGCTCCGTGCGCGGTTGTCGTCCATGTCGCCGTATCGCTTCGAGGAACTGGTGGGCGATCTGCTGGAGGCAATGGGTTATCAGGACGTGACGGTCACGAAGGAGAGCGGCGACAAGGGTGTGGACGTGGTTGCCACCGTGCAGTTCGGCATCACGACGATCACCGAGGTGGTACAGGTGAAGCGGCATCAGGGGAACATCGGCAGGCCGGTCCTCGATCAGTTGCGCGGCTCGCTGCCGTATCACAAGGCGTTGCGGGGCACCATCATCACGACCGGCGGATTCTCCAGCGGCTGCATGGATGCCGCGCTCTTTCCAGGCGCTGCACCGATCGGGTTGATTGACGGTAACCGGCTGCTGGATCTGTTGATCGAGCACGAGATCGGCATCCACAAACGGCCGGCGCTGCTGTATGATATCGATGAGGAAACGTTCGCCGACAGCAGTGATGAAGCCGTGGCAACCAATGATGTGGTGGAGTAGCCGAGGATGTATCATTGGCCTGCGTGCGCCACGTGCTATCGCAGGCTCATGTCGTAGCGCTCCTCCACGACGTCCGTGCCCCAGAGACGTGCGGCGATGGATTCCATCTTCCGGAATCCGACCGACGTGTAGAGATGCGCCGCGGCGCGGAGCGCGCTCACCGTCCAGAGAATGATGCCGCTGTATCCCTGATCGCGCGCAAACGCCACGGCCTCCTCCAGCAGCCTGCGCCCAAGCCCTGCGCCGCGCACGGCGGGATCCACCAGGAACCAGCGAAGCTGCGCCATGCCGTCCGTGGCGGCAACGATGGCCACCGCACCAACGATACTTCCGTCCCGCTCGGCAATCCAGATGCGTTCGCGTTCGTTGCCGGCGCGAACGAATTCGGAGAGCGGCCCGGCAACGTACGCTTCGAATGTGGCATCGAAGCCGTATTCGCGAGCGTAGAGAAATCCATGCATGGCCGTGATCGTGCCGATGTCGCCCGGCCTGATGTCCGTGCGCAGTGTGATGGCCGCCTGGGGTGGGTCGCCTCTCTGCATTGGGTTGACTACTGGATGAATCCTTCCGCGATCAGATCCTCGCGCGAACAGTGCTCCCGCACGAGGATGCTCGCAAGCATGTCCTGAAGCCGCTCGATATGCCACTCCGCGGGAAGCCCGTCATCCCCCGCGGCAACGCGCCGATGCGCGAGTGCTTCCCGCACCCGCTCCACGATTGCATGCTCCTGCGGGCTCTCCGAGATCACCGGCACGCAGCCGGGCGGCCGCTCGTATCCCCGGTACTCGAACAGCCAGCGATGGCGCGGGCCGCTCCGCTCCGCCGTGCGCGAGCATGCGAGCCACAGGCCGTAGCCCAGGCCGTCGTCCGTTGCGAAGATCGCCTGATACGATCCACCATCGCGGAAGTAATCCACACGCACGAGCTCTTCGATGATCATGAATCCCCGAACATAGCGTATCGCAGCGCATCGGGCAACGGGGTGCCGGCGCGTGTCGCGCTCATCCCGGTATCCCTGTATTTGCCCGCGTTACCCGATGGCGGCGATTGATGGCCGGATGCAGCCACCGTACGTTTGCCCACGGAAATACGCACCGCGTTGATACACCGGCTGTCGATGAGTGAAGAGGGACCGCGAGCGGCGTGACATCGATTGCCCTATCGTGCTACGATATGTGAAGCGCACTGCCGAAATCCGATTCACTATCTGTTCCCGCCCGATTGTACGGCGGAATATTCATGAACTGTACCCATGAGGTTGACATGGCCTTTGTTGAAGATGGTTTGAGAATGGCATCCGGCAGAACCCAGCCGGGCGCAACCAACTGGCAGGTTTATTCGCCCACCGGCATCTATGTGGACATCGATATCACATCGGCGCGCTTCACCGGCACGCCGGTGATCGTCACCTCCATCGCAGGAGCCGGAAATCATTGGGCCACCACGGGAGGATCCGCCATCTATCCGGTTCCGCCGGATGTGCTGGCAACGGCAACGCGCTTTCGCGTGTATGTGCGCTGGGTGGATAATTCACCGCTCACGCCGGCGCAGGCGAATGCATTCAAGTGGCATATCAATTGGATCGGAATGGAGGTGTGAGGCGCAGGCAACGTGCGGGGAGCGTGCCGGATTGAATTACGCCGGCGCTGCAGAGACGACGGAGGCGAGGCACCTGCTTCGCCTCCGTCGTTGCGTGGGATGCTATCGGATTACCTCCAACCGCTGCGATGCGGTGAATCGCTCGCCATGGGCAACGATCATGTACACGCCGGAGGGAAGGGATGTGCAATCGAGCGTGATCCATGCCGGGGCCGCTGCCTCCACGGATCCTTCATACAACAGCGCGGCGCGGGCACCCAGCATCGTGCGAAGTTCCACCCGCACGTGCTGTGTCCGCTGTACGCCGATGCTCATCCGCGTTTCACCCGCTGCAGGATTTGGATAGGGAGGGGAAACGGTGTACTCCGAACCTCGCGACGCCCGCACCTCCCCTGCCTTGGAGAAGTCCACCTCCCAGAGATTGTGTGCGCCGCCCCATTCCAGCACGTAGATCCTGTCGCGTACGATTGCCGCGTCGATCGGCTGTGCAAACCCTCGTATGATGCGCCGGGATGCGAGTGTATAGCTCTGGCCGTTCTTGCGCATCTGAAGCTGCAGCATATCCTGTCCCGGATCGTTGAACGGCGTGAGGAGATCGTTCGCAGCCGGCGTTCCCTCCGTCCAGCTCAGCATGAAGGCATCGGCGTTGAAGTCCGACGGCAGTGCGCCCGCGGAATCGAACACCAGGCCGAGCGGCGAACGATGAGCGGTGAACGTTCCCATCCGTTCGGCCGGCGTTGCGGTGTGGAGCGATCCATCACCAGGATCGCGAAACGTCACTGCGTCCGGCCCCGCGTTCGGAATCGGATCGGTGAACGTCACACCTGCCGGTCGTGCCGGGAAGGTGCTGTCGTTGTGAAACGTTCCCCTGGTATAGCCGAGGGAATTCTTGTTGAGAAGATGATCGTTCTCCGGATTGTAGCCGGGGAACTGCTGCGGCATGTCCGTGGTTCCAAGCCGCCACGGGAATCCGTAGTGGCCGCCCTCGCGAATCCAGTTCAGCTCCTCGTTGTCGTCATGGTCGCCGGAGTTCTCCGTGCCGATCAGATCGCCGTTCGGGGCAAACTCCAGATCGAAGCTGTTGCGCGTTCCCTTCGCGAAGAGGATGCCTGTGGCGCGGAGCGCCGAATCGTTGTTGGGGATCACAAGATTCCGGCTGCTGGCCGGAATGCGAAGGATGGCGGAGGTGATCGGAACATCGCGCATGCCCGGGAAGATGCCGCCGTTGTCCTGCACCTCGCCGTGATCGGTACGCGAGCCGCTGTTCATGAAGACGAACTGGCCGTCCCCGCTTACCGCAAGGCCGTTGCACGTATGGTCGAATCCCTGATTCCCGAACGGGTAGGGCTCCGTGCGCGCGAGCGTATCCCAGCGGAAGCCGCTGTCGCCAACGCGACTGCCGCGCGCGATGATGGCGATGTTGTAGTTCCCCTCCTGATGGTTCGCCGAGAGGTAGAGCGTTCCGTCCGGAGCGATGGCCATCCCCTGGACGCCCGTAAGACCGTGATCCGCGGCGGTACCGACGAGCGTCTTGGTGGTGTCATGAAATGGAGAGGGAACGCTGTAGAGCCTTCCATCCATCAGCGCCACCAGAAGGCCGCCGGTAAGGGGATCGCGAACCACCCGTATCGAGCCTGCGTCGAACGTCGTTATCGAACGGATGGTGATGCCGCTCACGAGCGGCTCCGGGCTCTGTGCCCATGCGGCGGCAGCTGCCAGCATGAGAAGCGCGATGCCGCAGGTAGTGGGTAGATGTCTCATCATGAGCTGTCGGATGCTGGGGCTCCCGCAGGAACAGTTTGGGATGAAGTCGTGCCTCCGGCGATGCCGTATCAGCCGCCGGTGCGCCGTGCATGGAGTGGGAGCGTATCGGCACGTGCCTGCTGCAACGGCGCGGTGCGTGTTGCGGCATGGCCTGTTCGGGGGCTCGGGAAAGTGGGCGGATGCGCCGCACATTCGGCACGCCGCGCGAACATACGCGATCGGCGGGACACCGTGGAATGCCATTGTGCGTATGATCCGCGCATCGGCATCGCATGTCCCGTCTACAGCATCTCGGCCTCGGCCTGGTTGGAGGGGCTGTTCAACATTGCAACCACTTCGCCGGTAACGTCCTTACCGCCGCCGAAGTTGGTGATCAGCGAACCGATAGTATGAATCGGGCCCCATGGCAGACCCCACCAGCCCATGAGAATCGTCAGGGCTGTGTACCTGAGGCCGGTTCCGGCCGTGCTCTCACCAGCTCTGATGAAGTAGATATCCGATGAACGCTTGAACGTCATCACAACCACCGAAACACAGTAGTGAAAGAAAACGAATCTGCCTCCCCGCTGAAGCTCGTCGTTGAGATCACTCGCGGTCATGCCCTCGATGCCGATGATTTGCATGGCTCCTCCGATCGTTCTGAAATGCCGGATTGATAGTACAGTACGATGCGATCTATATCATTACTTCCGCCCGGGGGAATGGCGGACAGATTGAACGCTGTTGAAACCGATGGCAGGTTCGGATTGCACAACGTGCCATGAACGCAATGCCTGTTCGCGCTGGCGAACAGGCCGCATCTCGGGCAATGTCTGTTCGGCAGGGAGCACTGCGACGTGATGCGGCGAGAATTATCTATCGGGATACGATACGAAAGCCGATATGCTTGTCGGCATATTCCGGGGGATCTTCGAAATGGCGATAGGCGGAGCGTGCAACGAACGGGTTGCTTCCCCACCATCCTCCCTTCTCCACTTTCCGTTCGCCTGTTGCCGGGCCCGGGGGATCGTCCCGGACCCTGGATGCATAGTAGTTCACATCCAGCCAGTCCTGAACCCATTCCATCGCGTTGCCGGCCATGTCGTACGCTCCAACCCAGCTTGCTCCATCCGGATAGCTTCCTACCGGGACCAACCCGGAGCGGCCTGTCACGTTGCAGCGCAGACTGTCGAATCTGTTCCCCCACGGATAGCGGAGGGAGCCGGGGCCGCGTGCCGCATATTCCCATTGCGCCTCCGTAGGAAGCGTGCCGCCGCGCCAGTGCGCGTATGCCTCGGCCTCGAACCACGTAACACAGCATCGCGGCTCGTTCGGCGCCGTGCCGATACACTCCGCCGGAAGGCGCCGAATGTTCTGACGATTCAACCACCTCAGGCCTGCCTGCGACCAGTAACGCTCCTGCCGGTATCCGCCCTGGTTCACGAACGCCTGAAATGCCCGGTTGGTGACCTCGTACCTGTCCATCCAGAACCCGTGAAGCAGGCGCACCATGTGCTGCGGCGCTTCGCTGAGAAGTTCACGCAACACCCAGCTCGGCGGATTGAGCCTCCTGAGTTCCGCAAGCGTGGAATCGTCCGTCCCCATGAGGAACGTTCCGGGGGGGACCCACACCTGTTCGATGCCGAACGGGTCGATGCGCGTACGGATCGAGTCGCTCGAGCCGGGCCGCGCATTCGCCGTTCGATCGGATACTCCGGCAAGTGCAATTGCCACCCCGAGCATCGGGATCAACAGGGCGGTTCCGAACGATCGCGAGAAGAGGAACATGGAGTCAACGGCTGGTGCGGCAGATGCAATGCGTGCACGGTGCTCTCCCATGCGGGCGTTTCCGTGCGGTTGAGGCAACAACAAACTAGTCCACCGGTTGCATCGAACCAAGGCTGCCATGATGAAATATGGAGGCGCCATCAACGCGGCAGATCTCCTGTGGCGCCGGCCCGATCCCGGATGGGTGAGGCGGCCGGTGCCGGGCATTGCGCGGCCGGCTCTCGTGGAATGGGGAGTGCCGATCCCGCCGCCGTTGATATCGTGTTGCGATGCGTCATCCCGGTTGCCGTCACCGCAGGCGGCGCACCGATGCCGGCACGCTGCGCTGCGGTTCCCGCTCTACGCAGTCGCGTGCTGGGGGTGACCGCTCCCGCTCGGGGTGCCCGAATACCGGAATCCGTCCGGAATCCGAACAGTGGGTTGCATCACGATTCGTTGAAACGCCGGTGTCTTCCCCCTTTGGCTCCCTGGCACGCCGATTGGTACTTCTCAATTCAGTCGCGGTTGTTTGGGGAAACGTTCACTGCGACTGCCCTCTGGACCAGGGCTCACAAACCGTACACGTTAACTGGACACACACACATGAAGATTTCGATCAACATCCGTCTCGCCTCCGCCTTCGCCGCTATCGCTCTCCTCGCTGCCGGCAGCTCCTCCTTCGCCCAGAACCGCGCCACTCAGTCATCCGATGCCGGTGCCAAGATCGTCGCCGGGA
>DASZRW010000111.1:0-73004 GCA_035549015.1 Kapaibacterium sp. (SeqCode)
CACCGCGTGGCCGTTGCCGTTCAGGGCGGCCCGGGTCCGCCCGCGCCGCTGTCTCAGCGGCTGTGCGCCCGCCATGTTCGCAATCCGGCATCGATCGTTATCATGCATCATCATGAGCGGAATCGTTGCTCTTCTGCATACCGACGGACGTCATGTTCCGATGCGCGAGCTACATGCGATGGCGGCGGCCATCATGCATCGCGGCCGTAATGGTTGCGAGGAGCTTGCACATGGAACCGCCGGCCTCGCCTGCTGCCTGACGCATGCGGAGCCGGAGGGAGCCGATACGCCGCTGCCGCGCTCGCCGGCCACCGGGCGAATCGTTGCCGCGGACGTTCGTCTCGATCGGCGCACGGAACTCTGCGAGAACCTGGGCTGCCGGCACGAGATGGGCGGCCTCACCGATGGCGAGCTGGTTCTCCGGGCCTACGAGCGGTGGGGGGAGCGGTGCGTCCACTATCTGCAGGGCGATTTCGCCTTCGTGCTGTGGGATCCGGAACGTGACGGATTCTTCTGCGCACGCGATCGTGTGGGCGTCAAGCCGTTCTACTATCATCACGGCTCCGGACTCTTCGCCGCTGCATCGGAGATTCGCGCGCTTCTCGTACATCCGGCCGTCACTGCGCAGCCGGACGATCTCTGGATCGGCGACTATCTCGCCGGGCTCTTCACGGAGACCGACGCAACGTTCTACAGCGACATCCGGCGCCTGATGCCGGCGCACACGATGCGCGTTGATGCGTCGGGCCTGCAGATCGAGCGGTACGCCCGGTTCGATCCGGAGCGTGAGGTTCGCTGCGCGAGCGATGCGGACTATGCGGAGGCCTTCGCCGAGCGGTTCACGCGTGCCGTTGGCGACCGCATGCGCAGCGCCCTGCCGGTTGGCGCCGCGCTCAGCGGCGGGCTGGATTCATCTTCCGTAGCATGCGTTGCACGGTCCGTTCGCCAGGCGGAGGGGGGGGAGCCGCTGGCGACGTTCTCCGCGATCTTCACCGATGTGCCGCAGTCGGATGAGAGCCGCTACATCGATGCCGTGATTCGTTCCGGCGGCTTCGCGCCGAACTTCGTCCGGGGGGACCTTGGCGATCCGCTTGCGCCGGTCCTTCTGGATGCGCTGGACTATCCGTTCTTCGCACCCAATCTCTTTCTTCATGCGGAGCTCTTCGCCGCTGCGCACAATGCCGGCATCGGCGTCTGGCTGGATGGCCTGGACGGCGATACCACGGTGTCGCACGGCACGGCCCGGCTGGCCGAACTTGCCGCCTCCCTGCGCATTGCGGAGCTGTGGCACGAAAGCGGCGCCCTCGCGGACCGCCTGGGGCATGGCTCGCGGGCACGGACGCTGCGCCGCGCGGTGATCAATCCGCTGCTGCGTGCCCCGCTCAGCCGCGGCCTTGCGCGCATCGGGCGCCGGTCGCCGTTGAACGATGCGGCGATCGATCGCGCGTTTGCCGCCGGCATTCGCCTGGAGGAGCGCTATCGTGCGGTGGCGGAATTGCCTGCGCCGCGCACGTTGCGCGAGGATCACTACCGGCGGCTCACCTGGGGCATGCACTCCTTCGTGCTGGAGCTGCTGGACCAGCTCGCCGCGCATTCCGGTATCGAGCCCCGCTACCCGTTCTACGACTGGGAGCTGATGAACTTCTGTCTGGCATTGCCGCCGGAGCAGAAGCTGCAGGACGGTTGGGGACGTATCGTGCTGCGACGTGCGATGCAGGGGGTGCTTCCGCATGAGGTGCAGTGGAGAACGGGGAAGGGGAATCCGGGCGCGAACTTCATTCGTGCGCTCCGGATGCGGCAGGGTGAGCGGTTCGACGCGATGGTGAAGCATCCCGGAGAACTGGGCCGGTATATGAACGTTCCGCGCCTGGGCGAGATGCTGACGCGATTCATCGCCGGCGGAGCCTCGGATCAGGAGACGATGACGCTCTGGCGCGCGCTCACGCTCTGGATCTGGATTGGTGGGGCCTGAGTACTTGCGAAGAAGTATCCTGCTATGCTCTGAAGAGCACGTTGGGCCGGAGTTCTACTCAGGCCCCATTCTTCCGATGACGATCGCGGAGTCACACTCCGCGATAACAGATCGAAGTGCTGTCAGAAATCCATTCCCTCTGTATGTAGATGCGGAGGCCGCCGGCATACTCGTCCGAATCCACCGGCGGCCGTTGTGTCTGCACCTGCCGGAGCCTCACGGTTGTGAATTCACCCCACGCGCATGCCTATTGATGCTGCCAGCACCTTCCGTTCAGATTGGTCGTCATGCGCAGGCAGCGGGTTCCCTTCCTCGTGATCGCGGAGCATTGTACCGCGGTTGCCCGCACTGTGGAGAACGCTCCGCTGTGAGCGGCTCGTGCCAACTGCTCGGCGGCCTTGAACTCCGCCAGGTGCGAGTGCCCGACGGTGATGGCGGCCAATGCGTGGCCGGTTGAGATCATCTCCAGATTCACGAAGTGGCCGCCGAGGTAGACATAACGCCCTTCTGCCGCAGCGGTTGCGCCGCCGGCGCCCGTATCGGCAACCACAACTACGCGCTGCCCCTCGATCATTGTGGCCAGTGTTGCGCGCGCGTCGCTCGGAGAGATGGCCGACGACCGGGCTGTGGCAAGGCCCAGCAGGACAATCCTCTCGCCGGTGCTGGTCAGGAAGGTGTTGCCGGACGTGACTTTCCGTACGGTGACGGTGTCGGCGGCAAATGCGGGGAGTGCGATGATGAGCAGCGATAGTGCTGCCAGGAACGTGTGCTGGATGCGTTGCATGGTGTCCTGAATACAAATAGATGAGTTGAAGGGGGACGGTGCAAACACAGTGATTGCCGTCTGCGGTTCAATGCGTGCCTGCACTGCAATGGCAGGGGCAGTCTGTATCACCCGGATGCCGGTAGCGGGCGGATGAGGGATGCCCGCCGCAGATGCCTGGCGCTCTCTGCAGCAGGCCGCATCGCGAGGAAGGTGCTGTTGGATTGTTCCTTTCGGAGTGGTTGGGCTACGTCATTGCGACACTGCCACGCCTCGTCGGGAACGCATCGCTGCGCCAAGGCTCGCCATCTCCTCCGGGCTCAATACCGTGCGGGCGTGCGGGAAGACGGTTCCGTTCTCGCGTGCGATGTGATCGCGATAGAAGCGCACCAGTTCCAGGGTTCGCTCGGCCAGCCGTTCCAGGCGCTCCGGGGCGGCATCTCCGGACTCCATTGCATGGTTGAACTCCGTTTCGATGAACGCCTCGGTCTCCTGGCTCCAGGAGTGATCCAGATGAAGCTGCTCCAGATCGGGAACGCCGTGCCGGCGGAGCATGGGGAAGAGATCGTGCTCCTCGTCCAGCGTATGATTCCGGACGCTGTGTTCGATGAAGGCAAGCACTTCGCGCCATATCCCGGCTCCCTCGCGAAGCCCCGCCATCCCGTGCTCGCGAACGTTTGCGGCCAGCGCCTCCAGCGTGGCCATGCGCTTCATGATATTCTCGTGGCAGATCTCGAGCGCGTCGATCGGCTCGTCGAAGTTCGGAACGCGTGCTGCAAGTTGCATAGTGATCTCACCGCTTGGGTTGGAGTTGGGACGCAGTTGCATGATAGGGAGGGGGAGGCTGGAAACCGGATTGCCGATTGTGAAAAATTATAGTCCCTTTGCACGAATTGAGCGATCGCGTATATTTGCAAGCTCTTCGTTGAGGTACCCCCTGAAACGAAGGCCATGGGCAGATGGCCGAGTGGTTAAAGGCGACAGACTGTAAATCTGTTCTCTCACGAGTTCGGAGGTTCGAATCCTTCTCTGCCCACCCCAGCCGCAGCTCTGCGGTTCAGGAGGAAGCTCTTTCTCATAGTCGATCGTTCAGACAGAGCCACGTTACGTCGTCCGGAATATTATCGGGCGCTACCGCTCAGCATCGCACCGCCGGTGATGATGCACGCGATACACTTACCGCGGGAGTAGCTCTTCGGATGGTGCCTTCACAGGCCTGGCGCATGGTATTGCCATCTGCTTCAGAGGCCTGGTGCTATCCGTGCCTACTCACCGCACCCGAAGACGTTCCGCACATTTCACGTTCCAGGCTCACGTAGCTCAGTTGGTAGAGCACATCCTTGGTAAGGATGAGGTCACCGGTTCAATCCCGGTCGTGAGCTCCATTGCCGTCAGGCCCGGTTTCCGGGTTGGCGGTGATAGCCGGTGGCTGGCTTCCGGCCTTCTGGTTGTCCAGAGAATCTCTGCCGCGGGAGTAACTCAGTTGGTAGAGTCACAGCCTTCCAAGCTGTTGGTCGCGGGTTCGAGTCCCGTCTCCCGCTCACGTTCGATTGTAGCCCGATACGATCCCGGCTGTGGAGTCTCCCACCGGGATCGTTGAATTCAATCACTCAAAGAATAATAGAAGAGAAGGTCATGCGCGACATTATCACACTCGAGTGCACGGAGTGCAAGCGTCGCAACTATACGGCGACCAAGAACAAGAAGAAGCAGTCAGGTCGCGTGGAGTACCTGAAGTTCTGCAAGTGGGACAACAAGCGTACCGTCCACAAGGAAACGAAGTAGGTGATGAGTGATGAGTGATGAAGAAACGGCCAGCGTCGCCAGGTCTTCACTCATAACCCATCACTTCAGACATACGGGCGTAGCTCAATTGGCAGAGCGCCCCGATCGGAAGGATCGGGGAGGTAGCGCGCTCATGATTGACAACACAGAGACATACGGGCGTAGCTCAATTGGCAGAGCGACGGTCTCCAAAACCGTAGGTTGCGGGTTCGATTCCTGCCGCCCGTGCGAAGAACAATGAATGCTCTGAGGGGCAGAGCGCTCCGGTAGCCATCGGAGATCCTGTATCGCGTATGCGTTCCGATCGAACGCAGTTTATTCTCGGCGAGGCATATGAATCAGAATATCGGCGGTTTCGTGCGTGATGTCGGGAACGAAATGAAGAAGGTTTCCTGGCCGAAGAAGGAGCAGTTGTGGGAGTCCACGATCGTCACGATCGTCGTCTGTCTCATCATCGCAATCTTCGTCTACGCGATCGATCTCATCTTCACCGGCCTCTTCGGTCTGGTATTCTAGAAGTTGTCCCTCCTCCAAACGTTGCCGTCGATGGTGCGCAGTAACCCGGGTGAATGAGCATGTCAACAAGCGAGAATACAATCCAGAAGCGCTGGTACGCCATCCGTACCTACTCGGGACATGAGGCTCGCGTCAAGCAGCTTCTCGAGAGCGAGGTGGCGCGTCTGCAGCTGACGGAATACGTTCCGACCGTTCTGATCCCGCTCGAGAAGGTCTACGAGGTGCGTGATGGTAAGAAGCGTACCCGCCAGAAGAACTTCCTTCCGGGGTACGTTCTGGTGGAGGCCGTGCTCAACAAGCGCGTGAAGGATCTGATTCAGAATACGCCGTCGGTGATCAACTTCGTCGGCACGAAGACGGAGCCGGCTCCGCTTCAGCCGGACGAGATCAGCAGGATTCTCGATCGCATCGAGGAACGGAAGCACGTCGAGACGATCGTCGAGTCGTTCCGTGAGGGCGATCCGGTGAAGGTGATCGACGGCCCGTTCAACAACTTCTCCGGCTTTGTCCGCGAAGTGAACATGAGCAAGCAGAAGCTGAAGGTGGAGGTCTCCATCTTCGGTCGCAAGACGCCGGTGGAACTCGACTTCTCACAGGTGGAGATAGAACGATAGGGCGTGAGCCGGCAATCGGCTCCTGATGCCCGCGAAGAACGATACGTCGCAAAGAGAACGTAACAGCTCCAGTATATACCATGGCTAAAAAACTCCTCGGCACCTTCAAGCTTCAGATCTCGGCAGGCCAGGCCACGATGGCTCCTCCTGTCGGCCCGGCCTTCGGCCAGCGCGGCCTCAACGGCATGGAGTTCGTGAAGCAGTTCAACGCGAAGACTCAGAAGGACGGCGGCATCCTTACGCCGGTGCTGGTGAGTTTCTTCTCGGACAAGACCTTCACGTTCGTTGTGAAGAGCCCGCCCGCTGCGGTGCTCATCATCAAGGCGATCGCCATTCCGAAGGGCTCCGCCGAGCCGAACCGCAACAAGGTGGGAACGGTGAGCCGCGCTCAGCTGGAGGAGATCGCCAAGGTGAAGATGGGCGATCTCAATTGCGATACGATGGAGAGCGCCATCTCGATGCTCGCCGGCACGGCCCGCTCCATGGGCGTTACGGTTGAGGGATAACACTTCCGGCGGCAGCCCGGCCGATCGTCTCGATAACAGGAACGCAGAACAAGAACTTTGGCAGAAGAAGTGGTGGGGATCGGTGCCGGCATCATCATGCGCCCGGCTCTCTTCCATTTCATATCTCATATCTCAGAACTATGGCACAGCGTAGCAAGCGGTACACGAGCCTGACCAAGAAGGTCGACAGCACGAAGCAGTATACGCTTCCCGATGCGGTCCAGCTCGTCAAGGAGAATGCGACGGCGAAGTTCGACGAGTCCGTCGATATTGCCATCCGTCTCGGTGTGGACCCACGTAAGGCCGACCAGCTCGTGCGTGGCACGGTGTCGTTGCCGCACGGCATCGGCAAGACGGTGCGCGTGCTTGTTGTCACCCGCGACGCCAAGCAGGCCGAAGCCCGCGAGGCCGGCGCCGATCACGTGGGCTTCGAGGATATCCTCGAGAAGATAAAGGGAGGCTGGACCGACGTGGACGTCGTGATCGCCACTCCCGATGTGATGGGGGAGCTCGGCAAGCTGGGGAAGATTCTCGGACCCCGCGGCCTCATGCCGAACCCGAAGTCCGGCACGGTGACCATGGATGTCGCCACCGCCGTTCGCGAGGTGAAGGCCGGCAAGATCGAGTACCGTGTGGACCGCTCCGGCATCGTTCATGCATCGATCGGCAAGGCCTCGTTCCCGGCCGACAAGCTGATCGACAACATCCACATGTTCATGGGAAGCGTGATGCGCAACAAGCCGCAGTCCTCCAAGGGGAAGTACGTGCGCGGCATCACGATCAGCTCCACCATGGGTCCCGGCGTTCCGATCGTGGAAGCCGTCATGACCCAGGGTGCCGAGAAACACTGAGAGAGTTATGGGTGATGGGGTACGCATTTTTGAAATGCGGGCGCGATTATCCGCGCAACCCATGACTCGCAGCACCCATGACTCATAACCGAAAGCTTACGCACTCGCCTCGGCTGCGCTCCTGCTTCACATGTGCAGCCGACTATCGGCACCGGAAATTCGTTATCGCGTTCGGCGACGTCCCTCGTCTGTTCGGGGGAGCTTCAACGTCAACCAAGCCGGATCGAGCGGGTGAGCGGTGTAGGATAGGACACGATTATCCATGGATCTGAAGAGATCCTATCTCTCCAAGAACATGACCAAAGCCAAGAAGGAAGAAGTGGTTGCAGATGTCGCCGAGCTCCTCGACGGAGCCTCCGGCGTCTATTCGATCGACTTCACTGGACTGACCGTTGCCAATGCGATCCGGCTTCGCCGTGAGTTCAAGCAGGCGGGTGTTGCCTACAAGGTTGCCAAGAATACGCTGATCAAGCGTGCCCTCGAACAGGTGGGCGGCTATGATCACGTGCTGGACCGTTTCGTTGGCCAGACCGGCATCGCAATCGGCTACGATGATCCGGCCGCTCCGGCTCGCGTGCTGAACACGTTCATCGATCCGAAGGTCGACATCCCGAAGCTCAACTTCGTGCTGATCGAGAAGGAATTGATGGAAGGATCGAGACTCAAGGAGATTGCCGCGATGCCGTCGCGCAAGGAGATCCTTGGCTCGATCGTCGGCGCGTTGAATGCTCCTGCTTCGGGCATCGTTGGCGCAATCAACGCCGTGATGCGCGACCTCGCCTCGGTGATCGAGGAAGTTGCCAAGCAGAAGAGCGGCGCCGCCGCCGCCTGAGCACGGCCGGAGACGGATAGCGCGGCCGGAGACGGATAGCGCGGCAGGGTAGTCCCGCAGGGATTCACCGGGGGGATGTGGATGCCGCATCATGCCGCCGCTCCCGTGCCGCGTGCACGCGAACATTGAAAACAGCAACATCGAACACGCTAAATCAGGAAAGAATCAACAATGGCTAACATCGAAGAACTGGTCGAAACGATCGGCAATCTTACCCTTATCGAAGCTTCGGAGCTGAAGAAGGCTCTCGAGGACAAGTTCGGTGTCACGGCCGCCGCCCCGATGATCATGGGCGGTCCGGTTGCCGCTGCTCCGGCTGCTGCAGCCGTTGAGGAGCAGACCGAGTTCACGGTCGAGCTCACCGACGGTGGCGCATCGAAGATCAACGTGATCAAGGTGGTTCGCGAGATCACCGGCCTTGGCCTGAAGGAGGCGAAGGATCTGGTTGAAGGCGCACCGAAGCCGGTGAAGGAGAGCGTCTCGAAGGAAGAGGCCGAGAGCCTGAAGAAGAAGCTCGAAGAGGCCGGTGCCAAGGTTTCGTTGAAGTAGGAACGCGCCCATGCCCGGGGGCCGCGCGGCTTCACGTCGCGGCCGCCCGGGGCTTTCAGGGTGTTCCGCTCTCACACCGCGCAGTTGTGAATCCGCCGTTTCGGCGAAAAAACGATCTCCCCGACGGTTCCCATGGCCGATTTTCGGAAAAGTGGTGGACGTCGGGGAGAATATCGCTATTTTCGCCAGCTACGTTGGGGGTAGATTGCCCGGGCAATAACCCCCTCGTCGCTTCGTCGTTACGCTGAATCATCTGGAGTATCGTACGGCGTGCGTATGTTCGTTCTCAGACCGACAGCAAACGCAGTCTCAATCTCTGTGGCGCCGGAGACGATTCGCTCCATTTCTTCCAATCTGCTCATCTACGTCTATCAAACGCGTCCGCTGCGACACTTTGTGGATTCTTGACGGTTGTTCCGCCCCGAACGATCGTCAAGAATCCATTGTCGTCTCTTGATATAACGCTTCGTTCATCGGAAGCCGGCTGCCGAGGCCGGCATCCGGCTTCGATCGAAGCTGACTGAGGTTGCAGTTCAGAGCAGATGCGAACCTTCCTTTCTGACCGGAGGTAACCACGTGAGTACGAACCGATCCAACAACGGAGTTTCGATGAATGCTACCAAGCAGGGGGGGGGCGAGCGCATCACGTTTGCCCGCGTGGACCAGGTGATCGGCATGCCCGATCTCCTCGATGTGCAGCTTGCCGCCTATACGGACTTCCTTCAGGCCGAACTCGAGCCCGAGGAGCGTAAGCCGGTTGGTTTGCAGGCCGGCTTCATCGCCAACTTCCCGATCAACGATGCCCGCGAGATCTTCACGCTCGAGTACATCGATTATCGTGTCGAGCGTCCGAAGTACAGCGTTACCGAGTGTCGTGACCGCGAGCTTACCTATGCCGTGCCCCTGAAGGCCCGTCTGCGCCTGAGCTCCAAGGCCGACAAGGAGTCCGATGACTTCATCGAGACGATCGAGCAGGAAGTGTACCTGGGCAACATTCCGATGATGACGGACCGTGGAACGTTCATCATCAACGGCGCCGAGCGCGTGGTTGTCTCGCAGCTCCACCGTTCGCCGGGTGTGTTCTTCTCCGATGCCGTTCACCCGAACGGCACGCGCATCTTCTCGGCACGCATCATTCCGTTCCGTGGGTCGTGGGTGGAGTTCACCACCGACATCCAGAACGTGATGTACGCCTACATCGATCGCAAGAAGAAGTTCCCGGTGACCACGCTGCTGCGCGCGCTGGGCTTCTCCTCGGACGAGGATCTGCTGGAGCTCTTCACGCTTACCGAGGAGGTGCCGGTGAGCAGCCTCACGGACAAGCATCTGGACCGCATCATCGCCGGCGATATCATCGACATGAACACCGGTGAGATCATCAGCAGCAAGGATGTCCGCATGAACGCGGACATGATGACGATGATCCGCAACTCCGGCGCCGACACCGTGCGCCTGTTCACCGAGGAGGCCTCGCAGGCGGACTCCATCATCGTCAAGACGATTCAGAAGGATGCGGCCCGCAGCGAGGAGGACGCCCTGGAGGCGATCTACCGCCAGCTCCGTTCCGGCGAGGCGCCGGACCTGGAGACCGCCCGCGGCCTGATCGACAAGCTCTTCTTCAACCCGAAGCGCTACGATCTCGGCGAGGTGGGCCGCTATCGCATCAACGACAAGCTGGGCCTGGAGATCCCGCACGACCAGACCACGCTGACGCGCGACGACATCGTTGCGATCATCAAGTATCTGATCGATCTGCAGCAGGGGAAGAAGCAGGTGGACGACATCGATCACCTCGGCAATCGCCGCGTCCGCACCGTGGGGGAGCAGCTGGGAGGCCAGTTCAACGTGGGCATGGCCCGCATGGCGCGCACCATCAAGGAGCGCATGAACATCCACGACGTGGAGACGTTCACGCCGGCGGAACTGGTGAATGCCCGCACGATCACCTCCGTGATCAACACGTTCTTCGGAACGAACCAGCTCTCGCAGTTCATGGACCAGACCAACCCGCTCGCCGAGATGACGCACAAGCGTCGTATGTCGGCGCTGGGACCCGGCGGTCTTACGCGCGAGCGCGCGGGCTTCGAGGTTCGAGACGTTCACTACACGCACTACGGTCGCCTCTGCCCGATCGAGACGCCGGAAGGTCCGAACATCGGTCTGATCTCCTCGCTCTGCATTCACGCGCGCGTGAACGACTTCGGCTTCATCGAGACGCCGTACCGCCGCGTGCGGAACGGCATGGTGACCGACGAGATCGATTACCTGCCGGCGGACAAGGAGGAGGGGTTGATCATCGCTCCGGCAACGGTGGAGGTGGACGAGAAGGGGAACATCAAGGAGAGCCGCGTGCGTGCGCGCCAGAGCGGCGACTTCGTGATGGTGGAGCCGAGCCAGGTGGAATGGATCGACGTTGCGCCCAACCAGATCGTCTCCGCGGCCGCTGCACTGATCCCGTTCCTGGAGCATGATGACGCCAACCGCGCGCTGATGGGTTCCAACATGCAGCGCCAGGGCGTTCCGCTTCTGCGCCCGGAGCAGCCGATTGTCGGTACGGGTATGGAGGAGAAGATCGCACGCGACTCCCGCACGCTGATCCTCGCGGAACGCGACGGCGTGGTGAAGTATGTGGACTCCCGCAAGATCGTGGTGGAGTACGATGCCACGCTCACCAAGGAGGAGCAGCTTGTTGCGTTCGCCGACGACCGCGTCAAGGAATACGAGCTCACGAAGTTCTTCCGAACGAACCAGGATACCTGCATCAACCAGAACCCGACGGTGCGTGCCGGACAGCGCGTGAAGGCGGGGGATGTGCTGGCGGACGGCTGCTCCACGCAGCACGGCGCGCTGGCGCTGGGCCGCAACCTGATCGTGGCGTTCATGCCGTGGCGCGGCTACAACTTCGAGGACGCCATCGTGATCTCCGAGCGCGTGGTGAGCGAGGATGTCTACACCTCGGTACACATCGAGGAGTTCTCGATCCACGTACGCGATACGAAGCGCGGCGAGGAGGAACTGACCCGTGAAATCCCGAACGTCTCCGAGGAGGCGGTGAAGGACCTGGACGAGAACGGCATCATCCGTGTGGGCTCCGAGGTACGCGAGAACGATATCCTGGTAGGCAAGATCACGCCGAAGGGAGAGACCGATCCGACGCCGGAGGAGAAGCTGCTTCGCGCCATCTTCGGCGACAAGGCCGGCGACGTGAAGGACGCATCGTTGAAGGCGCCTCCGGGGATGAAGGGCGTGGTGATCGGCGCTCAGCTGTTCAGCCGCCGCACGGTGAAGAAGGACGCGGATGTCCGCAAGGACGAGAAGCGCCGCCAGGAGATGCTGGACCGCCAGCTCAGCTCCATGCTGGAGAAGTACAACCGCGATCTCGCCGACAAGCTCGGCAACCTGCTGGAGGGGGAGACCTCGCTCGGCATCCGCGATCTCTCCGGCACCACGATCGTCCGCTCCGGCACCACGATGAAGGCGGACACGTTCGTCGCGAAGCTGAACGACGGCACCGATCTCGCTGCGCTCAACTACGACGAGCAGTGGGTGGACAACAAGCGGAAGAGCGCCCTGGTGAAGAAGTGCTATCAGAACTTCAACAAGGTGGTTGCGCTGGTGCAGGATGATATCCGCATCGAGAAGAACAAGGTGGCGCAGGGTGACGAATTGCAGCCCGGCATCATGCAGATGGCGAAGGTCTACATCGCCAAGAAGCGGAAGCTTCAGGTGGGTGACAAGATGGCCGGCCGCCACGGCAACAAGGGCGTTGTTGCGAAGATCGTCGCAGTGGAGGACATGCCGTTCCTTCCCGATGGAACGCCGGTCGATATCGTCCTCAACCCGCTCGGCGTGCCGTCGCGTATGAACCTGGGCCAGTTGTACGAGACCGCTCTCGGCTGGGCGGGGAAGCGCCTCGGCATCCGGTTCGCGACCCCGATCTTCGACGGCGCCCGCTGGGACGATGTCCGTGTGTGGCTGGAGAAGGCCGATCTGAACCCGGACGCCAAGACGGAACTTTCCGACGGCAAGACCGGCGACAAGTTCGATCAGCGGGTGACGGTGGGCGTTATCTACATGATGAAGCTCTCCCACCTTGTGGAGGACAAGATCCATGCCCGTTCCATCGGACCGTACTCGCTCATCACCCAGCAGCCGCTGGGGGGCAAGGCGCAGTTCGGCGGCCAGCGCTTCGGTGAGATGGAAGTGTGGGCGCTGGAGGCATACGGCGCCGCAAACGTGCTCCAGGAAATTCTCACGGTGAAGTCGGACGACGTTCATGGCCGCGCAAAGGTCTACGAGGCGATCGTCAAGGGCGAGAACCTGCCGGAGCCGAACATTCCGGAGTCGTTCAACGTGCTTGTGCGCGAGCTTCAGGGCCTGGGCCTCGAAGTGAAGATCGACTAGGCCCGGAACTGCATGGAGCCCGAGCCCTGCCGGGGATGGCCCGGGGCGCGGGCGTGAAGACCGAGTGATTGAAATACGAAGTACTAACGATATATACATCGGGAGAAGACTGTGGTAACACAACCGAATCAGATCGTTGGGCAGAACTTCCGGCGCATCATGATCAAGCTCGCGTCGTCGGACGATATCCTGAATCGTTCGCACGGCGAGGTCACGAAGCCGGAGACGATCAACTATCGTTCGTTCCGTCCCGAGAAGGATGGTCTCTTCTGCGAAAAGATCTTCGGTCCGGTGCGCGACTGGGAGTGCCATTGCGGCAAGTACAAGCGCATCCGGTACAAGGGAATCATCTGTGACCGTTGCGGCGTTGAAGTGACGCAGAAGTCCGTGCGCCGCGAGCGCATGGGGCACATCGCCCTCGCGGTTCCGGTGGTTCACATCTGGTATCTCCGTTCGCTTCCTTCGAAGATCGGCGCCGTGCTCGGTCTGCCGACGAAGGACGTGGAACGCATCGTCTACTACGAGTCGTACGTCGTTGTGCAGCCGGGGCAGACCGGTCTGCAGGTGAACGACCTGCTGACCGAGGAGCAGTACCTGGACATCATGGCATCGCTGCCGGATTCCAATCAGGATCTGGACAACGATGATGCACGCAAGTTCATCGCGCTGATCGGCGGCGAGGCGATCAAGGAACTGCTGAAGCGGATCAACCCGGACGAGCTGGCGTTGAAGCTCCGCGACCAGATTCGCACCGAGACCTCGATGCAGAAGAAGGCGGAGGCCCTGAAGCGTCTGCGCGTGGTGAGCGCGTTCCGCGAGCGTCCGGAGGGGGAGGGGGATCCGAACCGTCCCGAGTGGATGGTGCTGGATATCATCCCGGTGATTCCGCCGGAGCTTCGCCCGCTGGTGCCGCTGGAAGGGGGCCGCTTCGCCACCTCGGATCTGAACGATCTGTATCGCCGCGTCATCATCCGCAACAACCGCCTGAAGCGCCTGATCGACATCGACGCTCCCGAGGTGATTCTCCGCAACGAGAAGCGCATGCTTCAGGAGGCGGTGGACTCGCTGTTCGACAACTCGCGCCGCGGCTCCGCGGTCCGCAGCGACTCGCAGCGCGCCCTGAAGTCCCTCTCCGACATGCTGAAGGGAAAGCAGGGCCGGTTCCGCCAGAACCTGCTCGGCAAGCGCGTGGACTACTCCGGCCGTTCGGTGATCGTGGTAGGTCCGGAAATGAAGCTGCACGAGTGCGGTCTGCCGAAGGATATGGCGGTGGAACTCTTCAAGCCGTTCATCATCCGCAAGCTGATCGAGCGCGGGCACACCAAGACCGTCAAGAGCGCGAAGAAGGTGGTGGAGCGGAAGACCACGGAGGTGTGGGACATTCTGGAGTCCGTGATCGACGGGCATCCGGTGCTCCTGAACCGCGCTCCGACGCTGCACCGTCTCGGCATCCAGGCATTCCAGCCGCGTCTGGTGGAAGGCAAGGCAATCCACCTCCATCCGCTGGTCTGTACCGCATTCAACGCGGACTTCGACGGCGACCAGATGGCCGTGCACGTGCCGCTCAGCTACGATGCGCAGCTCGAGGCCATCCTGCTGATGCTCAGCTCGCACAACATCATCTCGCCGCAGAGCGGTGACCCGATTACCGTTCCGTCGCAGGACATGGTTCTCGGCTGTTACTATGTCACGAAGACGCATCCCGCCGTGCTCGGCGAGGGGAAGGTCTTCTCGTCGCCTGCCGAGGTGATCGTGGCGTACAACACCGGGCGCCTGCATCTGCATGCGAAGATCAAGGTGCGCATCAACGGCAAGATGATCGAGACCGCGACCGGTCGCGTGATCTTCAACCAGATGGTTCCCACGGAGCTCGGCTACATCGACACCCTTCTCACCAAGAAGGAGTTGACGCGCCTCATCTCCGAGTGCTTCCGGAAGGCCGGCTCGCTGAAGACGGTGAAGTTCCTGGACGATCTGAAGGATCTCGGCTTCACCTTCTCCACGAAGGGGGGCCTCTCGGTGTCGATCTCGGACGCGCTTGTTCCGGACGAGAAGGACACGATCATCGCGAAGGCGCAGCGCGAGGTGGATCGCATCCAGAACTACTATCTGGAAGGCGTGATCACCAACGGCGAGCGCTACAACAAGGTGATTGACGTCTGGAGCAACGCCACCAACCGCGTGCTCCAGGTGGTGCAGACGGCGTTGAAGAACGACCGTCACGGCTTCAACACCTTCTGGATGATGCTGGACTCCAAGGCTCGTGGTTCCACAGAGCAGATCCGCCAGCTGGCCGGTATGCGCGGTCTGATGGCGAAGCCGCAGAAGTCGCTTTCCGGCGCCATGGGCGAGCTCATCGAAAACCCGGTGACCTCCAACTTCAAGGAAGGCCTTTCGATTCTCGAATACTTCATCTCCACGCACGGCGCCCGTAAGGGTCTGGCCGATACGGCGTTGAAGACGGCCGATGCAGGTTATCTCACGCGTCGTCTGATCGACGTTGCGCAGGATGCCATCATCGCCGAGCACGACTGCGGAACCATCCGCGGCATCGAGATGACGGCGTTGAAGGAAGGCGAGAGCATCAAGGAGCACCTGCACGAGCGCGTGCTTGGCCGTGTGGCTCTGGAGGATCTCGTCGATCCGCTCACCGGCACGGTGATCGTGAAGGGAGGCGAGCTGATCACCAGCGAGGTTGCGCACGCGATCTCCGAGACCAGTGTGGAGAAGGTGATGATCCGCTCCGTGCTCACGTGCGAGGCGAAGCGCGGTATCTGCGGCAAGTGCTACGGCACGAACCTCACAACCGGCAACCTCTCCAACGTGGGCGAGGCTGTGGGCATCATCGCTGCCCAGTCCATCGGCGAGCCGGGTACGCAGCTCACGCTCCGTACGTTCCACACCGGTGGCACGGCGTCGCTCGTGGCCGCGCAGAGCATGGTGCAGACCAAGTTCGACGGCCGCGTGATGTTCGAGGGGGTCAAGACCATCCTGCGCGAGGAGGTGGACTCCGAGACCGGAGAGCGTTCCACCACGCGCGTGGTTACCGGCCGCGCCGGTGCGGTGGCGATCCTGGACGTGGACAACCGCGTGATCCATCGCTACGATGTCACCTACGGTTCCAAGCTGCTGGTGAACGATGGGGACCTCGTGAAGAAGGGAGCCACGCTCTACGAGTGGGACCCGTACAACAACGTCATCATCACGGACAAGCCGGGCCGCATCCGCTACAAGGATCTGATCCCGAACGTCACCTATCGCGACGAGCCGGACGAGCAGACCGGATACATCACGAAGGTGACGATCGATGCGAAGGATCGTACCAAGAGCCCGACGATCGAGATCGTGGACGAGGATGGAAAGCTTCTTCAGCCGTACATCATTCCGATCCGCGCTCACATCAACGTGGAGGAAGGGGAACTGGTGCAGCCGGGTACGATCATCGCGAAGATCCCGCGCGACGTGGGGAAGACCCGCGACATCACGGGCGGTCTGCCGCGCGTTACGGAGCTCTTCGAGGCCCGTTCGCCGCAGCAGCCTGCCGTGGTGACCGACATCGACGGCATCATCTCCTTCGAGAAGCCGAAGCGCGGCAACCGCGTGATCGTTGTCACCTCGCTGGACGCCCGCACCCGCATGGAGTACACGGTCAGCTTCGGCAAGCACGTTCTGGTGCAGGATGGTGACTTCGTCCGTTCGGGCGAACGCCTCTCCGACGGCTCCATCGATCCGCACGATATCCTCCGCATCAAGGGCGTCAATGCCGTGCAGGAGTACATCGTCAACGAGATCCAGGAAGTGTACCGGATGCAGGGTCAGCCGATCAACGACAAGCACATCGAAGTGATTGCCCGGCAGATGCTGCACAAGGTTCGCGTGATCGACTCCGGCGATACGCGCTTCCTGGAAGGCGATCAGGTGGATCGCGTGAAGTTCGAGGAGGAGAACGACGAGATGAAGAACCAGGTGGTCGTCGCCGAGAAGGGGGATACCCGTTTCAAGGTTGGCCAGCTTGTTCCGAAGCGGAAGTTCAAGGAGACCAATGTGGAGTTGAAGAAGAAGGGGAAGCAGGCTGCAACGGCGCGCGATGCGGAGCCGGCAACCTCCGAACCCCTGCTGCTCGGCATCACCCAGGCCTCGTTGACGACGGAGTCGTTCATCTCCGCGGCATCGTTCCAGGAGACCACGAAGGTGCTCACCGACGCGGCCGTCGAGGCCAAGGTGGACAACCTGTACGGCCTCAAGGAGAACGTGATCATGGGCCGTCTGATTCCGGCCGGCACCGGTCTGAAGCTGTACCGCGATCTGCTGGTGCACAGCAAGAACGACAGCATCATCGACGCCTACGACAAGAAGGAAGGCTCCAAGGAGATCACTCCTTCGAAGGCGCACAAGGCGCTCATCGGCTGATCGGATTCCGGTTCGCCGATCGGGCTCCGGTCGGTTGACCGGATTCCATGGAACGACAATGCGAAGCCCCGGCTGCATGATGCTGCCGGGGCTTCGGCGTTTACAGCGCGCAATGCACCGGGCTCAATGGAAACAGTTGCCCGGGTTGATCGTGATCGTACAGGTGCAGGGATTGATGCAGACGTTGCAGCAGCATGCGCCAAGGCCCAGATGTATGCCCGCCACGGACCAGTCGTCCGGGCCGCAGCCTTCCACACTCACATAGATCGGCGAGTTGATGGGATAGATGGTTCCGACGTTGTCCGCGAGGCCCGAGATCTCTGCCGGCGACGGGAGCGTCAGATGGCTTGCCGTGCTGGCCGGCGCATGGAGCGGCGGCCAGGCTCCGGGGAAGGCCTGAAGATTCAGATCGATGTCGCAGCTGGTATTGTTGATGACATCGATCGTCTGGCACAGCGATGTGAATGTCGGTTGCGCCGAAGCGGTGCGTGCGCCGATCGTCGTGACGAGCAACGTAACGAGCAGTATGGCCGCGGCGACCATTACTCCGGTACGGTAACGGCAGGTTCCTGCAATCATGGTGATACTCCGTTGAATAGATTGAGTGAGGAATGGGATGAACCCGTGTATGGGAATGGGATGGATTCTTGCACACGGCCCGGCCTGCGTTGCACGGCCCGATGCCGTGCGATGGCAGCGCAACCCCCTGGGGGCGAACAGGCGTGAGCGTGGTTGCGCCGGCGTATACGGTCCTCGAATGTGAGAGAGCGCCGGAGTTCTTCGGATGGGGATATGATGTAAGAGGGGGTAGCAGTTCCTGATTGGACATTGCGTAGAGTGGCAGCGTGCAGCGATCCCGATGGCGGCACATCAGGCACCGATTCATCGTGACACACAAGGCGCGGGCCGGAGTGCCGCACCTTGTGTGGTGTATCGGGTTGGCGCTGCGTGGATTCAGCGCGAACGTTATCGTATGGGCCGTGGAGCGTCATCGCCCGCAAGCGGCACGCTGGTACGATATTCCCGGAGGATTGCTTCCGGGGGCTACGGATTGCATGCCGGAGGCGTTTTCGACGGCCAGCATGTGAGAGTGCAGGTGCTTGGATCGAAGCAGAGATCGAAGCATGCATTGTTCGGCGGCATCGTCACGTGGCTGACCATCCCCGAGGTGGGGCCGCACGGCGCGCCGCTCGGCGGAGGGGTGACCGGGTAGAAGAAGCCGCCCGCGCTGATGATGCCGTTGATCGTGGTGCCGGGCGGGACTCCCGAGATAACGGAGCCGCCCGGCGCAACGCCGATTGGCGGAATGCTTCCCGGCGGCGTGGTGACGAACTGCACCACGATCTGCGCCACAGCATGGTTGTTGGTGACGGTGATTGTTGCGCACGGCCATGCCACCTGGGCCGAAAGTGTGCGCGTGCCGGCGATAAGCGCCAGAACAAGCATTGATACCATGAGCAGTCCCCTGCCCGTTGTTCCGATTCGCATGGACATGATGACCTCCTGTGAAAGGCGGTTGGAGTAAATGATGACGCAGCGGTATTGCACGGGCACGCCCGGCAGGTACGCCGCGTGATTGATACGCAGCACATCGGCACACAGCCGTCGGTGCCGAAGCACCCGTGGCTGCGCCCAGTGGTCTGCAATTGATCGATGGTGAGTGGGGTTGGCCGGGGGCCACCACCGCCAGGTGAGCCGGGCGGCGGATCTTCTGCGCTATCGACTGTTGTGTCGATGCCCCTCGGGTTGGGAGAGGAAAGCGGTGACCGAGCCTGAGGGGTGTATCTACACAGGGTTCCGGCAGAGTTGTCGGCACGATGACTCCGGGTATGCGGAATCGCGGGATCATCGGATCCCCTCCGACTGACGGAATGGGAACCGGTGCACTGTGGCGGGGCAGCCACGGCATCTACCGTGGCTGCCTGCCTTCACGTACGCATGGTCGGTTGCGCGATTACGGTCTGCACTTCGGCGGCACCGGCGAGTTGGTGAGCGTGATCGTGCACGTGTTCACATCGAAGCAGATGTTGAAGCAGCAGCCCGGAGGCGGGCCGAGCGTCACGTGCTGGATCCAGAAGTCCGTCGGCAGGCAGCCGATTCCGAGCGGCGGAGCGGGCGGATTCACCGGATAGAAGAAGCCGCCGAAGCTGGTGATGCCGGTGATCTGCAGGCCCGGAGGGGGCGTGGGAATGACGACTGCCGTGCCCGCGGGGACCAGCACCGGCGGAACGGCTCCGGCGGGAATCGTGACCAGGTTGAGCTGCGCAGTACACAACGTTGTGTTGTTGATTGTTGTATTCGGGCAGGGGGGATTCCACGGCAGCTGAGCCGATGCCGTCTGGATGCATGCGAACGCCGCCAGCGTAAGCGCGGCCGCCATCATCATGGCTGATGTTCTGATACGAGAGATCATTCCTGTCTCCTGTGTATTGGGATGTATGTGGAATGGGGGATGAATTGCCGGAGTAGGTGCGCCGCAAACCCTTGCGGGCAAAGGCTTGCAGCCGGATGGGGTCAGCCGCGGATGCGATTCCAGATTGTGTTGTGCTGCAGACTGTCGTGGCAATCACGTTCGGGCCGCCATTGATTGGGGGGACTCACATCCCGGCCGAGACACTCGGCGGCGCCGGACGGAGTGAAGCCGGCGCTCTTGTGGATGTCACATACTAAGAGGAACTTCTACTCCGAGTTTGGACATGATTACCTGAGAAAACTGCATTCGAGAAGAAAGAAGATCTCCCTGTTGGCATGACGTATGTGGTAACTCTCGGGAATTTGTTCGATGTTCCGCACGCCGAACACAGATCGGCCGCGACGCGGCCGATGATGCGGATCATTCCTGCACGGAGGTTGGATGAGCAGCTCCCCTGATGCCTCGACGCTCGCTGCCGCAACGGGATCCAGGCCATGGATACTCGCAGCCACGATCATAGGCTCCAGCATGGCCTACATCGACGGCTCCGTTGTCAACGTTGCCATGCCGGTGCTGCAACGCGATTTCGGCGTGCGCATCGATCAGGTGCAGTGGGTCGTGGAGGCCTACACGCTCTTCGTCGCCTCGCTGATATTGATCGGAGGAACGCTCGGCGATCGTTACGGTCGCCGGCGCATCTACGCTGCAGGCGTTGCGCTCTATTCGATTGCGTCGGTATGGTGCGGGCTGGCGCCGAATGTGGATCAACTGATTCTTGCCCGCGTGCTGCAGGGGATCGGCGGCGCGATGCTGGTGCCGGGAAGCCTCGCAATCATCACCTCCTGCTTCTCCGATGAGGAGCGTGGCAAGGCGATCGGCACGTGGTCCGGACTCTCGGCCGTCTCCACGGCGATCGGCCCGCTGCTTGGCGGGTGGCTGGTGGACAACATCTCCTGGCGCGGCGTCTTCTTCATCAACGTTCCGCTCGGCGCGCTGGTGCTTCTGCTCCTCTACAGGCATGTTCCCGAGAGCAGCGACCCCGATGCGCCGAAGCGGCTGGACTGGACGGGCGCGGCTCTTGCGGCAACCGGGCTGGGCTCGCTGGTGTTCGGGTTGATTCAGGCGAACACACTCGGCGCCCGCAGTCCCATTGTTCTCGGCTCGTGCGGCGGCGGCATCCTGCTTCTGGCGGCCTTCATCTGGGTGCAGGCGCATACGGCCGCGCCGATGATGCCGCTCAAACTGTTTCGCTCGCGCGAGTTTGCCGCAACGAATATTCTCACGCTCCTGTTGTACGCCGCGCTGGGCGGCATGATGTTCTTTCTCGGATTCAATCTCATTCAGGTTCAGGGCTACTCCGCAACGGCAACGGGCGCGGCGCTGCTGCCGTTCATCATCCTCATCTCCACACTCTCACGCTGGGCCGGAGGGCTTGCAACGCGCCATGGGCCGCGCCTTCCGCTGGTGCTCGGTCCCGTGGTTGCGGCGGGCGGATTCGCACTCCTCACCCTTCCCTCACTGGGAGGCTCCTACTGGAGCACGTTTTTCCCCGGCATCGCGGGTGTGGGATTGGGCATGGCAATTACCGTGGCCCCGCTCACCGCCACCGTGATGGGCTCCGTTGCGCCTCATCATGCCGGCACCGCCTCCGGCATCAACAACGCCGTGTCGTGGCTTGCCAGCCTGCTCGCCATCGCCCTGCTGGGCCTTGTCGCCGTGGACAGCTTTCGCGGGAAGCTGGAGACGGAGCTGATGCGCCGGCCGCTGAGCCAGGCATATCGTACTGCGATAGCAGGCCAGAGTGCCAAGCTCGCGCAGATCGAACTTCCGGCCGCGATGAGCAGGGAGGAGGCCGCGGCCGCGCATGCCGCGATCGACGTGGCATACATCGGAACGTTTCGCATCGTGATGTTCTGGTGCGCCGGCCTTGCGCTCGCCAGCGGCCTCCTGGCCGGGGCGGTGCTGGGAACGGGCAAACGATTGAAGATCAATCAGCAGGAATCTGGAATCACGAATCAGGGACTACGAATTCCCCGTCCTTAATTCTCAACTCCTCGGGTCGCATCTGCCGATGTCTGATTCGCAATTATCGAAGATCCGGCGTGCGCTTGGTGGCAAGCGCGCGGATATCCTCGTGGTGCTCGGTTCCGGGATGGGGCATTGCTTCCTTCCGCATGAGTACGACGTACTGTACGAGCACGGGGAGACCGGTGTGGTGGGCCATTCCGGACGGCTGGTGCTGCTTCGAAGCAGCGAAGGCACCGTGCTGGTAAGCCTTGGGCGCCGCCATCTCTACGAAGGCCTGGCACCCGGCGACGTGGCCGCATCGGTCCGTGCTGCAGGCGAACTCGGCGTCCGGGCCGTCCTGCTCACCAATGCATCGGGAGGGCTGAACCCTCGTTACCGGGCTGGCGACATCATGCTGATCGAGGAATGCATCGGAATGATGATGGCGCGTCAGCTGCATGCCTGCGGCGTACGGGGGGAGCTCTTCGCAACGGAGCGTTATGCGGCAATTGCATCGGCTGCGCTTGCGCGCGGCGTCGCTCTCGAGCGCGGAACGTACGCGGCAGTTCCGGGGCCCAGCTACGAGACGCGCGCGGAGATCCGGATGCTGCGCCGCATGGGGGCGGATGCGGTCGGCATGTCGACACTTCCCGAGGCGTTGGAGGCGCGGCGCGCGGGAGCGAAGGTGATCGGCATATCGCTCATCACCAACACCCTCTCGGACACGGCGCGCACCATGCTGGATCATGCGGACGTGGTGGCACAGGGAGCGGCAGGCATTGCCCGCATGCGTACGGCGCTGGACGTGACGCTGGCAGCCGTGTGGGCATAGGGAGCGGTTGGTGTGCCTGGCCATGGCGGCGCGGCGGAGCGCAGTTCGGGAGGATCGCGCCGGGTTGCTATCGAACAACGGCGTGCGCATTGAGATCGAGTGTTGCCTGCATGGAGGCGGGGAGGGGGCGAACCGCGAGCACGGGGGAGTACCGGTTCCGGTCTGCGCAGTGATACCGGAGGTGTTGCCGTAGGCGACGCCGTCGATAATGGCGCCGACGATTTCATCGTAGCCGTTCGGATGGCTGCGCCTGCGAATGACGCCGATCCCTTCCGCCCATTCGTCCGACGAAGACCAGTCCAGGCCGACTGCGCCACCGCTGTAGTAGACAACCTCCGTGGAGCGAACGGATCTGCCCAAGATGCCGGGATGATAGATGGCGTTGATCTGCGCATACGTTGGCACATCGAGGGTGATCGTGTCCACCACCCACCAATCGCCGGAGTCGGCGGTGGCTGTGAACCATCGTTTGAATGTCTGCCATCGCGGGTTTGAACGTTGATCGAACAAGCAATTCGTATCGACCCGGTACCAGAATTGTTCTCCAGCGGATGAAGTTATACAAAGCCAATATTCACCATCTGCACCGATGGAATCACGCACCACGGTCTCATTGCAGCCGCTCTTGAAGCGTGTGGAGGCATAGAACCAGGTATCGCCCGGACGCAGGCCGTAGTCGCAGGGCCAGCCGTGAGGCTGAGCAGTTGAGGTGCCCGAAGCGGCTATCACAATCGCGGTCGCCTGGAGAAGGAAATGACCGTTGCAATACTTCATGCGAAGGCTCCGAACGAAAAACGATGATACGGCGACGGGCGATTCAATCCGCTGCTCATGTTCTACGCATCACCAACCAGGTATGCCGCCGTCATCGGGCGGGAACCGTGCCGGGCAGACGTTCCAGCCCGCACACTTATCATCGCCTCCCGCACAACTGTTACCGCGTGGCATCAGATAATCATTCATGATTTCAGCCCGGCCAACCGGGCGATATGTTGGGGGTGATCGCGAAGGCTGGAACGCCGATGCATTCTGCCGCGATCGCATCATGCGCCGTTGTCCGTGCGCCCCTCCGGCATAGTGAAATGGTCCAGCAGGCGGAGCGGCGGCGATCATGATCAACCATTATCATCCAAACGGAATACTTCCATGACAAAACGAATCTCTGCCATGCTATTCGGCACGGTTCTCTGCTGTTCGATCGCGGGGTTCATCGCCTGCAACGAACAGGAGAGCACGCCGAGTTCTCCAAAGGCCGGCCCGGTATCGGGTGGCAGCAAGGGCGGCCATGTGCTTGCCGGTAATTGCGTGGACTTCTCCGGGAGCACCATCTGTGCGCTCGGCAGGGGAGACGTCAGGCTTGGCGCCGACAATGTCACCGTCTCCAACATGGTTTCCGACGATGGAAGCGATGGTGCATCGAGCAGCTTCAGCGATGCAACGCAATGGACGCAGAACGGGCAATTGCATGTGAACGCAGCGGGCAACAACCGGATCACGTTCTCCGCAGTGACGGGCGGCGAGACCGTCAGTACGTTCGCGCTGAGCCAGCAGGGTGCCACGACGCACTTCGACCTCACCCCGCACTTCACGGGCGCGCTCAACAACGCATCGTCATACGACATCGCGATCTACAACCATGGCGAGCTGGTTGCCACCGAAGAGGATGTGCCGGATGGCTCCAACGCAATGATCGTCTTCAACAGCGTGCAGGATCTGCTCATGGCTCCGGCATGGTTGCTGAAGTTCTACAACATCTGCAAGTGGCAGCTCATCTTCGATAGCGCCATGCCCGTTCATACGCCGGGCGGGCACGATGTGACCGGCGATCAGATCGACATCACCGAGCACTCGCATCTCGGCCATTACGCATACAACTACTTCCAGAGTGTGAACGAGCAGGGGAACGCGAGCTCCTATGTCATCACCAGGGAATCGACCAGCCGATGACGGAGCATCCGGATGTCATGTTGAAATAACGTGATCGCTCTCCCGACGGCGGAGCCTGCGCGACATTCGTTCGCCGGCCTCGCCGTCGGGATCGCACTCCGCACTCCATCGGCAGCGAGAATTCATCCGCGGCGCGGACACCAACCAGAACATCAGTCGGAAAGGGACTATGATGAAGCACGCTTCGACCTTTGTGTATGGTACCATTGTGGTTCTGTTGACCGGCACCGTTGCGCTCTACTCGGCACGGCGCTCCGCCGGCAATGCGCGATTGCTGATACTGCCGGCAGGCGTTGCACCGGCATCGGCGGAGGCGGGGGAGCAGAACGGGGGTGGCGCCGGAACGGTTGCCAACGAGAGCCGCCATGCATTCGGCCGGGCGCCGATGAACCTGGCGGAGTTCGATGCGCGCTGGCCCATCTTTCGTTCGGGCAAACTGCTGTTCGACAGAAACTGGGGGCTTGCAACGCACGATGCCGCGGGCGGCCCGCCCGGCCCGACACCTCTCGGGCCGGTCTATGATGCGGTATCATGCGCCGGATGCCACGTTCGCGACGGGCGCGGCCACCCTCCCTCATCAGCCGACGAGATTCCCGAGACGATGGTTGTTCGCCTCAGTGTGATGACCGCGCACGGATCGGTGCCTCATCCGGTATACGGCCGCCAGCTTGGCTACTATCGCACCGACGGGAAGCCCGGGGAAGGAACGGTGAGTGTGTCGTACGTGGAGGTGAGCGGCGAATTCGCAGACGGCACGCCGTACACGTTGACGAAGCCGGTGTACGCCTTCGACCACATGGCGTACGGACCGATCGGGGAGCGGACGATGTACTCGCCCCGGGTTGCACAGCCGATTGCCGGGATCGGGTTGCTTGATGCGATTCCTGCAGCGGCGATTCTCGCGCATGCCGATCCGGATGACCGGGATCACGACGGCATCTCCGGCCGTCCGAACTATGTGACTGACGAGCGCACCGGCCAGACCATGCTTGGCCGTTTTGGATGGAAGGCCAACCAGCCGACGGTGGAGCAGCAGGTTGAGAATGCCTTTCAGTTCGACATCGGCATCATGCCATCGCATCCTGCGAGCGACGGCGCGTACGGTGGCGCGGCGAAGGACGGTGGCACGGCGAAGGACGTGACGCCGGAGATTACCGACGCGGAGTTGCGGAGCGTCTCGTTCTACACGCGGCTGGCGGCCGTCCCGGCACGGCGCGGCTGCAACGACCGTACGGTGCTGCGCGGAAAGGGGATCTTCCATGCCGTCGGCTGCGCGGGCTGCCATGTGCCGTCGTACACCACCGGTGCTGTTGACGGGCTGCCGGAGCTGACGCATCAGACGATCTTCCCTTACACCGATCTCCTTCTGCACGACATGGGAGCCGAGCTTTCCGACAACCGGCCGGACGGGCTGGCCGGCGGCGCCGAGTGGCGTACGCCGCCGCTCTGGGGGATCGGCCTCACCGCCGTAGTGAGCGGGCATACGCGGTTCCTGCACGACGGCCGGGCGCGAAATCTGGAGGAGGCAATTCTATGGCATGGCGGCGAAGGAGCCGGCGCGCGCGATCTCTACAAGCGTCTTCCTCGCGACGATCGCGCGGCGCTGATCGCATTCCTGACGTCGCTGTAGGCGGGCGACGGTCCGTTCCGATCGCGAGCCGCGGCAGGGGCCGGGCGTAATCGAGGTTGCGGTTCGTGAGCGGGGCCGTTACGCCTCCTCCCACTGCATGCTGAGCCGGCTGGCCTCGGCGCGCCGGCCAAGAAGAACCAGGATGCTCTTCAGGCGCTCCGCGATCTCCTCATCGCCCGGCATCGATTCCAGCGCATGCCGGAGCAGCTCCTCCGCGCCGCTGGTATCACCGGCGTGCTGCAACTGCGTTGCCAGCCGCAGTACCAGCGACCGGATGCGCGTCTCGAACTCCTCGCGCAATCCCTCGAACAACTCATCGTACAGGCCGGGGAAGGGGATCTCGCCGTTGGCGATGCGGAGCGCCTCGAGCAGCGCCTCGTTCGCGCGCGGAAGAAGCGCCTCGCGCATTGCCTCGTCTGCGGCATTCATTGCCGCATGTGCATCCAGCAGATCCACCTGCACGCGCACGGTATCCAACTGCGGCTTCCCACCACGGGTATCGATGGCATCGTGGTGCAGGAGATCGCGAAGGCGATGCACGCTTACGTTGATCGTGTTCCGTGCACCGTCCGGATCGCGCTCCTCGCCTGCAGCCCATGCCTGAAACTCGCGCGGCGTCAGCGGCTTCTTCAACATGCGATCGGCCACCAGCACGCCGAGCAACGTTCTGATGCGTGCGCCTCGCGGCCGCACCACCTCGCCCCCCGATGGCTTCACTTCGATCGTTCCGAACATCGAGAGCTTCACCACCGATTCGGTCTCCCGTTCGTGCGGTTCGGCCTGCACGCGGGGACGTTCCTGGGACCACTCGCTCCATTGCGCAAGTGTCGATGTATCCACGTGCCCCGCGCCGTAGTTCAGGAGCGGCGCGATGTACGCATACAGTCCGCGTTCGATGAACCATGTGCCGATCGATTCCACCATGGCGCCGATCTCCAGCGTTGCGGCAGTCGCGAGGTCCCATCCGCGCTCGCGCAGCGCGATGTTCGCCGCGTGGAGAACGATCAATGGATCCAGCATGTGCCGCATGCGGAGGCGCATGCGCAGGCAGCGCTCCCGTACCGCGGCCGCGGCCCGCTCCATGGTTGAGCCGGGATCAAGCACATCGGCCAGGAACGCCATGATACCGTCCTCGGCGAAGCTATCCTTCTCCAGACTTCCGGCCATTGTGAGAACGCGCTCCGCAGAGTCCTCGCTGGCAAGGAGGAGGAACAGGCCGATGATCTGCGCTCCCGCGGAGAGCGGAGTATCCGCCATGCGCACGGGGTGTTCGCCTATCCATCGATACTCGCCGCGCAGCAACGCCGCCAGTGCCAGCTCATCGTCGCAGTTGGAGCGGAACACCTGGCGCAGGTGCGGAGGACTGTGCTGGATAAGCGCCTCCAATGCCGTGCGGACGTCGTTCAAGTCGGCGCCGGAGGCAACCTCGCCGATCATGTACAACAGCCGGCAGTTGGTCGCCATGCCGGGGAGTCCCATCTCCTCCAGCTTGCGGGCGGCAACGAGCGTCTGCTCGCGGATCTCGCTCAGCCGCCCGATCTCCGCCATGAAGTTCACGATGTGCATGCGCGTGCCGGACGTGATGCGATCCTCGTCCGCGATGAGCGCGGCAACCGCGCGGCGCCGCTGGTCAACCTCCTCCGGGGTCTCGAACAGCTGCAGCATGCAGCCGGCCATGTCGTTCATGATGATCTGCCGCCGCTCGTCGTCCAGCAACACCCCTTCCCTGATCTCGTTCCAACGATTCTCCACCAGGCGCAGCGTACGAACGTCGGAGAGCCCCTCGGCGATGTAGGCCACATCGCGGAGATAGAGCACGTGGCTCCGGTGGTACCGGACGTCGCTCCATCGCTCCACGATCTGCTGCACCTCGTTCCACGTTTCGGGCGACATCGCGCTTTCGCCTCGTGCCGGATCGCGCTGCCGGTAGACGAATGCCAGTGCATGAATTCGGTCCGCTCCCTCCGCGGGGGTGGCCGGGTTGGCGGTCAGCTCCAGGAGCTCGTTCAACTGGCGGCTGAACTGCTCGGTGAACACGTTGCGGCGTTGAAGCCGGAGCTGGCAGCCGAGCACATCGATGCGGAGCGCGCGCGCCCCGGGATCGCCGGCCGGCGAAACCGAATCGCGCAGTATGCGCGCGCCGCACGCCGCGATGCGCTGGGCCTTGCGCCAGTCAGCCGTTGCATCGAGCATGTTTGCGATGTCCAGCGTCCTCTGAATCGCATCGGCCATCAGCTCGTTGAACGGACCGGGATCGCTGCGGCTCTCCTCCAGAAGCAGGAACGGCTGGGTGGAATAAAGCGGAAGCCCGGTGCCGATCACCCTGACGAGAAGACTCGCGTCCACATCGGCGCGATCGATGAAGTAGTGATGCAGGAGCGTGTGCGTGTAGGCGAGCAGCGGGTCCGTGCTGCGAATCCTGCCAAGCACCGCAACGGGCGTGTCCGTATGTGCGATGATGCCCTTGGTGATAAGACGAAGAAGATCGGCCTCGTCCACGATTGCCGCCGCCGTCTCGTGAGCGAACACCTCGCCGAGCACGGCCAGCCGCTCCGCGGCGATTCGTTCCTCGGGAAGCAGGTGGGCGATCATTCCCTCGGAAAGGATCTTCATCGCAGGACCGATCATCTGTTCGATCGGAACATTGCTGCGCGGGTTGTCGCCGGGTTCGGCATCATCGAACAGCCCGAAGCGGAGCGCGCTGCGGAGCGCCGAACGGAGTGCGAGAGGGTTGCCCGTGGTAACGGCGTGCAGTTCCAGGGCAAGCGCCGGACTCGCGATGTGCCCCATGTTTGCGATCATCGCGCGGATCTGTTCGGGGGTCAGGCCGCCCAGCGTCATGCGATGCGTGATCACATCATCCACTACCGGCGCTATCTGAAGTTCCACCGGCCGTGCCGTGAGGATGCAGAGGATCTGTTCCTCCACGAGCCGCGAAAGGAGCCGCTGCGTCTCCGCCCTGTTCTCCGCCGCAAGCAGATGCACGTCCTCGATCACCACCAGTGTGCGACGGACGCGCGCAACGCGGCCGATCGCATGCGCAACGGCGTCGATGGTTCGATCATCCGCGATGCGTGCTGCCGGGAGGTTGAGCGAGAGCTGCCAGAGCGCATGAACGAGCGGCTCCACGAGCGATGTGGACGACTCCGGATAGAGCTTTACCTGTATCACGGAGCCGCGCAGCAGTGAGACACGCCGGGCGAGTTCCTCCATCAGCCTGCTCTTGCCGATTCCCGCCTCTCCGCTCAGCAACAGAGCCAGCATGCCCGGCGCATCATCTGTGGCTCGCCACAGGTCCACCAGGTTCTGCAATTCCGAGTCCCTGCCGACAAACGGCAGTGCGGCGTTCTGTGTAACGGCGCGTAGCGTTTCCATGCGACAATTGATTCGATGCTCGCCCGATTCTCGTCATGCGTTCCGGATTGGCGGCGCAGTGCGGATTCCGGATCGAATATCCGGCTTTACGGGCGAACGTCCATGATAAAAGAGATGGAACTCCGGAGAGATGGTCAGTTGCCGGCAACGGTGCGGGTGGCGGACCGGTTATCAGCCATTGTTCCGCAACTGTAAGCACGGTAGTTCGCGACTGCAAGCGCTGGGGGACCAATCGTAAGCGCGATGCCGTACATTGTACAACGAAGATCAACGCTGCGAAGATGAACATAACCCTCGGCGGCGTTGCTTGTTACGCGTGGCGTCCCCAGCGCCAGTGCCATGCCCCCACGTCCGTTGAAACGCTAGCCATTCGGATCGATTCGCGAACCCGTTGAATGCAGGTGCGCCGCGTGCAGGTGTGCATGGTGCATCGGCCGGGAGGGAATCACCGGACGTCTGTGGGGTGATCGTACTGGAACCACAACCGGTTCATAGACACTCGGATCAACAAACCATAACGACGGCGAGGCATCGCCATGCGCTGTGCCGTGCAACGGGAAAATTCTGTCATTCCCCGTCTGCATGCATCGCGTTGGCCGTGCATTGACCGGACACTGTATCATTGCAATTCGGGAGAGGAAAGAAAATGATTGCAGGTATGCATCGCATCGTTCGCAGAACCGTGCTTCTGCTGGCGGTCACCATTGGCTTCGCGGCTGCGGCCGGGGAGTTGCACGGGCAGGGTTTCCAGGATGTGTATGGCTCCAGTCCATGCCGTGAGGCTGGGCGTGGAGGCGTGCTGCAGCTGCCGGGCGGCGGATATATCGCCGTGGGAGAGACGTTCATCGCGCCAACCGGAGCGTGCGGCACATCCGATATCTATATCGTGCGGACGAATGCGAACGGCACGAACTTCTGGTCCGGGACGTACAACATCGGCGGCAACGATTCGGCAACCAGCGTGATTCTCAGCGCGCTGAATCCGAACGTCATCTACGTGTGCGGCGTCACGCAGAACCTCGGCGGATCGTGCGTGGTTTCGCGCGACGGCTTCATCATGCGTGTGGATATCACAACGGGTGCGGCCGTTGCGTTTACGTTCGGTTCCAACCGCGACGAGATCTTCTATGATATCGTGGAGGCAACCGGTGGGGACAATGTCACCACGCATGCCGGCGATCTCATCGCCGTCGGCTCCACCACGAACGCATCCGGCACCGGCCGCGACGGCTACATCGTGCGCGTCACGGCCGGGCTCGGCATCATCTGGGGCCGTCAGTACGGCGGCACGGCGAGTGCGGATGAGTATTTCCTCGGCGTCGCGGAGGCGCCGCTCAACTCGCCGCCGAACGTGGCTCCGGATATCGTGGCGGTTGGTGCAACCAACACCACCGGCGCCGGCAACTACGATGCATTGGTTGCGCGGGTCAGCGGCCAGAACGGTCTGGACGGCGCGGCGCCACAGAACATCGCGGTGTTCGGCGCCGCGCGGAACGAGGAGGCTCGCTCCGTCCGCCAGCTCCGGGTGGGTGCATCCGCCGGCACGCTCGCGGTGGTTGGATACAGCGACTCGCGGCCGGCCCCCAATGCCGGCCTGGAGAGCTTCCTGATGCGGCTGCAGGGCGACCCCTGCGGAACACCGATCTGCGAGCGCTACTTCGGCGACAATGCCAACGGTATCGACGGCGCCCGCTGCGTGCGTGAGGTGCCTGCCGGTGCGCCGGCGGGGATGACGCCGGGCAATCTCATCGTCACCGGCACCACGGCACTCGGCGGCGGCACCGTCACCGGCAACAACGTCTACCTCGCCGAGTTCAGCGGATGCAGCCTCGTTACCGGCACCGAGGCCTACGGCGGCAACGGTTTCGACGAGGGATGGTCCGTCAACATCGCCACGCATGCAACCAGCAGTGAGACGCCGGGCTACATCATCTGCGGATACACGCAGAGCGCATCGCTGATCGGAGCCGATCCGCAGCAGCTCTATCTGATCAAGACCCGCACCAACAAGCTGAGCGGTTGCAATGAAGTCGCCATTCTGTTCAGCGACGCGGCCGCGCAGTTCAGCCAGCACTGCATCGACATGGTGAACACGTCGCTCACGCCGAACTGCGGCCGTTCAACGGCGCGCGTCCTGCTGAACATCTTCAATCAGCTCTGCTTCGCTCCGATGGCGCGGCAGGGAGACGGCGGAACCAGTGACGGCGTTGCCGGCGTGGAGTCACCCTCCACAATCAGTCTCAACGCGCATTCGGCACGCTTCTATCCGAACCCGGTTACCGCCGGGGCGCCGATGAACGTGCGGTTCGAACTGCCGGTTGCCTCGCAGGTGACGGTGACGGTAAGCGATATCCTTGGCAACACGATCTACGGCAACACGGCGGCCTATGAGGCCGGCTCCGCGCTGCACGTGATCAACACGGCCGGATGGGCCAGCGGCAGGTACATCGTCAACATCTCCGCGCCGGGCACGACGCCGTACGCCACGGTGGTCTCCGTGGTAGGACGATAACGGGAGGCCTGCTCCCGAGCGGAGCAGGTGCGGACCGCCGGTGCGGACCGCCGGTGCGGACCGTCGGCGCGGACCGCCGGCGCGGACCGCCGGCGCAGGCAGATGCATGGAATGCCCCGGGGGTGTCACAACCTTCGGGGCGTTTCCTCGCCGCAGCTTCCATGCCGCGGCGTGATCTACCCTGTTGAATGCGGCCGGTGCGCCGTTCGATGACGATGAAATGGAGGCCGTCGGCAAACTGAAATTGCGGTCTGCGGAAACTGTAATCATCTGCCGGTAGATTGAACGCATTGTTTCTCACGATCATCGTCGATGGGAAATCGGCCGGCGCTTCCGGTCCCTGCGTGGAGGCGAGGCCAACGAAGATTGTGCAAGGAGGAGATTGCACGTCCCACAATGAGAGAGAAGGGACTGACGCATGATGGGGGCGCCCGCGTACCCTGCCAGCGATGGCTGGTGCCGCGGGCGCCTTTATGTTGCCGCCGCCTGCTCGCCGCATTGCTCTGCGGCGGGCATCACAACCGGAACACCGGGTGTTGCATTGTTCGGCTTCACACCGGGCCTCCCGGGAACATGCATGTATTGTATATCGGATCGTTGCCGGGAGATGATCGCGGCGCATGGATCGATCGGTGAGTGATGGAGCGGGGAAACGGAGATGGTGATGCGTGTGCATGGTTCAATCAACCAATATTCAGACGGAGGAGACAGTGGACCCATTGGAACCGATAGCCGGAATCTCGCTCGAACAGTATGCCGAGTTGAGCGCGAAGATGTCGAACTGCGGCGGCGATCTCGAAGTGTGCGTGCAGATCGCGGCGGAGAACGGCGTTGATCGCGCTACCTGGGAGGCCGCAATGAACGGATGGAATGCGCGGATGTACGATCCGGCAACGGCCAGCGCCGTTGTGATGGCCTACTATCCGCTGCACCAGGCGGCGATGAAGCAGTTCGCTCCGCCGCCGCCGGAGATCGCCTACGAACAGTACGTGACGATGTATGCCACGGTGATGAAGAAGGGGGAGCAGACGATGTTCGATTCGTACAATGTCACACCACAGCAGTGGAGCCAGATCTCCGGCGACTGGGTAGGGAAGCTGACGTCGGACAAGGCCCTGGCCGACAAGTTCACCAAGGACGCGCTCGCGGAGATGGATCGTATCGCCGCCGGCTGAAGCAGCCGATACCAACCGGAAGCAGTTGCAACGGGGATGCCCGCGCCGGCGCGCAGGCATCCCCGTTCTGCAGTGTGCCGTTGGCACACCGGCATGTGCGGCGTTGCGCTCGGACATGGTGTCCGGAGAATCGATTCGGCGCCCGGCGGAAACCGGTTCGGCCCCGCTCGATAATCGCTGAGTCTATCTTGGTGCATCGACTGATCCGCCGGCCGGCGGATCGGCATCACGAGGAACTCAACCAACAGGAAAGGATATCCGGACAATGAAGGACGAACAGGTGAATCTGGTTCGCGAGACGTTCGCAATGGTGTCGCCGATCGCGGAGGCGGCGGCCGGACTCTTCTACGGAAAGCTCTTCGAGCTCGATCCGAATCTTGCGCCGCTCTTCAAGGGGGCGGACATGAAGGAGCAGGGACGGAAGTTGATGGCGATGCTTGCCATGGTGGTTGCCGGGCTGGACCGCTTCGACGCGCTTCGGCCGGCCGTTGCGAATCTCGGCGCACGCCATGTGGAGTATCACGTCCGTCCGGAGGACTACAACACGGTTGGCGCCGCGCTCCTCTGGACGCTGGAGACCGGGCTCGGCGAGGCGTACACGCCGGCGGTTGCGGAGGCGTGGACGGCCGCATACACGGCGCTCAGCGGCGTGATGCTGGAAGCGCACGAGGCGAGCGTGATTGGGGCGTAATCAATCGTTCTTCGCCAGTAGCCGTTCGTGCCGTGGCCTCGTATCGTCATCGCCGGACCACCGACCTCGACGATCTTCCCGACGGATCGGAGCGTCGATGCGGCATCATTCGGCAATGGCCCACCGGTGATCCCCGCGAGCCCCGACGGAGTCGGGGGGCGTGGCGACACGGGTGGGTTGGCCTCACGCGGCTGGTTCGGTTCGGTACGTTGAGCGCGAGATGTCGCGTCGCCCTACGCGAAGCGGGGGCGTGGCATCGCGAAGCAGCGCCGCAGGCCGTCGTTCCCGTACAGTACACACGGTGCGTCGAAGGCATGCGGCCCCGAGTGGACGGCAGTACAACTGCCGACCAACGAGCGGGCATTATCCATGACTACTGACAAATAACCACTAACTCATCCCCTCCATCTCCGCCCGCATGCCGATGCGGCGGGCCTCCGTGCGTTTGCCCAGCGAGACAAGGGCATCCTGCAGCAGCTCGGCGATCTCTTCGTCGTCCGGCATTGCCGCGAACGCCAGGCGCAGCACCTCTTCGGCGGCGGCTCCGTCTCCCTCGCGCTGCAGAGCGCGGGCAAGCCGGATGGTGGTGGCGCGGAGTTCGCTTTCGAAGTCCTCGCGCACGGCCTCGAAGAACTCGTCGTACAAGGTCGGGAAGGGGACCCTGCCGCCGCATATCGCCAGAGCGGCGAGCAGTTCCGGCAGAGCACGCACAAGCGCCCCCTCACGCATCGCCTCCGTTGCGGCCGTGAGATGGCGGTGGGCGCGTATCAGGTCCACATCGACATGGGCAAGATCGAGCACCGGCGTCTCGCCGGCGGTGGAGATGGCATCGGTGCTCAGCAGTTCGCGAAGGCGGAACACGGCGA
The DNA here is from genome assembly GCA_035549015.1 of Kapaibacterium sp. (SeqCode). Lineage (GTDB taxonomy): Bacteria > Bacteroidota > Ignavibacteria > OLB7 > OLB7 > JAFDZV01. The sequence continues at coordinate 34,651 of DASZRW010000111.1, forward strand.
AGTTCACGGACTTGCGCACGCTGTCCGGGTCGCGCTCGGAGCCGAAGACGATGGATGCGAACTCGTTCGCGGAGAGGGGCTTTGCCAGCATGTGGTCGGCGGCCATCAGGCCAAGCATGGTGCAGAGCTGCGTGCCGCGAACGCGCACCGGCTCCTCCTGTCCGGCCGCCTGTACGGTGATGGTGCCGAGGAGCGAGACATGCAGTTGCTGTTCCGCCGTGGAGCTTGCACGTTCCTCGTCGCGCTGGCGTGAAAGGGCTGCGACCGCGGCGCGCCAGGCGCGGATCTCCGCCTTCGTGAGGATCTGTTCGAAACGATCCACGATCACCCGCATCACCGCGGGGAGCGAACGGCCGTTCAACCATTCCAGCATCGCGATCACGCTGTTGTGAACGAACTGCTCCACGGATGCGCCGAAGCGCAGGTCCGGATGTTCCAGATCGATCGCGTCGACGAGTTCGATCATCGCGCGGTGATGAATCAGATCGTCAACCATCAGCAGCTCGCGGGCGAGGAGCGCCCGCACCGTCTGCCGCGCCGGTTCGAGGCCGGCGGCCGGATCCATCAGCAGCGCGAGCGGCGCCTTGAAGTGCGCGATCTCCTGCGCTCCGTTCTCCATTGTCTCGCGGAGCGATTCTATATCCGCGGTGATCACCTCCAGAAGGAGGCGGCGATCGGCAAGCATCGGGGCCTCGTTGCCGTACAGCATCTGATAACGCCGTGCATGTTCCCAGTCACCAAGCAGAAGCGCGGCGCCGGCAAAGTGCGGGCCGATGATGCTCTTCGCCTGCTGTCGTGCGATCTCCGGTATCATCTCCATCAAAGCGCCGATCTGATCGTCTGCAAGCGTCGCCGTTCCGCCGATCACCATCTCCGAGAAGATGCGCATGATGGTGCTGCTGAAGATCTCCATCTGCATCCCCAGCTCACGGTATACCGGCAGCATCTCCTCGTGGAACGCGATGCAGCGGTCGAACAGTCCCGATTGGAACAGACGCTCCTGCTTGCAGATGGCGAGCACCGTATCCTCGCGCGCGGCCACGGCCTCCAGCTCCGAGAGCTCGCGCAGGCGCGCGGCAAGCTCCTCCGACGACTCGGCCACGTTCAGGAAGAAGGGGGTGATCGTGAGCCATGCCTGGAAGCGTATGGCCTCCGTAGTGGCGGGATCATCCAGGAATGCGCGGAGCAATGCCTCCACCTCGCGCAGCCGCACCTGGTGATTGAGAATCTTGGCTGCCTCCGCGGACTCCCGCAGATGGCTGATATAGGGGCGTGTGTTGCGGAGTTCCGGAAACTGGCTGGCAATCGATTCCACTTCGCTCCACGCATCGAGGCAGGCCGAGGGATCCACGCGCTTCAACTGCCGGCGGCGATACACGATCGCGCGCAGGCGGAGCAGGCCCCAGGCGCTGTTCCCCGGATTCTCCGTGAGCGCCATCAACCGCTCAACCCGTTCCCCGTAGTCGTCCCGGCGCAGGCGGCGCTGGATGGTGAGATGGTTGATGATGATGAGCGCCTGCAGCTCCCTGCGGCGTTCCTCCGGCCAGCGCCCGGCGGCATGTCCGGCCAGCGCGTCCGGCACGTTCATCACCGTGGTGGTTCGATGCCAGTTGGAGCTCCGGTCCAGCACCGACGTGATGACGAAGATGCGCTCGATCGCCTGTGCGATCTCCTCCGGATCGGCCGTCACTTCGTGAGCGCGTGCCTCCAGGAGCGGGAAGGGAATGAGGGAGTAGAGCGGGTACTTCGCCGCGAGGATGCGCACCATCATGTCCGCGTCGAACCGGCCGCGATCGGCGAAGTGCCGGTGGAGCAGCGAATGCGTGAATGCAAGCGGTGCGCTCTCGCTCTGCGTGTCGGTGATCGGCAGCGGAGGGGAGGCGCTCGTGGTGATGATGCCCTTGAACGTCAGCATCTCCAGAATGGTCTCCGCCTCGGCGAGCGCCGCCTGTGCCGTCTCGCGCGCGAACACCTCCCCGAGCATTGCAAGCCGTTCGGCCGCTTCCTTCTCGCGCTCGGTGAGGTGGGCCACCATCCCTTCGGAGAGGAGGCGCACATTCCGCTCCAACGCGCGCACGAAGGCGTTCTGATCGATCATGACTCCGGAGCCGTTGCGCGGCCCGGCTCCCGGGGAACCGGTACGGAGCGCGCCGCGGAGCGCCGAACGGAGCGCCAGCGAATTTCCCGTGGTTCGTTCGCGCAGCGTCTGCACGATCTCCTCGCGCACCTGCTCGCCGAAGATGGAGCGGCAGAGGAGGGCGATCTCCGTCTCGGAGAGTCCGTGCAGCGTGATCTCGTCAACCAGGTAGCGCTCCAGCACCGCGCGTGCAGGCGTCTGGACCGGACGCGCAGTGGCGAGCAGGGAGAGCGGTTCATCGGCAAGGCGATCCAGAATGGCGGCGAAGTCCGGAACGGCGTCGGGGGGAAGCAGATGCAGATCCTCCACGATCACCAGCGTGGGGCGGAGGCTGGAGATACGGAGCAGCGCGGCGGCCACGCCCCCCATCGTCTCCTCCGGCTCCGTCTTGAGCAGGTGGCTGGCGGTTGCCGACCGGGTCAGCGCCCGCGCAAGCAGCGGCGCGATCGATGTGCCGGCATCCGGATAGAGCTTTGTCTGCACCACCGTGCCGCCGGCGTTGGCGATGCGCGGCGTGATCTCCTCGATCAGCCGGCTCTTGCCGATGCCTGCCTCACCGGAGACGATCATGGCACGGAGGCCGGGGGAATCCGACGTCTCCCCCCAGAATCGAGCAATGCGCTCCGCCTCCTCGCTGCGGCCAACGAAGGGGAGAAGCCCGTGGTTCAGGAAATCGATCTGCGAACGCTGCATCTGGGGGAGGAATTCCTTCGGTTCACCGGCCGATAATCGCTTCGGGGTTGGGAGATAATCGCTCGGAATATATTGAAATCGCTTCTGTGATGAACTCTCATACCCCGCAGGGCGTACCGGAGAGATCGCACTGCGAGAGATATCATGAGCAATCATTCAGAGACCGATCCAGATACGAACGCCGGAAGGCCGGCCGATGATACCGATGAAACGCCTCTGCGCTGCGGTGCCTGCCTGGCATTCGGCTACCGGGACGACAAGTACTGCGCCTGCTGCGGCGCCCCCCTTCGCCGGCTGTGCCGGGAGTGCGGCGCGGCGGTCCTGCAGCCGGTGGCGTTCTTCTGCACCCAGTGCGGCGCCCGCCTGAGCGGCGACGATGCCGATGCACGCGGCGGCATGCACCGGGAGAAAATTTCGTCTGGGGACGAACGCGGCCGCGCTCAGCGCGACCGCCACACCACCACATGAGGGAGCCGGGGAGAAGAGAGGGGAGGAATGAACCGCCGGGCCTGGAACCATCGGCGCAGCCGGCCTGGCCTTCGGCGGAATGATAGAAGACATGAAACGATGAGCACAACGTGTTATGAAGACGTGAATCGATGAGGATGTGAGTCGTGAATGAGGCCGTCCCCACGCTCGGACGTGAGACGCGCCGGTTATCCGCAATTGCCTGGGGAAGGCGGATGCCGGCGATGTCTGCGAACGCTGCGTGGGGACGGTTGTGTTTCCCGGAGTGCGGCGGACCGCACGATATGTCGTGCTGCGATTCAACGTCTCCATGCGGTGGAGGAGTCACCGTTTGACACCCTTGTTGCAGAGTGCGCACCGGCTTTCTCCGGTTGTCCGGGACCGGCCCGGTTCCAATGGGACTGCTTTACCGGAGATGACCCGGCAAGTGACCGGCCGGCCCTGCGGCCCGTGCGGGACGGCCCTTCCAGGGTGGGCGGTTGCGAGGTTCGATGCCTGCGCCCGGTTGGGGGTGAATGTGCGGACGCCTGGTATCGATCGGAAGAGCGGAGCTCGCGCTCGCAGGCATGCCGCTCCGTGCCGGCGCTACGCTGCGCGCAGTTGCAGAAACCTGCGCAAGTCCGTACACTATGCACCATCCATGCCCACGAACAGTTCCGATATCTACAGCAGGCTGCAGCAACTCGCCGACGCGATCGAGGCGGAGATGCGGAGTGCCGGCATGTGGCAGGAGGAAGCGCTTCCCGATGAGGCATACCGGTTCCGCGCAGCATTTGCCATGGACACGATGGCGTTTCGGCAATGGCTGCAGTTCATCTTCCTGCCGCGCGTTCGTGCCATCGTTGCAGAGCGGGGAGAGCTCCCCGGCCAGAGCTTCGTTGCGGCGCAGGCGGTGCGCGAGTTCGACGGCATGGACAGCGCCGTGCATCTCGAGAGTCTGCTGTCGGACCTCGACGCGCTGGTCAGTTCCGGCGGGAGCACTCCCTGAGGCACGCCCGCATGCGGCGCGCGTGCCGCGCTCCACGGCCGATCGACACCGTTCAATGCCTGCTGACACATCCTCCCCATGTTCAGACCAAAGCTGCTTACCACACTGCGCGACTACAGTCGTGGCCAGTTCCTTCGCGACATCGGCGCCGGCGTCATCGTCGGCATCGTGGCACTGCCGCTGGCGATAGCGTTCGCCATCGCCAGCGGCGTATCGCCGGAGAAGGGATTGATCACGGCCGTGATCGCCGGCTTCCTGATCTCGGCGCTCGGTGGGAGCAGGGTGCAGATCGGAGGACCGACCGGCGCGTTCGTGGTGATCATCTACGGCATCGTCCGGCAGTACGGTGAGGGGGGCCTCGCGATCGCCACCATCATGGCCGGCATCCTGCTGGTGATCATGGGCGTTGCCCGACTCGGGGCGCTGATCAAGTTCATTCCGCATCCGGTGATCGTGGGGTTCACGAGCGGCATTGCCGTCGTGATCTTCTCCTCGCAGATCAAGGACTTCCTGGGGCTGCAGATGGGGCCGGTCCCGTCGGAGTTCTTCGACAAGTGGCGGGAGTATGTTCTTCATCTCTCAACGATCAATCCGGAGGCTCTCGCGGTGGCCGCGGGGTCGCTCCTGATCATCGTGTTCTGGCCCCGTATCTCGCGCCGCGTACCCGCGCCGTTGATCGCCCTGCTTGCGGCCACTGCCGTGGTGCAGTTGTTCTCCCTTCACGTGGAAACCATCGGGTCGCGATTCGGAGCGATCCCCTCCTCGATCCCGACCCCCTCCATTCCGCAGATCGATCTGGCCACCATCAAGACGTTGTTCGGCCCTGCCCTCACCATCGCGCTCCTCGCCGCCATCGAGTCGCTTCTCTCGGCAGTCGTGGCCGACGGCATGATCGGCGGCAAACATCGCTCCAACACGGAGTTGATAGCGCAGGGGATTGCGAACATGGCCTCGCCGCTCTTCGGCGGAATACCGGCCACCGGAGCGATTGCCCGCACGGCAACCAACATCCGGAACGGCGGCCGTACGCCGGTGGCGGGGATCGTGCACGCCGTTGTTCTTCTGCTGTTCATGCTGCTGCTCGGCAGATGGGCAACGCTGATCCCGCTGCCATGTCTCGCCGCGATACTCGTTGTGGTGGCCTACAACATGAGCGAGTGGCGCTCCTTCAGGGCAATGATCAGGAGCCCGCTCAGCGATGCCGTGGTCTTCGTTCTGACATTCGTCCTGACGGTTGCGATCGATCTCACGGTTGCGATCGAGGTGGGGATGGTGCTTTCGATTCTTCTGTTCATGCGGCGGATGGCGATGGTGACCAATGTGGGGGTGATCACGCGGGAGTTGAACGATGAGGATGGCGATGACGAAGCGCAGGCGGTGGCGGCGCTCCAGATGCCCGGCGTGGAGATCTACGAGATCAACGGGCCGCTCTTCTTCGGAGCCGCCTACAAGTTCGCCGAGGCGATGAATGTTGTGGAGTCCGGGCCGACCGTGCGTGTGATACGGATGCGCAACGTGCCGGCGCTGGATGCAACCGGCCTGCATGCGCTGCGCGATGCGTGGGAGCAGTTGCGCAAACGCGGCGGGCAGCTTGTGCTTGCGGAGATTCACGCCCAGCCGCTCACGGCGCTGGAGAAGGCCGGCCTCGATGTAGAGATCGGCAGCGAGAACGTTCACGGCACACTGGAGGGGGCGCTGGCCCGTGCAGCGACGCTGACAGGTGGGGGAGGGAGCGGCCGGAAGTAGCGCGGGGGCGCCGGCAGGCGGCGTCGTTCAATCCCTCAACGCCGTCAACTGCCGCCGGCATCGGCCGCCGTCAACTGCCGGTGAGCACTGCGGAGCCGGAGGTCTCATGGCGCATGTACCGATGCGCGGGCGCACGGGTGCGCACGGACCCCGGCCAGCCATGCGTGCGGGCTGCCATCCGACATCCGCTCAGCGGTGCCGGCTCTTCTTCTTCTTTGGGCTCTCGGGAATCTTGTTCAGTTCGAACAGCACCATCGAATTCTTCTCGCTCTTCTTCAGCGCGCGGGCCATGTCCAGCAGGTCGGGATCGCTCCATGCAAGCACAAGGCGAACGGCCTTGGCGCGAATCGTGGGGGACGGGTTCGCGAGCAGCCCCGAGAGGAGCTGCGATCGACCGGTGGAGTCGTGCATGGTGAGCGCAAGCTGATAGAGCAGGGTGAAGGAGAAGCCGCTCTGATTCTCCAGCATGGAATGGACGATTGCCCGGCTGACGTCCACGCTGTCCACCCCGCGATTCTGCAATGCCAGTTGCACCTGGTGCCGGACCACCTGGCTGCGATCGTTCATGGCGGACATGATCTCGTTCAGTTCCGTGGAGTCCGCAACCAGAACCATGGCGCGCGCGGCGTAACCGCGAACAAGCTCCACGGTGTCGCGCAGCGCCATCTTCAGGTACGGCTTTGCCGACGGCGCCTTGATCTTCAGCAGAGCCTGGCCCGCAGCGGCGCGCATCCTCCAGGTTGCCTTCGGGTCCACCAGCTTCCTGCCGATCACCTCGGCAGCGGTGGTGTCCCGTATCTCTCCAAGGGAGTAGAGGGCGCGGCCCACCCGCTCCGGTGCACCCATCGCAACGGTGTCCATCAGCGGCTTCAACATCCGCTTGCCGATCCGCGGAAATATGACGTCGATCGCAAGGCGCTCGCGCGGCAGCTCCGTGTTCATCATGCCGAGCAGATAGGGGATCGATTCGTCGGCGCGCTCCACCAGGCGCCATCGCGCCGTATCCACCAGGTACTGGAACTTCTGCGGAGCGGCGGAGGCCTGGGTGAAGAGCGTGGGAATATCCTTCCCCAGTTCCGCACCGATCTCCTCCTTCGTCTTCTTCACCTCCGCCGGGCCGGTGCTCGGCGCATCCTGACTCTTCGGGCGGAGGTTCGCATCCAGTCCGGCGCCGTAGAAGCTGCCGTTCCAGAGGCTGTCGTTCCCTCCGCGGATCGATCCGTAGTAATCCTTCCCCTCGAGATCCAGGAAGATGCCGATCATCCCGTAGTCGTTGCGAAGGTCGCTGTAGCCCATCGTGTTGTTGACCCGTGCCAGATAGCCATCGGTGCCGCCGCCGTCAATGAACAGTGAGATGGCGTCCGCATTGCCCCCCCCCTGCGAGAGCGACTCCACGACATAGTTGTCGTCTCCCTTGGCATCGTAGAAGCCGCCGAAGCCCACATCGTGTCCGCATCCCTGCGACACGCCGTGCGATACGTAGTTGTCGTCGCCGGACGTGTCGATCAATGCGCCGAAGGCAAGGTGCACGCCGGCACCCTGCGCGTACTGATAGGCGCTGTAGGAGTCGTTGCCGCCGTAATCGACGATCGCCCCCAGACCGTACCAGTAGCCCGTTCCCTGGCCGAAGATGTCGGCAACGTATGTGTCGTTGCCGGAGCCCTCGGCGATATAGCCGATGCCGGCCGATGCCACCGGACGTGCGCCCAGCGCCGCTCCCTGGCAGAAGGTCTCGAAGTGATCGGCGTAGCGGAGAAAGTCGACGTAGGGGGAGGAGGCGATGTACTGATCGTTTCCTTCATGCTCGATGATGGCGCCGATGCCGCGGGTGTATCCGAAGCCCTGCGACTCGAAGTGGGCGAGATAGGTGTCGTTTCCCTGCGCATCGATCAGCAGCCCGATGCCGAACATGCCGGCCCCCTCCACTGCGGTGCCGCCGGAATAGCGGTCGCTGCCGGCGCCGTCGTAGAGGATACCCGTTCCGAAGTAGCCGCAGCCCAGCGAGAAGTTCCCGGCGGTGTAGCTGTCGTCCCCCTTCATGTCGATTACCGTGGAGGCGCCGAACAGCGTGCCGCCGAACGCGAAGTCCTGGCCGATGTAGGTATCGTTGCCGTCGAAGTCCACGATCAGCGTCACCTGCCGGTCCGCCGCATCCCGTTTCGTGTGCGGCTTCGGCTTGTAGATGTCGTTGCCGCCGACATCGATCACGCAGAAGAGATCGCCGGTGTAGATGTCATCTCCCGGCCCTCCCAGCGCCACCACGCCGAGCGGTGTCTGCCAGATCTGCGTCTTGATGGAATCCTTCAGCCGCGCGACCTCCGGCGCCATGTTCTGCGCCAGATCGAACGCCACGGAGAAGAGCCCCACGCCCGGTTCCAGCAGTGCCTGATAGTCCAGCCCGTTGGCATCGTCGTTGAAGAACTGCTTGCTGCGCTTCAGGCCGTAGCGCTCGGACTCCTTCATCTCCAGCAGCGTCGCGTTCGCATCATCCTCCGATTGCAGGATCAGCGAATCGCAGTAGGCGATCAGGCGTGTAAGCCGTTCCGCCTTGATCGATCCCTTCACGTTGGTAAGCGATGCATCGGTTGCCAGCGCGAGCATCAGGAACTTTCGAAGGAGGAAGGCGTCCGGGAGGCCGAGCTTCGAGATATCCACCTTGCTGTAGAGCTTGATCTCGTTGTCGCTCAGGGCGGGATGCTGCACCACGAAGGCGTTGTCGCCGAAGTCCAGGCGCTTGCCGAGGTGGTTGAAGAGCGCGCCGTAGTTCTTCCGGTTGGAGAGGGAGATCGATGCGAGCGAATCGGCAACGGAGAAGGTGGCGAGCGGATCGCCGAAGAGTCGCTTGATCACCGAGAGCCGGTGGGGATCGGTGCCGGCCGCATCCCAGCGCATCGACATGTCCGCCCGGGTCATGGCCATCGAGGAGAGTGCCGAATCAACACCGCGCATCACGTAGCCGGGAAGATACTGGGCATGGAGCGAGGTGGCCGCGAGCGCAAGCACTGCGGCTGCAAGTGCGCTGACCATCGGCCTGCTGGCGGGCAGGGAGGAGGAGATAGTTGTTGTCACTGACCTGTCGGCTACGTTGGTTGTTGGAGCTGGCAAACATGGCGCCGCCGTTTGACGTGGGAACGGCGGCCTGTTCCGTCCGATGTTGTGCGACTACAGATGGCGATGGAAGAAGCCTGCCGTGCGGGAGATCGCGTCCTCGAGAATCGGATTGGTTCCCTCGAACGGATGCACCGCACCGAACGTGTGGTTCGCCGTCGGTATCCTGACGAACTCCGTCAGTTCCGGCTGTGCGTGTGCGGCGATCTCTTCTCCATCCTCGATGCGCACGGAGAGATCCTGTTCGCCGTGCAGTATCAGGAGCGGCCGCCCGAGTCGCTCCGCGGCGGCCGTGATGTTCAGTTGATCGGCATTCGTCTCCAGATCGGCGAGCAGGCCGGCGCCCAGCCGCATCATCTGGCCGGTGCGCATGTTCTTCGATTCGAAGAAACCATCCCGCCGCCATATGTCGATCTGGCGCTCCGTGAACCGATGGAAGCTTGCCACCGATGCCCACACCGCAACGGCCCGGACGCGCGGATCGTCCGCCGCCTCGAGAAGCGATATCCCGCCGCCGCGCGAATGTCCGATGATGCCGATCCTCTCCGAGGCGCGTACCGCCAGAGGAACCAGCCCGTTGCTCACGGCGGATACCGCATCGTACAGTTCCTCTACCTCGCGCGTGAACGTGTTCGCCTCGAACCGGTCCAGCCGCGTGAAGTCCTGGCGATGCCCCTCCACGCCGTTGTGCGTGAAGTTCATGGCGATGGTGTAGAAACCGCGCCGCGCCAGCGATTCGCAGATGTAGGGGATGGAGCCCCAGTTCTTGAAGCCCTTGAAGCCGTGGACGAAGATGATAACAGGAAGCGCGTCTCCCTCGATCCCCGGGAAACGCGCGTCGCAATAGATGGTCTCGCCGCTGCTCGCCGGGATCATGAACCGGGCGTGTATCAGGCTGTCGGCGGTCAGGTTTTGATCCATTGGCGAAAAACTACGGCGGCGGCGGCACGCCGCGCAACATATATACCAACGATGCAGGCCGTCTTCGACTTTGCGGATGGCCGATGGGTCGCAGAAGGTTTCGTAATTTCGGTGCCGTTCGCAGCAGCCGATCGGCGAATACGCCGTGCGCGCGTTCCGTCAACCGTGCGTGCGTTCCGTCAACCGTGCATGCGTTCCGTCAATCGGCTCGCCGGCCGCGCCGGGCACAGGCCGGCGCGCAGAGCCGGACTCTCAATTTCCTTCTCCCTCAGACACTCGAGGCCGTAACCATGTTCGATACGTTCAGACCTGCACTCCAGAAGGAGCTGGCAGCCATCGAGGAAGCCGGGCTCTACAAGCGCGAGCGCGTGATCACTTCTCCGCAGGGCCCGGAGATAACCGTGCAGGGGAGCGATGCCCCGGTGCTCAACTTCTGCGCCAACAATTATCTGGGCCTCTCCTCGCATCCGAAGGTGATCGCCGCCGCGCATGCCGCGCTGGACTCGCACGGCTACGGTATGAGCTCCGTGCGCTTCATCTGCGGGACGCAGGATCTGCACAAGAGCCTGGAGGCGAAGCTGGCGGCGTTTCACGGCACGGAGGATACCATCCTCTATGCGGCCTGCTTCGATGCGAACGGCGGAGTGTTCGAGCCGCTGTTCGGCGAGAACGATGCCATCATCTCGGACTCGTTGAATCATGCCTCGATCATCGACGGCGTGCGTCTCTGCAAGGCGAAGCGCTATCGCTATGCGAACGCGGACATGGCCGATCTCGAGGAGCAGCTGAAGCAGGCGGATGCCGACGGCGCGGTGCAGAAGATCATCGTCACGGACGGGGTGTTCTCGATGGACGGCGTGATCGCGCCGATCGACAGGGTGTGCGATCTCGCCGACAGGTACGGCGCGCTGGTGATGGTGGACGAATGCCACGCCGCCGGCTTCATGGGAAGAACGGGGCGCGGCTCGGTGGAGTATTGCAACGCCGTCGGCCGCGTGGACATCATCACCGGCACGCTTGGAAAGGCGCTGGGGGGGGCCATCGGCGGATACACCACGGGACGGAAGGAGATCATCGACATGCTGCGCCAGCGCTCGCGCCCGTATCTCTTCTCCAACACGCTGCCGCCGAGCGTGGTGGGGGCAAGCATCGCCGTGATCGACATGATCTCCGAGACCACCGCGCTGCGCGACCGGCTGGAGGAGAGCACCGCCTACTTCCGGGAGCAGATGACGGCGGCCGGCTTCGACATCAAGCCGGGCGAACATCCTATTGTGCCGATCATGCTCTACGATGCTCCGCTCGCGCAGAAGTTCGCGGAGCGCCTGCTGGAGGAAGGGATCTATGTGATCGGGTTCTTCTATCCGGTGGTGCCGAAGGGGCAGGCGCGCATCCGCGTGCAGATATCGGCCGCGCACGAGCGGGAGCATCTGGATCGCGCCATCGCGGCCTTCACCGCGGTTGGACGCGAGCTGGGAGTGCTGGATTCGTCAGTGGTGGTTCGTACGTAGTGGACTGAATGTGCGATGTCGCCGGGAGTGGGCGGAGCGTTCGGCTCTGCCGGAGACGGCCCCGCACCGCGATGCTCCCCATCCGCGTCCGGTGCATCCGCCGGCGATCGGTACATGCGTTTCCGCCGGTACGGACCACTGGGTCAGGTGTTCGGGCTTCGGTCCTGGTTCTGCGCAATCCGGTGGCTCCGGCACATCCATTGCCAGGACCGAAGCCCCATAATCCCTCCACGGTCGGCCGGCGTCGCGTACACCGGCCGCTTCGGTCTGAACATGCTGGCAGGGCGGGTTCATTCATTCCCGATCAACGTACGTGCCACGAACAGCCAACCACGCGCTACTATTGCCCTGTAAGCTGATCGAAGCGCTCAGGCGGATGTTCCCCACATCGATGATCATGGTGGCTGCGCGGGGCGCTCTCCTACTGGCTTCCGGCGGGGCACCCATCGGTAGCTCGTGTCCGGGGACTGATTGATGAGCTCCCGCGCTATCGCACCGGTCCGCCGATGTGATGCGGCGGTGCCGGAAGGAGCGGGCCGCTCCCACATTGAAGCTTCCGAACGCGGAGAGTGGTGGTGCTACCAAGGGGGTACTTCCTCCGGAGGCCTTCATCGGATGCTCGCCGGTGGAATCGTACGAATAAGGTTACCTGCCAATAACCGCAACCTACCCCGTGACAAGCACCGGCAGTACGCTCTGCACCGTTGCCGTTCTCAGGCGCACGTAATACATGCCGGCCGGAAGCCCGGCGAGAGCCACCACCACTTCCTGATCCTGACCGGTGCCCGCGGGCAATGTTTCTGAGCGGACAGTTATGCCGGTGACGTTGATGATCTCCATCGTGGGATAGGAACCGGGGGCGGCATGATAGCGAATGGTGATTCTGTCGCGTGCCGGCATCGGGTAGATGAGCTTCGCCGCCACTGGCCTGCTGAACGACACCGGATGAGCGATCTCGCAGCCGCTGAGCGCAACGAGGCCGTCCCGCAGTTCCCCGATCGCCGTGGTTCCGTTGTTCGGCATGGCGACCTGCAGAAGCCCGACAGTGTTCTTCGGCCTGCCGGTAACGAGCCCCTCCATCTCCAGTGCGATCAGGGGATTGCCCGCCATCGGCGCCGATGCGTGGCGCACGATGAAGATGGTGTCGTTATCCTTCGAGAAGCCGATGGAATCCGTTGCACCGGCTGCCGGTATCACGCGATACAGGAACAGCGCGTCCGGATCAACATGGATCTTCACGTTCAGATCGGTGGCCGCCGCGGACTGTGTGAGCGGCGGATAGGCGTTCACACCCAGCGTGAACTTCTGGTTCACATTCACACTGGCGGAGTCGATCGTGATCACCTCGGCCGCCGGGGGGCGCAGTATGCCGTTGCCGCCGAGCGTTGCGACCGCGGTAAGGCCGTTGGTGAAGCGGGCGGTCATGCCAACGCTGTATGTCCGTACCGCATCGGGAGCGAAACGGACGGAGCATGCAATCGAGTCGTGCGGGGCGAGCGCATTCTGCTTCGGCGTTACCTGGAAGGCGGCGGAGTCCGGGCCGGCAAGCTCTATCCGCTCAAGCGTCATCCCACGGACACCGGCGTTTGCGATCCGGAAGAAATTGTCCAGCTGCGCGACATCTCCCGCGGCGACATCCGGCACCTGCACGGCAGCCGGCACGATCACCGGGCCCGGCGTGCCTGCGCCCGCGAGAGGAATATCCAGCGTGCGGCGATTCCCATCGGTGAAGGCCACATGCAGACTGTTGCGAACATCTCCGGCGGCGCCCGGTGCGAATCGTACCGAGAGGCTCAGCGTGTCGGGGGCGCCTGCGTGCAGCGTCGCAGTGCCGGAGGGTCTGTTCAGCAACTGGAAGTCCTGCACCGACGCGTCCATGAAGCCGAGGGAGTCCGCGTTGATCTGCGCGTCCAGATCGCCCCGGTTCACCAGGCGAATCGTCACCGTGTCCGCAAGCGCAACGATCACCGTGTCGAACCCGACGGGGGCGCCTGCAATCGAGACGATGCTGGCGCCATGCCTGCCGGTGCTGTCCGCGCGGCCGCGGAGTGCGAGCGTGTCGCGCGATCCGTTAGCAGCGTGCACGACGATCGTATCGAACAGGTCGCCGGAGGAACCGGTGGGCGGCGTGAAGATGACGGCGAGCGGGTAGCCGCCGCTGTTGGCAGGGATCGGGATGGAACCGGTCGGTGGCTGCACGATGCCGAACGCCGGCGTCGCCGGCCCCGAGACGGATGTTACCAGCAGCGTACGGCAGGACCGATTGTTGATGATTGCCGTATCGGGCACCGCGGAGGTATCCCCCGGTGCAACGTTGGGAAAGGTGAGCAGCGAGACGGCAAACGTCGGCCGCAGCGGCGGGCCTACGTGAGCGGTGAGGGTTGCCGTTGTCGGCGAGCCCTGGCCTCCCTCCACATCCACTCTGAACTCGCCGCCGACGTCGGGAGGGTTGGGATTCTTCGGAGCGAAGCGGAGTGAGTCCGTGTAGGTTGTCCCCGCATCGATCACGGTTCCGGCGCGCGGACCGAATCCCTCGAACGCCGGGGGAAGGCGGTATTCCTTCAGCGTCACGGCCCGCGTTCCGTTGTTCGAAATGTGGAACACGATCGCGGTGGAGGTATCCCCGAGAGGCACGCAGCCGAAGTCGTACTGGGAGCGGTCCAGCACGACTCGCGGATCCGGTTGCGGGAGTTCGAAGCCTCTGCCGGTCACGCTCACGCTCTTCTGTTCGGCCCTGGGCTGCCTGTTCTGATCGATGTAATGGCCGTTCGCCAGAAGGATCGCGTTGTAGGTGCGCACTGCTCCCGGAGAGAAGCTCACGTCGTACCGGAACGTCGCCCCCGGTGGAAGCGATCCGGATGGCCCCTCCACCGCGAAGGCGGCGGAATCCGTTCCGCCGATCGTCACGCTGTCGATCTCCAGCGGAACGTTCCCGTCGTTGCGCAGCTGCCATGCGGAATCCTGCTCGCCGGTGGTTCCCACTTCAACGCTGTCGCCGATCGTGACCGCATTGGGAAGGCCCGTTGCCGCGGCAAGCAGTCCCACGCCTCCGATGCCGGGGGACATCACCGGCGGCCGGTTCCCGTCCACGTGGCGCAGCCGGAAGGCGGTCATCAGCGGGCCCGGGCGGTTCGGCGTGAACCGTACGTTCACAACGAACGTGTCCGCATGGTCCGCGTGAAGGATGCGTCCCGGAATGGCGGCCGGCGTCACCGTGAACTGATCGGCGTCCGGTCCGTCGAGTATGATCTGCTGCGGCGCGAGGGAGTCATCGGCATCGCCGACATTGTAGAGGAGGATTGTCTGCGGAGCGCTCACGTGCCCGACGAACGTGGAGTCCATCCGAACCCGCACGCTCGGCTCGATCACCAGCGAGGGCTGCCCGGCCTGTACCTGGCGGCCGATGAGCGCGATCTGCGTCCGCTGCGGACCCATCCCGATCGTGAGCGTATCGGAATGAACGCCGTCGGCCCGCGGAGCAAATCGAACGCAGATCTGAACGCTGTCGCGTCCCGGGATTGCGAACGGAAGCGGCGGTGCGCTCGAGATGGAGTAGTCCTGGCCCGGGATCGAAAGCTGCGTGACCGGTTCCTCCCGGCAGGAGGGGTTGTGCAGCCAGATGCATTCGGTGGACGACTCGCCGGCATGAACATCGGGGAGGAAGGGGAGGATGCGGCCATCGACGTCCACGGACGGAGGAACGGAGGCTACGCCGCGAACGAACATCGTCAGCTCGCTGCCGCCATGTCCGAAGTGAATCTTGAACGATGCGGTGTAGACTCCCGGTACATGCGGAGAGAAGCGGATGGTATCGGTAACCGTCTTGCGGTCCGGAATCGAATCCTGGGGAGGCCGGGGCGAGAAGCTGAAGGGATCGGCCAGGCGTCCCGGGCGGTATTCCTCGACGAAGACCGTGTGCCCGGTCACATTCGTGATGGTAAACGGGGCGGAGACGGTTTCCCCCACAACCACGCAGTTGAACCGGAGCGTATCCGGCGTGAGTGTGGGATCGTTCGGGCCGCCTCCGTGCGGATCGAGCTGCGCATGCGCGGCCATGGACCAGAGGCCCAGGAGGAGCGCAGGGATCAGCCGTCGAAGTGTACCGAAGGGGAGCATAGGCCGGCAGCCGGATTGAGAAATACGGACCACTACGATATGGAGAAGATCCGGTGAGGCCGTGCAAGGTAACGCCCGTGGCAGAAAAAAAATATTGGACGCCGCGTTACCTTCGAGACATGGCCGGGATCATCTCTCTAAACGGGCAGGGAATCATCCCGACCGGGGCACATTGGAAGCATGACACGAGTAGAAACCAAAGGGCGGGTGGTGAACGAATCGGAGACCTTCACACGGTTTCTGGAGGGAGATGATGCCGCCTTCATGGAATTGTTCGACCGGTACGATCGGCGCCTCCGGATGTACTGCCTGAAGATCGTGAGCAACCAGGAGGTTGCCGAGGATCTGGTGCAGGAGTTGTGGGAACGGGTGATCAAGATGCGGAACAATCCCACCGAGGTGCTGGAGCCCGCCCGTTATCTGCTTCGCATGGCGCGCAATCTCTGCCTGAAGTATATCGGCCGCGAGCGTCGCCATACGTCGCTGGATGACCTGTACGAATCGGATCACCCCACGGAGTCGGCTCACGAGCCTTCTCATCTCGAGGAGCTGGTGAAGCTCGCGCTGGAGCAGCTCCCGTTCGAGCAGCGTGAAGTGTTGACGCTGCACAACTACTGCGGCTATGGTTATGAGGATATCGCCGCGATTCGGGGTGAGACGCTGGGATCGGTGAAGATGAGGGCGATGCGGGCGCGGGCGCGAATCGGCCGCATCATTGCCGCCTTCCTCGCGTTGGGAAGTGAAGGTGAAGAACGTCCGAATCCGGATGCTGAAATGTTTATCGGAGGAAGCAATCAATGAACCAGATCGAACGTGAAGAGCTTGTCGAGCGCTATCTGGCGGGAGAGATGAGTCAGGCACAGGAGGCCGACTTCTTTCTCAACGTCGCCGTGGATGGCGATCTGCAGCGCACGCTGAAGGCGTTTCAGGTCATGGATCGCTTCATCCAGGGTGATCGCGAGCACACGGCTGCCGAAACCGGCCGCTACCGCCAGCGCATCATGGGGATTCTGGCCGCGACGCCGGGTGCAGCCATCGGTACGGTCGCCGGCACGGCGGCAGGCTCCTCCTCCGGCGCAGGTGCTGCCGGAGCCGCCGGTACGGGAGCAGCCTCCGGCGCTTCCACGGTTGGTGCTGCGGCTGCGGGCGGATTCCTGAAGACGGTGGTTGCCGTTGTTGTCGGCGGCTCGCTCGTTGGCGGTACGGCGCTCGTGATCAATCACTATCAGGCGCCGGAACCTGTTCGTGTTGTTGCTCCGGCCACGGAGTCGCCGCGGATCCTTCCCCCCACGATTTCCGCACCTCCGGCAGCCGCCGCACCTGCAGCCGCCGCACCGGCTGCCACTGCGCCCACAACGGGCGCGCCGGCCGGGACGCCGTCGCAGGTGCCCGCGGCCGATGGGGCGGGGCCCGAGGGCCAGGCCGCGGCTTCCGGCGATGTGAACGGCATCGCCCAGCATCGGCCGCATCGTGCAAACGTGCGCTCCGGCTCTGCACATCAGGCCACTGCGGCATCGGGCCATACCAGGCCCACACAGCCGGTGAAGCTGGGAACCACGAACACGTCCACCCCGATGCGGGTCACGGTTGATGACTCGAAGGCCAATGGGAAGAAGTAGGATGGCTCAACCGGCCTGAAGGCCCTGCGGCATCGGGAGGAGGCAGGCTCGCGAGTGCCGACGATGGAAAGATCATAATTGCTGCCGTCAGAAAGCGGGGCCCCGGTGCTGGGTCCCGTTTCGATTGCGGCCGCTGCATGTGGTGAATCACTGCGCTGCTGCAGTGGAGAACGAACGGCGGAGAAATGAACAGGGGCTCCCGGTATCGAACCGGGAGCCCCTTTCTCACTATGAACCGGTAGGAGCATGGCGTGCCGTACGGCCGGCTACGCCAGCGCCGTCTCCGGAGCAACGTACTCCATGCCGAATGCTTCGGCCACACCCTCGTGCGTCACCACGCCATCGATCACGTTCAGGCCGGGAAGCAGCTCATGGTTCTGCTTCAGCGCGTCGCGGAAGCCGTGATCGGCAAGCTGCAGCATGTACGGCAGCGTTGCGTTGGTAAGGCCGATGGTGGAGGTGAACGGAACCGCGCCCGGCATGTTGGCGACGCAGTAGTGCACAACGCCATCCACCACATAGGTGGGATCGGCATGCGTGGTTGGGCGCGTGGTCTCGATGCAGCCCCCCTGGTCAACGGAGACGTCAACGATCACCGAGCCCTCGCGCATCTCCGGAAGCATGTCGCGCGTGATCAGGTAGGGAGCCTTCGCGCCCGGAATCAGCACGGCACCGATCACGAGATCGGCATGGTGGATCGCCTCGCGGATCGCATGCGGCGTGGACATCATGGTCTGCACATTGCGCGGCATCACATCGTCCAGATAGCGCAGGCGGTAGAGATCGCGGTCGACGATGGTGACGCGGGCGCCGAAGCCGGCTGCGATCTTCGCCGCGTTGGTGCCCACAACGCCGCCGCCCAGCACCAGCACATCGGCCGGGCGCGTGCCGGGGATGCCGCCAAGCAGAACGCCGCGGCCGCCCATCGTCTTCTCCAGATACTTCGCTCCTTCCTGCGGAGCCATCCGGCCGGCGACCTCGGACATCGGGATCAGCAGCGGCAGCGAGCGATCGGCGCGCTGCACCGTCTCGTAGGCAATCGCCACGGACCTGCTGTTGATGATCGCCTCGGTGAGCTCGCGGCTCGCGGCGAAATGGAAGTAGGTGAAGAGCACCTGGCCGGGGCGGATCAGCGCATACTCCGGCTGGATCGGCTCCTTCACCTTTACGATCATGTCCGCGCCGCCATAGACATCGGCGGGAGTCCCGACGATCTTGCCGCCGACGCGAACGTAATCCTCATCGCGGAAGCCGGAGCCATTGCCGGCGTTGGTTTCCACCAGCACCGTGTGGCCGTTCTTCACAAGGAGTTCAACGCCCGAGGGCACTACGCCGACTCTGTTCTCGTTCGGCTTGATTTCACGAGGTACGCCGATAATCATTGCTGAGGTCTGTTGCGTTTAGGGTTGAGTCTATCAGACTGTGTCAGTTGTGTCGTGTTCCAGTGGGGACTGTCGAACAACGTGCTCCGTGCGCCGCATCGCGGCCGCATGGCATCGGATCGTTATCGAACAGTCCGCGATGTCGACGGAGCCCAACAGGGTGTTGGAGCGAAGAGCCTGCAAATATAGACGAACGGAGTCTTCCGGCGAAGGGAGGCGCCGGCGGATATGCATGCCGGCTGCAGGCTGGCCAGGGGGCGGGAAGGGGATCGTGGGAAAGCAAAGGCCCATCCACCGGTTGCGATGGATGGGCCTTTGAAGCTTCATGCCTTCACGGCGCAATGGGCGTCGAAGGCGTCCTTGAGGTTCTCCGCGATCATCTGCGCGGTGCGCCCCTCGATATGGTGGCGCGGGATCATGTGCACCACCGTGCCGTCGCGCATCAGCGCGATCTGCGGCGAGGAGGGAGGGAACCCGAGGAAGTAGTCGCGTGCACGCTGCGTTGCCTCGCGGTCCTGCCCGGCGAACACGCTCACCACATGGTCCGGCAGCGTGCCGTGCTGCAACGCCAGGCGCAGCGCGGGGCGCGCACTGCCGGCCGCACATCCGCAGACGGAGTTCACGAAGACGAGTGTTGTTCCCGGCTGCGCAATCGCGGCGTCCACGGCCTCCGGTGTCAGCAGTTCGGTTACACCGATGCTTGTCAGTTCGTCACGCATCGGCTGCGTAAGCGTTGGGTCATAAAGCGGAAGCATGAATCTCTCCTTCGGTCAGCGTCTGTTGAGTAGGCTCCAGATTTGATAGCGGACAACCGCTAAACATACGTTGTGTGGTGTAGACGATAAAGCGCATTCGCCGCGTGTAATATATCCTTAAGAATTTCTGCCGCGATGTCCGCAGTCGTCCGAACGGTCCACCTGCGTAACGCGGTTCTTCGCGGTGGGCTGCCTCCCCGGCGGTTCGCCTTCGCGGCGTTGTCCTTCGGCTGCAGTGCTGCCGGCTGCACTGCTGTCTACAGTGCTCTCCGTTGGGTGCCTGTGCCAATCCGTACGGCTTCGTACCTTTGCGCCTCGATATCATTCCCGTCACTGAATGCCGTTCCAATGCGACACATCGATCCTGCAACGATACATCACTCCGAATCGCATCGCTATCTGCTCGCCGGCGTCGCGCCCAGGCCGATTGCCTTCGTGGGCACGGTGGATGGCGAGGGGCGCCCCAATCTCTCCCCCTTTTCCTTCTTCAATGCCTTCGGCGCCAACCCGCCAGTGGTTGCCTTCTCCCCGGCCAATCGCGGCAGCGATGGAACGCAGAAGCACACGTACTTCAACATTCGCGCCACCGGCGAGTTCACCGTCTCCGTGGTTTCCTATTCCATGGTGGAGCAGGTGAGCCTCGCCTCCGGCGACTTCCCGGATGGGATCGATGAGTTCATCAAGGCCGGCTTCACCAAGCTCCCCTCGCACAAGATCAGGCCGTTCGGCGTTGCGGAGTCGCCGATGGTGATGGAGTGCCGGCTGCTTCAGTACGTGCCGCTCGGCAACGGCCCCGCATCGGGGAACCTCATGATCGGCGAGGTGGTGATGTTCCATATCCGGGAGTCCGCGTTCGAGGGGACCTATCTCAACGCCGAGCGCCTGGATCTGGTTGCCCGCATGGGGGGCCCGCTCTACTGCCGCGCCAGCGGGCCGGCGGTATTCTCGCTCGCCAAGCCGACGCATCCCGGCATCGGCTTCGATGCGCTTCCTGAATATCTCCGCACCAGCGCCATTCTCACCGGCAACGACCTGGCGAAGTTCGCCGGCGTGAAGAGCTATCCGGAGATCGGTGCCGTGCGCGACTTCTGGAACGCACTCCTCGCTTCGGAGGAGGCGGCGGTTCCCGATGCGTTCGAGATCGAACTGCGCGTCGGCGCCGCCGATCGCGCACTCGCGATACTCGCCGCCCGGGTTCGCGGC
The DNA here is from genome assembly GCA_035549015.1 of Kapaibacterium sp. (SeqCode). GTDB lineage: Bacteria > Bacteroidota > Ignavibacteria > OLB7 > OLB7 > JAFDZV01. The sequence continues at coordinate 55,298 of DASZRW010000111.1, forward strand.
GGGGAGGATTTCGTATCGCTCCGCGATGAATTGCATCGCGTTGCGCAGGCCTATCTCCGGACCGGTAACGTCGAGCGCGCCTGGCACTGCGTGCTGGCCGAGGATGCGCTCGGTTGATCGGTGCATGCATTTCCGGGAATCCATGTGCTCATCGTGTGCCGGCCTTGCTGCGAGCGCGGCCGGACCAGTCTGCCAGCATCGGCCGTCAGCGTATGAACAACGCCGCGCGGCAATCACTTCGCCGCCTCGCCATCTGTTTCGTGCCGTCCGTGCCGGCTGCGATCACGGCCGGCGGACAGGTATGTATCGTCACGCGGGACAGCGTGGCCGTGAGTGGTGGGATCGTTCGCTTCAATCGGTGGCGGGCTGGGTTCCCGGAACGATCAATCCGGTTGCAGGAGATACCTGTGCAGGCTGGGGCCTGCGCGTGGCTCCGGGTGGTGTTCCCGGCGTCCACCACGGATACGAACTGGATATCGTCGAAACGTTGTTGATGGCCCGGACGCTTCGTTGATGATTATCATCGGCGTCCAGTTGGCGGCATTCGGCTGGTACCAGACCTATTCGGACTTCGAGCCTCTCGGCAACTCGATTCACCCGGGGAGCACCTGGGCTCATGTGGGCGTTGGGTATACGCATCGGTTCCGGTAGCACGGGACGGCGTATCCGTTGAGAACGCCGGTCCCATCATGCGATGCGATTACCTCCGCAGCGCAATGCGCAGCCACAGATACCCCAGCACACCGGCCAGCAGCGACGCGCAGAGGATGGCGAGCTTCGCCATTGAGGTGAACGGCTCCTGTCCGTTGAAGCTCAGCTCGGTGACGAAGATGGACATGGTGAAGCCGATGCCGGCGAGCATGGACGCGCCATAGAACTGCGGCATCGTTGTGCCGCGCGGCATCTCGGCAACGCGTGTACGCACCGCCAGCCAGCAGAAGAGGAACACTCCTGCCTGCTTGCCGAGCAGAAGCCCCACGAACACACCGGGCGCGATGCCGTTGGCGAAGAGGTCGCCGATGCTGCCGCGCGAAATCGTTACGCCCGCGTTGGCCAGGGCGAATGCCGGCATGATGGCGTAGGAGACCCACGGCGCAAGCGCATGCTCCAGGCGGATCAGCGGCGACTGTCCCTTCTCCGTCGCCTTCTCGATCTCATGCACCGCCTCCTGCCGCGTGCCCAGTTCCTCGTGCCCCGCCGTATGGTGACCGGTGAGCATCCCGCGGTAGCGAGCGAGTGCCTTCTCCATGGCGATGAGCCACTGCGAGCCGTCGTACAGTGTGCGGACCGGAATGGCGAGGCCCATCATCACGCCCGCGATCGTTGCGTGCACGCCGGACTTGTACATGCAGAACCAGACCGGAATGCCGACAACCACATACCACAGCGGCGCGCGCACGTGACGGGCATTCATGGCGATCGCGACAAGCCAGCCGGCGATTGCAAGAAGGAGCGGAAGGAGGGAGATCGATGTCGAGTAGAAGACGGCGATCACGATCACCGCACCCAGATCATCCGCGATGGCGAGTGCGAGCAGGAACACCTTGAGCGCGGGCGGGATGCGGCTGCCAAGGAGCGAGAGGACGCCGACGGCGAATGCGATGTCCGTTGCCATTGGAATTCCCCAGCCGTACAGGCCGGGGCCGCCTGCATTGAATGCAGCATAGATCGCTGCCGGCACCGCCATGCCGCCGATCGCGCCGAGAATGGGGAGGGCGGAGCGTCTGAACGATGACAGGTGGCCGATCAGCAGTTCGCGCTTGATCTCGAGGCCGATGGCGAAGAAGAAGATCGCCATCAGCCCGTCGTTCACCCAGCCGTGCAGCGACATCGACGCATGCAGCGGTCCGAGTTCCATCGTTCCCGGGAGTTCGAGCAGATGGTGATACCAGTCCGCGATGCCGGTATTCGCAGCGAGCAATGCGAGCGCGGTGCAGGCAATCAGCACCATGCCCGGCATCTCCGGCCGCGCCAGGAGCGCCTTCACGCGCTCTACCCCTGCAACGCGCCGTTCACTCGTGCGCTGCGATCCGTTCGGTCGTTGAGCGTTCCGTTTCATTGAACGGCCAAGATACTGCTGCGCCCGATATCCGGCGCTTCCGAGCGACGCCTTCAACCCGTGCCTTCAACCCATGCAACCGCACAGTGCGGGGGGCCGCGGCCGTGCATCCCGATGTTCCGTGGAGCGGATGCATGTGCCGTCTGCTTTGCGGGGGAGGATGAATCGGAGTTGCGGGTTCCGGCATCGATGGATATGTTGGGCCGCCGTACGGCAGCCGTTCCTGCGCCGCGACATGCGGCTGCAGGCTTCGGGCTCTCTGCAATCCCACATTCATCCTCGGCATGCGATCGCACGCTTCTCACCGGCTTCAGGCGATCACGACGTTCGCAGCGGGTATCTGCCTGCTGGCCGTTCTTCACGCCGCGCGGGGCATGGCCGGTACGCCATGCGCGCCGCCGGCAATGGAGGGGGATTCCGTGCTCCGCTCTCCGCAGCGATGGCTGCCCGGCGGTGTTCCGGGCGTCGATACGGCGGCGGCTCCTGCGGCCGCCGCGGAGGAAGGGCGCGGATGGGATGCACGCGGGCGCCTGCAGTTCGGTGTCTCCTGGCTGCGCATGCATGCCGGTGCCGGCCTCCTTCCGCTCCTCTACATCGCTGCGAACTATCGTGTGAGCACGAATCCCGGCGCCGAGGGTGACCGCCGTCTGCGGCTCGGGGTTGGAGGGGAGATCGGTCTCTTCTATCTGTACCCGTATCTGCGCCTGGGCCCGGAGCTTCGATGGGGCAATGCCGTTGCGGAGGCGCATGCCGGCGCTGCCGCGGTGTTTCTGGTGGGGCCGGTAACGCCAGCCGGTGCGGGAGGGCTCTTCGCCGGCGGCTCGCTCGGCTTCATCCTTCCCGGCGGCGATCTGGATGGGTTCGAGTTCAATGTCGGATTCGATTACATCCAACTGCTCAACACAGCTCGTGCCGCAACTCCGATGCCGTACCTCTCCGCCGCGATGCGGTTCTGAGTAAGAGAGGGGTGATGAGTGATGGATGATGAGTGATGGATGATGAGTGATGGATGATGGGTGATGGATGATGAGTGATGGATGATGGGTTTGATGTGCATAACCCATAACTCCCATAACCCTGCCGGTGGCTCGCGGCGTTCTTCAACTCGGATTTTTTCTCCAGCGTATTCTCCATGCCATATTCAATCGAACAGACCGACGCACAACTGCCGGAGACAACGGCGCGCATCCGATATCGCCTGACCTTCCCGCAGGCCGCTCAGCATCTGGTTCACGTGGAGATGAACGTGGTGAACGGCGAGGGGGAGCCGGTGGTTGCGATGCCCAACTGGATACCCGGCTCCTACAAGGTGCGCGACTTCATCGCCTATCAGGGTGATGTCGCGGCGCATGGGCCGGATGGCAAGGCGCTTGCCATGGAATGGATCGCGAAGAACCGGTTGCGCATTGCGGCGGGGGGGAAGAACTTCACGCTCCGCTACTCCTACTTCGGCAACGAGCGCTCCGTGCGGCAGACGCATGTCAATCGCGTTCATGCCTTCATCAACCCCGCCAACTGCCTCATGTATGTGGAGGGGCGGCTGGAGGAGGTGCACCATGTGGAGATCGAGCATGGATGGGCGCACGTCTCCACGGCGCTTTCGCCGGTGCGCGAAGATGTGTGGGGCGCGCTCAACTACGATATCCTCGCGGACTCGCCGATCGAGATCGGCAGCCACTTCGTGGCCGCGTTCGAGCGGCATGGATCGATGCATGAGGTTGCCGTTACGGGCACGGGGGACTTCGATCCCGAGTGGCTCACCGAGCAGACGAAGCGCATCGTGGATCATGCGGTGTGGATGTGGGGATCGCTTCCGTACGATCGTTACGTGTTCATCATTCAGCTGCTCCCCGGGCAGTTCGGCGGATTGGAGCATGCGCGCTCCTCGGTCAACATGTTCGATTCCGAGTGCTTCAACGATCGCCGCCGGGTCGTGAAGCTGCTCACGCTCCTGTGTCACGAATACTTCCATCTCTGGAACGTCAAGCGCATTCGTCCGGTGGAACTGGGACCGTTCGATTACAACAGCGAGAACTACACGCCGATGCTCTGGCTGGCCGAGGGTGTTACGTCGTACTACGACGATCTCATCTCCTACCGATGCGGCTTCCAGAGCCGGACGGAGTACCTGCAGACGCTTGCGGAGGATCATCTGGGCCGGCTGCAGGACATTCCGGGGCGCCGTGTCATGCCCATCAAGGAGAGCAGCTACCTGAGCTGGGTGAAGCTCTACATGCCGACGCCCGACTCCATGAATCGTACGGTGAGCTACTATCTGAAGGGGGGCGTGATCTTTCTTCTGCTGGACGCGTGGATCATCGCGGAGACCGGAGGTGCGCACCGGCTGGATGACGGCATGCGCGCTTTGTTCGCACGGTACTTGGAGGTCCCCGGTCGCGGAGTGAGCGAGGAGGAGTTCATCCAGATCGTCTCCGCTGCCGTCGGTGTGGATGTCGGCGTGCTGCTGCGCGGCTGGCTGAACACCGCCGACGAGCTTCCGATCGGCGCAACGCTTGCGCGCATCGGATTGGAATGGCGGCCTGCAACGGCCGAGACCGCCCCCACGTTCGGTGAAGGTCTGCCATATCAACCATCGCCTCCGGCCAGGCGCATCGGGGTGCAGACCGAGGAGATACGGAGCGGGCTGAAGGTGGCCAAGGTGTGGCGCGATTCGCCCGCCGAGCGGGCGGGGCTTGGCGTTGATGACGAGGTGATCGCCGTGAACGGCACGCGTGTCACCAGCAATGCGCAGTTCAATGCGGTGATGCGCGGCGTCCTGGGGCAGCAGAGCGTTCGCATCACCGCGGCAAGCGAAGGGGTGTTGTACGATGCCACGGTGCAGCCGGAGGCACGGGAGACCTTCGAGCTCGTGGAGCAAAGCGACATGACGCCGGAAGTGCGTGCGCTGCTCGATCGCTGGCTGCAGCGGGCGTGATCGTGCTCCCGCCGGGAGCGCGCCGCTCGTCACCGGCTGTGTATCACCATGCGCGAAGCGCGATCCGCACATCGTCCGGATCGCGCTTCTGTTGTCACATGCCGGCCTTACCTGCGTTCGCGGCGGGTGAAGTGCCGAACCTCGGGAGCTACCGCGTTGCTGCGGCTCCCAATCTCCCCGCCATCAGAACTCCCACACCATACGAATGCCCGGATCCGTTGCCGATCATACCCAGCGGCGGAGTAGGATCCGGATCGAGATCGTTCGTGTTGCAGGCCAGGTTTGGCAGCTTCTCCTGATCGCCGAAGTCCTTCGGGTCCACATTGTCTCCCTCGGCTGCCTGGTACGTCATCTTGATCGTCTCCGTCCACTTCTGCGCATCCATTCCCTGCCACGCCTCTGCATCCTTCGGATCCTGCTCCGGTGGCTGCGGCCGCTGAAGTGCGTCATAGACCGTAACCTTGCAGGTCCAGAGTCCGATGCAGAGATATCCGTCAAGGCGTCCCAGATTCCGTCCCGTGATATCGTACACGTGTGGGTACACTCCGTCGCAGCGGATGAAATAGATTCCCGGCGGAAGCACATAGATCGCGGACGCCTGCTTCACCCCGGCGATGAAGGTGAAGAGTGTGGCGATGACAAGGAAGAGTTTTCGCACTCGCATAAAGCCTCCATGGTGTTGAGTTGGTATGCGGCCGGGAGGCGATGTCGCGCAGAGGTGTTGCGCGACGGTTGAGTGGACCGGCTTCCGGCCGCTTGTCCAGAGCGGTGGGAAATTAGAGTGCGCAGCCGGGCGCGGGGGGGACGAATGGATATGCGTGTTGTGCCGGAAACAGGCGTGCAGTTCGGTTGAGCAAGTGTGGGCGCGGCGCATGGCGCGAATTGCAGACGCACCGCGTCTCCAGCATACGGGGAAATCCGATCCGTTCGTTCGTGGGCTCACGGCCGGCCGCACGAACAAGCCATGTGCGCGTTGGTGGCGTATGCCCTCCCCGCGTGGGCAACCATGATGTCGGGAACCCTATGCGGCCGCAGCATCGGCAAGTGGGAGGCGCCAGGAAAAGCCGATTTCAGCGTACTCACGGCCGCCGATCGTGGTGCTCTGCTCGCGGGTTTCCGTGCCGTTCATGCGATGATAGAAGCCGCGGCCCGGATTGTCGCGCAGCACCCAGACCAGCATGGTCCTCATGCCAACCGCGTGCAGGGCGGCGGCGGATGCACCGAACAGCCGTGCACCGATACCGTACCGCTGCCGCTCCGCGAGGAGATAGATCGCATACAGCTCGCCCGCGCACTCGTCATCGCAGGAACGTTCCGGTCCGGCGGCGGCAAACCCGATCACGCCGCGCTCCGCCTCCACCGCAACCAGCAACGAACGGCGTTCGATGTCCGCCGCGCCAAACCACCGTTCCCACCGCGCCGCCCGCTCCTCTGCATCCATCGAAGCCAGGTACCCTGCGTCGATGATGTCGCGATACGTCGTGCGCCATGCCGCCACCTGTACCTCGGCAATGGAGCGCGCGTCATCCGCGGTTGCCGGGCGCAGCCGGACATTCATCGCAGCAGTTCCTGCACCGCGCCGCGCAGCGCGGCGTTGGTGGAGATGGCGCTGCCGCCGCGCGCGGTGGGCAGGCCGCTCCAGTCCGTGAAGATGCCGCCGGCCTCCTCCACGATCGGCTTCAGGGCGGCGGCGTCCCAGACACTCATCTTCGGGTCCAGCATGATCTCCGCACGTCCCGATGCCACCAGCATGTGGCCGTAGCAATCCCCCCACGTGCGGTACATCTTCGTTGCGGCGATCAATCGCTGATGTGCATCGTGCTTCTCGGGATCGCGATCCACCCGCTGCATGTCCGTCGTGAGCATCACTGCATCGGCCAGGCTGCCGGTCTGCGACACGCGGATCCGCCGGCCGTTCCAGTATGCGCCAAGGCCGCGCGCCGCATAGTAGATCTCCCCGAGCGCCGGAAAGTTTGCAACCCCCACATCGATACTCCCGGCGATCTCCACCCCTATCAACACGCCATAGAACGGGACGCCGCAGATGAACGTCTTCGTGCCGTCGATCGGATCCACGATCCACGTAACCGGCTCGGAACCACTGGTCTCGCCGGACTCCTCGCCAAGGATGGCATGGGCCGGATAATGGCGGTGCACAACTTCAATCAGTCGCTGCTCGGCGCGCCGGTCCGCAATGGTGACCGGGGAGTTGTCCGCCTTGATCTCGGTCTCGAACGATGATGTCTGGAAATACTGAAGTGTGATGCGGCCTGCTTCGAGGGCGGCCTCCACCGCCACGTCAAGAAGTTCGCGGTGCGTCGGGAAGAACGGCATGGTTGCTCGATTGGTCTGGATGCATCCGGCGGCCGAACCGATTGCTGCGCCGCCGGATGCTCAATGTACGCTTCGCTGCGTGGATAGCCGCTCGGTGGTTGCGCGCAATCGACGTTATGAAGTGCCAATGCGGTTCCCGCGCAGCGGCGGCAAACGGTCATGGTGTCACAAGCAGAAGCGTCGCGCCATGCGGACCGTGCAGAGCGTAGACGCCGGGGCGAAGGCAGTCCCCGGCCGCTCCGCCGGGCAGCTCCCGGAACTCTCCGACCGTGCGGCCGTCGATATCGACGATCGTGCACGGCGTCTCCCCCTGCATTGCCGCGGGGAAGGGATCGTACGCATGCATCGCCAGCTTCACCGGCCGGTTGTCGGGCGCCGCCCGATGCTCCTCCACATCGGCCGCATGCCGTTGGACGCCGATATCATCGATCGCTGCCGTGCCGCTCCGCGCGGCGCCGGGCGACTGCCGGATGACGAGGGAGTGGAAGCGCCAGGGGCCGCGCGCCGAATCGCCGAGAAGCGAAAGCGGGAGCGAGACGCGGTGCCAGTCCGTACGCTCCAGCGTTCCCACGCTCATCACCACGTTGTTCCTGTTCGCATCGTAGTACCAGAGTTCCAGCATATTGCCGCTGCCGTCGCCGCGCAGGAGGAGGGAGATGTCGTTCGCAGTCCCCACGTTGAGCAGCCCGTCGCTGGTGTTGCCGTGCCCGCTTCGGAAGCAGCGCACGATGCCCCCCGTTGCGCCCGTGAAACGGTAGGAGATCTCCGCTCCCGCAAGCCCGGTTGCCCGTGCATTCGCGGTGATCGAGAAGGTGGAGGCCGCGGTGTCGGCGCCTGTGGTTGAGCCGCTCATCGCCGGGTTCCACCATCCCACCACATTATCCTCCAGCATGTCCACCACCACCGGCGCGGCGGGATCGCGCAGGATTGCCCGGTAGTAGCCCGGCCAGTCCCACCATCCGCCCGGGTCCGTATGGGTGTTGTTGGGGAAGTCCAGGTGCCCCTTCACCAGCGTGCGGTTCAGCGCGATCGAATACTTCGCCGTGAGATAGCGAACGAGATCGGCCGAGGCGTTGTACATCGCCGGCGTGAAGAACTCCGGCCGGTCAACATATCCCTCATGCTCGATTCCGATCGTGTATGGATTCTCGCTCCGCACATGCCATGCCTTGTCGGACTCCCGTACCATCTGCACAACGAAGCCGTCGATGGAGCGGATCATGTAGTGCGCCGATGCCTGCGACTCCGTGGAAGTAAGCCAGGAGAGCGAGCCTGCGAAATTGCCCTCGGTGTCGTGGATGGTGATCGCCGTGACAGGCGTTCCCTCGCGCGAGGAATAGTTCGGGCTCGGCTGCCATTGGGCGCCGGGGTAATCGGTGGACGGAAGAATGCCATCGGCCTGCATGCCGCCGAGCATTGCGCTCCGGTTCATGTACGGTGCGTCCACCGGCGCCACGATCTGGTCGCCCGCAGTCCATCCGCGCCGGAGCGCCTCCATCACGCCGTCCGCATAGAGCAGGCGGAGCGCCGGCTGGCCGGCCGGAATGCCGGAGTAGGCGGCGATGGCGGGTATCCACTCGGCGATCGACTTCCGGTCCGTTCCGCTGAAGAGCGTCGAGAGCAGATATGCACCGGCCCGGATGTTCATCACCATGTCGTTGCGCGCATCCTCCGCGCTGATTCCGATCGGCGCGGCGGCGGCAAGCGAATGGCCGAAGTAGTCGTCGTCGTGCAATCCCATGATGCCGATCGCCGGCGGCATCCCCATGCAGGAGTGTGCGCCCGGTGCAACGACATCGTGCCAGCGGGACTCCGTGTATGCCACGCCGTAGAGGACGGCGCTCGGTATATCGAAGCGGGCCGCCGCGTCGTCCAGCAGCGCGCGAACCCGCGCCGCGCCTGCGTGCGGTTGCACGTGCGATTCATCCGCCACCGGTGTCTGCGAGGAGGCTGCATGGAGCACCGCGAGGAACAGCAGCGGCAGCAGGCGCCATACGGGGAGACGCGATGGAGGAAGAGATATCGGGATGCCGATCATGGTATTTCCTGTCCGGGCAGATTCACGCCGGCCTGCAATTTCATGGAACGGGCGCTGTAATCCTATCACCGTGCCGATCGCGATCGGTCGCGTCCCTTTGTGCCCTCCATGTCCTTCGCGGTAGATCGTCCCGGGAACGGCAACGTTGCAACCTGGGCGCCGGGATGATACATTGCGGCCCATCAGTTCTTCGTTCACGCGAAATACTACGAACAGCAGCAAGAGGCGCCGGAATGTCGTGGGATTCAGTTCTTGGTCAGCGCAGAGCCAAGCGGTTGATACGTACCGCTCTCGGCTCCGGCCGCATTCCGCACGCATGGCTCTTCACGGGGCCGGAGGGGATCGGCAAGGACGCCATGGCGATCGAGACGGCGAAGGTGCTCCGGTGTGATGCTCCGCTGGAGAACGGCACCGTTGCCTGCGGCCACTGCCATGGATGTACCACCACCTCCGCGCTCCAGAACGCGAACGTTCGTTTCGTCTTCGCGCTCCCATCCGGCAAGTCGGAGGATAGCCGCGGCGATTCGCCGATGATGAAGCTGAGCGATGCGGAGATCACGCTGATTCAGGAGCAGGTGGCGTTGAAGGCCGCCGATCCCTATCACAACATCAGCATCCCGCGCGCGAACCAGATCAAGATCTCCTCCATCCGTGAAGTGAAGCGCGACATCGGATTCGTTGCAACCGAGAGCGGGTGGCGCATCGTGATCGTGAGCGAGGCCCACCAGATGGGAGAGGAGGCGGCGAACGCATTTCTGAAGACGCTGGAGGAGCCGTCGCCGCGCACCCTGCTGATGCTCACGACCTCCAACCGCGAACGGATGCTGCCCACCATCCTCTCGCGGTGCCAGGAGATCCGGTTCGATCTTCTTACCGATGATGAGATTGCCGATGCGCTGGTCGCCCGCCAGGGCGCCGAGCGTACACCTGCCGGGCTGGTTGCGAAGCTTGCCGAAGGGAGCTACAGCCGGGCGGTGGAGCTGCTCTCCGGCGATCTCAACGGCCTTCGGTTCGATGTGGTCTCCTTCTTCCGCACGGCGCTGCGCCGCTCCCCGGTTGCGCTTCACGCCGAGATCGAACGGCTTACTGCGAGCGTCGATCGCGTCCACATCGAACGCATGCTCACGCTGCTCGCCCTCTGGCTGCGCGACGTCCTGGTGCACCGGCTTACCGGAAGCGAGGCGATGATCGTGAACCACGATCAGATCAAGGACATTCAAAGCTTCAACACCCGATTTGCACACACCCCGGTTGATCGGATGATTGCCGCAGTCGAGCATGCCGTGCAGTCCGTACGAAGCAACGCTCAGATTCCCCTCGTGTTCACGGTGCTGGCGATGCGTCTCGAAGAGCTTTGCTATCAGACGCCGGGCCTTGCACGGGTTGCATAGCCGCGCCCGCCGGAGCGCCGCTCGCGGCAATCCGCGCGGTTGGTGCCCGAGGTACGGACGGCGTCTGCACAGGTCGCAAGGAGACGTGTTGCTGCCGGATGCCGTTGAAACCCGGCTCCGGGCAGTCGTGCGCATGTATCGCAACATCGTGCGCATGTATCGCAAAGAGATATCTCGTAACTGCAATTCGGATGTGCCGTCGGCCGCGCGGTACGGCGCCGCAAGGCGACCTCTCACTCGACCCAGAGCCCAATGAACGAAAGCGAACGCGTACAGGAATCAGGCCCGGATGGGATCGGCCGGAACGCTCCGGGCGATCCCGGCGGCTCTCGTGACGTAGATCGCGGCACGGAGCAGGACGCCGGCTCTCACGGGCGCGGAGGCGCTCATCGCGCGCATGCCGACGGCGGGAATCGTGGCGGCGAGCATCATTCGAACGTCCGGAACGGCGGCCCGGCACATCATCATGATCACGACCATCACGATGATGATCACGCGCACGACCATGATCACCACGCTCATCACCAGGCCGGCAGCGCCCGCGCGGGGGCGCATCAACGCAAGGTGGAGAAGGCATGGAGCGAGAGCGGGCCGGCGACCAATCTCGCCGAACAGCTTGTTTCGCCAACGCTGCGGGGCCGCGAGTCCAAGTGCTCGCACGGCTGCGGCTCCGAGGGAGGGTGCGGGTCCGGCGGCGCATGCTCCACAGGCGGCTGCGGTGTGGGCTCGCTGGTAAACCTGATCGTGACGGAGTTCGTGTATGCGGACGAGCGCCGCATCATCGAGGTGCAGTACAAGGGATCGCGGCGTGAATTCGTGGAGGTCGCGGACGCGGACCTGCCGCTGCGTGTGAACGACCTCGTGCTGGTGGAGAGCGAGCGCGGCACCGATGCCGGCTTCGTCTCGATGACCGGCACGCTCGTGCATGCCAAGCGCAAGGCGAAGAACCTGAGCGGCGAACCGATCTCGAGGCTCATACGAAAGGCCGCACCGGCGGACGCCGAGCGGCACAATCGCAATCGCGCCTCGGAGCTGGAGGCCATGCGCGTCTGCCGCGGCCGCGTGGAATCGTTCGCGCTGCCGATGAAGCTGGTGGATGCGGAGTGGCAGTTCGATCATCATCGGATCACATTCTTCTTCACGGCGGAGGGCCGCGTGGACTTCCGCGAACTGGTGCGCGATCTGGCATCGATCTTTCGCACGCGCATCGAACTGCGGCAGATCGCCGTACGCGACGAGGCCAAACGCATCGGCGGCGCCGGCATCTGCGGCCGCGAGCTCTGTTGTACGACGCATCTGGGACGCTACGAGCATATCACGCTGGACCACGCGAAGGCGCAGAGTCTGCAGTTGAATCCCACCAAGCTCTCCGGGCAGTGCGGTCGGTTGAAATGCTGCCTGCTCTACGAGCTGGATTCCTACGTCAACGGCCTGAAGCGCTTCCCGCCGCTGGAGTCCACGTTGAGGACCGCCAAGGGCGTTGGCCGCGTGCAGAAGATCGACGTCTTCCGCGACATCCTCTACATCCTCCACGAGGCGAGCAACGAGTGGGAGACGCTGACACTGGAGGAGGTGATGCTTCTGGCGGAGCGCCGGGAGCCGGTGGAGGCCGCGCCGTAGATGGTGACGTCCCGGCTGCTCGTGTTCGCCCGCTATCCGCGCGCCGGCCAGGTGAAGACGCGCCTCGTGCCATCACTCGATCCCGAATCCGCGATGCGGCTGTATCGCGCGTTCCTGCTGGACTCGCTCGACGCCTATGCGCTGCTGCGTCCTGCGATCGAGCCGTTGGTATACGTGGCCGATCCGGCGGACCTCCGGGGGATGAAGGAACTGGTGAAGGGGGAATCAGGAAGCAGGAATTATCACTTGGGAATGGAGGGGAAGGGGAGTGAAGGAAGTGCGGGGGAGACGGGGAGCGCCCGTGCGCCCATCGATGTTCGCCCGCAGACGGGAGCAGGGCTTGGAGAGCGCCTGGCCTCTGCATTCGGGGAGGCGTTTGCGGATGGCGCTCCGGCCGCCTGCGCGGTCGGCACGGACCATCCCACGTTGCCATCGCAATACATTCGCGATGCGTTCGCCGCCCTCGCTTCGCACGATCTGGTGCTTGGCCCGGCCGACGACGGCGGCTACTATCTGATCGGCATGCGCGCCCCGCATCCGGAGATCTTCGAAGGCATGCCGTACAGTACCGATGGTCTCCATGCGGCAACACGCACCGCTGCGCGTCTGAACGGGCTGAACCTCTTCGAGCTTCCGCGCTGGTACGATGTGGACGATGCCGCCTCCCTTCTCCGTCTGGATGCCGATCGCGCGCTGTTGCCGGCGGAGAGCAGGACACGGGCAATGCTTGCCGTACTCGAGCCGCGCCTTGCCGTTCTGCGCGAAGCGGCCGGCCTGGAAGGAGCAGACGAATGAGCGGAGGAGGAGCATGAGTATGAGCAACTCGACGCATCAGCGGCTGCTTGCGGCGCGGAGCATCGGGCTCTTCGGCGGCACCTTCGATCCCGTTCATCTCGGGCACCTGCTTCTCGCAGAGTGTGCGGCGGAGGTACTGGCGCTCGATCTGATGCTCTTCATGCCGGCGTATATCCCGCCGCACAAGCGGAACGGCCGCGCCATCACGCCTGCGGAACACCGTCTGGAAATGCTTCTCCGCGCCGTTCAGGGGAACCCCCGCTTCGCCGTCTCCACGCACGAGATCGATGCAGGAGGGGCCAGCTACACCGTCGAGACGCTGAAGTGGATGCGTGCCGCCTATGCGAACCTCGAGCCGGTATTGCTGATCGGCGGGGATTCCGCCCGCGATTTCCATACATGGTATCGTCCGGACGAAATAGCGCGCCTGGCGCGGCTGGTGGTTGTAGCGCGTTCCGGAGCGGAACTCCCGGCGGAGCTGATACCCGGCGTTGCGCTCGAACGCGTGGATGCGCCGCTCGTCGATATTTCCAGCACCGATATTCGCGAACGCTTCGCCGATGGACGTTCCGTGCGCTATCGTCTTCCCGATTCCGTGATCGACTACATCAACCAGCATGGCATTTATCGATAGGGCGCCCGGCGCCGGAATTTCCCGAAGCAGGCGGTCCACGCCCCCCGTGCGCCCCGCCCGCATGCTGCTGCATGGTGCGCTCCTGCTGGTGCTGCTCGGCATGATCTTCCCGCTCGCCTGGATGATCGTGATCTCGCTGCGCGAATCGAATCCCGATCTCTCCTCATTTCTGCCCCTCCTCGCCGGCCCGTTTTCGCTGCATAATTATTCGGACGTTCTCTCCCTCAATTCCTTCGGCATCTATTTTCTCAACTCGATGATCGTTGCCGCGGCGGTCACGCTTGGGAACGTGGTATTCTGCACGATGGTGGGCTACGCTCTCGCGCGGCGCCGGATGCCGATGAAACGCTTCTGGACCTTTACCGTTCTCGCCATGCTGATGGTGCCGCCGCAGGTGGTGATGATACCGCTGTACCGGCTGATCGTTGCATTTCACTGGATCGATACCTACTGGGCGCTGATCGTCCCGTCGCTGGTGACGCCGTTCGGCATCTTCCTGATGCGGCAATACATCGAGAACCTTCCCTCCGAAATCGAGGATGCCGCGCGCATCGACGGCGCAGGCGACTGGCGCATCCTGTTCCGGATTATCATGCCGCTTTCGCGGCCGATGCTGATCGTCCTCGCCGTCTATCAGTTCATGACCACCTGGAATACCTTCCTCTATCCATTTCTCTTCGCCAACAAGGACAACCGCCGCACTCTTACCGTCGGGCTGGCATCGTATCTGGGAAATCAATCCATCGACTGGGGACACCTGATGGCGGGCGCCAGCGTCTCCGCGTTCCCGGTAATCATTCTCTTCATCGTCTTCCAGAAACAGATCATCCAGGGGATGACCGCCGGAGCGGTGAAGGGGTAGCGGGGAACTACGTACAGAGGGAATTGATTTCTGATGGCACATCGATCTGGTATCGCTGAGTGTGACTCCGCGATCTTCTTGGGAAGAGTTGGGCCGGAGTAGAACTCAGGCCCAACGTGCTCTTCAGAGCATATCAGGATACTTCTTCGCAAGGACTTGTGAGGCAGAGGCGATGAGTGCCGGCGCACGATGTCGTGTAATCGCAGCAGAGCCATGTCCGGCACGCCGGGCCTGCGGTTACGCATGCCGGGCCGGAGTTTTGCTCAGGCCCCGGAGCGGATGACGGATTTTTTTTCGCGGACGTAGCGTGCGGAGGGGAGCGACCAATCGCAATGCGATGCGTCATTGCCCGCATGAACATTCAAAAAAATGTTCGGTGGGCTCTTGATTTTCGAACGATCGATTTGTATTATTGCAGCCGTATTTGCGCTACCTGATCCAAACAACTCATCCTTCACTCTCCAACACGGACTGAACGCGTTGCGTTCGCCGCGTGCCTGGAATTATTGCGGCATTGCCATGAAGATCCCTTCCATTCTGGCATGTTTCGCGGTGATCTGTGCGCCCATTTGCGTACATGCCGGCCAATCGATTATTCTCCGGAAATATTTTCGGCTTTCCCAGCCAGGCTCACAGTCGTCGAGATAGGCCCCCGTGGCTCTGCGCGCATGGCTCGAACCGTCCCTCACTTCCCATCAGCATTGGCCGTTCGCACGTTCACGCGGTCTCGGTGACCCAATACATGCGCGGCACAGTCGATCAGGGCATGGTCTTCAGGAGACTCGTGTTTTGCAGCAGAGCGGGGGAGCAATGTCGGCGGATCTGAGGTCGTGAGAGATGGCTCGGTAAATCGCCGTCACCGTGCTAACATTGCCCCTGTGCCGGTGTTCAACGTTCAAAGGGTACTCACATTCCCGACCTGTCATGAAGATATCTGGAACTTCAATCGCTCTCACGTCGATCGCTGCTTCGGTGGTGATGGTATTGGCAGCGCAGGCACAGCCCACGGGCGATGCGGACTGCAACACTGGGCGCATCCCGTTGCCGCGGGAGGATCCGCGACACCCCTACATGCATTGTTTCCAACCCTGGGGAACGATGACAGGCTGGCTCACAAACTGCGCTGTCGAGAAATTCGGCAGCGATGTTCAGGCCCTTGGGGATATAAACCACGATGCTATTGCAGACTTCGCCGTGGAGCACACGCGGTGTGACACAATGGTTGGCGGGCAACGTCCGGTTGAGTGGTATGTGTACAAGGGGATACGTGGCGTTCTTCCGAGTGCACAGAGCGGACAACGCATTGGGCCGGGTGAGCTGGCTTCCGAGACTCACATCCTTTGTGCCGGAGATTGGGATGGGGATGGGAACCAGGATTTACTTGCAGTATTACATGTTTTCAACGGCCCCCGGCATGTTTGTGTGTTTTGGGGAACAAATAGTGGCACATTCTCAATCGGTGATACCAGCAGATTGCAAGCGATTTCAGACCATTGGCTGGGTGCGTTTCGTGCTGTAAGTACCGATCTCGACGGCGATCACATTGCCGACCTTACTGTGTGGGGAGGTGGAGGTATTGTTGATGGTAACGCTGTCAACACCGCTAGCATTCACATCTATCGAGGCCATAGTGGAGGACGCTGGGGACGCAATGGTATCTCGCGGCGTCCCGATCTTGCGTGGTGGCAACCGCCACCGTTCAATTATCTGCAGGTAACCGACCAGGATTGCGACGGACATCCAGACATTGCTTTGATCAATCAGACCGGTTCGACCGCATACACATATGTCTCGGTGCTCTACGGACGTTCCGGCATGCTGCCGGATACGGGCAGCACGGAAACCATTTATCTGGAACCATCGAACGGCCATTATTCTCTCTTTATGGATGTGACAGGTGATCGTGTTCCGGAACTTGTGACTAATTGCGGTTCGCAGGAAGTCTTCAAGATCTACGCCGGCAAGCCGGGGCAACGTTTGAAGGCAATGTACGGCACAGGGAACGAGCCTTCGCCTCCGTTTCCCGGCAAGCCATGGTTGACGGTTGCCTTGCCAGCGAAGGTCGATCCGGATGACTGGTTTGACACAGGATTCTCTCCACTCTACGACCTGGGCGATCTGAATCTCGACGGTATTCCCGATGTATGCACCTACACGTTCGGCTTCTTCATCTGTTATGAGACTGGTGGTGTGTTCGATTATCTGATCGATGCGGGGATGCGCTGGGGGAATGTGACGAGCGCCACACGACTCGGCGACATTGACGGATCCGGTGTTGCTACCTTCGCCGTCGGCTGGGATGCGGCTCCCGGGGGGCTTGCCTTCTACAAGGCAACCGATTCGATCCCGCCGACCGGTGATGGTGTGGATCTTCCGCACCCGGATCACTTTGTCTGCAGCCAGGAGGCCGGGGTGTCCGACGGCCCGCGCAATGGCCGGCGTGGCGGCTCCACGACAGCGTATGAGACATCGGATCGGAACACGATCACCGTAGATGTGCGTCCCAATCCTGCGCGTGCCGAGCTCCTGGTTGGTTGGGCGGACCCATCCATGCCGCATGGTGATGCAACAATTTCACTTGTCGATGCCTCGGGCCGCGAAGTATTTCGCAGGTTGAACACCCCGGGTGCCAATCAGGTTGTCATCGCCACAGGCAGGCTTCTCCGGGGAACCTACCTTCTCATCATTCATATCGGAACGCGGTCAACCGCAACCAAGGTTGTGCTTCAATAGCTGAAACTCAGTTCGATCGATCAATCGCTCTCAACGTCTCTCATTCCGACACCGGCATCCGATCCGTTCGCCACTGCCGTACCCATTAGTCAGCAGTAATGAAAACGGAATGACCCTTGGTACCGGGAACGTCCACTACAACACTGGAGAACGAACCTGGCCTGTCCCCGCTATTGTGGACATAATTTGATGGAAGAAAATACCTGCTCAAATTCGACGGGACTGCGATAGTCGAGCGTCGAGTGCAGGCGCTCGCGGTTGTAAAATGCCTCGATGTAGTCGAAGATGCTTCGCCGCGCATCGTCG
>DASZRW010000112.1:0-67205 GCA_035549015.1 Kapaibacterium sp. (SeqCode)
GGAACTGCATCGTGTCGAGATGTCGCCACCGGCGGCGGCGAACATCGTAACGTGGCGCCTCGCGCTGACAGCGCGGGCAGCCCAGGCGTACGGTGCTGTCGATGCGGACATGAATAGTGACTGTCAGTTCTGGTTCATCGACTTCCACCAGACTGACCGTCCACGGCCTCTGAATCCCGAGAAGCCGGCCATAGTGATCGGTATCGCGCATGTCGCGAATCTACGCACGACCCACTCGATTCACGGAAGCGCCTTACGATGAGGCTTTCATGGCACGGGGGCTGGCATCATTTTACAGGGAACTCGAGGCATCTCAAAACAAGGAACTCGCCGAAGACAGTACATAGGGAGTCGAATCTGCTTGGCTTCATGCTTTTTGAATTCTCCTAGAGCATCCATAAGGGGATACTGCAACACGAACCGGTACCCGGAGGCACATCGATGTTATCGAGGGCTCGGAACTGATTCAAACTCATATTCAGTCGTCTGGAAATTGCAGATCGTTATGCTTTCTATCACACGCGTTACCATCGGTCGCATTGCTGGCGCCACTTTGCTGTGGTCAGTTTTGTCGTCGGGCTTTCTGCTTATCCTCCTTGCTCTGTCGGGATTAGTCGAGCCCTCTGAGCTTCTCAAGCATGCAATTCGGGATGGAATCGTCGTTGGTTGCCCTGTCGGAATTCTCATTCTTCGTATGACGGCGTATCCCGACCTCGCGCTCAATCTTCGCATTCGCCTCATCCCACTTATCACGGCTTTTCATTTCGCTCAGCTTCTGATAGCTTTGATTATCTTTGCCGCGATATGACTGAACCGGCACTGTTAGTAGATTCACTTTGGATCAGATTTGGAAGCGCCGTCATTCTGCAAGGTGCCTTCTTGCGCGTTGATCGCGGAACGGTTTGCGCCCTTGTTGGCAGAAACGGATCGGGGAAGAGCACGTTGTTGAAAGCAATCGCTGGAATACATCGCCATACACAGGGATTCGTGTCGATACAGGGCGAGCGGTTTATTTTTCCGAATCGTTCGAAACGCTTTCATCACATGAGCTATCTTCCACAGACTCCATTACTTCCCATCGGTTTACGTCTTTCACATATTGAGGAACAACTGCCGCAGCATGTAGTGCGCACCATTCTCTCCTCCAACTCTAACTTCAAACGACATGGCCGACTCAGCGAGCTCTCCTTCGGTGTGCGGCGTTATGTGGAGGTGCACTTTACGATCGGGCTCGGCCGTCCCGTTGTGCTCCTTGATGAGCCATTTCACTCGATCGATCCGATTCTGATTGAATCGCTCTGCGACGTGATTCGTTCGCGTGCCGCAACAGGAACAACGTTTGTCGTCACCGATCACAACTTGCAGTATGTCGAGCAAATTGCCACTGCTGTGTGGTTGGTGGAGTCTCGAACAATACGAGAGATCAAGGAACCTCCAGAGAGCCTGCGAGAAGTAATGAGACGACCACCATTGTGACGGTCTCGGAATACCTCCTTTCAGCGACTAACAACAGTCATACTCCTCAAAGTAGGCTGAACCAACGCTGAACGAGATTTGGAAGGGATCAATCGGTCTCGTACCACACCCATCGCCACAACCCCACCGCATGCCGCTCCCCGCCTCACTGATACTAGTCGATGTCCCAGGCGAACCCGACCGAGCGCATGGCGCGATACGTGCACCAGCCTGAAGCGTCGGCGTCATCCGGGTTGAACGACACCTCACGCGCCCCATCTCCTCGATGATGAGGAATCCTTCCCGCCGGTATCCAGGAATGGGCCGAACGTTCCAATGGCGACTTGATTCCGTGTCCGGTTTTTGCTGTTGACTGTCGACATTGGTCATCCCTCCCGGCTCACTGAGTCCCTCCGGCGAAACGTACAGAACCGTATGACTCGTGTCCCAAATCGTTCTGTGCTGACGACGAACGATCACCCAACTTCAAGTCAACCCTTGTCAGAAACGGTCTCGAAAACCGTTGAACCCGCATCGATTCCGTGAGTTCGACCCGAGCCCGAAGGGGAGAGCACCGAGCCTCGAGCGTAGCGAGGAGCGCGGTAATCTCACCCTCTCCGCAGAAGACACAGGGCTCATGCAACACGCATGGGCCCTGTTGTTTTTCAGGATGCTCATGCTGCACCGAACCCGAATGGGTACTCGCCCGCACACTATCGCATGGAATCGAGACGGCTCTGGAGCGACGAGGAGAGATCGCCCCCCTGTTCCCAGACAACCGATGGGCTCTGGCAGAAGCCGGCAGCCTGGGCGCCGATCCATTGCTCGTACCCGGAGGTCTTGATCGTGGCGAAGTGCATCCATTCGGCCCTGCTTCCGCCCTCTGCCGGCAGGAACTGGCCGCACAACATGTACTGCTCGCTTCCATCGGGAGCAACAACGCGCCCCATGCGCACATCGCGAAAGCGGACGGGATCCGGCGGGCGATGATCGTGAAAATCCGTGGCGGACGCTGCAAGCAGAAACTCCTTCACTGAATCCAGCGCCCCTCTCTCCTGTGCCGGCGCAACGGCCTGGGAAGGGCTTGTGCTCTGCGTTCCGCGGCGCGCGACCGGGACCGTGCTGCAGGCCGCAAGGCAGATGATGAGGAACACGGTTGCGAGATATCTCATGTCTCTCCTGGAACGTACCTGCCTGGGTTCGGCAGCAGAGTATTGTTGGCGGATCAGGGAAGGGTGTTGCCGGGAACCGGGATCTTCCGGCAACAACAGCCCGTGAACGGCACGCGGCGCAGGCACTTCGCGATACCGGCACACTACCCGGCCGCTCCGCACGCGCAACGCGACCCAATGACGTACGCCCCGTCGACTCTAGTGGATCGTGCCGCGACTCGTTGCAGTGCCGCACACTTCGTAGCGGAGCTCCACCGTGCCGCTCTCGTACGCCTTTGTTTCCACCAGATGAAGCGCGATGTCAGTGTCCAGATGTTCGAAGAACCGGATCCCGTCTCCGATCAGCACCGGAAGGATCGAATAGCAGACCTCATCCGCCAGCCCGAGGCGCAGGCATTCGGCAGCAACCATCCCCCCTCCGACGAACCAGATGGTGCGGTACGCCGGCCGAAGGCGCCCGTTCACCAACTGCACGAGATCGCCGGAGTAGAACTGGATGGTTTCCCGGATCCGCGGCAGCTCGCGACTCGTGAGAACGAAGGTGGGCTTGTCGCCATATGCCCATCCGAACCCCTTCGCCTCGAAGCTCAGCGCGGTCTCGTACGTTCGCGATCCCATCACGTAGCAGTCGATCGTCTCGAGAAACGACTGGACGCGCTCCGGATCCATGGTCTCCCCACCCTCGAATGTGTCCGAGGTGTCCAGCCAGTCCAAGCTCCCATCCCTGCGGGCGATGAAGCCGTCGAGGCTGGCGGCCATGTGGATCGTTACCAGAGAATCAGTATTCGCCATCGTCCGGTGTTGGTATCGAGTGCGCGGATCGGGAGCTGCCCGGAGCTGTCTCCGTTGAGGTCAGGCAGGTTCGCCAAACACGCGGCGCGAGTTGTTCGAGGAATGGAGTTGCTTGAGGAAGGATGCACGCTCGCGGTACAGCCTCACGGCGGCATGTTCAACCGCGAATCGCACGAACCGTGGTGAGAACCGAACGTCCTGTACGCGGCTCGCCGACGGCAACGTCGCGCGGGCCCGCATCACGGAAGACGCCGTGAGCGCAGCACCGCCCGGCTGCCTCACACTCCATGGCTCTGCGGAGGCGGCAGGAACGCGCCGGCGTGGTCCGCGGCCCACTCGCGAAACGTTCGCGGCGGCGCCCCGGTGACCTCGGCAACGGTGGAGGTCACGAATGCCGGCCGGTCGATCGCGGCCCCCCACGCGGCGAGCAGCATATCCACTGCCTGGGCCGGCCAGCTGCCTGCGGTCTCGCGGCGGAAATCCTCCGGCGACATCTCCTCAAACCCGACCGGGCGTCCGATGACGTCGCCGATGATCCTCACCTGCTCCGCCTGACTCAGCGACTCGGGACCGGTGAGGACGTAGTCCGCTCCGGCGTGCCGGTCCTCATACAGCGCGCGCGCCGCCACGGCCGCGATGTCGCGCTCGTCGATCGGCGCCGTCCGGGCCGCGCCGTAGGGCCACCGGACAACGCCGCCGTCGCGGATCATGGACGCCCACCAGAAGAGCACATTCGAGGCAAACATCCCCGGACGGATGATTGCGGACTCGAGCCCCGATTCCGCAATCAGGCGTTCGAGCTCGGCATGGAAGCGGGCCATGGGATTCGGCTGCTGAAAGAACGGATGCGGTGTGCGGTGCGGCGAGGAGAGAAGGACGACGCGCCGTACATGTGCCGCGAGACGTTCGATCACGGCAGGCGCGGTGATCGGCGGCGCGGTCCAGACGAGGAACACGGCGCCGACACCCTGCAGCGCGGCGCCGAGCGATTCGGGGATGGTGAGATCGCCCGATACCACCTCGACCTCCGCCGGCAACCCGGCAGCGGTGGGTCGGCGCGTAAGTGCGCGCACCGGGCACGCCGGCCTCCAGCAATCGAGTCACGACGTGCCGCCCCACACGGCCGGTGGCGCCGGTCACGAGAACGGGATGCACGTCTGCTCGCGTCATTGGTGTCCTGCTGGTATCCGCAGTGTGCCGCATGTGAAGGTAACTTTGCGAGCCGGGATGAACCGCGTCATGCGGCGTTCGTTGGGACGATCGGTTGAGCGGACAACGCGTTGAGGCGCGGACGGAGGCCAGCCGAGAGCCATCTGCTCGAACGCACAGTCAGATATCACAGGCGTAGACGCGGCTCGCTACCGCGATGCCGGCTTCTTCATCACGATCGGTGTCCGGGAATACATCCCGATGGGATGGCCGGACGGATCGGCGACAATTGAAATCGCACCTCTGCCGTCCGGCAGGTTGAAGGGGAATCCCGGCGGCACCATCCCGCCAAGCTCCTTCGCCTTGTTACTTGCGGCCTGGATGTCGCTCACCTGGACGTAGACCACGCCGTTGAACGAACTGATCGCGCCATCGGCAGTGCGGATGGTGCCGATGGAGGAGCCGGCGGCAACGATCTCCACCGCCTGATCGGTTCCCTGTAGCGACGCGAACGTCCAGCCGAACAGCTTGCCGTAGAACTCCTTGGCCTTCGAGAGATCCGTTGTCGTGATATCGAACCAGGCAATGCGGCCCGCTCCAACGTCGGCCGGCAGGGATTTCGTAGGGTCGGTCTGGGCCTGCACGAGCGACAACGTCATCAGCATCATTGCCGCCGCCAACAGAATCAATGTACGCATCGCATCCTCCTTGAAGCTGTATGATCACATCATGCCCCACACCCGCGTAGTGTACAATTGCCGGGCGGAGCGGGCCGAATATACAACGGCGACATCTATGGGCGGAACGGCAGGCGACGGGATCGTGACATGAGGTGGACGATCCCGCCATGGAATGGAAGGGGGCGCAAAGGGCGCGATACCTGGCGGGGAAATCGGTGGATGCCGGAATGCGCAGGAGCTCCTCGCCCGTCATGGGACGCCGGCAGTCTGCTGGTATATACGCTGATGAGGAATCCAGCAGGCTGTTGAATTATCGAGCCCCGGGACAGAACGTTGCCAGTGCTCCGGGTTCGCATTCTGAAGTGTCCGGGTATTCCTCTGCACTGCCCCACCGGTGGTCGTCGCAGGTTGTTCATGCGCAGCGTAGCGCAGGCCCGAAGTGCTGCGTGGCGCAGGCCCGAAGTGCAGCGAAGCGCCTCCGGCATTTCAAGGCGAAGCGGCAGGATTCTTCAGTCGCTTCGCTCCTTCAGAATGACGATACCTGGCGTGCCGTGGTATTTCAACAGCCTGTCAGTGGCTCCGCCCAACTCCCTTCGTCATCTGAGCCGCCGAAGACGGTCGGCAGAAAGGCCAGGTCAGGCGGCTGCGTCGTCAATCGGTCTTTGTTACCGCAATGGCACTCATTGCCACCAGCGCGCCTTCCGGCCGGCGCTCTCCCTGTATGGTTGACCTCGCCGGCGGCTTCTCGCCGAAGAACTCTTCAAATACTTCGTTCATTTCGTCGAAGTACATCCAGTCATGGAGCAACACCGTGACCATCACCACGTGGGAAAGGTCACTTCCTCCGGCCTCCAGAATGGCCTGGAGGTTGCGAATGGTCTGACGTGTCTGTTCTCGAATGCCACCTTCGACCAGCGTACCGGTTGCGGGGTCGGTTCCACCTTGACCCGCGCAAAAAATGAACTGCCCGGCTCGCGTGGCTTGAGAATATGGCCCCATGCCTGCAGGAGCGTCTGGACTCGATATGATCTCAATTTCCATGTGCTACATCGTGTCTGGTTTTTGAACGGTGCTGGCGCTATCACGGACGTGGCCGCTGACGCCTGACATGTACGATTGCCGTGTGAAGCGCGCCGAATATACGGCGGCCAGACACCCGGGCGAATCAGCAGACTGCGGGATCGGGGAGGGCGATGATGGTGATGTCATTACACCGGACTACAGGCCGCATGGGATGCCACGGCAGGACGATCATTCCTGAGGCAGTGCCCGCCCGCATGGCGAATGCGCGAACCTGGACGCGGGCCAGGTCAACTCTGTAGTAATGCCCTCCCGATTCCCACCACGGCTATCGGTTGCGCACCGGATCAATGGGCGAACATCGCGAGTAATGCTCGCTGATAGGCCTGCTCGGCATCGAGCCTGGGCATGGCGATGAGTTCGGCGAGCGAGAGCTTCTCCACATCCTCGAGATGTGCAGTGGCGGCCATGCCCACATAGTATCCCCCTGTGTTCTTCAGTATGTCCTCTGCAGGGTTGTAGGTGAAGAGAGGATTCCCTGGAAGGGACTCGGCCCAATGGTCCAGAATGAACCGGACAAGCTCCCGCAGGCGACTCCTGCAGCGCGATGTCCACGCCTGCGCCGGCCCGGCCTCCAGATAGCCACCCCAGAGGGCGGCCTCCGGAGAAAGCGCACCGGCCCGTTGGGCAATGCGCGTTGCAAGCCCCTCGGTCACGAGCTGGCGCCCCGTACATCTCTGCTCCTCGATCGATGTGAAGGAGAAGTCCGGCACAAGTGCGTAATGAACGGCGTGGGCAAGTTCATGCGGGACGAAGGCGGCGAAGTCATGTGGTGTGGTGTACTGCTCCAGCGCGTACCATGCAACGAACCTGCCGGAGAGGAGGCAGGCGTGGCCATTGGACGTGCCATGCCCCAGGAAGGCTACGGCGCCGAGCCCCGACGTTGAGAGGCCGAGACGCTCGAACGCGCGTTCGGCATCTACAAGGTGCGACCGGAGCGATGCGAGCCGCGAACGCAACGCAGAAGGCTCCATCTCGACGTTCGAACGATCCGGTGATGACCAGAAGCGCTCGTAGTGCGATCGAAAGGCCGCGTAGTCCACATCGTCACCACGCTCACCGGTGAAGTCGACGAGTCGCATTCTCATCATCCTCCGACAACTGTTCCAGCGACTCGCACAGCCAATATGGCGAGGGCACTTCTACGCTCTTTCTCACCTTCGGAGTGGAACGCCCCGGGCACTGCGATCGATGATGTTCCGCAGGCAGCATACCGGTTCGCGCCACTCTCCGCAATGCCTTCGTCACCTCACGGCGTCCGCACGTCCACGGCCGGCAGGCCCTGCGCCTTCAACTGCGTGTTGAGCGGACCGATGTGATCGCCCACCCATACAGTGAACTGCTTCGAGACGTCGCCGAGCTCGCGCGCGATCGCATCCGCGCGGGCCGTCTGCGTCTCGGACGGGCGTCCCTCGTAGCCGATAACGCTGCCGTACAGCCCGGTCAGGTGCTCGCGCAGCCGCTCCTCGCCGGTGATCATCCCTCCCTCCTTTGTGGCAACGATCTGCCGGCGAAGCGTGTCCACCTCCGCCGCAGCCTTGCGCAGCGCGGGCGCCAGAGCGCCGTTGGCTCGCGCCGCCCGGTCCTCGAGCGTCCGGCGCAGGTCGTTCATCTGCTCGACAAGCGTGGTCATATCTCCGAGCATTGTGTACAGCCGGTTCGCGAGCGCCCACTGCTCCTGGCGATCGGCGGCGGTATGCTTCGACCGCGGGTCCGGCACCACGCGGAGCGGAGCGGTGTACTCGCTGTCGCCGTTGACCAGCCGCACCGTGTAGGTGCCCGGCAGATAGCGCGGGCCAACTCCGAACCCTGCAGTCGCCGCCGGCGGAATGCGCGGCGGGTCCATCCGCATGGACCACGTGACCCGGCTCAGGCCGCGGCGCTTGCTGGTTGGAAGCGTCGCCAGCAGCTTTCCGGATGGGTCGTGGATCTCCAGCTTCATGTCGCCGAAGATGTGGCGCTTCTGCAGGAAGTAGGTGATCACCGCATCGTCCGGTGGATTGGAACCAACGAACACGGCGTCGCCATTGGCCCAGCCGCCGTTCGCGGAAAGGTATTGCACCACCGGCTCGCTCTGGAAGAACGCCGCGCCGTGAGAGAGCGTCTCCGCGGTCAGCGCCCGGAGCGGCGTGATGTCGTCGATGATCCAGATGCCGCGCCCGTGCGTTGCGATCACCAGATCGTTGTCGCGCGGATGAATCGCCAGATCGCGCACGGCAACGTTCGGCATGTCGCTCCCCTTGTACCGCGACCACTGCGCACCGCCATCCACGGAGATCCAGAGGCCGGACTCGGTTCCAAGGAAGAGAAGCTGCGGGTTGACGAGATCCTCCTTGATCACGTGCGCATACCCGCGCACCGGCGAGGAGCCGGAGATGAGCGGCGTCCACGTGGATCCGTAGTCGGTGGACTTGAATGCGTACGGATGCATGTCACCGAAGGTGTGCAGGTCGAACGTGGCATAGATTGTTCCGGCGGCGAAGTGCCCCGGCTCCACGGAGGAGACCCAGGCATTCTTCGGAAGGCCGCGCACGTTCCCAACCACATTCGTCCAGTGCCCGCCATCGTCGCGCGTGAACTGGAGATTGCCGTCGTCCGTGCCGGCCCAGATCACCTTCGGATCCTTCGGCGACTCGGCGATCGCGTAGATCGTGGTGTGCATCTCGGCGGACGAGTTGTCCACCGTGACGCCTCCGGATTCCTCCTGCTTCTGCTTGGCGGGATCGTTGG
This sequence comes from Kapaibacterium sp. (SeqCode), assembly GCA_035549015.1. Classification (GTDB taxonomy): domain Bacteria; phylum Bacteroidota; class Ignavibacteria; order OLB7; family OLB7; genus JAFDZV01. Next base: position 9,059 of record DASZRW010000112.1, read on the forward strand.
TGCTCAGGTCCGGTGAGATGCGCGCCCAGGTCTGCCCGGAATCCGTGGAGCGGAAGAGGAACTGCGCGCCGAGATAGATCGTGCCGCCATGGGTGGGGCTGATGTGGATCGGCGTGTTCCAGTTGAAGCGAAGCTTCCCTTCCCTGTAGCCCGGCAGCGGCTGGATGTCGCGGCTCTCGTGCGTTCTGCGGTTGACGCGGCCGATGTTCCCCCCCTGCGCCTCCGCGTAGATGTAGTCCGGGTTGGTGGGATCGGGGAACATCCAGAAACCGTCGCCGCCGTACATGTTCTCCCAGCGGCTGTTGGTGATCCCGCCGGGATATTCGGATTCGCCGACCCACGAGCTGTTGTCCTGCAGGCCGCCATAGACCTTGAACGGCTGGTCCATGTCCACGCTCACATGATAGAACTGCGAGATCGGCAGGTTGTCCGCCTTCCACCAGCGGTTGCCGCCGTCGTACGAATACCAGAGACCGCCGTCGTCGCCGGCGATAAGGTGATCGGTATTGACGGGATCCACCCAGAGATCGTGATGGTCACCATGCGTGCCGCCGCTGATGTTGCTGAAGCTGGCGCCGCCGTCGGCGCTCATGATGAGCGAACCATCCGGCTTGTAGATGCGGTTCTCGTTCTTCGGATCGACGATCAGGTTCGCGAAATAGAACGGACGCCAGATCATGTTCTGGCTGCGGTCCTTCATCTCCCACGTCTTCCCGCCGTCGGACGAGCGGTAGAGCGCGTTGAGCGGCGGCACGGCCTCGATGAAGGCGTAGACCACGTTCGCATTCGACGGAGCAACGGTCACTGCAACGCGTCCCCACGGCTTCGGCGGAAGGCCCTTCGCGTTCTTCTCGTCCAGTTGCTTCCAGGTGGTTCCGCCGTCGGTGCTCTTGAACAGCCCGCTGCCGCTCGGCGCATCGGGCCCCTCGCCGCCGGAACGGAACGTCCATCCCCTTCGGCGGAAGTCCCACATCCCCGCATAGATCGTCTTCGGGTTCGTCGGATCCATCGAGAGCATCGAGCAGCCGGTCGATGGATTGCTTCCGGCGAGGACCTTCGTCCAGTGCCTCCCTCCGTCGGTCGTCCTGTAGACACCGCGCTCTTCGCTGTCGCTCCAGAGCTTGCCCGGCACCGCAACGTACACCGTGTTCGGATCGGTGGGGTCGATGAGGATTTTCGCGATGCGCTCGGACTCCGGCAGCCCCATGTTTGTCCAGCTCTCGCCGGCATCGGTGGACTTGTAGATGCCGTCACCCACCGAGACGCTGTTGCGCGTCCAGGACTCGCCGGTCCCCACCCAGACCACCCTGGGGTTGGTGGGATCGATCGCGATGGCGCCGATCGAGAGCGACGTCTCGTGATCGAAGACCGGCTTGAAGGTGGTGCCGCCGTTCATCGACTTCCACACGCCGCCGCTCGCCGCGCCCACATAGAGCGTAAGCCGGTCCCCCTCATGCACGGCGGCAACGGCGGCCACACGACCGCTCATCGCCGCCGAGCCGATGTTCCGTGCGCCGAGCCCCGATGTGGTCTCCGAGTCCACACGGGCCACCGCGGCGCGTGCGCGCGATTCGTCGATCGCGGATTGTGCCGGAGCCGGCGTGCCCGTACCGGCGGGATTCTGCTGCACGGAGGTCCCCCCGGACGGCTGGCCCGCCGTGGCCCCGGCTTCGGGCAGATCTGTCGGCGCGCCGGGTAACGGCCGCGCGAACATACGGTCGTCCATCGGCACATTGGCCTCGATCCGGTCCCAGATAATCTGCGACTTCTCCGCCGTCGAGCTTCCCTTCGCTCCCGTGGCAACGGCGAAGGGGAGATACCATCCATCCACCTGCTTGTAATCCCCCAGCTCGATCTCGAACTCGCGCTCGTCCCCGCGCACCACCCGCTTCACCTCGATCTTGATCGGCACATAGGAGTCGGCGTCGATGTAGTACGTGCGGACGTCGCCGTTGCTGGCGAGCGTCGCGCGGAGCTTGTAGACATCGCTCCCCTCGATCTGGTCCATGCCGATCAACTCCACCACGTTCTTCTTCGCGGCGAAGTCGAAGAGCGGGTCATCGAACGCCGCATCGTCCAGGATCCCCTTCATCTCCGCTTCGCCAAGCGGTTCGGGATCCTTCTTCCCCCCCCACGGCTGGGTCTTCCAGCCGCTTGTGCCGTCGTAGGCGTTGATGCCGGTCATCCCGCCGAACGTGAACTCCTCACGCACCTTGCCCGTGCGCGTGTTCCGGTAACAGACCTGCGCCTGGAAGCCGCCGCCGCCGTAGAACGTTCCGGTCCGCCGCAGCGTCGTCACGGCACGGACCCGTTCTCCCCCACCGACGCGCTGAAGGTATCGCGCGATGATGCCTTCGGCCGTCTGTTGCGCCGAGAGCGGCACCGCAGAAAGCAGCAGGAGTGCGAGGACGGGAAGGCAGAGCGTTCGAATGATCGTGTTCATAGGGACTGATTGATCGGAGCTGATCCGGAGGAAAACGGATTGCAGCAGGTCGATGAAATGTTCATGGCGGGGTCGTTCGCCCATCCCTTCCGTATCCCCCTCCATCCCTCGAGATCGCCACGCTCGAGCCGCGAACGCCATGCGTTCAATCTGCGAAATGATTGCATACGAGCAGCGGGTACCCGGGTGGGGAAACGTTTATCGGATGATGAGATATGGTGCCCGATAGTGCGCGAACGCGGCCTGCATCGAAGCCGGCATCCAGTTGCGACATTTGCAGCGTGGCCGCGCGTTGAGCCTGCCATATTCCCGGCCGATGCCGAGTATCGCGGCGGTCCATACTGCCGACGCCCCACCATCCGGATTGGTCACCACATTATCTTCCAGTCAATGAATGTGATGTTCGTTGAACCAACAACACATTCGAATGAGCATGCCACCTCCTCACCGATACCAATCGACGTCCCACCCGAACCCGACCGAGCGCATGGCGCGGTGTGTGCGCCACGACGTGCCGTCGGCGCCGTCCGGATTGAACGGCACATCGCGCGACCCCTTTGCGTCGATGATGTACCGATCCCTGCCGCCGGTGTCCAGGAACAGACCGAACGTGCCGATGTCGTCGCGGAAGGAATTGAACGGAGTTGGATAGTAGGTCGCACTTCCAAGAGGCGGCGTGTCCGTCCAGCCAACCTGATCCCGGTTCGGACGGAAGTCGACGTAGTACGTGTCGTTGCCGGAGCGATCCCACAGCAGTCCGATGCTGCAGAGATCGGCGGAGCCGCCGCAGTTCAGCTTCAGCAGGTAGGAGTCATCGCCGGCGCCGTCGATCGAGATTCCGATCGACCCGTCGCGCGCATGGCCCAGATACTGGTTCATGGCTCCATCGTATCCAACGGCGTAGGTGTCGTTCCCCTCGAGGTCCACCTTGCAGCCGATGGCGTAGTGCGCCGCAGCGCCGATGGAATACTTCCCGCTGCGATACGTGTCGTTGCCGGAGCGATCCTCCAGCATCCCCAGCCCCCACCAGTAGCCGGCTCCCTGGCTCCAGACCGGCGCGCTGTAGTAGTCGTCGCCGGCGCCATCCACCAGCGCGCCCACGCCGCCGGCCATCGATGCGCCATCGCCGAGATCGGCGCGCCGGCCGAATCCGCATCCCTGCGACATGGAGACGGACTGCCCGAGATAGAGTTCCGAAATCGCGCCATCGTCGCGTGCCACGTAGCGGTCGTTGCCGGAGAGATCCAGCAGGATGCCGGCGCCGAGCGTGGAGCCCATCCCCTGCGACTCGCTGCCGCACGTATAGCGATCGTTGCCGGCCAGGTCCACCAGCGCTCCGACGCCGATGTGCGCCGCCCCCTGGCCCCACGTTCCGTCGGTGACATACTCGTCATCCCCCGCGAAGTCCTGCAGGACGCCGGTCCCATACCAGGCGCATCCCAATCCGGACTCACTGCAGTGATAGCGATCGTTGCCGGAGAGATCGAACAACGCACCGATGCCGAACAATCCGCATGCGAGCGCTGCGGGCTCTTCGGCGCACTCGTAGACATCGTTGCCGGAGCAATCCACCGCAAGACGGATCTGCCCGGGATCGTGGGTGGCGGCGAGGCGGCCTACGTAGCGGTCGTCACCCCCGAGATCGACGGTCAACGTCGCATCCGAATCGAACACCGTATCCTTCCCCGTTCCCAGCACACGCACAAGGCCGGACGCGGTCTGCAGGTCGAATCCGGCGAGGCTCGTCGCGCCAACCGGATGGAGCGAGTCCGCCGCACGGAACTCGCGTATGGCGCGCGCAACCTGCGTGAACAGTACCGTGGAGGCGAAGGCGAGGCGTCTGCGGTCCAGGTAGTCCGGCAGACGAAGCACGCCCGCGTCCGGCGTCGCCGCCTGCCCGAGGCGCTCATCGGACCACGGCGCCTTCGCCATGGTGTACGGCTTGACTCCGAACGCCATCCCGCGCTCCAGCACGGCTCTCGCATCGTCGCCATACGCACCGGCAAGCCAGACGCCTGCCTCGTCGATCGCGACCAACAGCCGGGCAATCAGCAACCGGGCATGCGCCGGCAGCGCGGCCCACCGCGCTCGGGTCGATGCGTCCGGCATGCGCAGGGTGTCCGGCACGGCAAGGATGGGGAGATGATTCTGCGTCGAGTCAAAATAGGCCGCGAGCGAGTCCAGCGTTCCGGGGCGATCGATGCGCCCGGCACCATACCACCGCAGATTCTCCACCGAGTCCGCAACAAGCGGCATCATCCGTCCCGCGGAAATGTCCGTCAACCCGAACCCGCGCTGCACCACGGCGTCGATCGCAGCCGCATTCTCCAGAAGCCCCTGGCTTACCTGCCCGGTGAAGCGCGGCACCGCGCGGGCATTGCGATAGAGCGACCACACGGTGCGGAGCACATACGGATCCGGATTGTATCCCAGCACCTGATCGGCGGTAAACCCCAGAGGCCCGCCCGCCGGCATGAGCTGATGCACTGCCTCGTCCCACAACGAATCGGGCACCACGAGCGCGGCCCGGCCGGAGGGAACCGCCTGCTGCGTGGCCGGTACGATCGCGGGGGGTGCAGGCGGATCGGTGGCGGAACCTCTCTCCGCATGCTGTGTGGCGCACGCGATGGCCATGGCGGGAAGAAGGCAGAGAAGCGTATGGACGAGAGCGTTGCGGGATCGTGTCATGGGGAGGATGAATGCGCTGGATGCGGGCCGCAGCCGCACGGCCCGGACGGGTTGTCGAGCATATGCGCCGGCCGGCGTACTGCCGGGACCGGAACGGTCATGACGCGAATAATACACAACGCGACGGAATCAAACAGGATGGGCGGTAGTATCTCAGTGCGATAGTATCGGCGAGATTTCCTTGCGTCCTCTGCGGCTGGCCGCCGTAGGGGCGCGGGGAGGAACGCCGACGATGCGACCGTGACGCGGGCTTCAGCGCCGGACTGGTACGGGAATGAAACGGCCGGAACGAGCGAACGTTCCGGCCGCATCGATACGTGGAAAGGGCCAGGGCATGTGAACCGCTATGGCCGCCCCGTCACCTTGAAGTTGAAGCCTTCGTCAACCGGACCGCAACCCGTATTGGAGATGTAGACGTCGAATCTGCTGCTCTGGATCTGGGAGACATTGATGACTGCGCACCGGAAATTCCCGCTCCCGGGTGGATCCAAATTGGAAACGGTTGCCGTCACCGAACCGCAATTGAGCAGGAGAGGAACCCCGTTGGGATCGACGACGCTCAGATCGATCTGATACCAACCCGGACCCACGTGCGTAACATTTGCGACACCAAAGTCACAGATCCGCCCGCCGGCGCCGTTGACATTTCCCCATGCAAGGGTCACGTTGTCGGCATAGGTTCCTCCGTACACCACCGGCGTCGCGCCGCCGGTATTCTGAAACACGGTGGAGTGTCCGTTGTACGATACCTCGAACGCATTCGATTGAACGCCCTGGATTCCATTGCCGACAACGAATATCGGATCGTCGTTGGGCACGCCGCCCGGCACCATGGCCCCCTTCGGAATATTCAGCACGCCGGTAACGGTCTGCCCATAACTCTGGGCCGTCAGATTCTCGCCTCCCGGAATAGTGGCGGAAATTCCAGCGCCGTTGATCCGATTGTGGTATCCGCCTCCAATCGCTGCATCCTGGGTAGTCAACTGGTTGCCGTCACCGCCGGCAATGGTTGCTTCCGACCCGCTGACGCTGTTGCCGATACCGCCGCCCACCGTGCTGTTGACGGCAGTGACACTATGTGCGTGGCCGCCGCCGATCGTACCGTAGGTGGCCGTAACCGTGTTCTGCAGACCGCCGCCGATCGTACCGTAGTTCGCCAGGGCCGTCGCGGCGCCGATCGTGTTCAACTGCCCTCCACCGATTGCTCCGAACGACGACCCCGCGTTATTAACGCTATTGCTGAGCCCTCCGCTGATTACTCCCCACGGCCCGGAAATATTGTTCGTCTGACCGCCACCCACGAAGCCATAATTGCCCGTGATCAGATTTTGCTGGCCGCCGCTGATTGTCGCGTAGGTCGCGGGGGCAGCGGCGGTGCCGATCGCATTGTGATCTCCTCCGCCGATCGTTCCATTGACAGAGCTCGCGTTCAGGATACTCTGGTTGCCGCCGCCGCCGATCGCCCCATACTCGCCCTCGAGGTGGTTGATGGACCCGCCCGCGATCGTTCCATAATTGGCACCGCTCGTGATCACATGGTGGTATCCACCTCCGATCGATGCATCCGGAGCACTCATCTGGTTGCCGTCACCGCCGGCAATGGTTGCCTCCGACCCGCTGACGCTGTTGCCGATACCGCCGCCCACCGTGCTGTTGACGGCAGTGACACTATGTGCATGGCCGCCGCCGATTGTGCCGTACGTGGCCGTGACCGTATTCGCCAGGCCGCCGCCGATCGTCCCGTAGTTCGCCAGAATCGCCGCGGTGCCGATCGTGTTCTGCTGCCCTCCCGCTACTACGCCGAACGACGCGTTCACGTTGAATATGTGATTGTCGGCACCGCCGCTGATCACATTGTACTGGATTCCGTCGATCGTATTGGAAAGTGCCGGCCCGCCTCCGCCGGCAATCGTATTTCCATTACCGGCGGCTGCCGAGAAGTTGCTCACATGTCCGCCGATGATGCTGGGTGTCAAGCCGCCGTTCGGCTGGAAGACCATCACGCGTTGTGCATTTACCTTGACGGTAAACGGAACGGCGCCGTTGGTGCCAATGAAATCGGCGGCCGCGGCGGGAGAAAACACTGCCCCGGGAATAACGGCACCGTCTCCTCCCATCACCCACGCATCCAACGGCGCTCCCTGCAACCGGCGGCCGGTCTCCTTCCCATTTTCTCCCTCTGTCCCGGCGCCCGCAGGAGAGCCGATGATCAGGCTCTGGGTAAATTCATCGTAATGGATATCGATATCCTTTCCCGCCTGGATATTCAGCACCTTGCCGCTGATCGGGACTTTCTTTCCATTCACGCTCACCCCCGAGATATAGTCCATTCTCACCTTCTCCTCGGTCACAGCGCTATCGGCCAGCTTGCTGGTGGTGATGGCACGGTCCGGAACGTTGATCGCATAGGGCGACGCACTGAGCCTCGTCAACGGGCGCAGTTCCTCACCTCCCGAGATCCGCGTACCGATCCAGAGAGCCTTATCCATCTGTGCCGGCGCCGGAAGCGGTATCGCACCGGAGCCAAGGTAGATATTGAATATTCCGGACCGGATCGACGTCGTGTACGTGTCCTGCCAGATCCTGATGGCCCCCTGCGCGTCGGCGTAGAGCGTAACGGTTATCTGATACTCCCCGTCGACAAGGGGTGTCCCGTCGCTCGAACCGACACTCCCCTGATAGCTTATCACTCCCGGCGTTCCGGCTGTCTGTTGCGCAGACAATATTCCTCCGGCAAGGAGGAATACGACAAATGCAGAGACATAGTACTTCATGATATTCCCTCATTTACGGTAAAAGAAAATGGGGCAACCCGGCGGGTCCGGTATCTCCATCAAGTCTATGTGTTGCATGATGGACCTGCCCGGGGCGGATTATGCGTGAATTTTCGGATCGATGTCGCGATACATGATATTCCCGCGACGCAGTCGGCCACGACATTCCCTGCCGCCGAAAATGGCAGCTCGAATTTTGATGGAGAGAGCGGGAGGTGCTAGATAAATTCAACATACCCCCTGGATGGTAGCCGGGACAGTACATCTTTGTGTACCTGGAGCACGATCCTCGAGGCCGTCACCGAACCATGCAGAGGCGTGATGAGGCCGATATCATCGAGATTGCTCGTCTTGATAACCCACTCCGCACGCCGGGGAGGTGACGGTCTCGACTACCGTTCAATCGGCTTCCGTTTCCATGTGTTCGGCCTGAGCCGTCGCAGGTTCTGCCGCACTGGAACGATCATGCGGCATCAACAGCAGCACCGGGCCGCGACGGCGCGGCACTCTGGGCTGTAAACTCGAATGCCCCACCAATCAGGCGATCGGTGGGGCATTCGGATTTTCAGACTGTGGTTATCAGCGCCGTCGTATCGCTGCACCGCCCGACGGCAAAACGCCCGGCCGTGCATTTCGGTGCCGATCGAGCCACCAGGTTGTGCAGGTGCCGACGCTCACGGGCACGGCTCCACGGTCACGATGCAGGAGTCCTTGCCGACCTTGACCACCACCTGATCGCCGACTGTCACGTCCAGCACTGCCACTCCGGCAAAGAACGAGCCATCGGCCTTGGCCGTCGTCTCGCGGGTCACCGCGGGGGCGCCGAGCTTGTACGCCGTCACCGTGGCGCCGCCCGGCACGGAGCCGACGCCTCCTGCCATGACATCACCACCCTGATTTACCGAGCAGTCGTACACGTGGATCTTTGTGCAGTCGATCGCAGCAAGCGCAACGGCATATGCCGCCAATGCGAGGACGATGGCCGTGAGGATTCGAGGCGAGATATATTTCATATCGGGATCTCCGGAATTGCGTGTACGTGGGTGAATGAACGAAGCCGGCGCGATGGATACGATTGCCGCAACGGGCAACGAGATCATGGCGCCGGGTGCCGTTTGCTCAACGCGTAATCTTGACGGTGCACCTGGTTTCACCGACCGACACTGTCAGGGTGTCGCCGATCGTATGATCGAACCCATCGGGCAGGTCGATCTCCTTGATCACGAAGGAACCATCGGCATTGGCCTTGACTGTGACAGTCTTGCCGTTCTTGTCGGTGATGGTGACAGTCGAGCCTCCGGGCACGGACCCGGCCGACCCCGAGATGATCATCCCGCCGGTTGCGACCGTGCCGCGCGATGCGGTGATCTTGTCGCAATCGGGCTGCGAGACCTGGGCAGTCGCCGTTGCGGTGAAAAGCGTGGCTGCGATGATTGCCAGCAATGCCAGCGTTGTACGGGGATGGATGCGTGCGACCATGGTTGCTCCTGGTATTGTATGACGATGACGGAAATGTGTCCCCGCGGGAATGGATCCGCGAGCTGCCAGCCTGCAGCCACGTCCTGTACCAGGGCCAGGGGGTGAGATGATGCTGACGGGATTTGGGTTCCACACGTGCCGGACTGAACACATTCAAGCTACGCTCCCGTCCTCACGGGACGGGAGTACATGAAGTGGTACCCGGACCAGGAATGCGTTGTGCGTGATGGATGATAACTGGATCGATTCCTCTGGACCGCAGGTTCCCGATGGCAACGGGGCGATCAACGAGCGGAACCACAGCAAAAGCTTCCGCACGCCGAACAGGCGGCGTCCTTCACTTCTATCGCATTGCGATGCGATCTCACGCGCGGGGAACATGGGCTACGGCTGCTCGATCAGCACGTCACCGTTGCCACTCAGCAGAGCAGATCCGGTAAAGATCAACGCGCCCAGGTCCTCCGCTATCTCGAACACGAGATCCGCCAGCGTCTCGTCGGCCTCGAACGATGGGTCTGCAACGACACCGATAAGAAGTTCGGCATCCACGATCTGTTGTTGTAGACGATCCTTTGCTGCCGGATCCGAAGCCGGCTGTGTCCGGACGAAGTTGTACAGTCCGAGCAGGATTGTCGAGAACTGGTCGCCCGGTTCCACGCGTATCATGCTGTTCAATGTCAATGTCGCAGCATCCGTGCGCAGAACGATCGAAGTCCATGCCTGATCGCTGCCGGTCACCACGATATCGGCGGTGCCATGGCTGCCGAGCACCGAACGTATCCGTGCATGATCGATGACAGGTGAGACTATTGTGCAGAAGTCGCTCATTTCTTCTTACCCTTTCGTTGAGTTCGCGGCCGCCCGCCCGTTGCCTCCCGACCTCCGGAATGACCGGTTTTGCCATGCAGATTCCTGTCTACAAGCTGCAGCCTGACGCCGTCCTCATGATGATGCCATGTATAATCCGGAATCCTTTCCTCGCCGGCCTGGATCGCACGCAACTGTTCCTCCGTAAACAGCTTCCTGAGTCCGGGCTGACGCTCCAATTCATCGCGGAGTGCCCTTGTGGCAAATTCAAATTGCGCCCCATCACGTACGGTCGGCCCAATCAGTTCCGGCGGCAAATGTACATCAAACTTCGATTCGAATATCGGATACCCGTTCGCATTGAACGGCACCCCGGTCTTCGGGTGCTGCTTCCCGGCCAGATGACCGTTTCGGATCTTTTTCTTCGCGGTCTTTTGCGCGCCTTCCGCACCAGCTTCCATGGTGCTCGTCGCACGCTCCTCCGGGGTATTCACCTCCTTGTTCCCCGAACTCTCGATATCTGTGTTCCCCGCACTCTCGATGTCTGTCCCGTCCGCTGTCTCCTTTCCGTGCTGGGTTCCGGGCTCCTGTCCGGCTTCCGGCGTCCGCTGCTTCGATTGTGAGTTGTCGATTTCCGATGTCGCCTGCCCTCCATTGCCGGTGGCGCTCTCTTCCGTACCACCGCTCTGGAGCGGCCTCTCCTCCGGCGGCGGCTTCTCACCGCTGCGCATGCCTTGAATCAGCATGCCGCCATTAACGAGAAGGTTGGCAAACAGAGCCACCATCTGGCTTTGTCGTTCATCGTCGGTGAGCCTGCGATTGTTCAGGATGGCACGCGCCTGATCATACGCGTCGGCGCTGAAGATCACGAATCCCGCCGCATCGCCGGCCGTTGCCGCAAATCGCAGGCCTCGGGCAACCGGTTGCGCCACCCCTTTCAGGAACGATCCGGCTCCCAATGCAGATGCCGCCAGGCCGATAATGTCCATTGCGATCGCGGAAGCAGCGGGATTGGCCTTGCGCAATTCAGCGTACAGATCCGTTCCGGCCGACACGGCACCCGTGGCCATTGCGATGTAGAAGAAATACGGCGCCGCCGGCGCACCAAGGCCCGAGGCCGAAAGCGCGATGCCGACAAACGCCGCGAACAACGAGATGATCCCGGATCCTTCCGCAACCTTCTTCCAGAACGAAGCTCCATTGGATTCCACGACTTCAACACGAACGGACTTGTGCCATCCCTGATTCGGCACCTCGAATTGAATTATACCATTGGGGTAGCTGTTGTTCGTTCGGAAATCATCGATGGCAGCACTCAACCCGGAATCCTTGGGATCGAATTCCCATGTATCGGCGTTGATATCCGTACCGCTGTATTTCGTGGTTGGCGCACCCGGACTGAGGTCCAGGAAGTAGACCTTTTTCGGGTTTGATACAGACCGGCCTACGAACATCATGAGATCGACGGCCTTTCCGGTGGTGCGCGGGACGTAGGAGGCACGCAGCGGTATCAGTTGATGGATGTCGACATCACTGACCGCGGCGGAGACGTTTTTCCGATACTCCGCCCACTCGTTGAGGCTGTGACGATTCTCCCCGTATTTCTGCCACTGCTTGTTCTCCTTCATTCCCACCTGCAATGGCGATTCAGTATTGACACGGACATTGTCCTTCTCGACACGAACGGACGACATTTTATCCCGACTCTCGGACTTTGGAGCATCCCAGCCAACCGCTTCCGCATATTCACGATCGAATCGCCCCGCTTCCTTGGCCCTGCGCAAATACTCGAGCGCTATCGACTCCAGCAGGCTGGAATACGATGTGGCCCCCTTGCTCCGCATCGCCGCATCGGCGGTCTGCTTGTCCACGGGATCGAGCTCCGCCTTTCCAGCCACATCGATTATTTGAGAAATGGTCAGCTTCCGACCATTCAGCGATATCGTTGCATTGACCGCATAGCTATTGGCTTCCGTGAAAAGATATTTGTCGCCGTTTTGTATTACGTCGCTCTCGGGGGAGTATTTCGATTTCGAATGCCATTGAACCAGCCACTCTACCATCGCCTGATCACCGCCGAACATCTTCCTGGTTCCCTGCATCAGATTGAACTGCAGGTTCGAGTCGTCGAGGATCCTGACCTGTTGCAGCGCATGCAGATCCACAATTCCCGGGAACCGGGCCGGATCCGGGGAAGTAACCATCCCCCCATCGGGCTGGCCCGTTGCCCACGGGTTCGGCAGCAGATGCTCACCCGTTTTCGTGTTGACCACATCAATCCAGATTTGATTGCTTTCGATGAGCCACCGGTTCTCCGCCGCCTCGGACACAGCCTCCGGGCCCTCCTTTGCACACCGCATCAGCCCCAGTCCGCTCCGCAGCGCCGGCCTTGCATTTTCGCGAATGGATTCGGCCATGCTGCGCGCGCCGCGCATGCCACGGCTCATAAGGCGGGCAAGTGCCCCGCGGGTAGAGCGCTCGGCATCGTATTCCAGCGATGCGGTGGATCCACCCGGCTCCTCGGTTTCGGAACCGCGCTGCTGGATGGCGTGCGCCAGCTCGTGGGCTATCAGGCCATCGCCCGCAATTGTTCCGGGCCGATATGCTCCAGCACCGAATACGACATCGCTCCCCACGGCAAACGCCCGCGCATCTTCCTCGGCAGCCAGGTGCGCGGCCTCGTCGTTGGTGTGCACGCGAACATGGGCAACGTCCTCGCCGAATGCTTCCTCCATACGTGATCGTACATCCGGCGGCAGCGGACTGCCATCACCAAGCCGCGCGCGAATCTGCTGGACTCGACTTTCGGCGTCGGGGGTCCTGGCCTGCTCGTCCCCCTCGGCAGCACTCACAGCGGCACTGTATGCCCTGCCAGTTCCATCCTCTGCCGCATCCAGGCCCTGCATAACCGAACGCATGCGCTCCATCCGCTCGGTGAACGCGGCGCGCCGGTCGCGTGCGGCAATCATGATGTCGCGCCAGGTGACCATCGGAGGAAGGCTGCCGGGCGCGCCCTCGGGAACATTGGTCATCACGAAGGAACGGGCGAAGCGGTGTACGCCATGTCCGATCCGTTCTGCAACCAGCTCGATGTAGCTCTCTGCGCTTGCGGCACCGGCAGCCTCGGGCACATATCGTAGAATCGCACGCTCAACCGCCGATGTTGGCTGGGCCCGGTAGTGCCCAAACCAGAAGGTGATCCACGGGCATCCGATTGCCGACCAGGCAGTCCCCTCGAACGCGGCCTCGGCAACCTCCATCACCCGTGCTTCCAGGTGATCCAGATAGTCGAGTCGCCGCATCTGCCCAGGCCCCACGTGCTCCGCGTCATCATCAACCAGCCAGCCGGGAAGCGCGGCAGATCCAGGGTTCGAGCGTGAGAGGGAATCCTGGATGCCGGCGCCTCCTTGTTTCACGTGAATGCCCTGAGGAGGTCTCAGCTCAGACTCCTGATGATCGGTCCGGTCCGGGCTCATCGCCGGGGCCGGTACATCGATGACATGAACAGGTGGCGACAGACGCCGTGGCACCGGCTTGGAAGCTGGGGTCGTGGTGGAACTGGTACGCTGGTTGTTGTTGGTGGTGCTCATGGTCGGGCCTTGTCTCGGTAATCGTGCAAACCGGTACGGTGTACGTGCGTGATGGCACTGCGCACGAATGCAGCAGCATTGCTCGTGGAGAAACGAGCATCGTTCCCGCTGGGGAGTATAGACGATGTCAGGCGAGCGCTGTGGTGTAATAATCGAACGATTCGTGGTTCGGCCGGCTGTGCCAAGCCATGAATCGTCGGCAAAGCTATACGCAAATCATGGGCAAGTCAAGGGGCACCACGAATACCTCCGGGAGGTCCTCACCGCCATCATGCGTTGCCCCGGGTTCTCTCCGCATGCCGCATGGCGCACGCGCTGGTGACGATGGCGGCAGGAAGGCACGGGAGCGAACGAAGGAGAGCATTGCGGGAGCGTGTCGTGGGGAGGAATGGAATGGGCCGGACGGGAGAGCGGACAGGGAAGATCCAGGTATGTGACGGGCGTCCCGAAGGCTCCGGCAGGCTCTGCGAAGGAACGGAAGCGCCACGGGCCATCCCGCGGCCCATCGCGCAATCATACCGGCTGCCGGATCGGTTGTCCCGGAGCCAGCCATCCCCGGTCATCACCAACATGCTCACCTGATGATGGAGCAGTAGCTGCCCGCGGCTGAGCGAACCAACGTCCATCCCCCCCACAGCGGAAGCTCCTGGCGGCATGTCGATTACGCTGCGACCGGTGGGATCATCTCAGGAGATGAGAAGAATCTGTCCCGACCCGGCCGAGGCCGGGAAGCCCGCCATGGCCATCCCGATGGAATGGTTTCGATCGATACGTGCCGCCGGGACATCAGATGGGATACGGCCGCCCGACGGCCATGCGATCCGCGGTGATGAAGCATCTGAATAGTGCGCGGTGAAATCCCGTACAGCATCTATCAGACTGGACCGGTCTGTGGACCGGCAATCATATCATCCCCTTCTGCTGCGGCAGGCATGCAACGTCTGGGACATGCGCATATCCCTGCCTGCACGCAGGCGCCGGCATCGGCCGGCTTGCCAACCGGCGCGCTCGCCAACCGGCCCGCTCACCACGATTCACCGCCGCGTTCCATCTCGTGGGATTTCATAGCTTCGCGCGGATCGGTGGCCGGAAGCTCCAGGAGGCACCGCCCGCAATTCCATACAGCCCATCAAACCCGCAACATCATGGGTCACAATCGCAGTGAGAGAACTATCGTGAGAGCTCCCGCCATCGGACATGCCGGGAGAGCGCTCGCCCTGATCATCATGCTCGTGATTCTGATATTTCAGGCAGATGCAAGGGAACTGGTTCATTCCTCCGCGCCGCGCGCCACCTTCATCACCATTTCCGACATTCACTTCACGCCGTTCTACGATTCAACGCTGGCCGCGCGTCTCATCGCCGCCGATTATCAGCACTGGCTCGCGATCTTCCAGTCATCATCGGTGCGAGGGCTTGGGATGTACGGGAAGGAGACCGGATATCCGCTCCTGGAATCGACGCTGGCATCCATGCGGCAGTCGGCATCCAATCCCGGTTACGTGATTCTCACCGGCGATCTGCTGGCGCATAATTACCGGCAGACGTTCGATCTCTATGCGACGGACAGAAGCGACTCGGCATACGACCGTTTCGTCTACAAGACACTCGGCTTTCTGGTCTCGCGTATTCGTACCTATTTCCCGGGAACGCCGGTATTCCCGGTGCTCGGCAACAACGATTCCTACAGCGGCAATTATTCCATCGGGCCGCGCTCGCGATTCCTGGCGGACTTCGAGCACCTCTGGCAGCCGCTTGTTGCGGGGACCGGCACGGCCAAATCGTTCGCGAAGGATTTTCCCATCGGCGGATTCTATTCCGTGCCGGATCCGCTCGTCAGGCACAGACGGATCATCCTCCTCAACACGATCTTCTTCTCGAAGAAGTACTGCAACAAGTGCGATTCGGGGGGCGCGCTCTGTACGGCGTGCGACACGTCGGCACCCTATCCGGGCGATATCGAGATGGCATGGCTCACGAAGGAATTGGCCGCCTCCGCGCGCAACGGCGAGCACGTGGTACTGGCATATCACATTCCGCCGGGCATCGACGTCTTCGGCTCCGTCGATTCAACCGGAGGGAGCACGACGCCGGTAACTCCGCTCTGGCAGGATCGGTACGACTCCACGTTCCGCGCGTTGATGGCCGCGCATGCGAACATCATCGATGCCTCCTTCGCGGGACACACACATGTGGATGACTTCCGGCTGATGGCGGACAGAGCGGGCACGGCGTTCGGCTTCATCCATATCACGCCCGCGATCAGCCCGGTCTACGACAATAATCCCGGGTACCAGATCTTCGATCTCGATCGCTCCTCCGGAATCATCAGGAACTACGAAACGCGTTTCGTTGACCTCACGGCCCAGGCGAGCGGGTGGCGGAAGGAGTACGATTTCCAGAGCACCTACGGCTCCGCCCGGTATGATCTCCTCGCACTGGTGAAGCTGTTCGATGCACTACAGTCCAACCCTGCAATCAGGAATCACTATATCACCTACTATCCGGTGAGCAGTCACTACGGAAATGCCCTCACGGTCCGCAACTGGCATGGCTTCTGCTGCGGCATCGAGAATTTCACCATCCCGGATTTTACCGCGTGCTGCTCCCGGCACTGATGGCGGGCCATCGTTCATGAACGGTGCCGGAAGCAATCGGCCCGGTGGTGCATTCCAGCTGAACGTCGCAACGGCGATACTGACCGCAGCAGTGCATGAAGCCGGCAAGGCGTTGCATGGCACGACCCGCGGTCGGGGTCGCAGACGTCCCGGCACCGAACCCGGCAGCCCCTGGAACGCTTTCCCGCAGCTTCTCGCGGCCGGTGCGCCGCGGCAACTGCGCCTTCCGGTGCAACGGCGCGTTCCGGTGCAACGGCGCGTTCCGGTGCAACGGCAACGGCGCGGCAGCCGCACGTGTTTATGCACACGTTGGCATGCCGCGCCGCTCTTCGGTATTCCCCCGGCGAGCCGTCAGGCCACCGGAAACGATCCTCCCGCGTTACAGCGTGAAGATCACGTCGTCCAGATTCCGCAGACCGTAGGAGTTGGTCACCACCACCTTGTACCGATGGTACACCACGGCACCATCCACAAGCTTCGGAAGCGTTCCGGCATTGTACAGCATGGTGGGCGCCGTGGTTGGTGCGGCCACGAGCTTCCAGTTGCCGTTGCTCTGCATCTTGTAGAGCGCATAGGTGGACTGCACCGACGTAGCATACCAGGTCAGCACCACGTTGCGATACTCCGTGAGCGCGTTGTTCTGCAGCGGGTCATGGTAGGCATCGTATGTGGCATCGATTGCCGGCGGCACCGGGTTTGCGGAGTCCACCACATTGACCAGCACGATCTCCGACGGGAGTGATTCGATCTCCTCGTTGCGCATCTGGCCAAGATGGAGGTAGCTCAACGGGCGCACGCCCGCAAGGCGATAGAAGATCGGCGAGCCGAACGGCGGATCGATATCGGCGAACAGATCCCGCACAATCCATCCCTCCAACGTCTGCGCCAGCGTTGCCACATCGAACGTGCCGACAAGCGTCATGGTTCGCGTGCTGGTTGCATCCGCTGCCGTGAGAGCACGATACAGCCGGATGGCAGTGATACCCTCGGCATCGGGATACGGCGTGACGGTGAAGTTCACGGACTGCTGCAGCCCGAAACCCTGCTGGGCCTCCGCCACGATCACATGACGAATCGCAGGAGCCGCGGATGGGGCTGCGTTCACCAGGCGTACGGGGCCAAGGATATCGCTGACGGGACCAACGGCCAGTGTGTTCGAGATCTCGCGGGCACAGTAGAAGAAGATGTTCCGCGATGCTCCGTCCAGCGCGTAGTCCGTGAACCGGATTGTTGTGCCGCTGGCCGTACGCCTCACCATCGGATAGGGATTGAAGCCCGGATCCTCCGCGGTGAGCAGTTCACCGTTGGCATCGCGTACCACGGGCTTCTGCGACGACGTGACGAGCGCATCGTCCACATCCACCAGGCTTGTCAGGATCGGACGCTCGGTAAGCGGCACCATCGCTCCGGCAATCACCTCGCGGATGTCATCCAGTGCCGAAGGGATCAGCCCCTGCGCCGGATCGCCCGGCAGACGCGACGGCACGAACGCCTTGCGATACGGCGTCGGGTGCGCGGGGTCGTCCGGGTCGGCCAGGTGCACGGGATCGAACAGCTCCGCGTCGGGATTGTCAGGCACGGGGAACGCGAAGCCGTTGTAGACCTTGAACCGGCGCGCGTTCGGGCCGGTGGTATCCACCACTCCCGTTACCAGCTCGCGCCACTGGCTGATGTAGGCGTCATCGTGCGCAACACTGTTCAGGTGCGGACGGATAACGTTGTCGATCGTATCCTGCTTGTAGAGCGCGCGCAGCACTGCCTCCTCGTCGCCCCGGTAGAACACCGCTCCGTACGGCGTCCGGTTTGCAGCCACCGGCATGTCCACGGAGCAGGATGACTTGCCGTAGAAGTCCGGGCGCGTTGCATAGGCTGGCCCCGAGAGAGCGAGCGGCTTCACCGGATCGGCAACGTTGTGCGCGATCTGCACCGCAGCCGGCGTGAGCGACGATGTGTACCCCCGCGGGCTATCCATCGAGTAGGCGGCGATGTAGGTCTGCCGCGTGGGCGCATCGCCGGTCGGCATGATGTCCGATTCGGGTATGCCGCCGGCAAGCAGATCGATGTAGCCTCGATACGATGGATGGAAGTTCATCGGCACCGTGGCAAAGCCGGTGTGCGGGCCGATGGTGTCCGAAGGATCGAAGACGTAGATCGTGAACTTCCCCTGGTCCACCAGGAACTTGATTACCTGCACCGCCTTCATGCGTCCGGATGCGGCGGGATCGGGAACGCGCACCGTACCACGATAGAACTCCACGAACCATGGGTTGTTGGGGTACTGGACGTTGTAGTCAAAGAGCATGATCGTGGGGCAGGTGATCTTGTACACGCCCGGAGGCGCATCGATCGCCGGCGAGCCGGGTGGAACCGTTATCGTATCCACACGCTCGAGTCTGGCGGCCGGCTCGAACAGCCCGCCCACCGTCAACGTTCTGCTCTGGCCGTTCTCCACGAGCTGCTCCGTATATACCGGTACCTGCGGATATGGCAAGCGCGTGAAGTCCGCCAGTTGTATGACGCTGCTCGGCAGAGCCCTCCACCGCGCGGTGTTCGCAAGGTTCTCAACCACCATGAACGTAGTGCCGGCCTTCGGAGGATCGTACGCCTCGGTCTTCTTCACTCCATTCTCGTCGGTGGTCTCCATCGGCGTCAGGTGGAACCGGGCGTAATTGTTGCCGGCGGCCGTCACCTCAACCACGATGAACCGATGCGTGCTGGTGGCGAAGATGCTCCCCACGAACACCTGCTGCGATATCTGGCTCGAGGTCACGATCGGTTCCACGGTGATCGAGCCCTTCGATGGGTCTGCCGTGAGATCCGGATATGCATCGGCCTCCACATACACATCGCCATTCCCGGAGATCGACTGCGGGTTCTTCACCACGCCGCGTATCGATACCGGCGCATCGGTACGGAAGAAGAACTGAACACGGTCCGCACTCTGGTAGGCGATGTTGTGCACATGATTCCAGTCGAACAGCACGCGCGTCCGCTTGCCGTGGGTTGCGATCTGCGCCTGTTCCGACAGCGACGTGAGCACCGGTGGAACCTCGCGCTGGATGTACTGCACCGCGAGGTTCGCCGGCGGGAGAAGCGAATTGTACTTCGGGAAACTCGTCGTGATCGTGTTCGAATACACCCCAATCGCAGAGGCGCGCGAGAACCAGTTGATCCCGAAGATCCCGTACCTGCGAGCGAAGTCGTTCCCCGGCAGGTTCTCGATGCGATGCACGAATACCGGGTTACCCGTGTCCGGAATGCCGTGCAGCTCGGGATGCCCGTCCTGATCGGCATACGGAACGTATCCACTCGGCTCGTACTCACCGAAGTCGTTCACGGGATATACCTGCCGCCAGTCGCTCGGAGAAGTGCCGTCCGGTTTGGTGATCCGGATGCCGAACTGCATCGGCTTCGTCGCCGTACCATGACTGAACTCCGTGGTATCGGCAAAGAAGTCTCCAACGGGAAGGTCGATCGCCACCGTTCCACGATTCACGTTCAGATAGCGTGCATCGGCATAGCGTGTGTATCCCTGGGAGTCCGTGAAGTCCTCGTGCACCAACGGCTCGATGCTGGCGATCGTCACGGGTGCCGGCAGCCGGACGTCGCTCCGCCCGGTTGGAAGCGAGAGATAACGATGCGTCATCGCGGTGATGCGTTTCGCCGGGTCAGCCGGTGTCACATACTCGGCCATGTAGATATAGCGCTGTCCGGCGGCGTCGCCGGCAAGCGGCACATCCGGATCGATCATCCCGAGCCCAAGCATTCGTGCCACGTGGTAGTCCTGTGCGGCCAACAGCAGCATGCGGAGTGCACTGATGTTGATCGAGCCGCTGTCCGTGGACAACACGGGAGCCTGCGTCAGCCACGCCTCCACCTGAGCGGGATCGACACTCCTCTGCAGGTACGACTCCACCGCCGTGCGTATGGACTGCTTTGGATCGCGCTCGAATGCCGGGCGTGAGGGATCGTACGTGGGATCTGCATGACCGTCCGGCAGATAGTGACGGTTGGGAAGCCACCGGTCCAGGTAGTTCACCACCTTCACCCGTGGGGCCTGGCCCTCCAACGTGTGCCCGTACTTCGGCCATGCTCCGTCCACGTTGAATCGCGTTGTATCCTCCAGGCGCCTGGCAGCCTCCGTGGTATCCAGTGTCAGCGCATAGTTCCCGATCTTCTTCCAGAGGTACCGGCGATGCGTGGCGGTATAGAAGTCCGCATAGGTTTCCACCAGCAACGCGCCAGGCGCCCCACCCGAATAGCGGAACCGGAAGTATTGCACGGCCTCGCTCATCACCTTGTGGCGGGTGCCATTCCCCACGAAGCGCCTGCGCGCGGAGATGAACAGCGGGGCAGCGGCCGCCGAGGGATCCTCGTTGAGCGATATCGCCTCCACACGCGTCGTCATCGCCGCAAGCGACGGCGACGTGAGCTCGAACGCAAACATCAGGTTCAGGTCCGTCTCCACCTCCACCGTACCGGTGAAGTTCGCAACGATGTAGGCCACGTCCGCTCCAACGTTCTTCGGATCGGTCGGCGTGTTGTTCTGGCGCAGCGTCCGGTACGATCCGTCGTCGACAAACCGCAGCGTCAGCGTAACAACGGCCGAGGGGAACAACTGCCTGTCCACCTGAACGTTCGTATACGTCCAGGTCCAGACACCGCCGTCCTGCGAGACATCTGTGGGACGTTGCTGTGTGGTGGCGCTGAGATCGATCGTGGCCGGGAAGTACTTCGTTGTATCGGTATCCACGTAGCGCGTGCGATAGATCGCCACGTAATCGTCCGGCTTGTTGTACCCGTACGACGCGAAGTATGGGCTTCCCGGGCGTGTGTACGGTCCCTTCGGCAGATGACGATTCCCGAGGTCGTTCAGGAACGCCCAGCGCAGGTGCACGCCTCCGGCGCTGCCGTCGCCGCCGTTGTTGAATCCGTCGGAACCAACAGCCTGCAGGTAAAGGAACTGCGACTGGATGGTGTAGGCCTGCGTATCCTCCTCGCCGCATACATTGCGGCCGACTGCATAGAGCTTGCTGCGAAGCAGCACGGTTGCCTGGCGCAACTGATCGAGCACCGGGGCGAAGTATGCTACCACCGCGGCATCGGGCGAGCTGCAGCGCAGGCAGTAGGCGGTGAAGAAGCTGATCGCCACCCGCGCCCGCATGCAGGTTGTAGTGGCGCATGGATCGTCCGCGATCGGCAGGCCAAGCAGCACCGCCTTCGGGATCACGAGCGCGTAGAGCGCATCGATCGCCGTACGCAGATCGCTTGGATTCCCCTCCACAAGGTTCACCAGGTCCGTTGCGCCGGCGCGTTCCTGGGCGCTCATCCCTCCCACCATCGCACATGCCTTGCAGATGCATTCCAGCAGCTCCAGCCAGTCGTGGCGGAACGCCGTCATGGCCGTTTCCGGCCGCGGCAGGTCGTTGGCGATCGTGGCTGCGTATGCGGCCGACTGCGCCGCAAGCTGTGCATCCAGATAGTCCACAACCACGCGGGCCTGTGGGGCAAGCTCCTGATACCGTGAGAATGCCGTGGCCAGCAGGTCCACAACGAACTCCAGCCGGTTGCAGAAGGCGCCGCCGGGAAGCATGGTCTGCGTCAGCCGCAGATTCCGCGCGAGCGATGCGATCTCCTGCTGCGTGCGCGTGAAGATGTCCTCCAACGCAATCACCGCCGGCGCACCGGAGGGGGGATCGACGCCGCAGAGCAGATCGGAGTAGCCAACGAGACCGTGCAGGTGCGCGCAGATATCAACGGACTCCGCGCAGAACACGACGCCGGCCGCAGCCAGTTGGGCTGTCCACGTGGCATAATCGGCAATGAACGTGGCGAGCCCGGAGTTCAGAAGCGTTGCCACGCCGCTCGGCATCGTGCGGCACGGTCCGCATGTCAGATGCAGTGTCCGCAGCACTTCGAAGAGCTTGTACGCATCGCCGGATGCCAGGCTGGAGGATGGAGCACCGGCGCCGGCTGGAGCGGGCGTGATTGCGTTGAAGAGTGCCGTGATCCGCGAGGAGAACAACGAGGTGAAGCTCGCCCGCAACGTCGAAGACAACTCGCCGAACCGTAGCGCCGCCACGTACAGGCACTCCAGTCTCCATATCCAGGAGGGGCAGGTGTCGGTGCAGGTGCCGGTGAACGTGGCGCCGAGCTGCGTGCGCAGACGGTCGTACTCGCCTCGGAGCTGCACGTACTGCGCTTCGAGCTGCGTGCGCTGCGCCGAGGGAATCGAAAGTCCGTACATGCACGCGAGGCCGAGGAATACCGTGGAGCGCCGAAGCAGCTCGCAGCAGTCCGTGGGGGGCGAGCCAGCGGCGCTCATGGGAATGGCGCTCGTATACGGACTCGTGGAGGCGGCCGCCAGCGTCTGATAGATGGCCATGATGTCATCGCAGATCACCGCGTCGAACTGCGTCAACGTTCCGGGATCGTTCCCCGAAGCCGGCCGGCGCAGCTTGCACAGCTTGCAGAGACAGACGAACAGCGCGAACCAGCGATCGCAGTCCACACAGCTCGCGGCGCACGCTACCGGCTTCTCCGCGAGCTGCGGAGCGAGCGTGGCAAGGCTCGCGCAGACACGCGTGATGAAGCAGTCCAGCGACCGACGCACGTATGGGGAGACACGGCGGCTGCCGGAGTACACCACCATCGCGAACCCGAACATCACGCGCAGACGCTCGCACAACGACGGGCCGGTGCCCGGAAGCACGCTGGCACCGATCCCGGTCTCGAGCTGGAGACGGGGCGTAAGCTGTTCGATGCAGGAAAGGCTGGCCTGGAGCTGAATCATCGCCGAGGTGGACCAGATCGAATCCCCCACCGGGATATCCACGCAGCAGAGCATGCGGTACATGCGCGGGATCATCGTGAGCTTGTCGCAATCGGCATCAAAGGCCGCGCACGGATCGGAGACGGTGGTCCCCGCGTTGCAGCAGCTGTCGCTCATCAGACTCCCGGTGGCGCAGCTGATGCTGCCGTCGCCGCCGAAGAACATGTTCGTCGCATAGAGGTTGTGCACCTCGGCGCGAAGGCAGTGGCGTCCCGGACCGAGATAGAGGGCGATGTCGAACGTCTCGTTGTTGACCATGATCTGCGGCGCCACGGAGTGCACCAGCGTTCCGTCAACGTAGATGTCTGCGTAGTCGTCCGCGAAGTACGTGAACGTGATGCGCACGTCGCTGGCGCGGCAGAGACAGAAGCAGCGCTCGAACATCGTTATGCCGATGTGGCTGTCGGACGCGCTGGCGTTCAGGGAAATCCAATGCGAGCTCCCGATCACCGGTCGCGATGTACCGCTGGTCACCGTCACCGTAGCCTGCGCAGGATTCTTCACCTGGTCATCCACCGTGGTCATCACCCACGGCGCCGTGCCGGTAGCGAGCGTCAACTGCGGTATCGTGCAGCTCGTGCCGCAGAACGGAAGGCCGTCGTACACATCCTGCACCTGATCCATCTGGGCCTGCAGGTAGGAAACAGTGCCGGAGTCCATGCTGTCGCAGCAGGCGCAGTGTGTTGCGAACCAGTCGAGCAGGCTTCGGTGAATGTAGGCCCAGCGGTCGATCCCCTGTGCCATGCCGGCAAGCGCCGGATCCGTGGTCACGGTGGTATAGGTCCCTTCCACCAACGTTCCCACACCCGTGTTGATGGCGTTCACCGTCTCGGCATAGGTGGGATTCGTCACGTCCGTGTAATAGCGATCGTGATGGCTCACGATGCAGTCCAGCACGACGATCCAGTCCTCGCAGAGCGTGTTGACGTTGGAGCAGAGCTCCGGATGCGCATTGTTGAAGGCCGCGTAGGCGTCTGCGAACGCATCCATGAGCGCATTGAGCGCTGCAAGAAGAATGGGATCGATGCTGCCATGCTCGCAGAGCGAACGGAGGCGTGAGAGAATGGCGGAGAGCTTGGCGCAGAGCATCGCAAACGATGGAGTCGTGGCCGGCGGTGCGTAGAGGTTCGAGCCATCGTTGAGCAACCAGTCCAGCTGATCGATGATCGCCCCGAGATCGTCCACGAAGTCATCGATCACATCCTGCGGCAGAATCGTCCGCTGGCCGCAATACTTCTTCAGGCAGCGAAGCTTCGGCAGCCAGTTGTCGCACCATCCTGAGGGAATGGAGGTGCTCGTGCTGCACAGGTTCGGATAGGCCGCCTGGAGCGCATCGACTGCGCTCTGCAACTGCTGCAGCAGGGTCTTCAGGGTGATCAACAGAATCGGATCGACGCCGTTTGCGCAGTAGGTGGTGATGTCGCTCTGGATGGTGGAGACCTTCAGGCAGAACAACGCGATGTCATCCAGTTCCGCGGGATCGCTCCGCCCTGGAACCGAGTGGTAGATGGCGTCGACGGCAGCGCCCAGCTTGTTGAGCACGGTGGTGCGCAGGTCGTCGGTAAGAATGGCCTTCTCCGAGCAGATGCGCGAGAGGCAGCCGAGGAGCGAGTTCCACGTGCTGCAATCGGTCATCGGAACCGTGTCCGCACAGATGTCGCCGTAGGTGGCCTTGACTCCCGTCATCGACGACTCCAACCCCACGAGCAGGTTGTCGAGCTGCGTACGGCGGTTGTGCGACCACGGGAAGAGCGCCTTTGTGCAGAGGAAGGTGAAGTATCCGTCCAAAGTCTGCACCATCTGGCAGAGCTGGCTGATATCATGATTCAACTGCCCCACGGGCGGCCGCATATTCAGGAACGTATACGCCGAGGCGAGCTGCGCGTTCAGTGCCGTGTAGAGTGCGTTCTGCAGCGAGCCGGGGAGCGTCGCCCACTTGTCGCAGAGCTTCTTCAGGCAGTCCAGCAGATCGAGCCAGCGCTTGCAGTAATCCTTCTCCGGCGGCCGGCAGAGCGTAAGGCTCTCACCTTCCATCACATCGCTCAGCAGTTGCCGCTTGTCGTACAGCCGCGTATACCAGGGTTCGATCGTGGCGGCCCACGGCGGCAGCGTCAGACGGCTTGCGCCGCACACACGACACCACCAGGCCCAGAAGCTGACGATGTAGCTCAACCGGTCGCAGTCGCTCGAGGGCGCCGGCGAGATCCAGCCCGGCATTCCCTCGCCTACGGCAATTCCCTGGATCTGCGGGAAGAGGCTGTTCACATCGGCTGCGATGTTGCCGTCGTAGTAGGTGGTGACGTCCGAGGGAAGCGACGGGCGCCGCGCGCAGAACCGGCAGAAACAATCCAGCAGATCGCGCCAGCGCTTGCAGAGGTCCATGATCTGCGGATCGATCACGAGATAGCTCACCGCCACCACGTTCTCGAACGCCTCCTCGTACGGCGAGGTGAAGTCCTCGATAGTATAGCGCTGCGCCCATGTCAACGTGCTCATCGTGGCCATCGCCGCCATGGTGATATCGGTCACGTACTGCGACGTCTCCAACAGGGTCTGCCCGGTGGGGGCCGGGCTTGCTCCGATCGCCGTGGCAACCCGCTCCAGCCTGGGCAGTTGCGTGTTGATCGTTGCCTGCAGCGTCGCCACCTCCGCGATACCCACGAAGTTGTTGATCTGCGCCACGCCCAGGCATAGCCAGCGATAGAAGTTCGAGTAGTTGTAGCGATTGCGGCACAGCCAGTCCGGATCGTAGGAAACCGGATAATCGCGGAAGTCCACCTGGAACGAAACGGAGACGGAGCTCGATCCCGCCGGCCCGGACAACATCACCGTCATCGAATACTGCTGCGTGGGAGGCGCCGGCGGTATCGAATACGTGAGCGAGGCGGAACCGCTGGTTGGTGCCATCGGGTTGCCGCCGCTTATCTGCACATTCACCGGAAGCGACATCGATCCGAACGGTGGCGGATCGAGACCCTTCAGGTGATCGGCGAACGTAACAGGAAGGCCCGGCGTCAGCATCGACGTCAGAGTCGTGATCTCCCCTCCGGCGTTGATGGTGATGGTGTACTGGCCGGGCGAGATATTACCGGGCGCCGTGATCGAAGTCAGCGAGAATAACGCTACCTGGCTCATGTCGTTCTGTTGGGTTGCTGCACGTTGATGTGGTCGTACTTCGTACCGCCGGAAAAGCCGGCGGCATCGCGGCGTCCGAAGCGCACGGATGGTTCGCCAATGTGGCCGATGCCGAATGCTGCAGTGTTACGTGATGCCGGCCGAGTGGTTGATTACACGAGGTCTCGGAGCTGACCGGCACGGTGGCGCGCCGATGCCCCGGCGCGCCACCCACGGGTTGGTCACGTGATCGTCAACGTCACGGTTTCGGTTGGAACCGTCTGCTCGTTGAACTGGCCGCCGCCGGCATCCACGAGCACTGTAGCGACGTCGTATGTCTGGCCGTTGAACAGCCGGTACTGGAACCCGATCTGAACCGTCCCGGTGGCCACCACACCGGTACGCGTAGAGATGAAGATGTTCGCGAGATCCTTCGAGAAGATCACCCGCTGATCCGATGCGGCACCGAACCCGGTCAACACGATTCCCTTTGCCACTTCCGCCGCCGGAAGCTTCGGATCGTTGAACGGCTCCGGACTGCGAACCAGGATGCCGAGCACCGGGCCGCCGGCGCTCTCGCGCACGATCGTGAACTCCGTCGTCACCGCCGGCGGCAGCATGTTGATTCGCAGCACACCGTTCACCAGGGCGTCGTACGGAAGCGGGTACTGCGCGCGCAACGCCTGGTACGGAGTGGTGTTCGGCACCGTCCCCTCGATCAACGTGCGCGCGGTTGCCACGTCCGTTCCCAACGGAAGCACGTAGTCGAAGATTGCCTTCTTCGGCTGCCCTCCATCGTTCGGCATCAGATAGCTGCCGATATGCTCCGCAAGGCTGCGATACCGCGATGTCTGGAACACGTAGCGATGCACTTCCCGGTCCACCGGCGAATCCCCGTCGTTGAAGAACACCGCCGTGAACGACGCCGCATACATGCGATTCGGTTCCAGTGTCACGGGCGTCACCGTGCGGCGCGCCGGCGGCGGTGTGTTCGGGTCCAGCTGCTCCAGAGGTGTCAACGTTGCACAGTCCGAATTCGGCTTGTTCTGTATCATATACTTGAACAGCCGGAATTCCTTCGGCTCCTTCGGCGCCGGGTCCTGCTCCCATCGCGGCTCGTCCACCACGATCGCATCGCTCGCCGGCATGGTTGGATCCAGCAGAACGGTCTTCAACGCAACGTTCGCGCGCGGCAGCCCCTGGTACTGGTTCCACGTGGCGAACATGGTGTCCATGTAGTCCACGCGATAGTAGAGCGCGAGATGCGCGGATTCGTAGTAGAGCGGCTTGGCACCGATGATGTTGCCGTCGGCGTTGGGATACGACCGCTCGTAGTCCACATAGTGCTTCAGGTTCGCGTACTTGTACTCCGTCTCGCCATGGCTCTGCACAAGCCCGGCATAGGCTTCGTTGTAGGCCGGCGGATTCGCCGCGCCGATCTCGTGGAAGTGGCCGATCGGGCCGGCGGTCCGGAATCCGAACGTGTAGTACTTCGTGTACGAGGTGCCGCCGCTGACTACCTCCCTGGTCTTGATCATCACCGCATAGGTCGTGTTCGGCCGCCAGAGCGGCTGCGGGAAGTCCTTGAGCGCTACCAGCATGTCGTTGGTTGCGTTGCGCACGGCCGTCGGGTCCGGGAGGTCGTCGTTGTAGACATGGTCGGCCTCGGCAAGCCAGCAGATCTCGTGCACGTAGGTGTAGCACGGGGCGTTCTGCCCGGTGTCGCAGTCGGCGGCCGGCACGATGGTGATCCGGTCGATCGGCACGTCCTTGTTGTCGTACGCCACCTGCTGCGTGAGCTCGGCGCGGGTTCTGGTCTCGCGTTTCATCAACGGATCGTACGGCCCGGCAACCGGTGGCGGGCAAAGCCGTCCGTGGCCGCCGTGCGTGCCGGTACCATGCACGGCATCGCGCAGATCGTTGTAGCTGGTGAAGATCGACTCCAGCCCGCCCGAAGCATCCACGTTCGCGTAGTCCAGTGCACGCACGGCGAAGTAGTTGGCGATGGTGCGGCTCTTCCTGCACAGCCCAACGCCCTGGCCTGCCTGGGCCGTTGCCCCCGCCGCATCGGCGAGCGCGAGCAGCTTCACGTACGCGCCATCCAGCAGCGCGCCGAATGCGCCCTCGAAGCCGGTGCCTGTATCACTGAAGACATCGGCAGGGAGACGGCTGCGGACCGCACACGTACGGGCCAGGCAGCGGAACACCGCCAGCCAGCGCTCGCAGAGCGTCTGGCATTGCCCGCTTGCAGCGCTGGACCCCGAATAGTCCGCAACGAGCAACTGCAGCGCGTTGTAGAAGGCGAGCATCTCGCTCTCCTGATGCGGGGAGACTCTGGAGAGATCCGTGTAGGCAATCACCAGGATCTCCACATAGCGCGCCACCATCGTGCAGAAGTCGCTCGCCGGCCAGCTCGCCGGCACGGACGCAAGGCCGTAGATGCTGGCGAGCTGATTGGCCATCGGCGCGAAGTTCTGCATCAACGTGATGATGTTCGCCAGCGGATACGTGGCGAGTTGGTTCGATGTCGGTGCCACGTTGCAGAGCGCGCGATAGTTCGCTATCAGGGTTGTACGGCGCGTAACGGGATCCACATGCGGCGAGTCGCAGATCGCCACACGGGAGTCCGCGTCCAGAGCGGAGAGCGCACTCTGGAGCGATGCGAACGCCGATTCCAACTGCGGCATCGCCCCGGCAACCGCCGTGCTGACCGACGCCGGGAAGCTCTGCCCGCGCAGGCAGCTTGGATAGACATTCGCCAGAATGTTCCGCACGAAGAACATCACGATATCGAGCGGCGCATCGAGCGGCAGCAGGATGATGCCGTTCGATTCCGGCACCACATGTTCCAGCGCGTTCACTGCGGAAAGGATCGAGAAGAGCACGTTGAAATCGTTCGCCATCTGCTGCACGACGGAGTCCGGCAGATACGTATGGCGATCCAGCAGTGACCTCAGGCACTCCACGATCTCGATCAGGCGATTGCAGTCGTTGGAGAGGCCGGATGCGTTGCACACCACGCCGGTGAACGGAGCCAGCTTGCCTGCCTTGAAGGTCACGAGCCCGGCTTCGAAGGCGGCGACATGATCGTTCAGATAGGTGACCGCATCCGTCGGCGCGGATGCGCACCGGGTCTGGAGCATCGTCAGCATGTTCGCGATCGCGTTCACCTGGTCGCACCGGTTCGTGCTGGCTGCCGCACCGGAAAGCGGTCGCCCGGTGGTGAACGCATCCAGTGCAACGGCGGAGTACAGGCCATCGATGCGATCGCGGAAGAACTGCTCGTCGGCTCCGAGCGTCCCGAAGGAATTGCAGATCGAGCAGAGACACTCCAGCGCATCGATCCACTCCGTCACGAACGTCTCCACGCTCTCGGTAGGGCCGGTAAGGTCCTGCCCCTTCACATCCTGCTCGTACGCAGACACGGAGCTCTGCAGGTCTGCGTAGAAGTTCCGCACTCGCAGCGAGAGCGTTCCATCCAGCGCATCCGGCGAAGCCAGCGCCAGCGTCACCACGCGCAGTGCCCGCCGCAGATCCGGGCAGAGCGAATTGGACTGGGATGTTGCATCCAGTCCGAACAGGTGCTCCAGGCTGACGATGGTGTCGTTGAAGCCGTTCAGGAGCGACAGGATCGCCGGTATCGCCTGCGACCCGCTCTGCGTATCGAAACAGAGGAGCCGCGGGATTGCGATCAGGTCGCGCCAGGCACCGCCGCAGCTCGAGGCCGAGCCTCCTCCCGAACCGCATGCATCGCCACTGCTTCCCGCAAGCGCCGTGCGAACCTGCTTCACCACGCTGGCAAGCGGTTCGTAGAGCGGCGCGTTGAATTGATCCACCAGCGTGAGCGTGGCCGTTTGAATCGCACCGAGGTTCAATGTGAGGAGGGCGAAGAACTCGGCGATCGTCCGCACCTTCCCGCTCCGGTCAGTCTGCCCGGCGGGCTGGTTCATATGAACGCCGAGCCCGTTGGCCTGCTCCGTGAGCGCATCGTAGATCCAGTCCACCTCGGGATCCACCAGCGCCGTCATCATGGACTGCACATAGGCCGGGAACGTCGAGCGATTGTCATAGAGCGTTCCCAGGCAGACCACAACGTCGAACCACTTCTCGTAGAACTCGTTCTGCGGAGCGGGCGGCGCATCCGGTTCCTCGCCGGACTCCGCGAGCAGTGAAACGTACTGGTCCGTGTAGCGCTTCACATCCTGATAGAAGTACTGCACGTTCTGCTGCAGCGCCGTGGGCGGGCGATCCTTGCCGGCCAATGCAACGATCACCGTGCCGAGCATTTCGCGAAGGCGTTCGCAGAATGTAGGGGCCGCCGCCGGTGCGCTCAGATGAAAGAGCTGGCGGAGGTAGTAGTTCGTCTTCGCAAACGACTTGGACATCAATGTGCCGATGGCGGCCACGGGCGCGAGGTTCACGTCCGGTCCGTTCGTTCCGCTGCAGAGCGTGCGCGTGAAGCGCGGCATTGCGCGCATCATCTCCCAGAACGAATCATCGCCGCCACCTGCCGATGGTCCCGAAGGAACGGCATCCCAGCTGTTCGGCCGCGTCGACACACCGGCCTGCTGGCTGGACGGCGGAGCAGATGCATACCCGCGATAGTAGGAGATCGTTGCCTTCGTTGCCGAGGTGGTCACCTTCATCCAGACCTTCGTGACCGTCGCTGGGAAATAGAACTCGATGCGATTCCCCGGGTCGATGCGCAGCGCGGCACTCTTGTCGAAGCCGCTGAAGCTTACCACGCGTGCCGATCCGTTGTCCGTGCGGAAGGCCAGCTTCCGGTCGAACACCCTGGTCTGTGCCGCGAACGGCGGCGCCGAAGTCATCCCCTCCCAGTCCAGGCAGGTCGGGTCAACCGGCGCAGGAGGGCAGAGAAGCACTGTCGGCGGGAAGCCGAGTTCCGTGGGGGGCACGTCCGCGTTCTGCCCCAGCGGCGTGCGCCCGAGAAGCCGCAGCCGCGTGTAATGGCTCGGATCGGAAAGCTGCCATGCGCCATACTTCAGGCGCCGCGCCACCTCGGTCTCGAGCTGGGTAGAGTTGTTGAGAAGGTCCGGGTACTTGCTGATGAGCAGGCGCCGAAGCGGCGAGTTGGCATGCTCCATCTCGTACGGCAGCCATGCGCCGCCGTCACGATAATAGATCGCCACTTCGTCCACATTGTACTCGTGATGCACCTGCGGCGAGTGTCCCGGCTGCGGCGGCACGTACTCGTCGTTCTTCAGATCCGTGGTCACCGGGCCAAGCTTCGCGATGGACGAGCTGTCGCCGTTCGGCTTCACCGGCTTGGAGAAGTCGATGTCGATGAACGAATCCACAGGGATGGTGAAGTGCGCGAAGTCTCCGATCCACGTGTTCACCGGCGCATCGTTCGATCCCGTGGATCCTATCACCGTTGGAGCCGGAATCGCGGGCGCGGACTGGTTCTGGTCCGGAGTATACGTCTCCGCCAGGAAGTTGACCGGGAAGCTCTCGCCGGTCAGCATGTGCACCGCACGAACCGGATGCGCGCCATCCACACGATACTGGTCCAGCTTCCGCGCGGCGCTTGGCTGGAAGAGGCCGATCTCGTGCAGGTTCGGAGTGGGATCGAACTCCCATGTCAGATCCACCGAGAGGCCGAGGTTGGGAATCGGCCACGGCAGGTCGAGCTCGATGCTGAAGCTGCCGCCGATGATGAACGGGTGCGGCGCCTCGCCACGCAGCGTGGCCGTCACCGTAAGCCGGAACCCGATGCCGAACACCTTCAACTCCGCATAGCCCATCAGCTTCATCCATGCGCCGATCTGCGCCGGATGGAAGTTGATCTTTCCTCCCACCTCCATGCTCGCACCAAGTCCAACCTTCGCGATGCCGCAGTCCTTGACGATCTTCAGCGACACACCGGCGCCGGCACGGATGCCGCTCGAGGAGAGCATCAGGTAGGCCCAGCCGTTGAGGATCTTCAACAGCGTCGCGGAGATGCGCTTGGCCTCCGGCGTATCGCGGCCGATGTTGATGTACCAGCTCGAAGCGTTGCCGAAGAAGAACGCCAGCTCCATCGTGGCATCGATCTTCAGAATCTCTCCGCCCGAATCCGGCTTTCCTTCCTCGGGATCGGGCAGGTGGTAGTTGACGCCGATCGCCGCTTCCACGCTCTTCCTGGAGAGCGCGAACGAGGCGAAGAACGGGGGATCGTCCGAACTGTCGAGCCCCACGCGCTTGCTGAGGATGGATGCCTGCCCCTGCAGCACGAAGACATCCGGCGCGGAGTAGATGAAGCCGAGCTTCGCGGAGAATGCCCTGCCGCCGTCCGCAGCCGTTCCGAAGGAGACACCTGCGCCGATGGAGAAGCCGTCTGTCTGCGTGAACTTCGTCACGCCGTAGCCGCGCTCCGGCGCCTTGTAGTATTCCCACCAGGTGTTCTCATCCGGCTTCTGCAGCACATACTTGTTGCCGAAGAGCGCCTGGAATCCGTAGATGCCGAGGCCGGTGCTGCCAAGGATGATCGGCGTGTTGAGGTCTAGGAAGGCGGTAACCAGATAGGCACCGGTGGCAGGTGTCAGCGCCATCTGCGCTCCCCCCTTCAGGTGGATCTGCGGCAGCTCGAACTTCACGCCCCCCGTGTACTGCGGGGGGCTGGAGTCCGCCCCTGCCTTCACGGAGACGAAACCATCCAGCAGCACCGCCGCCTGCTCGCGCGGCATGTTCCCCGGGATGTGGAGATGGATGTGGATCCCCTGCATCTTCAGGTAGACATGATGCGGCGTGAGGCCGTCCACCGTTGCATACAGCTTGATGCCGTCGCCGCGCGCATCCACGCCACCAACGCCCGTGTTCACGCTCGCATCGAAGCCGATGAACTTGTACTCGCGCTGTACGCCGTTGTAGATCGCGCTGTCGCTGCCGATGTGAATGTTGCTCACCGAGAGTTTCACCGGTCCCACGCTCAGCGAGACGGACTTCGGCAGCACCAGGCTTCCCCCCTCGAAATCGATATGGCCGTTGGACCAGATGATAAGCCGCCGGATCTCGATGGACTGGTCCAGAATCGGGCCAACGGCAGGGAGATCGGCGGTGATTGCCAGGGTTCCGCCGGCAGCGAGGAAGAAGCGCCCGTTCTTCTCGCCGACCTCCAGGGACTTGATGGACATGTTGAAGAACCCGTCGATGCCGAAGCTCAGCGGGGGATCCACGTTCGCCGTCACCGTGTACTGGCCACTCTTGTAGCCGATCAGGATATCCACCTCCGTTTCGGAGACTCCCGGCGAGGAACGCGGGATGAGCAGCTTGCCGCCGATGCTGCAGGCAGTGATCTCGTTCTTGGAGAGGGTGACCTGAAACGATGTCAACTCGAGATCGAATCCGAACAGCGAGACCTTGAACGGCCCGCTCTGCCCCTGCACGGCCTCGAGCGTAATCGTTCCGGAGACACCACCGGTCCCGATAATCATCTTCTTCCCGATCAACCGGAATCCGCTGCCGCCTGCCTGGCCCGCGCTGCGGCTCCAGGCATCTCCATGAACTTCGATCTCCGCACGCTCCACATATGCACCCACGAACTCCACGGGGCGCCCGTCGCCGCTTACCGCACTGATGTTGGTGGTGCGGCTCAGGTCCAGCTTTGCCTGATCGATTCGCACATAGAAATTCGTCGAGCCGATGCGTGAGAACGGGACGGAGATATCGATGTCCGAATCGATGGAGATACCGGTCTCGGTGCTGATCGTGACGTCCGCCTCACCGAACGTCATCACGGCCGGCGAACCGGTTGGCACGTATGTCGTCTCGTTCACCGGAACGAGAATATCCGGAGGGAACGCGATGCCGGCGGTAAAGCGCGCGCTTGCCGTGATTTTCGGAAGAAGAAAATCCTTCGCGGTTGCGATCACCGAATCGCCTGCCCATTGTTTGTACAGGTTCGATATCGCATCCAGCACATCGCCTGCAGGAGCCAGGAGCGTATCGTACAATATTCGTCCGAACGAAATTCCGTTCTGGCGATAATAACTTCCAAGCTCGATTTTCCGGATCACATCCAACAGCATTGCCACGGGATCACCATTGCTCACCGTGATCGGCGTTGCCTGGGGGTATGCGGCATTGATCTTCTGTATCAGCACCTGGATTGCCGCCGCAGGCGTAAGCTGGTTCTGCGCATTGATGAAGAGGCCGATTGCGCGATTCAGCAGGTCCTCCGTACGAATCGGCAGCACCATGTGCAGAATCTCGCTGATGCCGTCCGCATCGAGGGAGAACGTGCTCAGATCAACTCCTCGCAGGAACCTGAGCAGCTTCCATTGGTAGCTGAGTGAGAACGGAATCAGCATCTGGTCAGCACCGGTGCCGCTCACATCCGGATTCACCACAAGCTTGAATCCGCTCCCGGCGATATCGATCTCGAGCTTGGTGCCAACAACGAGCGTCATGCTGAAGAAGCTCGTATCCCCGTGCCCCGTGGTTGAACTTTGCAGATCACGGTAGAACACCGACCCGAGCACGGAATCGAGGAAACCCGCCGGTAGCAGATCCACCAGCACGTGCGGGAGATCATCCGGCGAGATGAGCGTGGAAATCGGCAGGAGAAAGGCTTGCGATGCCATGGTAGTTTGATGGTTAACGGCCTGGTGGTGCTGTTGCGAAGTGCGCTGGTCGCGCGAGCATGCGACCTCCATCCTCGTGGCGGCCGGACCGGCACTTCGGGTCCGGCCGCCGGGAAATCGGATCCGAGCGTTCCTGTCTATCGTCGCTGCAAGGCCGGCAGGCAGGCCATTGCCGCATGGGGTTGCCGGGAACTCTAGATCGCGTCCGCGATGACCTTGAGGATCTCGAGAACTTTTAATACGAGAGCACTTGTTTTGGATACATCGAGATCCTCCCCTGCCCCCTGAAGCATGGCAACGTGCAAATGCCCGGTCCGGAGCGTCGGATTATCCCTGGTGCGCATCAATGCCACTCGGTAGAAGATCTCATTGGAATAGTAGTTCCCGCCGGAACCGGCAATCGACATGATATTACCGGTGATGAGGTTGGGAGTCTTCAACCCCGTGACTTCATTCTCAACCAGCACACGATTGGTTCGGAGACGCTTTGTGGGGTCATTAAAGTCCCACTTTACCGCGGCTTGCGGCTTCTGGTCGAAATCCACGTATTCGAAGGTCTGATTGAAATACAACCCCTGGACGATGGGCTGTCCTCCGCTCTGCGGGAACAGAGCATCATACGGCAGCGTCGTCTCGTAGAATTCCTTTCCGGCGGGATCGGGGGGAAACGCTTCATCCCTGACATTGTTGTTGTCCAAGACGATGTGGGATCGATCTGTTCTGCCGCGGCACGGGAACCGATCGATCCAGTACTCACCAGGCCTTCCCTGACTTATCGTCACGATTGCATCCACATGATGGTCGTCATCGACAGCCTGTATGTACGGTTCGAAGAAATTCTCGACCACCATGTTATTGAAATCATCAGCGCGAACCGGGAATATCGCCCCACGAATATCGAGCCGTTTTCCTCCCGGCGTGGTATAATTACGATTCATGAGGTTCAACACGGCTACGCCGGATGGATTGCTCTGCCGGATGTTCGAATATCCATGTATTGGCGTCAGGAAAAACGGATCGAATCCGGATATCAGGATGCGCTTGGCAGTTGTACTTCGTCCGACCGGCCATGCTGTACTCTGCGGCGAGAACCCGCGCGAACACCCCTCGAGGAAACTCAACAGGGCATCGATGTTTTTCGGACCGATATCCTTCAAGGCGGCACTCATCGCCAATCGCGCCCAGTAGAGCTGCCTGTCATCGTACGTTGTATCCGCATTCCCTCGGACCGTTTCAAGGAGATCATAGGCTCGCTGCTTCACCGCATCGCGCATGTCATTGAAGGATGCCCCGGATGTTTCAAGCCCCTGGAGCGCCGTCGAGAACTGAGCGATTTTACTCTTGATGGCCGGCGTCAGAATATCGTTCTGCGGGATGGTCTCACTGACGTAGACATTCTCCTCGATTGAGCAGCCGGCATGCGGCTGCGGCGTCTGAGGCTCGACGGTTGCAAACGCCTGCGAGGTGAACAGCAGGCCATCGACGCTGTAGACGTAAATATCGCTGCCGGAGGCAGGAAAGACCGTCAACTGCAGGTGGCGCCCGGTAACGGCCGTATCAATTCCCGTCCCCCAGCCTCGCACACCAAGCCGATATTTCTGGCAACCTTCTCCGATAGCCCCAACGGGATCGAGAACGATATATCGGGCATGATGCGGACTGAATCCGGCAAGGGCGGCAAGTGCATCGTGCTGAGCCTGCGTAAGGCCCAGTGCAAGAATGTTCTTGCGTGACAACGAAGGTGTGGACGGAATGTCCACCAGCTGAAACGTCTTTACGGCCGTCCCGTCCGTGATCTCCTGTTCCACCAACAACAGATGCCCGAGCTGCTGCACCAGAACCTGCAGGAAACTCTTCGGCCCGCTCGTACTGTTTACCGAACCGCCCGGTAGCTGAGCTATCTGCGGTGGTGTCATGCCGATCGCCGGCACGTAGTCGGTGGCGATCGCGAAGTGTACCACGTTCGCCGCTCCCGATTCGAACGCAATCCCTCGCTCGCTCACCGTCGCAACTTCCACTCCAGCCACCGCACCGGCTCCGACAAACGTTCGATCGCCCATCGAATTCCACGTTACGGCATTCGATGTTCCTGCACCCGAGGCCGGTATTGCCCACTGCGACGTTGCAGAGAGCGGCCCGAACACGAAGTTGGTGTACTCCCCAACAGATGGAAGCGGCACCGAGTCCGGAGAGAGCGGGAGGAAGATGGGCGTATCTGATTGCCTGAAATAGTGGATCCGAACCAGCCCGCCAATATTGATGCGGTTCCCCGGCGTGGCCGCCTGCCGGTTGGGAACCGCGAGCGCCACCGGCTGCGTCCATTCCACATTTGCTCCCGTGCCAAGCATGTTTTCATCGAGGATCCGGCCAACAACTGCGCGGGATGCAATGACCGCGCCATCCACGTGCATCAGCGGCTTGTGGTTGTCTTCAATCCGGAGCTTGAGATAGAACGCATTCATCGCCTCCGCTGTGGTTGCCGTCACGGTTGTTGCGATAATCGGCCAGCCACCCGAGCCATAGACCGACTGGGCCATCGTGGCGCCGGGTGCAAGGCCGAACTGAAGATTGTTCCGTTCGGCGCCGGTTACATCGTGCCCATAGTTGCCGTAGTAGTCGTACGCGTAGCCCGCCTCGTTGCGAATGTCGATGTAGAGCGTATCGCACGTGTGGAAGCGCGAAAGCAGGTCCGTGTAGAGATACTCCTCCTTCTTCGGCGGAAATGGAATCGCATGCATATACACGCCTGCATAGTAATGCATGGCATAGTATGTGGCAGGATCGATATAGCGGTGGATCTCCTCGCGCCTGAACTGGAGTTCCAACGGATCAGTCACCTTTGAAAGATCGATCTCGTACACCGGCTGCCGCACGTAGTCCAGCGTGAGATCGGAGGCGTCGTTGTCCAGAACGATCTCGAAGCCGATGCGATTGGCATCGAAGTGCCCGAGAAGCATACCGCGATCCGCCACCGCAAGCTGGAATCCCGATGTGGGCGTCACCGATGAATCCACATGGAAGAACAGACTGTCCAGCGTGGTGGTTCCCGCCTGACTGGGATCCCAGCCGAGCACCTTCGCAAGAACGGGGTTGCTGGGGTTGATGTGAAGCGCCGCCGCCATGGCAGCATCAGCGGTATATATTGCCTGGATGAACTGCGTAGCTCCTGCCGAGGGGACGAGATTCGTTTCCGTAGCGCCGAGGAAGTCGGATTTGCGAAGGCCACGATAGACGAAGTACTTCACCGTGAACGATCCCATCGCCGTCTGCTCGATCGGCCTCAGCACCAGGTTGACGTGATCGTTGTCCACCTTCTGAATGATCACGGTTCCACGAGTAGCGGCATAGGCCTCGACATCCGAGGATGTGCTGCTGACGAAGGAACTGGTAACGCGGAACTTCGTGAGGCCCTTCGGGCCGAATGCATCATCGGGCACCTGATTCCTGACGCTCGCCATGTTGGCAAACTCGTGGAGCTTCGAGAGCGGCTTCTGGCTGCGAAGCTGGGTCTCCGACGGCACTCCCTCGAGCGCAGCCACCGAGACGGTATGCACCTTCTCGACACGCAGGCTGGCACCGGATCCGATACGCGCGGTAATCGCAATCGTACTGCCGTTCTGCGCATTGGATAGTGTAAGGTTTCCGAGGAACGTTGCGGAGTTCGTTGAACCGGCCGCGGGCGAACTCGTTATCGTGGCCCATGTCACTGCCTGCGTGAAGCACCATACTCCCGCATAGTGATATGTGGTGCTTTCGGTGGTCCCGTCCGCCGCGGTGCGGACAAAATCAATGGAGACATCGGGCGAACTGAAGGTTTTTACATCGACGGCTGTGATGGTGAAGGAAGTGGTAACCACTGTGCCGATTGCATCCACCTGGACCGCATCCGGCAGAACCTCGCCGCTGTTTCCGTTGAGGCCGATGTCCGCAAAGTTCAGTTTGCGATAGGTGATATTGTTGTTGTGCCCGGCGTCGGCACCGTTCATGGCACCGTCGTGCGGGCTTACATCCACCAGCAGGTACAGATCGCCGGCTGTCGTAAATCCCGACGTTGGCGGTGCCGGCCACGAGATGTTCGCCAGGTAGGTATTGCTGGCCGTAGGATCGCCTGTTGGTGCAATGACGCCGGCGGGGATTTTCGTCTCTCCCAGCAGATAGGAGCCATGGCCGCCGGTGCTGTACAATCGATTGATATCCGTGCTGAGTCCGGTGACGGAATCCACCTTGTCGTACGGAAAATCCGTGGGGAACTGGAACGCCGGATTGGCGCCGTCGGCCAGGTGAGCAATGAAGAACCGGACAACCGCCGGCAGATTGTACAGCCCGGTTGGATCCGTATCGTTCGCTCCCATGTACACACCGCGATTGGTAATTCGTGCGCAAATCCACTTGGGATTGTCGAACACCGGAACCTGATATGGGCCCGGCTGGGTGTAGGGAACGGTGTTTGCAGCAACATCCGTTGTTGGATCGGCAATGCGCAGCCACAGATCGGGGCTGTCGATCGTATTCGATGGAGACGTTCCCGTATCGCTGAGGTTATCCCGGATCATCAGGTCGCGCAGGTCATTGCTGAAGTCGAGCGCCATCCCCACCGCACGGTCGGCATTGATACGGCCATAGCCGTAGAAGTGATTGAAGTCCGGAATCCGTCCCCCCTTCACCGGCGTTGTCGCCGGATGCGTTCCCTTCAACCCGCGATCCACGATCATCCGCGTAGCGCTCTCGATGGAGAGGATGTACCGAATCTCCGCGTTCGTTCCGGTGTTGATCTGTATCGCCTGTCCCGCAACGAAGCTGAGCGTGGAAACAACATCGATGGTAGCACCGGAAACGGCTGTGATCGTTGTCCACCCGCATTCCACGGTGGAGTTCGCCGCGTGACTGTGCGCCAGCGCACGATCCAGCCGTACGACATTGGCCCCAACGATCGCCTTGACAATTGCGCGTTCGGGAGTATGCGCGGAATCGATTCGAAGGGCATGCCCGACTGTGTACTGCGAGGCATCCGCGACATGAATTTCCGTATCCCCGACGCCGAGGGCGTCGACGATCACGTCGTTGCTGACACTCTCGAGAACCAACAACGTACTTCCACCAACCACCTCGATCACCGGATTATTGTTGCGATCGAACCATTTCCCGGCGCCGGGAGCGGAACTGTTTTCCGGCTGCCCTGTTCCGGTGTTCAGGAGATCGATCTTGTCTGCCGACCGGCGAAGAATATCACGCGCCTCCCAGAAGGTAAGCCGTGAGGTATTGGTCTGCGGATCGATCTGTGCCGACAGCACCAGAGCGGCAACGCCGGCTGCCAGCGGGCAGGACATCGAGGTGCCTCCGTAGCCATTGGAGTACGATGGTGTGCCGCCAACCACCGTGGATCCTATCCCATGGGTGAACTGCAGATGGTCGTTGATACTGATCTGGGTGGGGGAGGTAACGTTGGAATCGATGAGTTCTCCATCGGCACCATCCGCGGTCGCCGCAAATGCTCCGTTCTTTCCATCGACGGAATGGACATTCGTTTTTCCTGCCGCGTCGATCATCAATCCCTGCCCCTTCCAGAATCCCGCCGTGCACTCCACCGTGATCGAGCCATCGCCGTGATTACCGATTGCCGTAAGCGTTGTAGCCAGTGTTGCGGACCCCTTCGGTCCCCCCAGGAAATAGATGTGCGTCGGCGAGAGGAAGCTGCTGCTGAAGACCGCATCGATTGCCGCCGTCAGCGTGAGCTGGTTGCCGGATCCATTGGCCGCGAGCTGACGGATTTTGCATGTGGACTGCGCAGGATCACCAACCAGAATCCATTGATCCTTGAAGAAGCCATCGCTCGAACCCACATGAAGCACCGTGTCCGTTGCAACGGTATCCTGCGAGAGATTGGTCATCGACTTCGAAAGTGCACGCACCCGTACTCCGCACCCCAGCGCCGCCCCAACCGCCTCGTTCAATTCGATCCGGCGCCCCGAGAATACCGTCTTCACCGTATGCAGAGCATTGGGCCCTGGATCGCCGATCATGATCGTTTGATCGGGAACGAATCCGGTTGCGTGTTCCAGTCCGATAATGGTGTCGGTACTGAGTGTGGCCACCCATATCGTGGTATCGACATATCCGGCATCGGCCGCCATTATCCCTTCCTGCACGCAGGCCGTGGTAATGCCTCGCCAGTAGCTGAGCGGAGTATTCCTCTTTGGACTTCCATACGATCCGTTATCGCAGGGAGCACAGATCTCGAGTCCCTGCCGGGCGTCGGCAATGGAGGAATAACTGGCTGATGTCGACAACCGCTCAACCAGGCTTCCATCGTGGTCCACACTCTCCACATTGAGTGAGGCTCCTCCCACCCCCACCACTTCATCCTCGAAGCAGATTCGCTGCTCGTCCCGCACGAGGTGCGAGCTTGCATTTCGGTCTCCCACGGCAAAGAGAACAAGCCCGCCGCGACCGGCACGCCCGTAGCGGGCCACGATCTGCAACGCCCGCTGCGTCCCGTCTGTGACCGTATACCCCAGCGCGTCCCATTGGTAGCTGTTAGTACAGATATCCGCGGACGGCACGTTGGAGAGCGAGGAGAGGGCCGGCGGGAGGTCGCTGTAGGCACGTCCGGATGGGAACGAAGCCCAGAGGGTGGTGCTCCACGTGAACGAGTAGCCGAACATCCACTGAAAAGTCTCCGCCTTCGAATTCTGGCTTTCCGCGCGCAGCACAACAAGCGCGCGGGAATTTCCGGCTACGCCGGCCGTTCCCTGCCCGTCGTTGGTGGACGCAGCGATCAGCCCCAACGCCTGCGTGCCATGCTGGCGGTAAATCTCGTCGCTACCGGAATTACCGGGCCACGGCGAAACATGGTGATCCGGATAGAAGCGGGTGAAGTCATAGTAGTATGCGATGCGCGGGCTTCCTCCGGTAACGTTCCCAAGCAACGCCGGATGCCGGGGAACAGTCAGCCCCGAATCGATGTCCACTTCGGACTCGGTTCCGAAATCGACTGCAGCAACGCAGATGTGCTCGCTGCCGAACGTGATATCGCCGGCACTTCCCAACGAGACGCCTGCCGCTGTCCTCAACCGCTGCCACGCCTTCGCCACCTGCATGACGCGAAGATGCCACTGGTCCGGATAGAGCGTATCGGGATTGGTCAACGAGAGATCGCTGACCGGCGCGAACAACGGGAGGTCGCGCGTGGAACTCACTCCCTGTTCCGCGCGCTCCACCAGGCCGGAGTCCACAAGCATGCGGCAGAGCGCAAGTGCCGTGGTATCGGGCACCACGCGAACCAGGACGTGGCCCGGATTGGAGGAAGGCCGTGCGATGAGCGGAAGCCCATGCTGCTGCAGAAGAATGTCAACCGCATCGGCGTTCAGGTCCGCGCGGAACCAGAGCATGAGCTGGTCGCCGAGATACGACACCCCGTGCGTATCGTGCTCCACCACCAATGCCGCCGATGCGATCGGCTCCTCCGCACGCAGTCGCTGGAGGACTGCCGGGAGTTCATCACCTGAAACGGTGGCGGAGGTCCGCCCAAGCACCAGCGGTCGCAACCGGGTTTCGGAGTCCATGTCGAGTTCGATGCCGACGGAGGCAGCCGCAGCAGCCAGTTCCGCCTGGGTTGCCTCGGGAGCCGGCATCACCACGACTTCGGGCTTCGCCGCCAGGTGCACCGGCCTGCGCATGGTACCGGCGTACACGTAAAAATCGCCCGGCACGCCCAGGTGAACATATTCGTCGGAAGCACCGGCGCCGATACGAATCGTCCGCTGCTCGGATTCGAATCCACCGCACTCCACGCTCATACGGTAGACGCCGGGCGCAATACCTTCGAAGATCCAGCTTCCGGCAATCCGTTCCGCCGTATCCGGCAATGGACCCGACACGGTCTGCTGAGATGAATCGCTGCTCTCGTAAACGCGTTGCAACGCGACGGCGGCATCGGTGAGCGGCGTAAATCCACCGTCGCAAATATGTACGCTCAGCTTGGCGGTGCTCAAGGGTGTCATGGTTCGAAATGGTTGTCGTAGTGGTATCCGCTC
This sequence comes from Kapaibacterium sp. (SeqCode), assembly GCA_035549015.1. Classification (GTDB taxonomy): domain Bacteria; phylum Bacteroidota; class Ignavibacteria; order OLB7; family OLB7; genus JAFDZV01. The sequence goes on from DASZRW010000112.1 coordinate 52,019, forward strand.
ACGGATATGGGAGAACCGCCGTGTGCATCAGTCGCCAACGGAGACATTCTTCACGGCAGAGATGGCAATGGACGCACTGCATGCCGCCATTGCGCATCTGTTCAACGTCGCTGATCAAACAGGCGCTATGGATGCGCCCGAATTATTTCGACCCGGGGTGTGCGGTGGGTACGGTGGCCGATCGATTCGGAATGGCAGTGCCGGGTTGCGTGCACGATGCCATCGTGGTATCTGCGTATGCGCCATGCTCTCATGGCACAACATGATCATCGCATTTCGGGAACTGCGCCGCCGGCCATCATGCCGGAAGGGAGAGCAACCATCGGCTCAGAAGCGCGGTGTAACGTCCTCGAAAATCTCCAGCGAGATTGTTTCAACGATTCCGGCATCGGTAAGGATACGCGCCTTGTCCACGATCCCCTCTCCGATATCCTTACCGAACGAGACACCGTACCGGCGTGGATTATGTTCATCCACTTCGAAGCCGGCAGGTGTCAGCATCCGCACTGCAGATCTGCACGCGTCGGGCGTCACGGACGATTTGAACACCACGCTGAACGATGTCGCGAATATCCCGATATCCCGACCGCGGGAGATCCGAACGATCGGACCATAGTGGTAATCCGACTGTGTACGCAGGGCCAGGAGCTCCGGTGCATGCAGGCGATCGAACGGTTTTCCGTCGCGTCGCCGCACGATACGCATGGAGGTTGCCGCATCGCCCGAAAGGTATTTGCTGCCAACATCTTCCAGGCCCAGGCTGTCGAGCAGGCGCCGAAGGCGAACCGCACCGCTCCCCGCCGGAGACATATTGGTGGCCAACAGATATGGGAAGGAACGATATTCCCGCATCGATGTGTTATCCGGATATTCCGCGCGAATTCCCGATTCCACGGAGAAGAAACAACCGCTCATCGCCAATGCTGCCGTCATGATCAGGAGCATCGGGAGAGCCTGACGACACACCAGAATGTGCACGGCATCACTCATCACCCGGCCTGTTGCGTTATGCAGAAAATGCACGACCATCGTGCTCCCTGCGGAGCGCCAACATACGCCGGAAGGCGGGGAGTATCAATACGGCCGGTGAAGTCTACCGAACGCGACATTCCACTGCGGAGAATGACTTCGGAGCAATCCTACGAAGCGGATTGCGCAGTTCGTTCCTGAAATAACAGCGTGCAACGCGCACGTGCAGTAACCCCAAACCATGTGAGAGGAAGTGGCTCGTTGCGAGATTGACATCCGGGGCAATGCGGTGGTTGTTTTCGACAGGGACAAAATTAGCGGCGGCCGTCGCCGAATGCAATAGCAGGTATCACGTTCGCGAAAATATTTTTCACAGACCGTGTTCCCCATGCACTCCGGACACCATCACGACTTCGAGGACCACCATCTGTACACACTACCTGGTGATGAACGGAAAGGCGCACGATCGGTCATCCGATCGGATTATGCAGAAGTATGTACCGGAAGCCATTGCAACCGCTCCGACCGGAAGCACCGTTTCTCCGATCTCGAATGTACGATCGGCGACGGCCGCGATACTACGGCCGAGAATATCCACTACGTCGATGCGAAGATGAATGCGACGTGCGAGGCGAAGGCTGAGCAATGGCATCCCGGTTGCATCGTCAACCACGAGTTGGACGGCCGCCGGGTTCTCCAGTCCGGTTGAACGCTCCGGAACTGCGCTCGTTCCCGCCAGGCGCGCTGCAAACATCGAGGAGGAGCCGGATCCGCGAAGGGTGGTGGCCCCGAAGATCGCCGTGCAGGTGCCTGCAAGATCGTCGCCGAACGAACCGGCTGCAAGCACCGTACCCCGTGGATCCCACGCAATCCCCTCTCCCATCTGCGGCTTGCTGCCGCGCGGCTGCACCATCCAGGCGATCCGCCCCTCCGGCGTAAACCGGGCGATGAATGCCATCTCATCACGCCCTCCGTTGCCCGGAGTTCCGGTCGCGATTATGGTATCAACCGTTGCGGCGAACGGAACCGTTCCGATCACCTCGAACCAGCCATCCGGCTCTGCGGTAATGCCCTTCACCGCTCCGTTGATGCTCCTCTGCCAGAGGAGGTTGCCGGTGCGATCGTACTTGAAGAGCCTGCTCGGTGAGCCGGATTGCGGGGCAAGAACCACATAGCTGTTCCCCGCGGCGTCGATCTCCACGTCGCGGGCCAGAACGAGTTCGCTCACGGGAGCCATCTGTCGCAGCCAGAGCAGGTTGCCGGCGGAATCGAGAGCCGCCGTGCATGCCATATAGTGGCCGTCGGTAATCACCACCGTGGCGGTATCAATTGTCACCGTGTCGAGCAGTGTTCCGGCGACGACGAGGGCGCCGCTGGAATCGAGCGCGGCCGCGCGAAACAACGCCTCGCCGGATTCTGATGATACCACACGCCAACGAAGTGAACCATCGGGTGCGTATCGGGCAATCTCACCACGGCGCGGCGTCCCCTCCCAATGCCCAACGACACAGGCGCCGCCGTCGCGTTCGACCACCACGTCCTGATAGGCACTGCGCGGCGCGGCGGAATCGTAAACCTGCCATCGCAATCCACCCGCGGGCGAATACCGGGCAAGGAATCCAAGTGTGCGGACCACGGTTCCACCGGCCGTATCGGCATGCACGGGAATATCCGCGGCCTGCCCGGCGAAAAACAGATCGCCGGCCACGTTGGTACCGACGCCGACGGCATCGGCGAAAATTCCGGTTTCAACGGTCTTCACCCACTGCGCCGAACCGCCGGCATCCACATGCAGGGCATATTCGGAGAGAGTCGTGGAATTCGGGAAATGTACGGTGTCGCAGACCACCGGGCCGTCCACGTTCGAGACATAGAAACCGGCAATATATGCGCCGCCGTTTCCATCGGGCAGAATTTTTCTCCCATATACACGCAAGCCTCCGCCGGCCGAAGTAGCCCAGGTGAACGTCTGTGCGTGAACAGCAAACCCGAACAACAGCATGAACACCGAAGAAGCAAGTATCCTGGGCACACTGCGGACGCAGGGCATGGAAATACCGCTCATGATATCATCCTCCATCGAATATTCACCGGAATTATTCCCGGCGCGCCTGACCATCACCGCGCCGCCGCGCGACCGTCCGGTCACGAACCCAGGAACGGGAGAAGCACAAAACTACGGCACGAAAACGGCATGCGCGGAGGTTCCTCCGAGACGCGTTCGAGCAGATGGAATTCCGGTATCGAATCGGCCGGCCGCTCCGGAAGCCGCACCATCGCACTCGCCTGCATGGAAGTAACCCAACTGCTCCGGCTCGGGCACCGGTCCGTAGCGATTCTCCCGCTCCCCCTTTGCGAAAGCCGCGCGAACAGACCACCCATGCCGGCCCGATCGGCGGCAACGGCAACAACGGCAGCCGGAAACCGGAGCGGCCGATATCGAGACAGCGTTTGATTGCCGCGACGAACAACGTCCAATGGAGGGCCGGGCAGAGAACCCGCACAGCCGCCGGAGGAAACAACCGTCCCAGTACGATGGAGAGGACTGTAACGATCGAGAGGGTGGCGTACCGGAAATCGCCGCGGGCGATGCGGCCGTGCAGGGAAGAGAAGAGCCGCAGGAGGAGCATGTTCGGCGAATTCTTGTGCGGAGCCGCGGCGTACGCCGTTCGCACGCGGCGGCAATATCGCACCGCGGCCGGTAGAATACGAGCCCGTCTGCGGACCCGCCCTCCCCCCTGCTAACCAATCACCGGCCTGCAACGTCAACGCTGTATCCGGGATTCAATCAATCATTGAAGAGGAGGCCTCGATGGCCAGGTGTGAAGTGTGCGGCAATGATTACGATCTCTCCTTCCAGGTGATTACCGCCGGCGTCACCCACGTGTTCGACAGCTTCGAATGCGCCATTCAAAAGCTTGCTCCCATCTGTGAGCATTGCGGCTGCCGGATCATCGGGCATGGTGTTGAAGCCAGCAACACGTTCTACTGCTGTGCCCATTGCGCTCACGAGTCCGGTGTACGGGAGATCGTGGATCGCGCCTGATGGCTCCCGGTACGCAGCAAACGATGAACACGTACATGGTGCCAGTACCGTCATCCTGCCTCTGCCGGCTCTCCTGCCCGCCGATGGGCACCGCCATGCCTCCCCGCATGGCACCGACAGCGAGGAAGATCACCGGCCGCTCCGGCTCTCGGGGCCATGTACTGAAACGCCGGCGGCCGTGCCGCCAGCGGATCCGGAGCAGCATCGTCGCAGACACCACGGTAACATCCCTTCGCCCATCGACACTCTACACGCCGGCCAATCAGCGTGCCCGCCGTTGCCTGCAGTGCGCGAGCAGACACGCCGCAGCAACTGCGCGATCGTCCGGCGCCAACCATACACCGCCATGTCAACGCAGGACACATTGAAGAATGGTGATCGGCCACCGACGGTCGCCCAGCAGATTGCCAGGTTCGCGGCCAGTGCCACATATGGAGATATTCCGGAGGGTGGGCGCCAGCGGCTGAAGACCTGTGTACTCGATGCCATTGGCTGCGCCATCGGTGCGCTCGAGATGGAGCCGATGCAGATTATCCGCGATCAGATCGATGACTTCGGCGGCACCGAACATTGCACGCTGATCGGTGGCGGGCGATCGGCGCCGGACCGCACCGCGCTCTACAACGGTGCACTGGTTGGGTATCTGGATTTCAATGACAGCTACCTGGGGAGGAACGGTACGTGCCATCCGAGCGATAATCTGGCCGGCGTGCTTGCCGCAGCAGAGTATGCCGATCGCACCGGCTCGGAACTCCTGACGGCGCTTGCCGTTGCCTACGAGGTGCAGTGCCGTCTTACCGAATCGCTGCCGATCATGAAGAAGGGGTTCGACCATTCCACGCTTCTTACCTGCGCGTCGGCCGCCGGCATCTCACGCGCGCTCGGGCTGGATGAAGAGAGAACGGCAAACGCCATCGCAATCGGATGCGCCTCCGCGCTTGCCCTCACGGCTACTCAGTCCTACCCGCTATCGCAGTGGAAGGGGTTGGCGGCAGCGCGCGCCGTGAGCATGTGCACGAGCACCACCTTCCTGGCAATGCGCGGCATCACGGGGCCCATGCAGGTGTTCGAAGGGCGGCAGGGATTGTTCGAGACGGTGAACGAGGAGGCGGATATCGATTGGGAGCACGCCGGATTCGAGCATGTTGCCGGGATCACGTTGAAAAAGTACGATGCCGAAGTGCACGCACAATCGGTTGTGGCCGCCACGCTCGCGCTTCGTGAGCGGCATGCATTTTCTCCGGCGGATGTGGAGGCGATCGATGTGGAGGTGTTCTCGGCGGCCTGCGAGATAGCCGGAGCCGGCACCTGGGGCGGCCGGAGGAATGTACACACCAGGGAGGACGCCGATCACAGCATCCCGTATCTGGCGGCCGTGGCAATTCTGGACGGCCAGGTGCAGCCGGCGCAATATGTCCGGTCCAGAATTCTGTCGAGGGATGTGCAGGATCTGCTCCAGCGTGTGTCCGTGCATCGGAGATTCGAGTATACCCGCCGCTACCCGGAGGAGGTTCCCTGTCGCGTTGCGGTGGAGCTTCGCGACGGGCGTACCTTTTCCGTGGAGGTACAGGACTTCGAAGGCTTTCACAGCCGGCCCATGCCATTGGAGAACGTGGTGGAAAAATTCCGCAGGCTTGCCTCACCATGCGCCTCCGCGGAGCTGCAGGAACGGATCATCGAAACCGCCGTCGAGCTGGAAGGGAGAACGGTTGCGGAGCTTACGGGCCTGCTGGCCCGGCCATGCCCGCCGGATTCATAGCACGTCCGGCGCTGCATGCCGGCCGGGGCATACCGGATGGCGAGCGTGTTTCCCGGCCGCCGCGGCGGCGGCCGGGAATTCGCGCCTCTGCTTCTGCCACGAGCAGATTACCATCAATCGCACACTGCCGATACGTGCGATCATGGCCTGTGGTCCGGCATCGGACAGCGGCGGGGTGCACCGCTGCCCGTACCTCCCGAATAGAGCGAGCGCCTGCTGGCCGAGAGGAGCGTGTGCCATGGCGCTCGCCGGGCCGGATCGGACTGTCGGGGAAAACCGACCCGCCGGAAACTTCGTGGGCGCTGTCGCGGGAGGAGATGCCTCCAGCCCGGTGCATCCGTTCGATGCCCCGCCTCTCCGAACTCACATTTCAAAATTCCCGTTCCGCAAGCGTGATCCCCCGTTCGGTCGCGACCAGATCGTATGTGCGCCGGAGCGGGACGGCCGGAATAATCCTCCCTCCCGGACTCACAGGCCTCTCCTGGTTCGACTCCACCGTCAGTCGATATCGGCCCACCGGAATATTCTTCAGAGGCACACGCCTGCGCAGATCGGCGATCTCCACCTGGCACGGCACGGCGCTGCTGTCCAGGCACAATCCCTCTGCCGAACGAAGAATCACTGAAAGCATCCCCCGGTATGTACCGTTTCCGAGCGGATGGAGATCGGCCACCACGAACGTCTCTTCCCCGTTCCGGATCACCGAGGCCCCCTCGAGATCCAGCCCCGTCGCCACGGCTCCCTTGCGATACGCCACCTGCAGGATCGCATTCATTTTGAATTGCATGTTGGTATTGCCCCCTGTAATGCCCGCCGATGTAGTATCTGCCGAATCCCTCCGGCCCTCCTGCGGTTCCGCGGAAGCCACGATCAACCTGCCGACATACTCACCATCGGGAAGCCCTGCCGGTGGCGTTGCAAACAGACGGATGGTTCTGGCGTGGTGCGGCGCGAGTACGAATTGCTGCGGATAGATCTTCACCCACTCCGCGCACGAGCGCCGGCGCTCATCCGCGGATGCAGCGGAGTCCAGCCGTTCGTTGCCTGCCGAGTCGGTTCGTAGGATGAGCAAACCGATGCCGGCCGATACACGGAGCGGAAGCGGCCCGCTGTTCGATATCACGATCTCCTGCGTTCGCGCCTCCGATGTGAGCACGATGGGATCGGGCGATACCGATATCTGCGCACGAGCGGACGCGGAGGCCGCGAATACGATCGCCGTGAGAAAAGCCCCTCCGGCGCTGCGGATACGAATGATCGTGTCCACGGTGTTCGATGCGTATGATTACCTGTGAGGGGAGGTTTGTTGCTCCTGTACGATGCCGGCGTCACCTGGCCGGTCTGCGGACAAACGGATCCGCACTCCGGCCACGGGCTCGACGGAATGGAAACGGCCGGTACGCAAGGCAACCATCTTGGTGCCACTCTCTTGACGGTGCATCGCGCACCGGCCATTCCCTTGGGTCCCTGAGGTCTCGAGCCCTAATTCTTCAACAGCAGATCCTGCCGGACCGGGCCCTGCCCCAGGCATATCCCATCGTCTGCTTTTCGTCGTGTTGACCGCGCCGCGCGTCCATTACGATAGATCGGGTGCCTTCCCTCTAAGGCTGCCCATGCAACCCGGACGCAATCTCCCATTGCTGCGCCCGCAGAGTGGAGACTCCAGGCATTTGCGGTGATGCGAACATCTCCGGCTGCCTGACAATGTGGACACGTAGTTCCCCGCATTGCATTCGAGCGGTGTCGCTCAACCTTCTACCGCTCAGTCGAATACCGCCTGGCGTACCACGCGCGCACTCGAACCCCGGATGCGCGGCGCGGCAACACGCATTCCCGTCCCCCTGGAAATATCCATCACACCATCCGAAGCGGATTCTCCAACCACCTGCCACCACCTCGTCGAACCCGGCATCGGAAACCCTCTTCATTGATCCTCGCCTGTCGCTATGCGCCTCATTTCACAGGAAGAAGGGAGTAATTCGGAAAAGCAAATTCATGTACAAATATCGCACTCAGCCACAGGCCCCGCCATGACGGCGATCAATGCCACTGTATATTTTTTTTCGACGCGATAATCGAGGGAAGCACTTATTGTTCGATATATTCAACGATTAACCATGAAAATTCGGCATGCGCCGGGCCTCCGGCGACGACAGGATATGCGATGGGATACGGTAAGGGGAGGAGCGACAGCGGTGGATCGGGCGTTCAATGCCGTGGACAATCGAGCCGGTGCGGAAGGATGGCGCGCCGGTGGCCACCCCCGCCATCCGCGATCGAGCCTGGCGTGTCGGGATATTTCCTACCCCGTTTAACGGATCTTCCGTACCCCGTGTTCATGTACAATACCATATTCCAGCCTGACGGTTTGGCCCTAATTTGATCGAGCCTTGAGATGGCGCCTTGTGCACTTCACCCACTATCGCCGGCATAGCCGTGCGAATGTCCATGGCCGAAAACGAAGGAGAACAATGATGCAAAATGCCGAACAACGGCCGCCCCGCAGCCTTCACGGGGTCTGTGGCCGATGGATGGATACATTGTTTCACGATCTTCTCCCGTCGGAACGGGAAATTCTATCGGCGTCGAAACGCTGCACCACTGTTGCGGAAGGGAAAACGATCATTCATTGCGGACAGCGCGCGGACACGGTTCACTTCGTGCTCAACGGTCGCGTAAAGATATCACTGTTCGGGAAGAACGGCATGGAGCGGATTATCAGAATGGCGAGCGGGGGCGACATTCTCGATTACTACTCTGCGATATCCGGCGACACATACACAATATTTGCACGAGCGCTGGAGCAGACCGATCTTTGTTCGATTCCTTCCGATATCTTCCAGCACCTCGTCCGTTCGAACGGCACGTTCGCGCTGAGGATCATCAGTTTCCTCTCCGGCGAATTGATGGCCGCAGCAGATGGAATGATGGCATTCATGCAGCAATCGGTGCCGGAACGGCTGGCGCATACGCTGCTCGATCTGAACGATAAATATGGTGTGGAACCGGATGGCCGCACAATGCGCATCGTTCTTACCCGGGTGGACCTTGCCAAGATTGCCGGCACAACGACCGAGTCCGTGAGCCGAACGCTCTCGCGCTTTCAACGCGATGGATTGATCGAGCTCGTTGGGCCGAAAATTCGTATCATGGAGCAGCAGATGCTTTCCGACATTGCTCAAACGGGGTATTGAACCCTCGCATCGAATGTCTGCACCTGCTACGCCCCCCAATTCTGATCCCGAAACAGTCATTGTAACGGACTCGCCGGCCTTTCGCGTCTGCGCTCTGTATGCGGGCAACGAAACGTCATGCGGTGAGCCCGGGGGTTTTCTGTGCTCTCGCGTGAACTCGAGCGATTCCATCCGGGACACGCCGGACCATTGCTCGCTAACATTCGCACACGGTTTTCGTTTTCAAAGGAACTCTGCTACCCCCCTTCCCTCTTCTATTTATTGCCGAACAATACATGCACTCCCAAACGCGCACTCCGACGATCGCCCGCGCCACTCGATACCGCCTCGCTGTTGTGTGAAGTCCTGATCACCCTCAGTGTCCATATGTCTCGGTCCGATACGTGCTTCAGAGTCTCAACTGCCCGGTCGGTACGGCTCGATATCGCAGCCGGGCGCCTTCAGTTGGACAACGCCGGGCGAACCCGGGGGCGGCAGTTCCTCCGAATCATATCACCGGGACCGCAGCACGGCCCGGAGCTGACATTCACCGTAGCCGGACCGAGGAATGATGGAAGTGCATGATCGCGAGAAGGGAGATGCGCATACCTGGACCCGTAGTTATCTGGACAGTACGAGTTCCAGCATCTGGACGCCCTGCAACACACATGTCATCTCCGCAAACCGGAACAACGATGTTCAGCGGAACATGCTGGACGGCTCGAGGCTCGTTCAAATTGTCGAGGAGCTCTGCCTGATTATCGAGAAGACCGGCGTGCGCGCGGCCATTGTCGACCGCGCCCTGCAGGTTCGCCAGTGCACACCTGCGGTGTTCGATCTGGTTCCCGGGATTCATTCCGTGGAGGGCCTGCTGCCGAAGCTGGCGGAGGCTCTGGAGGAGGACTACGACCTGGTGCGCCATATCGGCGACACATTCGAGAACGGATGCACGATTGACCGTGAGACTCGTACGCGCGATGGGCGTCCGATCGTGGTGCGCACCATTCCGTGTGAATATTTCATCCCCGGCAATTGCGTCATCGTGAGCTTCGTGAGCGTACATAGCAGCTCGCCGTCCGCCCAGGCACGGACGGCCGCAACCATCTCGATGTTCGCGGACGCGGTTATCGGGCTGACGCCGGAGGGAAACGTGACGGAGTGGAACGCGGCCGCGCAACAATTGTACGGCTACACGGAGGGGGAGGCGGTGGGGCGCCATCTGAGCCTGATTGCTCCGACGGGAGCGGAGCCCGATCTGGGAGTTTTATTGCGGCACGCCGCAGAGGGGCACGAGATCGAATCGTTCGAGACCAGGCAGCGCACCAAGGCGGGGAAGCACGTGTACGTATCGCTGAGAATGATTCCCACGCGCCTTGCGGACGGCCGTGTCGTGGGAACCATGATCGCGGCGCGGGACATCACCAAGCGCAGACTGGCAGAGATCGCGATGCGGTACGAGCAGGAGATGGCCCAGCAATATCTCGGGATCGCCGGCGTGATGATCGTGGTGATCGGCTTCGACCAGCGGGTGAAATTGATCAACCAGCGAGGCTGCGAGCTCCTCGGCTACCCGGAGTCCGAAATCCTGGGCCGGAACTGGTTCGCCACGTTTCTTCCGGACTATGCGCGCGAGCAGGCGCTGCAGAAATTCGAAGGGATTCTTGCCAGGCGGGACCCCGTTCACGAATACCTGGAGAGCGTGGTGGTGACTCGCAGCGGCGAGGAGCGGCTCATTGCATGGCATCACGCGGTGGTTCGGGATCAGGAGCGTTATCCGATCGGGACGCTCAGTTCCGGGGAGGACATCACCGAACGGCGGAAGATGGAGGATGCGTTGAAGAGAAGCGAGGAGCAGTTCAGGCGGGCCATCATCAACGCTCCCGTTCCGGTAATTCTTCACGCCGAGAGTGGTGAGATTCTGGAGATCAGCCGGGCATGTACACAGATCACCGGCTACACGCAGGCCGATCTTCCCACGATCGCGGAGTGGCGAAAGAGGGCATACCGGCAGCACCAGGACCCGGGTAATCTTCCCTACTCACACGACAAGCCGCGGCTCGAGGGAGATTATGTCGTGATGACCCGCAATGCCGAACGCCGCATCTGGGAGTTCTATTCGGCTCCGTTGGGGATGGATGCCCATGGACGGCAACTGGTAATCACGACCGCCACTGACATCACCGAATGCCGCAGCCTCGAGCGGCAGATCCTGGAGATCAGTGCACACGAGCGGCGGCGCATCTCGCGCGATCTTCACGACATCCTGGCCTCGCACCTGAGCGGCATCGCGATGCTGAGCCGCGCCCTGATCGCGGATGCCACCGCGGGGAGGCCGGTGGAGATCGCGGAGCTGGACATTATCGCGCAACTGGCGCGAGAGGGAGCCGAGCAGGCGCGAACGCTGGCACACGGAGTATCACCATGGGAGCTCCCTCCCGAAGGCCTCACATCGGCGCTCGCAAGCCTTGCCTCGAACACGGAACGTCTGAGCGGGATCACCTGTTCGTTCACCGGCCCGGCTTCCCTTCCGCCGTTGCGCGGCGAAGTTGCCAGCCAGTTGTACCTGATTGCCCGTGAAGCCGTCAACAACGCAGTGAAACATTCCGAGGCCGGCAGAATCTCGATCCGGCTGGAGGTAACGGCAACAAGCATCATGCTGGATGTGGACGACGACGGCCGCGGCCTTGCTGCCAAGGCGACCGAAGGCGACGGCATGGGGATTCGCCTGATGCGGTACCGCGCAAACGTGATCGGCGGGGATCTCAGCATCGGCACGCTGACGGACGGCGGCACCTGCGTCACCTGCACGCTCTGGATGGACGATGCGATCGAACATCCGGAGAGCACCTGAAACAACGGCCCCACTCATTCAACACTTCGACACACCCAACTTCACACTTGTTCGCGAATGTCTCATACCATTCTCATCGTAGACGATCACCCGATCATGCGGCTTGGCTACGCTTCACTGATCGGGCGTGAGCTGGATCTCGAAATCAGCGGTGAAGCCGGATCGGCCCTCGAAGCGCTCGCCATTATCGCGGACAGGCAGCCCGACCTCGCAATCGTGGACATATCCCTTGGCGGTACCAACGGTATCGAACTGATCAAACATATACGCTCACTCTATCCGGACGTCCTCTCGCTGGTTGTATCCATGCACGACGAAACGTTGTACGCCGATCGCGCCCTCGCGGCCGGAGCCCGCGGGTATATCATGAAGAACCAGGTGGACCGCACCGTCATCGAGGCCATCCGGCGTATTCTCGCCGGCGGGTATTTTTTCAGTGACGATATGAACACCAAGTTCTTCACGCAGCTTGGAAGCGGGCAGCGCCTCGCCACGGCTCCGCTCTCACCAACCGATCGCCTGAGCGACCGCGAACTGGAAGTGTATGAAATGCTGGGGCATGGGCGCACCGTCTACGAGATCGCCCGGTCGCTTTCCATCAGCCCGAAAACGGTGGAGACCCATCGCGCACGCATCAAGGAAAAGCTCGGCATCGCCTCCGGCCGTGAACTGCTGCGCCATGCCATTCAATGGGTCGAGCGCGAGATGTGCCCGCTCGGGCCGAACACCAAGCCGTGAATATTCCCCTCCCCCGGCGCGGGTATTCCCCTCTCCCGGCGTCCACGATACGGAGACCTGTCTGCGATCCGGGGCCGCGCGGCTCCGGATCGGCCAACGATCATGGTGTCATCACCACCTTGATACATTCTCCTTTCTGCTCGTTGAATATGGCATATCCGGCTGCCGCATCGTCCAGCTTCATATTGTGGGTAATGACGAACGACGGATCGATCGCACCCTCAACGATTTTCTGAAGAAGCGGCTGCATGTACCGGTGAACATGGGTCTGGCCGGTTTTCAGCGTAAGCCCCTTGCTGAATGCGGCACCGAACGGGACCTTGTCGATGAACCCGGTGTACACGCCGGGAATCGAGACGGTTCCCCCCTTGCGACAGGCCTGGATCGCCTGGCGCAGAACATTCGGACGGTCGCTCTCGAACTTCACCTTCTGCTTTGCATAATCGTAGAGAGCCGGAATGCTTGCGCCGTGCGCCTCCATGCCGACAGCATCGATGCAGGCATCGGGGCCGATCCCGCCGGTATGCTCCTTGATAACGTCGAGCAGATCGGCGTCCTCGTAGTTGATCGTCTCGGCTCCTCCCTGTTCAGCCATGCGAAGCCGTTCGTTGTAGTGGTCGATGGCGATAACACGTTCGGCTCCCAGGAGAAATGCGCTTCTGATGGCGAACTGGCCAACCGGACCGCAGCCCCAGACGGCAACCGTGTCGCCCCGCTGGATATTACAGTTCTCCGCCGCCATATAGCCGGTCGGGAATACATCGGAGAGAAAGAGCGCCTGCTTATCGGTTACACCGGCCGGAATTTTCAGCGGCCCAACATCACCATACGGAACGCGAACATATTGCGCCTGGCCGCCGGCGTATCCGCCGAAGAGATGCGAATATCCGAAGAGCCCTGCAGAGGAATATCCGTACACGGACTCCGCCATCGCAGCATTGGGGTTGGAGTTGTCGCACAGCGACCACATGTTGCGATCACAGAAGAAACAGTTGCCGCAGGCGATCGCAAAGGGAACAACTACGCTGTCGCCGCGTTTCAACTTCATATCCTTGCTCCCCACCTCCACGACCACACCTGCGAACTCATGCCCGAGAATATCTCCTTTGCGCATGGTCGGGATATAGCCGTTGTAGATGTGGAGATCCGAACCGCAGATCGCAGTGGCGGTAACCTCCACGATCACATCTCGCGGATTGAGAATTGTCGGATCCGGAACATTTTCGACGCGGACATCACCCGCGCCGTACCAGCAGAGTGCCTTCATCGTTGAACCTCGTTTGCTATGAACTTCCCGGCAACCCATCGCACGCTATACCGGCCGAGGGATGCAACGCAGCGCCGGCGGAAACCCTGCGTACAATACATCCTCACAGGGGATACCTCGATGTATCCGCACTGAAACATCGCGGCGCACGCGCCGGTTCATTGTGCCCGGCCTCCGTGCCGCTGCTACCAGTGCGCCGGAGGGTCGCTCGCCGGGAACGACTCCCAGGAGGCTTCCTCCACTTTGTCCCGCTCGTGCCACCCGTAGCGCTTGTCCAGATCGGGGCGTTCCTCTCCGGGAGGAATCGCCTGGCGGCCGTGCGGCTGCCCATCGACGGTGGCCACCTCTCCGGTCTCCATCAACTGCTTGAGGCGTTTCAGATCCTCGTTGATCTGCAGCGATGGATCCTTCCCCAGAAGCTTCGCCAGCAGAACGCCGATGCTGCCGAATGGCGCACGGTAGGTCATTCGAACGTGGACCATGGTGCCGCGCCCGCCCGATGCCTCCTTGAACCGAACCTCGCCGGCGTTTGCCACCGATTCGTCGTGCACGGACTGCCATGCGATGAACTGGTTGGGCTCCTCGTGCGTTATCTCCGCCGTCCAACTCAATGTTGTCCCAAGGGGAGCCTTCGCGGTCCACCGTGACTTCCCCTCCGAGAGCACCTCCACCGATTCCAGGTGCTTCATGAATTGCGGAAACTTCGCCACGTCGAGCCACCGGCCGTATACATCCGCCAACGGCGACCGGATGGTGACAACCGCCTGCACCTCGATTCCCCCTTCGATGGCACGTGCAGATTCGTCCTCGTCATCCGCATGCAGGAGATCGTGAACCGGCCAGTGACCGCGTATGCCACGATAGAGCATCGAGCCACCCACCATGGCCAGTGCCCGAACGCTCCAGGCCTTGCGCGTAAGGAGATAGGCCGTGAGCATCCCTCCGACTGCCGTAAGGCCCCACCGCTCGACATCGGCGATGTCGATTCGCTTTGCTGCCGCCATACCCCGCTGGGTTCCGTTGCTGTTCATATGACATCGTGGATCGTATAGTTGCACGGTTGCCGAATTCGCATTCCGGCTGCCTCCGGCAAAGCAAGCCGCGTTGATCTACTAACGATGCAGACAGTGAAAATGATTGAGGCACGCCCCTCCCCTCCGGCAGCCTCTGCCGTTCCAACGTGTCCGCGCGTTCGCGGCAGCAGTTGTGAACGTCGATGAGCCGGTGTCGATGCAGACGGACGCACGAGCATGGTACTCCCTCCCCGCTCTCGAAGAAGCATCGCCGCACAGAGCGGCATCGCCGCACAGAGCGGCATCGCCGCACAGAGCGGCATCGCCGCACAGAGCGGCATCGCCGCACAGAGCGGCATCGCCGCACAGAG
>DASZRW010000113.1:0-33283 GCA_035549015.1 Kapaibacterium sp. (SeqCode)
TCCGTAGTTCGTCAACGTTATCGTACGGCAGAACTCCTGACCGTTCAACGACGCGAGCGTATCCAGCTGAACCGGCGCTGTCTGACCAACAACCATCGCCACCGTGAACCCCTTCACCGGAAACGTGTAGTGGCGCCGCAGACCCGCGGTGTCCACCACCATCACATCCGCCTCACCATCCTGGTACGGATCGATCAGCGGAATCCGGAAATGCACCGAGTCCTTCCCCGGCGTGAACGGGTCCACCTCCAGGCGAACGTTCGCCGAGCCGCTCAACAGCCGCATGCTCTCCACGCCGAAGTCCAGCGGGCCATCGTCCAGGGCGTAGCCTGCCGCGCCGCCGCAGCTGTCCTTCCATGCCAGCGACGGCTCCTTCTGATCCTTGAACAGGCTGTCGAACACCATCGCACCCGGCGCTCCGTAGCCGTCGTACGTGCCGAAGCCGTACATGTACAGTCCGAACGGAGCGCGTGCGCTCATCCGATGATAGCCAAGCTGCAGTGGGATCTGCGCGTAGCTGTAGCTGGTCTTGTCGATCTGCGTGAACTGCACGCTCACGGGAGAACCGTCCAGCCGGAGGGTGTTCACCCGTTCGGTGGGGACCACGACGTTCACGTAGTGATAGACGAAGTGAGGCGATGCATAGCTCTCGAACCAGTAGACCGAGTCGAACTGTTCCTGCGCAGGGACGAGCATCATGAACGGATCGCCGATACTGTCGTTCGGCTGGCTGATGTACTGCTTGCTCACCGACGAGTGATGGTACTGCGCAACCATGATCGGCCCGCTGGCTGTGATCAGCTTCGGACCATCGATCTGGAATTCCGCATACTGCCGGGCATTGAGCGTGGTCTGAAACACACTATCGAAGAAGATCTGCGTGTTGTCGTTCGCGGCCAGAACGCGGAAGATGTCCTTGTCGTGCACGGTCTTCGGCAGGTCGTAGAACGGGGTGACAATGGCCCGATGGGCCCATCGGTTCACCGGAGGAAGCTGCTCGATGAGATGATTCCGCCCAACCGCCTCGCTCCATGGGATATTGGTGCGTTGATGGCTTCCGTAGACAACGATCTTCTGATTGCTGCGAATGTAGGTTCCGGTGAGGTCGATGCCGGCCCGCCCGTTCGCCTGCCCGAAGTAGATTTCACCGGCGTTGAGTGTGATCGTGAAGGGGTTCGTATCCGGGCGCCCCTTCAGCCGCGCCGTGGGCTGGATGGTAACCTGTGTATTGTCTACTGTTGCCAGCACGGCGAACTGCGACGGGAAGTCCGAGGCGTTCACGCCCGCGGCAGCGGCGTTGGGATCGATCGTATTGGGATACGAGATCACCAGATGCTCCGTCCCCAGCACCTCCTGCGGCAGCGCCAGAAAGTTGTCGCTGCTGAAGCGCTGCGTGTTCATGCCGTAGACCACCACCTCGTCGTTGAACTGCAGATGGATCGTGTAGTTGCTGATGGGAAAGCTGTTCGGATCGGGGAGTATCAGCAGTGAGGTATCGAGCTTGACACGGACGGGAATGTTCGGCTGCGTGATCGTGATCGGTACGGATATGCCGCTTCGAACGTAGGTGAGTGTGCCGACGGTTGGCGTCTCCGAGGCGATATCCAGCGCCAGTTCCGGCCCGCCATCCTCACCATTGGTCAGAAGAAAGGCGATGCGGAAATCCCTGCCGCGGTTGTCCACCCTGTTGCGCGACTGCGCATCTGCATGCGATGCTGCTGCAATGAGCAGGAGGACGACGCCGAGAACGAGGCCAACGTATCTGTCAATCATGCGGACACTCATACGGATCAAAGCCTGAGGAATACGGAATCGGAGGTTCGCGCCTCACGGAACCCGGGCACCGTTCCAACCGGCAGTTGCCTCTTCGAACGGCGATCGGGCTCACGCAGCGTGGGTTCTGGTGGATAGGGTCGCCAGCGCGGCCCCTCGCCCGGGCGCAACCCACCAACCAACACACGAGTGGGAGATTTGATACATACGACAATTAACCCTGCCTGAATGTAACGTGGAGCTCCCCCTTCAGGTTAACACTTCATATCAGCAGGCTGTGACATCCATCCCGCCAGGCGAGCCGCATGCGAGTGGAACCGTGAACGCAGGCATCACCACCGCGGCATGCCGCACGTACACAATCGATTGCCGGAAATGCCGCCCGTGAATCTCGGCCGGTTTGTAACTTGGCCGCTCAATCATGCAACCGCAATGCAGAACCGCCTGGTGGGCACCCTCGATGCCGTTCCCCCTGAAGGGCCTGCGCATCGATATCGTTCAACAGCGTGACAAGGGCCAACGTGGCAATCAGAACCAGGGTAACGGATCTCTTCGGCATCACCTACCCGATCATCCAGGCCGGCATGGTCTGGTGCAGCGGTCACCGGCTTGCAAGCGCGGTCTCCAACGCCGGGGGGCTCGGGCTTATCGGTGCCGGCTCCATGAAACCGGAACTCCTCGCCGAGCACATTCGCGCCTGCCGTACGGAAACGGAGCGCCCGTTTGGAGTGAACATCCCGCTGATTCGTGGAGATGTAGAGAGCCTTGTGGCAACCGCTCTCGATGAGGGCGTACGGATTCTCTTCACGTCCGCCGGCAATCCCGGTCTCCATGTACAAAAAATCAAGGACGCCGGTGCAATCATGGTACATGTGGTTGCGTCGGTGAAGCATGCTCTGAAGGCCGAGCAGGTTGGCGTTGACGCGGTAGTCGCCGAAGGATTCGAGGCAGGCGGCCATAATGGTCTCGATGAGATAACGACCTTCTGCCTCGTGCCGCAGGTAGTGGACGCCGTTCGTATCCCGATAATTGCAGCAGGTGGTATCGCCGACGGCCGGGGGATGGCCGCGGCGATGGTGCTGGGCGCGTCCGGTGTTCAGGTGGGCACCCGCTTCGCAGCCACCATGGAGAGCAGTGCACACGCAGCATACAAGCAGGCGGTTGTGGAGGCCGGCGACAACGCCACGGTGCTCACGCTGAAGGCGCTCACGCCCGTGAGGCTGATCCGCAATCGGTTCGCGGCCGAGGCGCTGCAGGCGGAGCGCGCGGGCGCCGATGCGGAGAGCCTGCGTGAGCTGCTGGGCGCAAAGCGGGAACGGCGAGGCATTTTCGAAGGGGATCTTGAAGAAGGAGAGCTCGAGGCCGGCCAGAGCTCCGGCCTGGTGCACTCGATCCTTCCCGCAGCACAGGTTGTGGCTGGCATGGTGGCGGAGTTCAGAACCGTTGCTGCGGAACTGGCGATGCTGGGCTCCGGCATCCCGGCGTAATCGATATCATCTCTGCCGGCAGCGGCAGACGACACATGCTGGGTTGCCCTCACCGGCACTCGCGCACCGTTGCGTTGCAGATTCGATTCGCACCCGGCGGAATCTGCCACGGCGCTTCCCGCCCCCTTCCGCGACCGCGACAAACATCTCGAGACGAAGAATTATTTACCGAGCATGGCGAGTAACGACGACGTATTGGGAAAGGCCGTAGACAAGACCCTTCTACGGCGGCTGGTGGTGTACCTTCGCCCCTACAAGTGGCATGTGATCGGCTCCCTTCTGATGTCGATCGCAGCGGCACTGCTCGCGGCGCTGCGCCCATATCTCTCCAAGGTGGCGATAGACGATCACCTGATGCATGGCGATTATGCCGGCATGCTCTGGCTGGTTGCCGCCATCCTGGGCGTGCTGCTGGTGCAGGGCATCCTTCAATACATCCTCACCTGGCTGATGCAGTACGTTGGGCAGGAGACCATTCACATGGTGCGCCTGAACCTCTTCGAACGCCTGCAGCGCCTTTCGCTCCGCTTCTACGATACCAACCCAATCGGCCGCCTCGTAACCCGTGTCACGAGCGACGTCGAGGTGCTGAACGAGTTCTTCTCCAGTGCGCTGGTGATGATCGCGGCGAACGTCTTCATCATTGTCTGCATCGTGGTGATGATGTTTGCAATGGCGGTGAAGCTATCCCTGGTAACGCTGATCGCGCTCCCGCTGCTGCTCTGGGCCACCTCGCTCTTTCGCCGGAAGGTGCGCACGATGTATCGCGAAATACGCACGCAGCTCTCCCGCATGAACACGTTCATCAACGAGAACGTCACCGGCGTGCAGACGGTGAAGCTGTTCGGCCAGGAGAAGCGCACGTTCGATGACTTCGAACCGATCAACAAGGCCTATACGGTTGCGCAGGTGAAGTCCGTCACCTACTACGCGGTCTTCTTCCCGGTGGTCGACCTGCTCTCCTCACTCGCGGTGGCGTTGATCCTCTGGTTCGGCGGCAATGAGGTGCTCAACAGCGTTGCCGACCCCGGCCTCGCGGACACGGTTCGGGGGTGGTTCGGCGCATCCGGCAGCCAGCCGCTCACGTTCGGCGTGCTCTTTGCGTTCATCCAGTTCACGGAGATGTTCTTCCGCCCGATTCGCGATCTCTCCGAACGGTACAACATCCTGCAGAACGCGATGGCCAGCTCCGAACGCATCTTCGAGCTGTTGGACGAAACGTCGTTCTCGCCGGAGGCCGTCAACCCTGAGCCGTTCGGCGTCACCAGCGGCGAGATCGCGTTCAGGAACGTGAGCTTCAGCTACGACGGCGTTCAGCCGGTGGTTCGCGACCTCAGCTTCCGAGCCGAGCCGGGTGAAACCGTCGCGATCGTGGGGGCAACCGGAGCCGGGAAGACATCGATCATCAATATCCTGATGCGCTACTACGAGTTCTCCGCCGGAAGTGTGGAGATCGACGGCCGCGACATCAGAACGATTCTCACCAGCGATCTGCGTCGCGATATCGCGCTCGTGATGCAGGATATCTTCCTGTTCCGCGGCACCATCCTGGACAACATCACGCTCGGCAGCCCCGGCATCGGCCTGGAGCAGGCGCGCCGCGCGGCGGAGACGGTGGGCGTGGCACGATTCATCGAATCCCTTCCCGGTGGATACGATACCCCGGTGCAGGAACGCGGTGCAACGCTTTCGGTTGGCCAGCGGCAGCTTCTCTCGTTCGCACGGGCGCTGGCGCACGATCCGAAGATCCTGATTCTGGACGAGGCGACCTCCAGCGTGGATACGGAGACGGAGATGCTGATCCAGAGCGCGACCGAACGGCTGCTGCACGGGCGCACCTCCATTGTGGTGGCGCACAGACTTTCCACCATCCAGAATGCGGACCGGATCCTGGTGATGCATCACGGGGAGCTTCGCGAGTCCGGCACGCACGAGGAACTGCTGGCACTCAACGGCATCTACTCAACGCTCTATCACCTGCAGTACAAGCTGCAGGAGCGCCTTGCTGGCGCACATGTCGGCGGGCCGGCGCATCACCGTGCTTGAGGCCGGAACGCAGTACAGCACGTTGTGCCGCTCCGTCCGGCCGAAGTCGTACCGCGATGTCGGCACCTGCCGGAATCGACATCCCGTATATTCAAAAATCAATCGTCCGTGCGCCGGAAAATCCAGTGCACGGACGATTCCGTTTTACGTTGCGGCGAGCAGATTCAACATCCGCTGTAACCGGCTCAGAACTGGTAGCTGAACTGCGCGTAGGTCTCCGTGTACTGAACGGCGCCGTTGCCGAAAATCCACTTCCCGATTCCCAGATCCAGAGCATACCGGCCGTCGGCCGGCCCGAGAATCAGCGAACCGTACAAACGGCCATACCGTCCGTTGTTAAAGTTGCTGTTTTTCTGCGGGATGCCGCTGGAGCTCTGCCCGAAGCGGTCCGTCGAGTCGGGGATGCCGCCGTTGCCGAGGCCGCCCGTGTAATCGAACGCGACCTTCGGCATCACCGTCCATTCCTTCATGACCGGAATCGTGTACCCGCCATCGATGGAAAAAATCACCTGGTCGGCGAATGCTCCCTGACGGAAGTTGTAGCCAAGCGAGCTCTGCACGTAGGCCTTGCCGTCGAACGAATGTCCGACCGCGGCGAAGATGCCGAGATCACGCTTCAACAGCCCGCGCCACTCCGAGGTCGGAGTCTGCGTGCTCACGGAATGCTTCACGATCGTATCCCGGCCGTCAGGCGTCTTCTCCGCCGTTGCGTACGAATATGCCTGCGTCTTGTACCGCGTATAGACGGGCGACGGATCGTTGTACAAGTCCGGGAAGCGTGTGGAAACTTCCACCGCCACCGGATATTCGCCCTTCAGCACCTGATACTTCAGATTGAGCCATGAATCGGTGAAACCGTTGTTGTATTCGAAGAATGCCTTCGGGAGGGGCTTCTTCGTCACCGGATCGCTGGTGATAGCCTCGTATCCCCAGAGATAATTGATTGTACCGGAGAGCTCGAGATTATCGATCACTCCCACCTCGAACGTGAGGTAGGCATATCGAAAATCATGGAAATGTCCGTCAACGAGTTGACTGTCCGCCGGCGTCGTCAACGTACCGTTGGTCCAACGCGAACCGGCAGTCTTGCGGCTGTAGCCGAATGTGAGCCTGGCTTTGCCAGCACTCTGTGCCCAGGGGCCTACACCAGCATGTGCATCAAGTATGATAAGCCCGAAGGCAAGAAGGGGGATCGTCAGACGAAGTAGCAATCGCATATGGAAATCCCAAGGGGGGTTAGGTGAATGGGTTTGGGGGCATGCGCCAAGTTGGCGAATAACTGAATAATTCAAAAACGTCGCGACGTGACAATTCAATTGAATATTCCGACGCGTCACACGGTTGTTCGATCGCACAACAAACACACTTGTGCGAACACAGATATCGTAATGCGACACGGCCCCGGAGAAAATTCTCCGGGGCCGGTCTGTACAAGGGTTGCACGCCTGCCGAGTCGGGCTGCGATCAGGGCGCGACAACAACCTTGACTGTGTTGATGCGCTCGCCCGCGGTCACCCGAAGTATGTATACACCCGGCGGTACACGGGAGCCGCCCGCATCGCGAAGATCCCACACAGCGGTTGAGGTTCCGGCCTCCCACACGCCATCGGCAAGCCTGCGGACGCGGCGCCCGGCAATATCGTGCACGTCGATTGCGACATGCGACGCCGCCGGAAGCGTTGCACTGACCACGGTGCTCCGCGTTGCAGGGTTGGGCGCTGCGCTGCATGCGAAGGCCGGTGCGGCCGCGTCGGCAACGCCGGCCACGCGAACGCCGCCGTTTACTCCGGCCGAGGCATCGTAATACGTGCCGCTCGCCGTGGTCCGCAGAATCGCCGGACGCACCAGGTAGATTACGGAATCGGCACGGAGCGTGGAATCCACATACTCCGTGGCGGTGATCGCGGCGTTGTTCAGCAGATGGTATACGCCGTCCGTCGATGACGCCCAATAAATGAAATAGCCGTCCGGCTGCACTGCCGGCGACGGCTGCCAGAAGATTCGGACACCTTTCCCGTCGGCGGTCGGCGTCAGTCCCATGGCATCGAGCGACGGCAGATGTCCCATCAGGGCGCGCAGCGTTGGATCGCCCAGCAGCGCGGCGTGCACCAGCCCGTTGCCGAACGTGTAGAGCACGCCGTTGGGATATTGCTGCGTGAAATAGACATTGGGAATGTAGACGCCGTTGCTGTTGTTCTGGGAGAGAATTGTGGAATACCCGATCGTTTCGCCGAGCGCCATGTGATGGAAGTACCACTGTGGCCGTGCATCCCACACGCATGTCAGCGTGCTCGGTGCGGAGCAGAGCGAGGCGCGCATGAAGTTGTTCTGTGCATCCCAGTCGCCGAAATAGGAGCCGAACAGCATCGTGAACACACCGCGCACAGCCGGCCTGGTTGCAAAATCGGTCGTGCTGCCGATGCCTCCCGCACTGGTGTACGTGCCGCCGCCGCAGCCATAGGCCCACAGATAGGTGGTGTCGCCGCCGAGCGTGGTGAAGAAGTCACCGTCCGTGGTGGTGTTCTCACCTCCGAACAGCGGGATGGTGCGCCAGCCGGCGCTTGCAAACGCCTCGGGATAACCGGTGGCGCCGAAGTTGTCGTCCACGACGCCCCCCATCTTCACCGGCGTCGCGCCGGTGCGGAAGGCATCGTCCTTCGCCAGATACCTGTTCAGCAGTTCGGCTTCCGTGGCGGTGAAGGCGGGCATGTTGTAGAAATCCACACGGCCAACCGCGAGCTTCACGGTTGAGGGCATGTCGGACTGGTCGAACTTCCCATCTCCCGGCACGTTCCGATTCTCTGCACGCCCGGCGCCGGCATCGTTCACCTGCGTGTCCGTCCACGTAGGGTCGCCATCGATATCGCCATAGTAGAGATCGGCGGGCCAGGCACCCAGATGGTCCGGATGTCCATCGGGATTGATGTCTCCGGAGTAAGGCACCGCAACGCGGCCGATGATGAACACGGAACGGAGATTGCGCGGCGGCTTGCTCTCCTCCGCCATGATGATCGCCTTCACGGCCTTGACGGCCGAGCCGTCGAACGTCTCCGTGCGCGGCACCACACGGCGCGTCACCAGCCACCCTTCACGAATGAGATCGCTCTCCAGCTTCTTGAGCCCGGCAGAGATCTGATTCACCATGGTGGAATCCACCAGCAACAGCACCCGCCCCGGCAGCGGCTGGGGAAGGCGCTCGATGCCCGAGAGGATGTAGCCGCTGCCGTAATACCGCAGTCCGGTTGTGTCGGTGAGCTTGTGGTAGGCCTGCCTGATTACCTGATACTCGTATGCGGCGCCAACCGCCACTGCCGTGTCGGTCCACGAGGTTGCCGTGGAGTCCAGCGTCACACGCGGTGTCTGCGGCCAGTCCGCATCGGTTGGCGCCTTGCGCCAGATGCCGTAGCTCGTGGTGTATGCATCACGATTCCAGTGAAGCGTGATCGTGGGGCGGGGCGCCTTCGCCACATCCGCACGCAGCATCACTGCGAAGTCCTTGGATTCCTGCGCGCGTGCAGGTGAAAGCGCGGCAAGCGCAATTCCGGCAACGATGACCACAGGAGCGAAACGTCGAGCAAGCGGAAGCAGTGTCATGCCATGAACCTCACACAGAGTTGGACGGACTATTGTCGAGGGATGATGCAAGATCGGTAATATGCGCGCACGCCGCACATGCACTACGGACGTATCGCACCGCGAGGATTCTGCACACGGCGCCGAACGTCTTGCGGAGACGCCGCAGCAACTCGGATTCAATACCCGAAGCCGCGCAGCCTGTTCTCGTTCTGGCGCCACTCGTCGCGCACCTTCACGAAGAGTTCCAGATAGACCGGCACCTCCAGGAACTCCTCCACGTTCGCGCGCGCGCGCTCGCCGAGGCGCTTCAACGCCTCCCCCTTCTGGCCGATCACGATTCGCTTCTGCGTATCGCGTTCCACCACGATCTCCGCGCTGATGAAGGTTTTCGCAGGCGCCTCGCGCTCCTTGAACTCCACCACCACTACTTCCACCGAATATGGGATCTCCTGCTTGTAGAGCTTCAGCACCTGCTCGCGAATCAGCTCGCTCACGAAGAAGCGCTGCGGCTGCTGGCTGATCAGTTCGGGATCGTACAGCGGCGGGCCTTCCGGCAGATTCGCGGCAATCAGGTTCATCAGCGCCTCCACGTTGTCGCCGTGCTTCGCCGAGATCGGAATCACATCCAGGAACGCTCCCATGTTCATGAAGCGCTCCATCACCGGAAGCATCACCTTCTTGTCGTGCAGCGTGTCCACCTTGTTGATGGCCAGCACCACCGGCTTGCGGAACCCGGCCACCCCTTCCAGCGGCGTGGCGGCCAGACGTTCCAGATCCGGAGCGTTCGCGTCCAGCATCAACAGCACGATGTCGCAATCCGTCAGCGCCGTCTCCACATATCCCAGCATCTTCTGCTGCAGGAGATAATGTGGCGTCAGCACACCGGGTGTGTCCAGGAAGATCATCTGCGCAGCATCCGTGGTCATGATTCCCAGCACGCTCTTCCGCGTGGTCTGCGGCTTCGATGTCACGATCGAAAGCTTGGCGCCAACCAGGCGGTTGATCAGCGTGGACTTGCCGACGTTCGGTTCGCCGACAATCGCCACATAGCCTGTTCGAAATGCCGATCCTGTTTCCTGTTGCGCTGGGGCCATGTATGCCGATTCCATGTTGATAGTCTTGATCCCGATGTCGTTGAATTATCCTTCCCTGAGCACGGTCTGCGGATTCAACCGCGTCTGCCCGCGCCACACCTCGAAGTGTACCCGGCCGCTCGACGTGCCGAGCCTCTGCTTCGGCCGCACCACATGGCCGCGCTTCACGATCGCCGTTGCCAGATTGCCGTACACCGTACGATAGCCGCCGCGATGAAGCACGATCACAACCGTACCGTAGCTCGGAAGCCACGAAACCACGGAGACACGACCCGCCTCCGATGCCGTCACCGCAGAACCCTTCGGCGCCGAGACGGTAATGCCCGGGTTCAGCGTCACCGTGCCGGTCTGCGTGTTCGCCTGCTCACCGTATCCCTCCACAATCCTGCGCCCGGTGGTGGGCCAGAGAAATTTCAGTGCGGAAGCCTTCCTCCCCTCCTTCGGCCGGGCCGGGCCGGTGTGCAGTACCGGTTCAGTACGCAGTACCGCAGCCGCATGCAGCGTCGCATGCATACGCACCCAGGCTCCTCCGCGCCCAACCGGAACCGGAGAGCCCTGCGCGGGGGGATGCACCACCATCCACGAGGCGATGGCGAGGATCAGGATCGGCGATATGACCTTGGTGAGATGCACCGTGGCAATGGTCTCCATGCGCATGCACGAAACTGCTCCGGCATGTGGTTCATCACCTTGCGGGCCGGCGTTTCCGGGGCCTGCGAAAAACCGAAGGCCGCGATGCGAGCCGTGCACCCATTCATCCCGCAGCACCGGAGAATGACATCAACGTACGGCGGCCTCGTCGATCCGGATCGTCCGCGCGTCCGCATCGAGCGTGGCGAGGCCGCCTACCGGCACGGTGAGCTTGCTCTTGATGTGCCCGATGGAGAGGCCGTAGACCGTGGGCACCTTCAGCGGTTCCAGCAGGCCGTGCACGATCTCCTCCAGCGAGAGCGACATGCGGAACTCGCCGCCGCGCGTCCGGGACTCGCACTTGGTGAAGCGGCCGATTGCTATGCCGGCGCACTTCTGCAGTTTGCCGCCAAGCACAAGCTGCATCAGCATGCGATCCACGCGATACGGCTCCTCCTCCACCTCCTCGATGAAGAGGATCTTCCCTTCGGTGTCGATCTCGTACGGAGTTCCCATCAACGCGGTCACCAGCGAGAGATTGCCGCCAACCAGCCGACCCTGGCCCGTGCCGGAGACAATGGTGGAGGCGCGGCGTTCGCTGAACACCTCCCCCTTGAACTCATCGCTCTCGCCGAACTCACCCGCCGGCGCGGCACTCATCACCGTCCGCCTGAACGAGTCCAGCGTGTAGCGATCGAATGTGGAGGATGCCACCGGCCCATGAAAGGCCACCATGCCGGAGAGCTTGTAGATCGGGTTCACGAGGGCGGTGATGTCGGAATACCCCATGATCACCTTCGGGTTCGCCCGGATGGCCGCCCAGTCCAGCTTTGGAAGGATGCGCATGACGCCGTATCCGCCGCGCACCGCCATGATGCAGTTCACCTCCGGATCGAGCACGAACTTCATGAACTCCTCCGCACGCGCATCGTCCTTGGCGGAGAGATAGCCGTACTCCTTCGTCAGATGCTCGCCCACCTTCACGTTGAAGCCCAGGCTTCTCAGTGTTGCCGCCGCATCCATCGCCTCGCCGTGCGAAAGTCCGCTTGCCGGAGCAACCAGTGCGATCGTGGAGCCATCCTTCAATGCCGGCGGCTTGATGAGCGGCAGCGGCTGCTCCTTTTCCTTCTCGCCGTGCGCACGCCTGTGCTCGGCACGCTTCGGCGTGCTGTGAGCAGGAGGGCCCGGCGTGAGGAGCGAATCGTTATGACGCGTGGAGTCAGCCGGCGTCGCCGGCAGATAGATTGCCGGCGTATCCACCTGGGCACGCAGCACCGCGGGTGCGGCCACCGCCCCGCCGATGATTGTCTGGATGAAACGACGTCGAGATCGCGAGCTCACGAGGATTCCGTACCAGCGTTAGACAGTTGTTGAATCGTTGATCGGGCGCGGCGGCGTATTCGGGCACGCGCGCTCGGAATCACCTTCGCAGGAGTGCAGCCGGCAACGATACGCCCCGGTATGGGCCTGCGCCGGCGGGGGTCCGGGCCGACGCTCGACCGCTCCCTGCGGGAGCATACGATCGCGCGGCGCAAACTCTTCCGGTGCCGACGTCTGGTTCTGAGGGCGGGTGCCGGATGCCCAGGCGGTAGGAACGGCGCCGGCACGGCACGCATCAATGACGTACCTGTCGGCGCCGGGACCATGAAAGTACGAATCTTTTCCGCGAATCATCCCCTCCCCTCACACCTGCGCCGGCTGCCCCATCCCTCCCGTCGCCGAAGAAGCAACAAGGCCCGGAACGCGATGGTGCGCTCCGGGCCTTGCAGATCTATCGGGCCGATGGGATCAGCCGTTGGCGTGCTCGCCCCCTTCCTCATGATGCGCATCGGCATGAACCGGCTCCGAGTGTTCCGGCTGCTCCGGCGCGGCTTCGGCCTGAGCGGCTGGTGCCGCCGGCTCCACCGGGGCCGGTGCCGGATGCTCCTCGATGTCCGGATCGGCCGGGGGAACGATCTCCGCAACGCCGGCCGGAGCCGACTGCGGAAC
This sequence comes from Kapaibacterium sp. (SeqCode), assembly GCA_035549015.1. Taxonomy (GTDB): domain Bacteria; phylum Bacteroidota; class Ignavibacteria; order OLB7; family OLB7; genus JAFDZV01. The sequence goes on from DASZRW010000113.1 coordinate 12,596, forward strand.
CGGATGCAGGCGGTAGTATTCCTCCTGCGCCTCGGCCCCCTTCGCCTTCAATGCCTCCACCACGGAGAGAACGATCTTCTTCGCTTCCTTGTCGAACTCGATCACCTTCAGCGGGAGGTTGTCCCCCACGCGGAAGAAGCTGGCGATGCTCTTCACCGGTGCGAAGGCGAGCTGCGAGGTGGGAACGAAGCCGTCCACGCCGTGCGGAAGCTCCACAACCACACCCTTGTCGATGATGCGGACGATCTTCCCCTCCGTCTCGGAGCCCACACGGTACTCGTCGGTAAACTCCTCCCACGGGTTCGGGGTCACCTGCTTGTGGCCCAGCGAGATACGGCGCTGCGCCGCATCGATGCCGAGGATCAGCACCTGCAGGTCCTGTCCCTTCTTCACCATTTCGCCCGGGTGGCGAAGCTTCTTCGTCCAGCTCAGATCCGAGATGTGCACCAGGCCGTCCACACCCGGCTCCAGCTCCACGAAGACGCCGAAGTTCGCGAGGTTGCGAACCACGCCGGTATGGATGGAGCCCACCGGATACTTCTGCAGCAGCGCATCCCACGGATCGGGATCGAGCTGCTTCATGCCGAGCGAGATCTTCTTCTCGTCCTTGTCGATGTTCAGCACCTGCACGTCCACCATCTGGCCGAGCGAGACCATCTGCGACGGATGCTTGATGTGCTGCGTCCAGGACATCTCGGAGATGTGGATCAGGCCCTCGATGCCGCGCTCCAGTTCCACGAACGCGCCGTAGTCCGTCAGCGACACCACCTTGCCGGTGAGGCGCTGGCCGACTGTGAGCTTCTGATCGATCGCCTCCCACGGATGCGGCGTGAGCTGCTTCAGGCCCAGCGAGATGCGGCGACGCTCCTCGTCGAAATCGAGCACCACCACCTGGATGGTCTCGTCCAGCTTCACCACTTCGCTCGGATGATTCACGCGGCCCCACGAGAGGTCCGTGATGTGCACCAGGCCGTCTACGCCGCCGAGATCGACGAAGACACCGAAGTCCGTGATCGCCTTGACCACACCCTCCAGCACGAGTCCCTTCTCCAGCTTGGCGAGAATCTCCTCGCGCTGGCCGGCAAGGTTCTCCTCGAGGAGCACCTTGTGAGAGACCACGACATTTTCATTCGGGTGATTGATCTTCACCACACGGACGTCCATCTCACGGTTGATGAGCGCGTCGAAATCGCGCACCGGACGGACATCCACCTGCGAACCGGGGAGAAATGCCTCGACGCCGAGCAGGTCGACAACGAGACCCCCCTTGATGCGGCGCGTCACCTTCGCCTTCAGCACATCCTGCGTCTCGTACGCCTTGACGATACGCTCCCAGATGCGCATGAAGTCTGCGCGCTTGCGGCTGAGGATCAATTTGCCGTCGGAATCCTCCACCTTCTCGAGATAGACCTCGACCTCGTCGCCGGGCTTCAGGTCCTCAATGTTGTTGAACTCGTTGCGCGGCAGCACTCCTTCGGACTTGAAGCCAATGTCGATCGAGACTTCATCGTCATTGATCTGAACAACCCGGCCCTTCACGATCTCATGTTCCGTGATTTCGCCGAGCGTCCCCTCGTACATCTTTACGAGATCTGCATACTCGCTCGAAGAGTAGTCGCTGTCGCGCTCGAAGCGCGAAACCTTCTGGCCCTTGGTCTTCCCGCGAAGCATGGTTACCTCTGGCATAGTAGCTCCTATAGCTGTGACACATACCCTTGAAGGTTCGCCCGGGGAGGAAACCCGGTCGAACTCCAGACGGCGTATCCTGTTTCCAGTCGCGGCCGGGCTGCCGATTTCGCCAGCGCATGCGCGTTGACGATGACCGCGGACCGAAACGTTGGATACTGTCCGGTTGCCTGTGCACGGAGGGAGTGGTTTGGACGACTCCCCACCGGCGGCGGCGGGTAGGTTTTGATTAGTGAACGGATACTGCGAACGGCAGCCCCTGCGTTCTCCTCCCTCCTCGCGGCCATGGTTGGCGTAGGAAAAGAGGAAGACTGCAAAGATATGGGTATTGTGATGATTCAGGCAAATCTTTGGCGGGAAACAGGATGTCGCTGGAATCATACGGAAGCATCGCCCATTTGCAAATCGCTTGCATCTACATACCTTTGCATCTCATATGACTCCCGGGAACCATACAGAGGACCGCATCGACCTGATCGACACCAGGCTGCGCGAACATGGGCTTCGCGTGACGGTAGCGCGCCGCGGTGTCTACCACAGGCTGATGGAGGCCAGCGAGCCTCAGTCCGCCGCACAGATCGAAGCGGTCCTTCATGCCGCCGGCATCACGATCGACCTGGTGACCGTCTACCGCACGCTCGAAACGCTGGAACGGTGTTCGCTCGTGATGCGGGTGGACCGTCTCCATGAAGGGTGGCGCTATGCGGTTCGTTCCCGCCAGCACAGCCATTCCATCGTCTGCTCGGAATGCGGCAGCGCAACCCCGCTGGACCCATGCGGCCTGAGACGGATCGAGCAGGATCTCGAGCTGACCACGGGATATTCAAACATCAGCCATTCACTCCAGTTCTTCGGCACCTGTCCGGAATGCCGGAAGTAGAGAAACAGATACGGCCATGCACTCCCACTCACAACGTTACCAGCGACTGCTGGACAGGTTCGGCGTCTCGGCGTCGACGCTGTGCGCAATTCACTGCGCGGCGGTGCCGTTCCTGATCAGCATACTCCCCGCCGTAGGCCTCGGCTTTCTCGGCGGCAGAACGTTCGAGCTTTCGATGATCGGTATCTCCACCGTGCTCGCCACGTTCAGTCTCGGAAGCTCCTACCGGACCCACCGGAGGTTGAACCCATTGATGATGATGAGCACCGGCATCATGCTGATGCTCTTCAATGTAGTCGGGCATGAGTCGCACACGGAGCTCGTGGAGACGCTCCATCCATATCTTGCGGCGCTGGGAGGTCTGATGATCGCCAGTGCACACTGGCTGAACATGCGCCTCTGCAAGCAGTGCGCCCTGTGCGATGAGAAGTGCGACACGGCTCACGAGCATGCAGGCGATCACTCGCACATGCACGCCCACCCGCACGGAGACCACGTGCATCACGGCGCAGCGGCCGAATCCTCGATGGTTGAAACGGAGCCTCGCGAAGAGGTGGCGTAACCGTTGCGGAACGAACATCCGTCCGGTTCGAACATGGCCTGACGGGATTCGCGCATGAAACGGTACAGCGTGGTACGAAAGTGTGCAACGCGGCACAGGGGGGTGAACGTGCAGCAGGCGCCTAACGGATATCCACCACATCACCGACATAACTCACGCTCACCCCTTCGGGAAGGGATCTGGAGAACGTGGTGAGATCATCCCGTACCGTCCGGCTTCCGTCGGCCACGGCATAGAAGGTTACCGTCTCGCTGCCGCATACGACGTTGTTGCCGATCGTCCATCTCCCCACGGCATTCCAGCCGGGAGGCACACCGCCGTCCCTGGCCAGCCATGTGTCGTAGACAATCGCGAGCGCAACGCCATGCTCGCGGGCGATGCGTGCGGTCTGTTGCGGCGACGTGCGCCCGGCCATTCGCAGGCGTGCGGTCTCGAGCGACCCCAGGCCATAGACATCCACGAGGTGGATATCCGCGAGCCAGCAGATGGCGCCGATGTCGTTGGCGGCCACCGCCATCCCCTTTCCATGCTGTTGCAGGAAGAGGCCCATCTGATACTGCTGCCGATAGATGTTCGCCGTCGCGGTTGGAGTTACCAGAACCTTGGAGCCGCGATGGAGGAAGGGAAGCATTGCGGCCAGAAGCGCGGTGGTTGCAAGCGCCCTCCCGCCGCGAACGTTCGCGGCTCGCTCGCGAAGCGCGGCCCAGAGTTCGCACCACGTCGGCATGGTGGCAATCACGAACAGCCCGACCAGATAGGCTTCGTATCGATGGAACCAGCCGATGCCGGCGAACTGCAGGTGCAGAGCCATCGTTGCAAGCATCACGGTCTGCATGACTCCGCGCACGGTGAAGAGCGTTCGCTGGCGCATCAATGTGTGCAGCAGCGCACCCGCGCCGGCAACCAGCATCAGAAGCAGGTGTGGCTCGTGCACCAGCCGCGTGTAGGCTCCCTCGCTGATGAAGGTCCGGATCCCGGCCAGCGTACCGAAAGATGGCACGTTCCCCTTCAGCAATATCGGATTGGGAAGGAACAGCCACCCGTGCGCCATCGAGAAGATGCCGTAGCATACAACGGGAAGCGCACCGAGCAGAAGGAGGGCCGCCGCCGGAACCGGACGCCGGCGCAGAACGAAGAGCAGCGCAACCACGCCAACCATCATCGCCCCTTCGTAGCGGATCGTCGTCAGGAACGGTGCGGCAACCAGCAGAGCAGTGCAGGAGAGCTGCCGGCCGGCGAGCACGCGCGCGGCTCGGTAGGTGAAGAAGAGTGCGATCGCCGCATGCACCACATGTTCCAGTCCGCAGAAGATCACCGGCACCAGCGGAAAGAAGAGGACGAGTGCGGCGAGGCCGATGAACGTTCCGGTCTGGCCAACCTCCATGGCACGGAGGATTCGATACGCCATCACCAGAAGCACCACGGCTGCAACGATGTTCAGGATCAACGGCGCGATCGCGTTGGCGCCGGCAACCGCGTAACTTCCCGAGAGCAGAACAAGCCAGAGCGGTGACGAGGATGATGAAGAGAATCCGTACGGTGTAACGCCCCACACACCATGCTCCACGATGTTTCTCGCCATCGACATGTGGATGTACGGATCGTCGAGCGCGTAGACGAAGGTTCCCTGGTTCATGTGCAGCGAGACGCAGAGAACGGCGCCCACCTGCAGAAGCAGAAGCGCGAGCCCGGCCACGAGCGGCCAGTGCCGTTGCAGACGGCTCATCGTTCACCTCGCCGGCCTCGTGCATCAGGCCCGCGCCGCGGGCGTTCGGCTGCGACGGCATCCGCGGACAACGGCACAGGTCTGTTCACGAACCGGCCGCGACGCCCGGGCTCCCCGTTCTCCGAGTGAAGATCGGCGAGGGGATAGGTGATCTCGAGGAGCGCGCCCCCTCCCGGACGCAGCCAGAGATTCACGGAACTGTCCGCATGGATGAATGTATCCAGCGGCATGCGCGGAGCGCTCGCGAGCGGAAGGCGGGTTGTATCGGCCGCCAGTTCGCGGACGCGGATGATTCCCCTGCGCCATCCTTCCCTCCCCAGGCCGAAGCGGATGGTGATGCGGCGCGACTCCGCCAGCGAATCCAGCCGCGCTCCCTCCGGGCTCGAGGCCGGGATATCATCCGGGCGCTCGAAGGAGCGGCGGTTGACAACGAAGATATGGTCCGCCGCCCGCAGCGAATCCTCGGTGCCGTCTCCTCCCTTCCCCGCAACGGTCCTGAACAGCCCCAGCTCCACATAGGTGGCGCTCGGCGCATCGGCCCGCCCGTCGCGCGCCGCCGCGCGCACCTCGCGGACGATCTCGCCGGCCGGAAGCGGACGGAGCGGCACCTGCCGGCCGTCGATATGAGGATGGGCAACGCATGCGTGAATGCTGTATGCATCGCGCCAGCGAAGCCGCGCCATCTCCGCGCCGATGCGCGGCAGCCATGCATCGAGGCGCTTGATCTCGCGGGTGCGAACGCCGTACCCCACGTAGAAGTTCGGGATCAGCACCCTCGGCGTCCCCTGCGGGAACCGAGGCGTTGCGACGTTGTCCGTCAGGGCGAACGTATCCGCATGGTCCAGCGTGGTATCGCGCGTAAACGGGCCGTTCGATCCCCACGAATCGTTCACTCCCACCCAGAGATCGCGGTTCTCCGGCGACCGGTAGAGATAGTTGGTATAGTTGCCGAGCCAGTAGTAGTGGATGCCGCGTGCGCCGTAACAGAGCGCGAGGTTCGCCATCGTCCGCATCTCCGATGCCTCCACCACATGGCTCAACAGTGTATCGAGCGGACGCGTTCTCCCCCGGACACGCAGATGCAGTTCAGCCGTGGTGAAGAGCGTGGCAATCATGCGCCTGCCGGTTGCATCCGACACGCGCGCTCCTTCGCCGAGCCGGGTCACATTCCCCAGACTCCACGGCCATGCCGGAGTGAATGGATAGTACTGCCCCATGCGAACGATCTGCAGCACGCGTTCGTAGTCGTTCTCGATCGCCTCGCGCGTCGCGGGAAGCAACGGTATCTGGAAGCGCCCGCCGTTGTGTTCCGGAATCGACGGTACCTGCACGACATCGATGTGAAACCGGTCGCGATAGGCCTTGTAGAGATCGTCGCCATATACGCTCGATGTATCGACCGGCGGCGCCAGAAGCATCTCGGTGAAGATCGCATCGCCCGGCACCAGATAGTGGAAGTTCTGAAGCCCGCGGTCGCTGGTCCCCCCTTCGTTGTGAATCGGGATGGACCTGCCGGCGGCGAACCCGCGATCGAGATGGTCTCGCAGCAGCCGCTCGATTGCCGCGGATGTCGCGAACTCCATCGGATGCGGCTCGATGCCGGACATCAACCGGATCACGGCGCGCCGCAGACTGCCGTTCGCATCTGGTCCGTAGAGCATTCGCCGGGCGGCGCCAACTATCGCGGCACGATACTCCACGCTCGCAGGCTCATCCCCGAGCACGAGCTCTCCGATCGAATCGCGGAGCGCGATGCTGCGCACGGCCACCGGAGCCGCGCCCGTCCAGTAGAGTCGCAGATCGAAGCGGCGGGAGTCGTTTCCCGGGTGGAGCGGGCCGAAGTACCGGCCGCCGGCCCGCTGCAGGTTCACCCGAAGCGATACGTCGGCATACGCATCGGCGCCGCGCCCTCCGGTGGCGACCAGATCGCTCTTCCGCACGGAGAGCGTCGCATAAAGCAGCTCCATGTTCTCCGCGGCCACGCTCCGTACATTGGCGGTATCCATGTACCCGCTCCCCTTCGGGATCTCGTACCACACCTCCAGCCGCAGCAGCGAGTCCGAATCGCGCGCCGCGCCGGCATCCAGCAGACGGGCGCGCACGACAACATGGAACGTGGGAGCGTTCCGGTTCGCAGCACCGCGATACTGATACCATGAAAGGAATGCCGCGGCGTCCTGAGCGGTGGTGTCGTACGGCCTGGCTGCGAAGCGATTCGTCTGCCACGGATGCCAGTCGTACGCAACGTTCCAGGCAACCAACTCTCCGGGCGTGGTGGAGTCCGCAATGGAATAGATCCTCTCCTGCACACCTCCCCCTTCCGCATTGTAGGCGCTTCGCCCGCCGGCGCGATGAACGAACCGCCACTGATAGAACGGTGATTGCACGGAGTCGAACGGATAGAACTGCAGCTCCCGCCCAATGCCGGCCTGCTGCATCGGTGCGAGACCACGCACGATCAAGCGTCCGGTAACGGAATCGCGCAGCGGCGAGGCGATCAGCGTGTCGAACTGCTCCTGCGTGAGCGACGGCTCGAGCGTGGTGATCCCCATCGCCCGCGCGAAGTTCCAGAGATCATCGATCGGGCCATCCGGGCGCGTTGCGACGTAGCCGCTGAGCAGGAACTCATCGTCGCCGACGCCATACATCGGCACCACGTTGCGAATCGGCTGCGCCGGCAGCACCTCCGCACCCAGCAGCAACGCGGCGGCGCAGCAGGCAATGCAGCGGGCAGCTATGAGAACGATCGAGCGCATCGATATCATCGACATCCGTTGTTGGTCCGGAACAGACGCGGAGCACCCGGCACGGAGCCGGTTCAGGTCGCGGCGATGGACGCGGCCTCTCCGGAGAGGCTGGCATGCTGGAACGATGGCGCCCCGCCGCTATTCCGGCCGAGGCGGACGATGCCGGGGTTCGGCAACCTCAATCCCGCTGCAAACCCAGCGGCGGGCGCTCCATCGGATCGAACGCTTCCGCCTCGCGCGCAACCCGTTCCCAATCCACATTCGGGCCAAGCCCTTCCGGATCCATGTGCGTTGCGAGCGAGGGGATCGGCGCAATCAGTGTCCGCTTCGGGAACTTGAACAGGAACCACTTCTCTCCGAGCGTGAGGCGCCAGATATGGCGGTCGCGCGGCGTGCGCGGCGCCGTGCCGAGCCGGTGGATCCATGCATCGCGCTTCAGCCGCGAGACACGTGCGCCGAAGGTCATGCAGGTGGATTCAACCGTGCGCCAGTGCATGCCGGCACCGATGAAGACGCGGCTGTATCCGCGGCGGGAGTCGTCGGTCCGGATGTAGCGATCCCGATGGTCGAACAACGTCACGTAGTCCGCACGCGGGATCTCCTCGAACGCCAGCAGCATCCGTTCCAGAGCCGCCTCGGTGTAGAGATAGTCGTCCTCCGCGAAGTAGACGATGGCATCCTCCGGGAGCGTGAGCGCCCGGCTCAGCGCAACGCGATACGACGGGCTGTTGCCGATCCCGGCAAGCGCCACAACCTCGCCCCATGCACGTTCGATCGCAAGGCGGTTCTCCGGCATCGGACCATCGTTGAAGAAAACGATGCTCGCCGTATGTTGCACCCTCGCGAACGCACGAAGGAAGCTCTTCAGGCAGAGCATCTTCGAATAGTACGAGGGACGGTTCTTCGGATTGTCGCCGCCGGTTGCACGGTAGAGCACGTAGAGATGTCTGCGCGGAGAAGGATTGTCGGACATGATTCGAATGAAAAGCTCTCTGCCTCGTGAACTCTCAACTTACAGTTCCTGCGGTAACCGGAGAGTTCCCTTTGCATGGGAAGAGCGGGCAGAGCGCCCGGCTCGCGGCCTCTCCCGCATGCGTTCAACCCGATCGGCCATGGGCATGTCACACCCCGGCAATCGTTCAGTTGCACAGTCCAGCACGGAATGATCATGAGGTTACCGATACAACGCCCGCTTCTTCTCTCGCTTCTCATCGGCACCGCGCTTCTTGCCGGATGCCTCCCGGCCTCCCGCACCACCATCCGGACCGGCACGGCCGGCGCCTTGAACGCACAGGCCTCGCTGGACCGGGGCCGGTCGATGGTGGCAACGGACCCCGCACGCCGTGCCGTTCTGGACGAGGCGCAGCGCTGGCTTGGCACGCCCTATCTCTTCGGCGGCACCACATCGAGCGGCGTGGACTGCTCCGGCTTCGTGGACAATGTCTTCCGCGTCGTGAAACGTTCGCTGCCGCGTACCGCCGCAGCCATCGCCGAAGCCGGGAGCGCGGTAAGCCTGTCGCAGGCTCTGCCGGGGGACCTCGTCTTCTTCAACACCAGCGGCAGCGGCGTCTCGCATGTCGGCATCATGGTGACTCCCGATTCATTCATCCACGCCTCCACATCCAGCGGCGTGATCGTAAGCAGCCTGGATGAGACGTATTACCAGTCGCACGTGCTCTTTGCCCGCCAGGTGTTGCGATAGCGGAGGGATCGCACCGCGATCTCACCGTACCGTCTCCTCGATCCATTGTTTGCCGTTTGCCTGGCGTTGTTCCGTCTCAGCGACGAACGCATCAAGCCCGTCCCGATGATCGATCGGGACGGGCTTGATGGTTATTGCAGGGCACGGGATCTCCACACGTTGGGGCGCATGCCGAACCGGAGCGATCAGCCGCGCGCCTTCCGGAGCTGCGTCAGCAGCGCGTTCATGTCGCGCGGAAGCGGCGCTGTGAATGTTGCCGGCTGGCCCGTGCCGGGATGTTGAATCGTCAGTTGCTCGGCATGCAGGGTAAGCCGCGCCATGAGCGGCTTCTCCTCGCGGTCGTAGCCGCGATACCGTCGCTTGATCGCCGAAAGGAACAGCTCCGAGCGATTGCCGTACAGCGGATCCACCGCAAGCGGCAACCCCACCGCCTTGCAGTGAACCCTGATCTGGTGCTGGCGTCCCGTGCGGGGACGTGCCTCGACGTAGGTGAAGCCGCGAAAGCGCTCGCGCACCCGGAGAACCGTCAACGACTCCTTGCCGCGAGCGCTCGGACGCATGCGCGCCGCGTTTGCAGGATCCACCGCAATCGGTATGTCTATCGTCATCTCCTCCTCCACCATCTCACCCTCCAGCACGGCCGCATAGATCTTCAACGGCTCGTGCCGTTCGAACTGGTCGTTGAGAAGCTTGTGCGCGTCCGCATCGCGCGCAAACAGGATCACGCCGCTCGTGTCCTTGTCGATGCGGTGCACCGTCCACAGCCGCCCCAACCGTTCCTCCGCGATCTCCTTCAACGAGACACCAACCTGGAAGCGCTCCCGGATCGCCGCAACGCCGGGCGCCTTGTCGAACACGACGATCCGCTCGTCCTCGTAGAGCACCCTGTACTTCGGGCGGTCCTTGTGCGCGCGCTGGGGCTCGTCGTCGAAGAACTCGCTGTAGTCGTAGGCCTCGGACATCAATGGAAGTCCCCCCGCGCAGAGCGCAGCGTATTCAGCATCAGCATGGCGATCGTCATCTTGCCGACGCCGCCCGGAACGGGGGTGATGGCGGAAGACTTCGGCGCAACGGCTTCGAAGTCCACATCTCCCACGATCCGGTATCCCTTCTCCGATCCCGGATCGTCCACACGATTGATGCCGACGTCGATCACCACCGCTCCCTCCTTCACCATGTCGGCGGTGATGTAGTGCGGCCGGCCGATTGCTGCAATCACGATATCCGCATTGCGCGTGATGGCGCCGAGATCGGCGGCGGCGGAGTGCGCGACCGTGACGATCGCGTTTCCCCCTTCGCGCTTCTGCATCATCATGTTCGCCAGCGGCTTCCCCACGATGTTGCTGCGGCCGATGATCACCACATTCCGTCCGCTGGTCGGGATCTCGTAGTGCGCCAGCATCGCAAGCACGCCGGCCGGCGTGCACGACTCGTGCGCCGGAAGGCCGATCACCATCCTTCCCACATTCACCGGATGGAAGCCGTCCACATCCTTGTGATAATCGATCGTCTCCACCACCTGTTCGTAGTCGATATGCCGTGGGAGCGGGCTCTGCACCAGGATGCCGTGGACTGCGGCGTCGGCGTTGAGCGCGGCGATGAGCGAGAGCAGTTCGTGAGCGCTGGTGGATTCGGGAAGCCGGTGGGTGATCGAGTGAAAGCCCAGGCGCTCGCACATGCGCCCCTTGGAACGCACATACGTAGCAGAGGCCGGATCCTCACCAACCAGAACCACCGCCAGCCCGGGCGTTATCCCGCGCTCGCGACGAAGCTCATCGGCCTCCGCCTTCACGCGATCGAGAATCGCATTCGATACTATCGTTCCATCAATGATGATCGGCATGAGTCGATATATGGATTTCGGAATGCTGTGATCAGCAACGGTTACTTCAGCCCGATGCTCGCAACGGTCCGGTTCAACGCGTCGCGATAGAATTCGGCAAGCGGGGCCGGAACCTCGAACGTGACGATGCAGCCGGAGTTGTGCGCCGCCAGCAGAACCTGGCACACATAGAGCGTGCCGAGCTCACCGCCAACCTCCACCTCCTTGTGCACCACGTAGCCGTTGTAGCGGCCGGCCGTGAGCCCCTTCCGTTCCAGTTCGCGAACCGCGATGGCCCGGCTGTCCGCACGGTTGACGATCTTCACCAGCTGCGGGAGCAACGAATCGAAGCCCGGCCTGAACGCCGGGTTGACCTTCCGAAGATCGCGCACGTACTGCACCGTGATCGTTGCCCCCGTGCAGCGCACCACGCTGTCCATCACCACTTCCCTGGAACCGACATACATCTCGCAGACGTTGCCGTTGTCCCTGATGCCGTGGTTCCACTCCGATGGAATGGAGATGGTGAACGATGTATCCCTGTTCCGCAGCGTCATCTGGTTGCGCTTCTGCGGCGCGTACCCTAGCTGGTCCAGGTTCCAGCGCAGTTCGTTCGCACGGGCGCCGTCCGGCACCGCCTCCAGATAGCGGCGCATGTCCGCCATCGCCTCGAACTGTTCCCCTGCGGCCAGATGCGTCTTCACCAGCAGCAGCAGGGCCGTGGTATCCTTCGGATCGATGGCCGTGACCTTGTGCAGATCCTCGATCGCGGCGGCATACAGTTTCTGTTCGATGAAGACGGAGGCCCGGGTGACCCGCGCTGCCGGTGAACGCTGGTCCAGCTCGATCGTTCTGTTCAGATCCTCCAGAGCCGCAGCGGTATCTCCCGTGTAGAGCAACACACCGGAGCGCCAGAGAAGGGCTGTCGTGTTGTGCGGAGCGATCGCCAGCGCCTTGCCGAAGTAACCCAGCGCGGCCTTGAAGTCGCGTGCGTGAGCGGCTGCATCTCCCTTGCGAAGGAACTCCTCCACGGACTGTGCGCGCAGCGCCGGCGCGGCAAGCAGAAGCACCAGCATGCAGGGGAGCAACAACCGGCGCGGTTGCGGGACCGAAGCGGCAGGGCCGTCCGTGCGGCACGGCATGGAATGTCCAATCATGTGCTATCCTCGCAGCGCCGTTGCGAACCGTACCAGACCATCGGCATCGAGCGCGTTCAGCGTTCCATCGGGCGTCAGCCATCCCTTGCGCGCCATCGTGATGCCGTACCGCATGTTTTCGAAATCCGCGAGCGAGTGGGCATCGGGGTTGATGGCGATCGGCACCCCCTTGCGCCGGGCATGGCGCACCATCCGCCAGTTCAGGTCCAGCCGCATCGGATTGCAGTTCAGCTCGATCGCCTTGCCGTGCGCGGCGGCCGTGGCGATCACCCGCCTGAGGTCCACATCGTATCCCTTCCGCTTCAGGATCAGACGGCCGGTGGAATGGCCCAGGATGGTGGAGTATCTGTTCTCCAGCGCCCGGCAGATGCGCTCGGTCTGCGCCTCCATCGGAAGATTGAACTGCGAGTGAACGGAGATGACCACCACATCCAGCGCCGCCAGAGCATCATCCTCGAGGTCCAGAGCGCCGTCGCCCAGGATGTCGCATTCGATCCCCTTCAACACCCGGAACTCGGAGGGATCGTACCGGCGATTGATCTCGTCGATCTCCCGTCCCTGCGCCTCGAGCCTGCGCTCGTCCAGACCGTTGGCATAGAACGCGCTCTTGGAGTGGTCGGTCATCAGCAGATAGCTGTAGCCCAGCCCGTGAACGTGCTCGGCAATCTCCTGGATCGGGCTTCGGCCGTCGCTCCAGGTGGAGTGCACATGCAGCATCCCCTTCAGATCCTCCCGCGTCACGAGGTCCGGTATTTCGCGGTCCAGCGCACGGCGCACCTCGTCGATCCCTTCACGCAGTTCCGGCGCGATGTACTGCATGCCGGCGAGATCGAACAGTTCATCCTCGGAGTCCAGCATCACCATCGCCCCCTCCCTGTACAGGCCGTCCTCGCGGAGATCGTAGCCGCGGTCGGTGAGCGGGATCGAGACCATGAAGCAGTAGTCGCTCGCGCCGGTGCGTTGATGCAGCAGCACCGCGTAGTTGGCCGGCGTGGCCGCATCGATGCGAACGCGGAAGCCGCCGTCCGCCTGGGCGGTGATCACGCTCCCTTCGCGCACAGGCTCGGAGAGAACATCGGCGATCGACGCCAGGTCGCGCTCCAGCGCATCGACGGAGGCCGCCTGCAGCACGAAGCCGAGCGAATCGAACTCCTCCCCGCCGCGACGCAGGCGCCCGGCGATCGCGCCCCGTTCCACCGACGGAAGCTCGCGCAGGCGCGCAAGAACGGACTCGGCCAGCTCCGTGGCCCTGTTGATTCTCAACTTCCCCCCCTGCTGGCGAAGCTGGGAAAGCCCCTCCAGGATCTTCGCCTGCGACTTGTCGCCGAAGCCGGGGAGCGCGGCGATGCGATTCTCCAGCGCCGCCTGCTCCAACTGATCCAGCGTCTCGATGCCGAGCTGGGTATGCAGCGCCCGGACCTTCTTCGCTCCAACGCCGCGTATCTCCAGGATCTCCATGAGGCCCGGCGGCGTTATCCTGCGCAGCTCCTCGAGCTGCACGGTGGTACCGGTCTCCACAATCTCCCGCACCACGGCGCCAAGGGTGCTCCCGATTCCGGGCGCCTTCACCGGCAGGCCGGCGTGGACCATGGCGACCACGTCCACAGTGCCCGTCTCCAGCGACCGCGCGGCGCGCCCATAGCTCTTGCTCGTGAGCTCGGCATCGCCGTGAAGCTCCAGATACGTTTCGATGGAGTAGAGAACCTTTGCAACGTCGCGTGATGTCATAGCGGATCGAACTGCGAGTTGATGCAGATGCCGGCGCCAGGGTAGGACAACTCTGCAAAGGTACCGAATCGCGATGGTTCGCGTGATCGCACCGCCGTATGAGAACGTAACGCTGCGAACGTAACGCTGCGAACGTAATGCTGCGAGCGAAACGCCGCCGCCTGCATCGCCGGCCGCTTCGGTAACGCCCGGCCGTTTCGGTAACGCCCGGCTCGCCTGGGCGTTTCAACAGAAGGCCATCCGCGTTGCATCCATTCCGGCGCCCCACAACGATTGCACGCCGCGGCCCATCAGCTGCTCCACTCCTATGACCAATGTTCTCCAGGCCATCCGGCGGCTCCTGCTTCTCGGGTCCGTGATGGCAGTGATCGCCTCCACGGGCGTAACCGCCGGCTGTGCCCGGCATCCTGACCAGGCCGGGCCGAATCGCGGCGCGGGGCGGAGGGTCGCAGGACAGAAACCTGTCACCGACGGACAGAAGGCCCCGGGTACGGCCCGGCAGAACGCGCCGGCCGCCGGGCCGGGAGCCGCCGGGCCGGGAGCCGGTACGGGAGCCAGACCGGGAGCCGGTACGCGCCCGGCTCTTCCGCCGACGCCGCGCACGGTGGAGGATGTGATCGGCCCGCTGAGTCCGGTTGCAAGGGCGCGCTACGGCGCGGCCTGCCGGCGGGCGGGCGTTGCCTGGCCGCCGAAGCGGGTGATGCTCCTCGCGTTCAAGCATGAGCGGCAGTTGGAGGTGTGGGGCGCCAATGCGGCCGGAAGCTACGCGCTTCTGTACAGGCACCGTGTGCTGGCCGCGAGCGGAGGCCCCGGACCGAAGCGGCGCGAAGGGGACGAGCAGGTGCCGGAGGGTTTCTACGATATCACGGAACTCAACCCGAACAGCCAGTTCCATCTGTCGATGCGGGTGGGCTATCCCAATGCCGACGATCTTGCCCACGCACGCGTTGACCGCACGGCGATGGGCGGCGACATCTACATCCACGGCAATCATCTCTCCATCGGATGCCTGGCGATCGGCGACCCCGGCATCGAGGAGCTGTTCGGCCTGATGGCGCAGGTGCCCCGGGGCAGCCGCCGCATCGTGATCGCCCCGTTCGACTTCCGTCGCCATCCGAATGCCGCATACCCGAAGGAGGCGGCATGGGTTCACGAGATGTACGGCAGGATGAAGAAGTTCCTCGCGGCGTTCAAGAGATAGGCGGGGGCGCCGCACGCTTCGCCGGTACCCCGGCAATGCCGGCCGTTCACGCCGGCCGTTCGCGTTGGCGGACGGCGTCCGGTCCGCGGCCGATTCGTTCCGCCAAGGCCCCGTCACCCCTGCGCAACTGTAACTCTCTACGAAGCAGGGCCGCGCTCTGGCCGCCAACCTCTATATTTGCCGGATACGTAAAATCCGATCACTCAACTTCCCCTGCCCGAAGATGCCGATCATAACTCCCGACTATTTCGATATCGATGGTCTGCTGAGCGAAGAGGAACGGATGGTGCGGAGCACGGTTCGCGAGTTCGTGGACAACGAGGTGCTGCCGATCATCGAGAAGCACAATCGCGAGGGGACGTTCCCGCAGCATCTGGTGAAACGCTTCGGCGATCTGGGCATGTTCGGCCCGACGATCCCGGAGGAGTACGGCGGCGGCGGCATGAACTCCGTCTGCTACGGACTGATCTGCCAGGAACTGGAGCGCGGCGACTCCGCACTCCGGAGTTCCGTCTCCGTGCAGGGATCGCTGGTGATGTATCCGATCTGGAAGTATGCGGACGAGGAGTTGAAGCGCTCCTGGCTGCCGCGCCTGGCGAGCGGCGATGCCATCGGCTGCTTCGGCCTGACCGAGCCGGACTTCGGCTCCAATCCCGGTGGCATGCTCACCAATGCGCGGGAGACCGACAGCGGCTACGTTCTGAACGGCGCCAAGATGTGGATCACCAACGGCACCATCGCCGATGTGGCCGTTGTCTGGGCGAAGCTGAACGGTGTGGTGCGCGGGTTCATGGTGGAGAAGGGAACGCCCGGCTTCACGGCGCCGGAGATGAAGGGGAAGCACTCGCTTCGCGCCTCGGTGACGAGCGAACTGATTTTCCAGGACTGCGAGATCCCGAAGACGCACATCTTCCCGGACGTGCAGGGGCTGCGCGGCCCGCTCTCCTGCCTCACGCAGGCGCGCTACGGTATAAGCTGGGGTGCGATCGGTGCGGCGATCGCGGTCTATGAATCCTCCGTCAACTACGCAACCACGCGCATCCAGTTCGATCGCCCGATCGGCGGATTCCAGCTGGTGCAGGAGAAGCTGGTCTGGATGCTGAACGAGATCACCAAGGCACAGTTGCTCGCCTATCGTCTGGGACGGTTGAAGGACGAGGGAACGATGCGCACGCAGCAGGTTTCGCTCGCGAAACGCAACAATGTCTGGATGGCGCTCGAATGCTGCCGCATGGCCCGCGACCTTCACGGCGCAAACGGCATTCTGGATGAATATCCAGTGATGCGTCACGCAGCGAATCTGGAATCGGTGAAGACCTACGAGGGAACGCACGATATCCATACGCTGATTCTCGGAGCGGACATCACCGGCATCGAGGCATTTACATGAGCATGCGTCGCGAGGCAACGGGTGCTACGGTTCTGGTAACCCGGGTTCGAGAGGGATTCGATGATCTTCCTCTGCCGGACTACGCAACCGCCGGCGCCGCCGGCGTGGACTTCCGTGCGGCCGTTCCGTCGCCGGTAACGCTCGGCCCCGGCGAGCGGGCGTTGATTCCCACCGGCCTGGCGATCAGCCTGCCGCAGGGATACGAGTGCCAGGTGCGCCCGCGCAGCGGCCTGGCAGCCCGCAACGGCATCACGATGCTCAACTCCCCCGGCACGATCGATGAGGACTATCGCGGCGAGATCATGGTGATCGCGATCAACCACGGAACCGAACCGTTCACGATCGAACGCGGCATGCGCATCGCGCAGGGCATCTTCGCACGATACGAGCGCATCGCATGGCGTGAAGTACCGAGCCTGGAAGCCAGTGAACGGGGCGATGGAGGGTTCGGCAGCACCGGCAGTTAGGGTTCCTGCGCGCGGCGCCCACGCGCCCGCACGCAGCGGCCTGCACTCCTGTTATTCGACGAGGACCGGCGGCAGAGGGCGCACTTCTCCGTATCACATTGGAGCAATCAACAGTGGCCGACCAAGATCTTCCGGAATCGGGCTCCGAACCAGAGGGAGCAGTCAACATGCGTGAGGCGGTCGTGCGGAAGGTTCGCCAGGGCGCGATGCTGCGGCGCGGAATGCAGCTTCAGGAGATGCTCGCCCTCCTGGGCGGCTTCGTCCTGCTGCTGCTGATGCTGGCGAGCATGATCACGTCGGTCATGCATCCGATCTTTCCGCTCGCGGCACTGGTCTTCTTCCTCTATCCGTTCCGGAAGGTGATCGTTCCGCGGCGCACCATGCAGCTCGGCATCGCCGCGTTCATGATCTGGCTCTTTCTCAGTCTGAGCGGCGCGCTCTTCCCCTTCCTGGTGGCGCTGGCGCTGGCCTACATCCTGGCGCCGATCGTGGAGCATTTGGAGAAGAAAGGGATCGCGCGGTGGATCACGTCGCTCGGCCTGTCGCTGATGATGCTGGGCGTGTATGCGCTGGTGGGCATCTTCGTTGTTCCCGGGCTCGTGGAACAGTTTCAGCAGCTCTTCCAGTCCGCCTCCGGGCTGATGAAGAATGCGAACGCATTCCTGGACAACAATCATCTCACCAGCCGTCTCCAGGATCTGGGCATCCCGCGGCGCCAGGCGGAGGACCTGGTACGCAACGAGATCCAGCCGCAGATCAAGACGATCGTCGCCTGGCTGTTCACCCAGATGGGGGCGTTCGTAAAGAACGCCAGCTCGATCCTCGAGGGGGTGATCAACCTTCTGCTGATCCCGCTGCTGACGCTCTACATGCTGATCGACTTCAAGCGCTTCCGCACGTTCGTGCGTACGAAGGTGCTGCGGGAGAACAAACGCTACGTCTACTACCTTCGTCAGGTAGACGTTATCCTGAGTTCCTATCTGCGCGGCGTGATGATCACCTCGTCGCTCGTGGGGACGTTGGCGGTGATCATCCTCTCCATCTTCAACGTGCCCTATGCCGTGGTGATCGGGATTCTCACCGGGGTCTTCAACCTGATCCCCTCCGTGGGAATATTTCTGAACCTCGGCGTCGCGATGATCATCTTCCTCTTCGCGCCCGGCGAGTTCTCAACCAACACGCTGATCACTGCGGCGATGGTTGCAGGCCTTCACGCGTTGAACTCGTACGTGATCGAGCCGAGAGTCATCGGCCATCGCGTGGGGCTCCCCCCCGTGCTGATGATCGCGTCGCTCTTCGTCTTCGCCCACTTCGTTGGCTTCATCGGCCTTCTGATCGCCGTGCCGACCTCCGCCGTGATCGCCATGTTCATGCGCGAATGGTACCACAGCACGATCAACGCAGAGCCCCTGCCGGACTCCTGAGCACGGCGGCGCGAACGGCTGAACGCACAGTACATTCTCTTACAGCGCATCGCGGCGGCGGTTCCAGTGTGGAGTCGTCGCCGTGTTGCCGAATACTCACTTCATGAACGATACGCACACACAGAACGACGCGTCGGGCAAGACGATCGAATCGCAGGGCGAACAGACGAACGATGCAGACAACCGGCAGCCGTCGATGGAGCCGGAACATACCGAACAGAACGGCGGAGCAACAGGCGCCGATACGGAAGGGAGCGGCCACCCCGAGGCAGGATCGGAATCGGATGCGAGCGCCGACGCCGCGACCGAAGATGCCGCGATTGATGAGACCGGAACCGATGTGATTGTGACCGAAGAGATTGCAGCCGAAGATGCTGCGGCCGATGAGACTGCGACTGAAGGGGCCGTGAGTGACGAGACCATCGCCGGAGAGGCCGCGACCGAAGAGACCGCGGCATCGGAATCTGCTCCCGTGCAGGACGCGGACGATGAGGAGGAGAGCGGCACGCCGGAGGAGGGCACCGGAGATCCTGTTGCCGACGATGCGGCTGCGGACGAGGAAGGAGCAGCATTGCCCGAGGATCTCGTGGAGCATGTGGAGCCGGCCGTCCCCGGGCACATTTCGCTGGTGGGTGTGCCGATCGGCAACCGGGACGACATGACGATGCGCGGTCTGAAGACGCTGCAACGTGCCGATGTGGTGGTGTGCGAGGAGTACAAGGTTGGAGCACGGCTGCTGCGCAACTACAACATCACGCAGCGCCTGCTTGCAATGAACGAGCACAACGAGGAGGACGCCAGCAACGAGATCATCGAGCTGCTGCGGGCGGGCAAGGAGGTGGCGGTTATCTCCGACGCCGGGCTGCCGCTCCTCGCCGATCCCGGCCACATCCTGATGCGCAAACTCCAGGCGCTCAACGTTCAACCGAAAATCGTGCCGGGCGTAAGCTCCGTGATGACCGGGTTGATGGCGAGCGGCTTCGGCATGGAACAGTTCGAGTTCGTGGGCTTCCTGCCGCGCAAGCCGGAGGAGCGGCGGAACGCGGCACAGGAACTGGCTGCGCATCATGCCACGGTGGTGATTCTGGAGACGCCCTACCGTCTCCGCTCGCTGCTCGCAGCGCTCTCCGATGCCATGCCTTCGCGCCGGGCCGCCATTGCCATCAACCTGACAACGGCGTACGAGGCGATTGTTCGCGGCACGCTTGCGGAGTTGTTCGGCAAGTTCTCCGACAAGCGCTTCAAGGGAGAATTCGTCCTGGTGCTCGACGCATGGAATCCGAAGGAGGCGATACGCCGCGAGGCCAGGCTGCACAAGGCTCAGCGCGCCGCCGAGCCGCGAGAGGCTGCCTACGGGATCGGGCCGGACGAGGCGCCGGACTTCGAGCGGGCGTTCGAACTCGAGGAGGAACTGGATCTATCGCCGGCCTCGCACGAGGAGGGGGATGAGGAGCGGCCATCATCCGGCTGGTTCCGTCCCGGAACGCGCGGCGGCGAGCGGGAGGAGAAGGAGAGGGAAGCCGGCCAGGGCTGGTCGCCGGTACGGCGCGCGCCTGCGCAGGGAAGGCGCCCGGGCGCGCGAGGAGGATTCGGCGGATCGCGCGAGCGTTCCCCGGGCGGACGCCAGGGTGGACCGCAGCGCAGCGCCGGACCCTCGAAGTGGGGCGCCGGGCCTTCGAAAGGTCCCTCGAAGTGGAATGCGGGCGGCCCGCGCGGCGAGCGCCATGAGAACGATCGATGGGAACGGTCCGGCCGCGAACATGCCGGCGACGATGCACGGCGCCCGGCACACGACCGCTGGGAGCGGAATCCACAGGGTGAGGAGAAGCGTCCGGAGCGCGACGCGCGATCATCAGGCCCTCGCTCATCCGGGCCGCGCACGTTTGGTGATCGCCCGGAACGCGGTGCACGGGGGTTCGGCGGCAACCGGCCCGGCGGATCCCGCAGCGGCGCGCCGCGCGGCGGACGGCCGGCATTCGGCTCGCGCGACAGGTCCGGCGGCGGACGGCGCGAGGAGGCTCGCGGAGGCGGCTCGCGGGGTGGCTGGGGCTCGCGCGGCGATGCACCGCAGGGGGAGCGGCCGGCACAGGGAGAAGGCAGCGAACAGCGTAGCGCCTGGAGCCCGCGCGGCACCGGCTCCGGCGGGCGCGATGCCCGCAGCGGCCCGCCCCGTGGCGGCGCGCCCCGCAGCGGAGG
>DASZRW010000114.1:0-1903 GCA_035549015.1 Kapaibacterium sp. (SeqCode)
GCCACGTTCCAGTTCAGCGGTCGCTTCCGCAACCTGGGTGTCAACCCGGTTGTGAACGTGCCGGTGTTCGCGGACATCTGGCGCGGCAATACGTATCTGGGTGGCTTCAGCGGAACGGCGTTCCCGACGCTGACGCAGCAGAACGGTACATCGACGGTGACGTTCGGCCTGATTGGCCCGAGCATCACGGGCGTGCCGGGGACGTACACGATCAAGATGTATACGCGGATGACGTCCCCTGCCGACCAGGACATCACGAACGATACGTTGTACTCGACGTTCTTCTCATCGTTCCTGGATGACACGCGCGGCGTCACCATCATCCAGCCGACGACGTTCACGCCGGCGCTTCCTGCAGTGTATCCGGTTGGTGTGAACATGGTTCCGGAAATCCGTTTCCAGAACATCGGCACCAACCAGGAGACCAACGTTCCGGTTGGATACATCATCACGGATAACACGGGCGTTATCCTGTACCAGGGCACCGGCACGGTTCGTGGCCCGTGGAACTCGCTGGAGTTCCGCGATGTGACGTTCGACGGTTCGCCGTTCGTTCCCACCGCACCGGGAGACTACTACATCCGTGCGTTCACGAACCTTGCGAACGACCAGCAGCATTCCAACGACACGATCCCGGCAGCACCGGGGAAGGCCTTCACGGTCCGCTACCAGATCGAACTGGAGGCGCGTCCGGCCGGCTTCACGCCTGGTGTGCTTCCCGATATCAATGGTGATTACCCGGATGCCCGCCCTGTGAATATCCGTCTTGCATATCGCAACAACGGCATCACGGACGCAACCAACGTTCCGGCGATAATCGAAGTCCGCAAGGGTGATTGCTTCACCGGCCAGATTGTCTATTCCCGTGCCATTACCGTGACCACGGTTCCGGGCGAGGCCTCGGGCAATGGAACCACTGTCTACTATGATGCGTCGTTCTTCGTTCCGAACAACGGTCCGGGACAGTACTGCATCACGTCGATCATCAGCGATCCGCAGGATCCGCTGCACACGAACGATACGGCCCGGTGGACCTTCACGGTGCGCCCGCGTCTGTCCGGCACGATTCGCGTCGGTACCGGCGAGCGCTTCCGCACCATCCAGGAGGCCAACGACTCGCTGTATCGTTACGGCATCTCGGGCAACGTCAACTTCGAGCTTGTCGATGACCAGTTCATCGTCCGCCCGCGGAACAACGATCCCAGCCTCCCGGCCCTCGACGGCCGTGGTGATGTGCTCGGCAGCGGTCCGAATGCGATCGTCACCTGGCGCCCGGTTGCCGGCAAGACCAACGTGGACATCATCCTGAAGTCTCCGTCGGGCATCGGCATCATCTATGGCCAGCGCGACACCTCCAACCCGACCGGTTATCAGGTGTGGGATGGCGGCCCGAACCGTATCATCCGCTTCCTGATGGATACGGCCGGCCCGCTTGCCGCGACGAAGTCGATTCCGTTCTTCTTCTCGCAGGGCGCATCGAACTTCACGGTGAAGAACTGCCGCATCGAGCCGAGCAACGTAACGTTCGGTCTGAAGTCGGCGACGTCCCTTCCGATCGTGAAGTACAGCCGTACGTTCAACACGTTCACGTACGACAAGGACGAGAACGCAGCCGTTGCGGTCTCCTCGGGTATTCTCATTCGGAACTCCGCACCGTCGGATGCGAACGGGAACAACCCCGGCCCTCGCCGTCGCGACACGCTGTACAACCAGAACAACGTATTCGACAACAACGTGATCACGAACTTCGCGTACGGCATCACGTCGATCGGAGCGGGTCCGTTGTACCGGGTTGGAGATGATGCGTACGTGGAGTACAACAATCAGAACAACACGATCACGAACAACACGATCCAGGACATGGGCCGTGGCGGTGTGGTGCTGGTGTTCGAGAAGAACTCGA
>DASZRW010000115.1:0-7988 GCA_035549015.1 Kapaibacterium sp. (SeqCode)
ATCATAACGATGGTGGCCGCCATTTTCACCATCATGTTGGCCGGCGCAACCGGAATCCACGCGCAGGGTGACTGTGGATGTCTGCCACCCAGTGGTAAGGATATCGCCAACGGCGATTCCATTGTGATCGATACCTGCGGGTTGCAGGGAGCATGGACCGATTGTGAGGAGGCGGCTCACTACGCCGGTTTGTTGCGTATGTATGCCAGGCATTGGTGGTTCATTCATTTCGACGTTGATGCAATACATCTGCCGGCGGCCGATCCGAACGCGATCATCGAGGTCGGCTGGCAAGCTATCGATACAGCATATCTGGATACGCGCGAAGGATTCGAAGCGCTGGAGAGGCGTTTGGGCCCGATTACGCTTCGCAAGGTCTACCCACAGGCAACAACTGGTGAGGACGCACGCATGTTTCGCATGCGGCTGGAACAGTATTTCTATCAGGATTCCGTTACGAGAGAAACCGACAGCATCCCTCATGTGGTCTGCGATTTCGCGAGCAGTATTACATTCCCCTCTTCCGTCGTACATATTGACCAATCGATTGCGAATAATTACATCGAAGTGAAGCCGAACCCGGCTCACGACCGTGTCAATGTTTGTTGCGGACACTCGGATGCATGGGTGCCGTTAATGGTTGCGGATGTTGCGGGTCACATCGTGATCGCATCCGAAGCCAGAACCGATGCCTCCGGTAATGCCCTCATTGATGTCTCGAGGCTCGAACCGGGACTTTATCTCATACACTGCGGTTCCGTATCCGGTTCGTTTCTTGTTGCTCGCTGAAAATCGTTCATAGTGAACGTATCAATTCCTTAAATCAAACCTCCACGCAGTCATGAACTCTGCTTGTCAGCAATTCGTGTACCCCGCCTGCATTACTCGCATAGTGATTACAATTCTCGCGCTATTTGGAACGTTCGATGTCGGCCTTGCCCAGGATTCCTGCAATTGTATCCCAACGGCTCCCTTTGCAGGTAACCCCGATTCCATCGGCATCGATACCTGCGGTCTCGAAGGGGACTGGCATTCGTGTGCCGAAGCGTCGATAATTGCCGGCACCTCCCGCATGCGTACGGCACAATGGTGGGATGTGCAGTTCAATGTGGACGCAATCACGCTGCCGGCGCTGCCCGCAGACACCGTTGTCGAAGTTGACTGGCACGCCATCGACTCGTCCCTCCCGGAGCTGCGTGCTCGTCTTCAAGGTCTCGAGGCCGCATTCGGCGAATTCCGGCTCAGGAAGGTCTGGCCTGCTGCGACTTCGGGGGGAGATGGACGATATTTCCGCCTGCGATTGTTCGTCGCTCACCGTTTGGATTCAGTCAATGATTTCCTGCGGACGATTCCGAATACCGATTGCCTATTTTCATCGAGCATTCTTCATCCGTCTTCGATTCCGAACGATCCTGGATTGAAGCCCAGGACAGACTTCTACGCCATTCGCTACCGTCAGGCGGGAGATGATGTCGAATGGAGCGATGCGTATCATCGTACCGGCTGGCAATGGCAGATGTACGGACAGAAACTGCCGTTGGCATGGGAGATCACGCGTGGTCGGCACTCCATCGTCCTGTGCGATCGCGATCAATGGGGGAGCACAACAACGAATCCCGACTTCTACACCGGAGTTGCCGATCCGCTTCGGAACTTCACTTGGGTGAGCGCGGCGACGTCGCTAGGAAATGGCACGTTCGAGACGGTGCCGCTGAGCTCCGGGCATGGTATCAGCGTCGCGAGCATGATGGTTGCCAGGCCCGATAACGGCATCGGCATGACCGGCGCCTGCCCGAACTGCAATGCGGTGGGGACCTCACTCTACGCTTCTGATTGGGCTGACTATATCAACCTCGACGCTGATTTGGTGCAGGATGCAGACCCGAATCAGCGCGATCGTATTGCGGTCGTCAACTTCAGCTACTTCGGACGCGGACCGGAATATTCGAATTATGACCTATTAGCCAGAGCGGGAATGATCCTCGTAGCAAGCGGCAACAACCGTCAAGGGCCGAATTCGGTCTCGCTTGTGCCTGGGATCAACTATCCCGCCAGTGACATCTGGACGCCGGACGCGAACGATCCCGCGAGGGACTATCGAATCATCACCGTGGGTGCGGTGCGTGATGGCGATACGTACTCGGAAAATTGCGGGCTCTGGAATTACGACGGTCCGATGAACCAGTTGCCGAGGGCGATCAGCCGCGGTCCGGAGGAGTTCATGTGGAATTTCAACTACTCCACCGGCACGAACAAGTTCAGCACCACAACCAACGCAACGCAGCGCCGCTCCGATAAGGAGGCGGCCTTCATGGACCTGACCGCCGGAACCGGCTTCACACTGGAGGCCGATCCGGACGGTGTTGGTGGCTTCGCGCTCGCAACAGGCACGTCGCAGGCGGCACCGCAGGTTGCCGGCATTTGCGGGCTGATGGTCTCGGTGAGTCCCTACATGGGCGTGTCGCGTGGCGCCAATGGTCTTCCGTTGGATGGTCCCGAAGTGCAGCGCCGTGCGTACAATATCCTGACGTTCACGGCGGATAAAATCGATGACGACGGTTTCACCAACCAGGGAATTCCGGCGCCGGTACAGCCGCAGTATGTGCTGCAGACCAACGATCCGCTTCGCCGCTCATGGGCGCAACGGATGGGCTTCGGTCAGGTGAACGCATTTCGCGCCGTTGCGCATTCGATTCCAACGAAGGGAGAGTTCCAGTACACCGCCTCATCCTCGCTGGACCTCGCCGGTACTCCTGCGCGAAACGAAAACAATGAAGGGCTGATGCATTGGGGCG
This sequence comes from Kapaibacterium sp. (SeqCode), assembly GCA_035549015.1. Classification (GTDB taxonomy): domain Bacteria; phylum Bacteroidota; class Ignavibacteria; order OLB7; family OLB7; genus JAFDZV01. The sequence continues at coordinate 2,796 of DASZRW010000115.1, forward strand.
CGTGGCGGTCGCAGGGAGTTTCGGTGCTTGCAGCGGGCGGCCTCGTCACGCCGGGTGGTGATGCCAGACACGAGAACATGGGCATGACCCGTATGGATGGATCCGGCATCACGTTCTCGGTTGGGGATGCGTGCGTGCTGGCGATCGACGGCATCCTCACAACGAACAATGCCTCCGGAGGCAATCTGGTCCGTACGCCCGCCGGCGGCACCGGCCGCATCCTGATGAATGGATATCTGGAGAACGTTGGCCTGCAGGGGAACACGCGCATTGCGGACCTTACGGTAAGCTCGTCGGCGGGGACCGGCAGCGGAGCCGTCTCGCTCGGCAGCGCGAGTGCCCTGTGCGAGGCATACGAGAACATCAGGCTGTTGAATGACGGTCGCGTAGTTGCCGACCAGGGCACGCTTCGGTTGAAGACCGGTTGCGCCCTGCAGATGCTCGGTACGCAGGACGTGCGTGCAACGGGGGGCGGGACGATTACCATGGAATCGGCATCCACGATCTCCGGTTCGCCTGGACGCCGCGTTGTTGTTGAAGCGGGATCGTATCTGAATATCGCGGCCGGCGCACAGGCGGACATCTTTGCCGATGTCCTGGTGCACAATGGCGGCACGTTCACGATTGGAGCGGGCGCCAACGTCAGCATCGATCACTTCACCGTGGAGCCGGGCGGTACGCTGGCCATCGAGCAGGGAGCACACGTCACGTTGAACAGGCCGGATGTGAATGTGTGTCAGGGAAAGCTGTATCTGAACGGAGCGGCCGCGGCGCATGTGACTCTCTCCGGCCGTGTGGATAGCTGGCGCGATCTCTCCTGCTGTCGTACTGTCTGCACCCATGTCAACCAGCCGAGCTCGATACTGGTGCAGGGATCGCTGGCGGATGTCGGCGCGAGTTTTCTGCACATCGCGTTCGCGGATATATCCAACGTTCCGATTCGTGCCGTGACAGTGGCAAAGGACGCCATTACGGACTCGAAATTCACCGGACATCGTTCTCTGCTTGCGCCGGGCACCTATCTCCTCTCGCTCGAACTGGGAACCACACCGGGCGCCGTAACCGGGAAACTCGTTCCGGTATACGATGCCACTGTCACCAACTGCACCTTCCTGGATGAAGCCGGCGATCTTGCCGGGCCGAGAAACACGATCTCCTATCCGATCGACGGGCTGCGGCTGCGGACGCTTCGGAACGTCGCACTGGGCAACAACTCATTCATGAATCTGGGCTATTGTGTGGCCTCCAATTCGTGCGTGAACATTACCGCCACGCATCTCACCGGCACAGGCAGCAACATCGGGATGTACGATGTAGGATCGGCGGTGAAGCAGTGCGACGACTGGTTCAGCGGCGATGACTACTGCGCGGTGTACTACGGATCGAAGATCGGCACCGCCTACAGCAACACGTTCAGGAACACGCGCTGGGCCGTTGTCAACTGGAACAGCGGCGCGCAGAATTTCCGCGGGAACCTTATCGGCGACTACAAGATCGGCATGTACACCATCGATGGGCCGCTGAACCTGGCGCCGCAGGCCGCGACCCAGTACGGGCGCAACGTCTTCTCGGCCGGGGCGATAACCCCTCCAGGACCCTATCCGCCCTCGCTCTTCGGCAATGCTGCTCCGGTGGATATCCAGATGTCCGGTACCGCGGCGGCCGTGCGCATGGAATGCGGACGGAACGACATGGCTTCCACATCCTGGCTTCATCTGAACAATCTGGGTCCGGTCACAAAAACCGTTGCGGCGGGGACGAATAAGTGGAATTCACTGAACGGCGGATTTGCGGTGCGACGGTCCGCAAATATTATCGCCAACGGCGCGCCGTTGAACGTGAGCCAGAGTGCTCTCTTCTCCTGCAGCAATCTTCCGGAAGTGGATCAGTGCACCGTGACCGGCGGGATCGTTGCGGACTGCCCGAACGCGCCGTACTACAACGACGGTACGTGGGGCGAACTTCCGGCTGGCGGAAGCGCGATCGACTCCGTGTTCGCCGCCGCTCACGGCGTGATGACCGATCAGACCGCGAGCCCGATATGCAGGCGCATCGCCATGCGTGACGCCCTGTACGCTGCGCGCCTGAACGATTCCGTTGAGCCGCTTCTCCGCCGGTTGGTTGGTGACTATGCCGCGATCACACATGAATCCTCAGTGGTGCCTCACCTTGCCGCGCACGCGTTGATGCTTCGTTCGGAGGCGGAGCTTGTGCTGGGCGATCCGGACAGTGCCGATGCGGACTATCGCCGCGTGGTGCTGGATTATCCGGCCACACCCGATTCGATTCCGGCCGTGTGGGGGCTGCTTCACCTGCAGGCATTGGCGGATCCGATTGCCAGCGACGCGGCCTATCACGACCGGGTTCTCGCCGACCTGCGTCGTGTGAGCGATCGCGATGAGGTACTCCTGCGGCCGGCAGTGAGATCGTTCGAAGCGGTCTCTGGAGATGCCGGTGCCCTTCTTGGTGACATCGTGATGAACCCCGGCTCTCAGGAGCTGACCATCCCCTATCGCATTCCGGCCGACGGCCGCGTGCTGCTGGCGCTCTACGATATCGACGGCAGACTGATCCACGTCATGGCGGATCGGGACGAGAAGGCCGGTGCGCATGGCGTCTCGCTTTCAACGGCGGGCCTGCCGAGCGGCACATATGTATGCCGGCTGAGCTTCGGCGGCCGGCAGGTTGCCCGTACGTTCGCGATCGCGAAGTAACCTTATGCTCAGTTCGATGATTGAGAATCCTACATCAGACGGCCCCCTCTCCGGCGCCCGCATGAGCTATCTCTTCATTCTGGTGCACGGCTTCCAGGAGATGCTGACGTTCTATCGCGATCGTCTCGGCCTGCGGACTGTCTATCTGGAGGAAGGAACCTGCGCATTCCTCGCGCTGTCGAATGGCGGTCCGCAGATCGCACTCTACACCGGGCGCGAGCACGTTGGCAGCACAGGCAATCACTGGTTCTTTGCGTTCGACGTAAATGGCATCGAGGCCGTGGTCGCCGAACTGCAACGGCGAGGCCTTTCCGTGGGGCCGATCGAAGACGTGCCATACGGCCGCGCCGCCAAACTGAGAGACCCGGAAGGGAATGTGATAGAGCTGTATGAGTCGGCTGAATAAGGGGGATGGCCATGGTGCGCATATACTACATTGATTGCATGTGAACATCCGTTTCCGGCCCAACGGAGCATCCTTGCAATTGAGTTGTCGCTGAGCGTATGTTTGCGGCATTTCCTGTAGAACGTCACTCCCCTTCTACCAACATCGATGGATATGAATATTTGGAGGCATTATGATTCACTTCGACCATGGGCGTCCCGAGCAGGTGATCTTGGAGGCCGTTCCCGACAGCTCACTGGATATGAATACGTTCAGCGCGTCCGGCAAAGAATCTATCGGGCGCTTCATCGTCGATCCGAATCAGAACACCGTCACGTATTCGTTGGCAGAGGGAGTAGCATGGGATGACGTGGAGGTGTTCGTGCACGGCTACGTCCCGCGTGGTTGGATCACGGATGCACCGCTGGTGCAGATCTCCGCGACGGAGCGAAACGGTACCTGGCAGTACCCGGAGGAATCGGAAAAGAATATCCTTGCCGGCCTTGCATATCTTAGCATTCGCGACAAGGGGGATGGTTCGCAGCGGTTGCGCGTACAGATCGAGCCGACCGAAATACAGTCGCCGCAATTCGAGGATTTCGTTACGATTACCGCAATGGCTGGCGCATGCCAAGGCAACATAACTGTTTTCGGCGTTATCGAAAATCAGCCGTTGAACATGGAGCCTGCCCAGGTAATCATAGCGCGCAGCGCTGCGAGAATGAGAGAAGATGGAAAACGTGAGCAGGAGCTCGGATGTGCAGTCCGGGTAGGTGGGGCCAACGTGCCCGGCGTAGGAAGAGTCGAGATCGGAATGTTCGGCTCGAATAATCCGGGGCAGATAGTGGCAATGCAGGAGACGTCGGATTTCCCCGCCCGGATGATGCTCGATGTCCGGAAGCACTACATAACGCCAGCCGGTGTTTTCTATCGTGACAAGGAAGAGTTTGTTGCCGAGGGAATCATGTCGTTTCCACCGTTCGGAATCAAGTTCTCGCCTGTTCAGGAGATCGCGCCGCTGTATGAGGAGCGAACGGGCAACGTCGTTGGTGAGATCCGATTGGGATGGCTGGTTCCACTATGCTATCTGGACGCGTCGAATTTCCCGCCAAAAGCATTGCCGTTGTTCGAAGAGCGCCAAACATAGCAGACAGTTGAACAATCTCATCTGCTGCGTCGGCCTGCGCGCCCGCTCACTGCGACGTCCGGAAGGACGCCTCATTCGTGTTCGTTCGGCCGCCATGCATCTGACTGTGTCGAACAGTCTGTGGCTACGCAGTAGTTCAACACGCTGATAAGGCTGCATATCATGAAAGTCGGACATCTGGAACTCTTTGTATCGGAACCACATCGATCGCGATTCTTTTATGAATCGCTTGGCTTCGAACTGCTCGAGATACAGGGCGATTGTATCTGGTTGAAGCTTGCCGATGCGGAAATTCTTCTCAGACCGGGCAGGCTGGCGCCGTCCGGCCGTGATTACCGTGAGGCGACCGTTGGAATTGTTCTATATACAGAAGACCTACCCGGAGCGCTGCATGCGCTCGAAAAACGTGGCTTGGTTCCGGTAGGGAACGACGGCCCTAACTGCCCAACGTTCACGGATCCGGATGGACACTGGTTTCAGTTGGTGGACCCGCGGAATCATACATGATCCCTGCGCGAACAGAACCCTGCAGCGGAAGAATGATTTTGCTGTGGAAGCGTGGAACGAACCTCTGCATCCGGCCATGCAGCAACGCTGTGTGGTATGGATGAACGGCGACCCGCTGAATGACGACCTATGATTGCGTTCCACTGCGGTGCGGGTGGACATGTTAGGTCTGCGGGCCATCACTCATTCCCTGCGCCTGACGCACACGGCATTCATACCGTGGTTGCAGATCTGCGGCGGCGATGTGCTTCCGCGGGACCGACAGGAGTGGTTCCCTATGGATGTGCCGCTTGGACAAGCAGGGCATGTCCCGATCTCAGTTGAAAGTTTGCATGGCGATGCTTGACAAAGATCGGGTTATTCCGTGATTATTCTCGACAATGCTTCGATCAGCTTCGGCATTTCTTTGTGCCCTTTGATTCGACGGAACTTCCTCTCCG
>DASZRW010000116.1:0-9058 GCA_035549015.1 Kapaibacterium sp. (SeqCode)
ACGGTTGTGCGGTAGGGAGGGATTGCAGAAGGATGAAGGGATCCTGCGGCGGCGGTGACGAGCGCGGCGCAGGCATGGAAGGCAGAGACGAAGCGCCCTTCCGGCATGGTGGCCGGAGGGGCGCTCTGCGTTCGGCCGGGCCACTTTGTATACCGGATGTACTGGCAATGAGCATTGCAGCACGAAAATTTGTTGCATCCAGTATCAGGATCTCCTAATATTGCACCGCGATTTTCCTCGGCTACACCGAATCGGAGGGACGTCGCCCCGCGTGCATTTCTGCATCGCCTGCACGCGAGCACCCCCGATATGATGCTATTCCCTTCATCCCATCGTTCCAGCGCAGTTCATCCCGGCGCCGGTTGTTCTTTGCGAGGTGGCTCTCACACTCCTCGTGAATCGTGGTGACTGCGTTTGCAATCGCGTTCGCCCGGCGGCTCGGGCGTTGCATTGCAACGGCATGATTCCTGTTGGAGACCGATGCGCTCCGGCTGCCTTCGCTGGCGGCCGCGGTTGCTGCTGTTCACCTCGCCACATATTATCCATCGAAACTCCGACGGCTTCCGTACGGCATTCGGCTTGTTGTGGTGTTCCTGTTCCCGAGACGGAGTATCACGTGCCGTGCGGCATTGCCGGGCGTTTCTCCTTCTATCCCGTCTTAGGAAGGACCTCAATGCAACAAGTTCCTCGTTCTTTCCGGCGGAGTGCGCGCAGGGTATGCGGATCGCTGATGATCGCGCTCGCGGCACTCTTCGTTCTCGTAACGTCTGCCACTGCACAGTTGAACGGTACGTACACCGTCGGCACTGCGGGCAGCAGCTACGCATCGATCGATGCGGCCGTAACCGCGCTCAACGCCGGTGTCAGCGGCCCGGTGACGTTTCTGATCGCGAGCGGAACCTATACACCGCCAACCAACGGATGGCGTCTTGCCCTCGTCCCAGGCCTCAGCGCCACCAACACCGTCACCTTCCGTCCGGATGTCGGCGCCACGGTTACCCTCTCCGGTAATACCGGTGTGCTTACCCAGACCGGCGTGTTCACCATCGATGGCGGCAAGTATTACATCATCGACGGCTCCAACGTTTCGGGGGGGACGTCGAAGAACATGACGATCATCTCCACGGAGGTCAACTACAACCCGTCGGTGTTCTTCAAGAACAATGCGGACCTGAACACCGTTCGCAACTGTATTCTGTACACGTATGCTACGTCGGCGAACTCCACGTATGGCTACGGAGCGATCTTCTTCGGTCCTACCAATACCACGTCGGGCAATGACAGCAATGTGATCCGCAACTGCACGATCGGCGACCCCACGGGATCGTTTCGCGTGTATGCGAGCGTGGGCATGTACGGATCGAACACCGTCTACCCGAACGTGGGGAACAAGGTGATCGGCTGCGACATCGTCAACTTCCGGTACTACGGCATCTACTGCGACAACTACAATGTGGGGCCGATCTTCCAGAAGAATCTGATCCACATGACCTCCCCGTCGCCGGTATCGAGCATCTACGGGATCTATCTGAACGAGACCGCAGGCCAGGCGGCGAACGCAACGATGGACAGCAACAAGTTCTACAAGCTGATCGGGACCTCCACCAGCAGCCAGAGCGTGTATGGCATCTACAGCAACACGAGCAGTCTCGCCTCCGGTACGACGCAGATCACCAACAACATGATGTCGTTCTTCGAGGATGGATACATCTACTACTACTGTATCTATCTGAACAACAATTACTTCACGTCCGGTGGATCCACGCTTACGTACAACGTCCGCTACAACAGCATTTACCTGGGCGGCACGGCGACGCAGTTCGCACAGGCGATGCCGTTCTACCGGTACTCGTACAACTCCGCAGGTGTCGGCGTGGCGAGCTCCGTCAACCATCAGAACAACGTCTACTACTGCGCGCGCACAGGCGGCTCGAGCACCAGCTACGGCCTGTATGTCTACGCCTCCCCCACGGGCGGCTGGACATCCAACAACAACCTGATCCAGCTCAACTCCGACTTCAACTACTATACGGCGTACTACAACTTCTCGCTCTACCAGACGCTTGCCAGCTACCAGACCTCGGGCGCCGATGCGCAGTCCGTGGGCGCCAATCCGTGGTTCGTGGATCCGTCGATCGCCGATCTGCACATCCAGACCACGAAGCGTACGCCGGTTGAATCGCGCGCCACGCCGATCGCGGGGCTCACGACGGACTTCGACGGCCAGACCCGCAGTGCCGTCACGCCGGACATCGGAGCGGACGAAGGGACGTTCCTTCCCACGATCGCCATCGATGCCGATGCCGATCGTTACCAGACGCCGGTTGCCAACGCAACGGTGAAATCCAACACGCTCTTCTCGCCGATCGGGTACTTCAGCAACATCTCCTCGACCACGCAGACCGTTCCCGTTCGGACGAGGATTCTGAACTCCTCCAACACGGTGGTGTACAACGATCTGCAGACGTTCTCGGTTCCCGCAAACACGCAGCAGCGCGTGACGTTCAACCAGAGCGGCAACGTTCTGGGAAGCACGTCGCTCGCGGCCGGCACGTATACGGTGGAGCTGGGGACCGAGCTGGTGGGCGATGGCGACGCGACGAACAACAAGATCACCTACACGATCTTCGTGAAGGATCCGATGAACGGGGTCTATACGATCAACAAGCTGGGGAGCGGCGCGCGCAACTACACGTCGTTCACCGGCGCGGTCAAGGATCTCAACATTCTCGGCATAACCGGGGCGGTCACGTTCAAGGTCGCCACCGGCGTATACGATTCCACCACCGAGACCTATCCGCTGGTGATCGGCGCGGTTACCGGCGCGAGCGCCGTGAACACGGTGACGTTCAAGGCGGACAGCCTTGCGCAGGCCACGCTCACGATCGCCTCCGGCACGCCGATTGTCGATCTCGTCTCCGCAACGTACGTGACGTTCGACGGTGCGAACGGCGCGCCGAACAATCCGCGCGGCATCAAGGTGGTAAACACCGGCAACGGCCCCGTGTTCCGTATGCAGGAGGGGGCGCAGTTCAACACGCTGAAGAACATGTACCTGCTTGCGAACAACACGACGCTCGCGAGCGGAGTGGTGATCTTCGGCGCACGGAGTTCCGCGGTGGTGGGCACCTCGGACAACGTTGTTCAGGGGAATACGATCGGCGACTCCACCGGCACGCTTCGTTCCGCGTGCAACATCTACATGAACGGTGACTTCACCTATCGCGATTCACGCAACCGGATCGAGGATAACGACATCATCAACTGGGGCACCACCACCAACAGCGGTGGGTATGCCATCTACTGGAACAACTATGTGGACTTCGTGAAGGTCTTCCGGAACCGTATCCGCCAGACCACCACGAACAACACCACGAGCTTCGGCGCCAGCTACGGCATCTACATCGTCAACACCTACAACAACTCGGATACGATCGCCTACAACAAGATCTGGAATCTGGGCACGTCGAACCTCACAACGACGCAGCTCGGCATCTGGTGCAATTCGATGGGGCAGTCGTTCCCGACGGTGATCCACAGCAACATGATCACCCTCACGGGTGACCAGGGGACGGTGTACGGCATCTACAACACCTGCGCCTCGCCCACGGTGTTCTACATCGATCACAACTCGATCTCGATCCGCGGCAACAACACCACCGGATCGAACTATCTCTCGTGCGGATTCCGCATGACGAGCACGGCCAACGTCAACTTCCGGAACAACATCGTCACCAACGAACGCGCCTGGATCAGCACGAACTCCAGCTACGCGCTTTACCGCAGCACGTCCGGAACGTTCACCAGCAACTACAACGATCTCTACGTGAGCGGCATCGCCGGCGTGATCGGGTACAACGGCACAACCAACTTCACCACGCTTCCAAGCTGGCAGGTGGTGTCCGACGCCAACAGTATCGGCACGAAGCCGCCGTTCGTGGATCAGACGACGGGCGATCTGCACATCCAGGTGCAGCCGGTGTTCAACGGCGAGGGGCAGGGAACGCCGCTCGGCTACGCGAAGGACTTCGATCAGGATGCGCGCGATCCGGTTGCTCCGGACATGGGAGCCGATGACGGCAACTTCAACGGCAACGGACTGGCGATGCTGGCTCCGAACGGGAACGAGGTGTACCTCTCCGGCGAGAGCACGTCGATGCAGTTCAGTGCGAACCGTATCATGTCCGCTCGCCTGGACTTCTCCATGGACGGTGTCAACTGGACGCCCGTGGCAACCGTGGCAACCACGGTGAAGGGGGTGAACAGTGTGCCGGTGACGATTCCGGACGTGGTGGCCACGAACGCGCGCATGCGCGTGATCAGCACGAAGAACCAGTACGAGTTCGATACCACGGATGCGACGTTCCGCGTGATCCGCAAGCTGAAGATCCTCAAGCCGGCCACCAGCCTGCTGTTCGCCGGCGACACCAACTATATCATCTGGGAGAAGCGGGCAGGGGAACCGCAACTGGATGCACTGGACGTCGACTACTCCACCGACGGCGGTGCCACGTGGACAACCATCGTGCAGCGCGTGCCCCAGTATCTGGACAGCCTGCGCTGGATTGTTCCGAACACGCCCACCAACACCGGCATGCTGCGTGTGAAGAACACCACGACCTCCCGCTCGTGGGATACCACCGATGCGATCTTCAAGATCGTCAACCCCACCGTTGCCGTAACGCTGCCGAATGGCGGCGAGCGGTACGACGAGCTCTCGCCGGTAACCGTGACATGGGCATCGCAGAATGTCTCGCGTCTGAAGGCGGATCTCTCCACCGACGGCGGTGCCTCGTGGACCACGGTGGGAAGCAACATCGCGGCGAGCGCCGGCACCTACACGTTCACGCCAACGCCGATCCCGACGCAGCAGGCATTGGTACGCCTCTCGGACATGGATCGCCCGCGTGTCAACGACCAGTCCGACCGCTACTGGCAGATCGGCCAGTCGCGCACGGTGATCACGGTCTACACGCCGTCGCAGGGAGACGAATTCCCGCGGCAGTCCTCGACGTCGATCACGTGGGACGCACCGAACGCATCCTTCGTGAACATCCTCTACAGCTCGAACGGCGGAAACACCTGGACAACTGTTGCCTCCAACGTTGCAGCCGGTGAGGGAAGCCGTGTGTGGACGGTTCCGAATCAGAACACCACGCAGGGGATGATTCGTATCCAGGATGTGAACAGCAGCGCACAGGGGGAGAGCGGAACCTTCTCGATCGTGGATCCGCTTGCTCCCACGATCCATGTGAACGCTCCCAACGGCGGCGAGAAGTTCAAGACGGGCGACTCGATTGCCGTAACCTGGACCTCGTCCGACGTGAAGAACGTCAACGTGCTCTTCAGCGACAACGGCGGCGCGACGTGGCAGACGGTGCAGAACAATGTTCCGGCATCGCAGGGGAAGGTGACGTGGATCGCACCGAACAAGGTGGGCTCCAACTACCTGGCTCGCGTGGTGTCGCTCTCGCCCGCCGCGTCCGACGCATCCGATGCGCCGTTCGAGATCCAGCGGCGTCCGCAGCCCAGCATCACGGTGCTGGCTCCGAATGGCGGCGAGGGACTTACCGTGGACTCGATGACCAACATCCAATGGACGTCGCAGGATATCAGCGGCCAGGTTCTGATCGAGTGGTCGCCCGATCACGGCAAGACGTGGAACACGATCGGAAACGCGGCCACCAGCCCGTACGCATGGCAGGTGCCGAACACTCCCACCACCGATGGCCTGGTACGCGTGAGCGCCCTCGGCGTAAGCGATGTGAGCGATGGAGTCTTCGAGATCAGCCGCAAGGTTGTTGACCAGCTCCAGGTGCTGACACCGAACGGCGGCGAGAAGTGGCAGATGGGGACGAAGCACAACATCACCTGGCGGACGGTATCCAGCGTTGCGAAGATCGACATCGATTATTCGGCCGACGGTGGTTCCAACTGGGTTCCGATTGCAGCCGGTGTGCAGATGTCCCCGAGCCTCTACGAGTGGACGGTGCCCACGCTCTCCACCGAGAGCAACTCCGTGCTGGTCAGGATCAGGAACACGGACAATCCTGCACAGTCCGACATCTCGGACGGCACGTTCGGCGTTCTTCTCACCGTTGCGGGAGCCGATGAAGCGGTTGCCGGAATGGGCGGCCTGAAGGTGCTGGGGAACTATCCGAATCCGTTCAACGGCACCACGGAGCTTCGCTGGACGCAGGGGAAGAGCGGGGATGCGCAGATCCGGCTGTACGGTGTGAGCGGTGAACTGGTCCGCTCCTTCGATGCCGGGCAACGTGAAGCGGGCGAACAGCGGATGGTGATCAACGCAGGCGGCCTGGAGAGCGGGATGTATCTCTATGAGGTGCGTGTGGCTCAGATGCTGGCTCGCGGCGTGATGACCGTTGCGAAGTAGGCCGGCCTCTTCACCGGCAACGGCATCGTGAAGAGCCGACGGTGAAGAGCAGATGATGAGCAGCAGCGCCCTTCCGGTGTGCCGGGAGGGCGCTGCTGTTTCCGCGAGCCGCGATCGGGATTCCATCGATGTATATTGTCGCGGGTTTGTCGCCGGCGACCCGTTGAAGCGCGGCTGTTCAGCGGCCGGCCACAGTGCAGGTTGTACGGGCTCGGGACGGCGACACGTTTTCGAAGCGAACGCATATGTGTGGACGATTTACGCTCACGAAGGATCTTGGACGATTCCTCGAGCAACTCGAGATCACCTTCCCGCCGCAGCTCGCACATCCGCGGCGCTACAACATTGCGCCGGGACAGCCGGTGACGATTCTGGTTGCAGACCCCGGGCTGCGGGTGGAGATTGCCGAATGGGGATTCATCCCGACATGGGTTCCGTACGATGCGGATGCGCGCGCGGTGATCAACGCCAGGGCGGAGTCGCTATCGGAGCGGAAGCCGTACTTCCGCGGCGCGTTCCGAAGCGCGCGGTGTGCGGTTCTCGCGGATGGATTCTTCGAGTGGAAGCGCGAGAAGAAGGGGAAGATCCCCTACCGCATTACGCTCGGCGACGGAGAACTTTTTGCGATGGCCGGGCTGTGGGGAACGCCGCATGCGGCAGACGGCGCAGAGCATCCCACGTGTGCCATCATCACCGTTGAGGCCAATGATCTCGTGCGGCCCATCCACGATCGCATGCCGGCGATTCTTCATCCGGAGGATCTCCTGGTGTGGCTGGACCCGCGAGCAAGTGAACGCGATCTGTTCAAGGCGCTGGAGCCGTACGAGGCCGGGAGGATGCATGCATACGAGGTTGGCCTCGTGGTGAACAACGCGCGCAACGATGTTGCCGAGTGCATCGAGCCGGTGAACCCCGGAGCAACCGGGCTGTTCGATTGACGGCGTGGCAGGTGATTCCTCGTTCTCCGCTAATTCCCTCTTCATGACCGATCGGACCCGCGGTGTTCTCTATCTGGTTGCGGCCGCCGTACTCTGGAGTTTCGGCGGCCTTCTGATCAAGAAGCTCGGCGGCCTGCACTTCATGGCTACGGCCGGAGGGCGCAGCGCCATTGCGGCGGTGGTGCTCTGGTTCGTGGCGCGTCCGATCTCCGCCCGCATCACGCGCGGGCAACTCGCGGGCGCCATCTGCTACGCCGGTACGGTGATCTGTTTCGTGCTCGCAACAACCACGACAACCGCGGCCAACGCAATCCTGTTGCAGTACACCGCCCCCATCTACGTTGCACTGATCAGCAACCGTCTGCTGGGGGAACGCATCACCGGCGTGGACTGGGGGTCCATCGCCGTGGTGCTTGCGGGGATGGGGCTCTTCTTCATGGACCGTCTGAGCGGGGCGGGAATGCTCGGCAATGCGTTCGCCGTGATCAGCGGCATCTTCTTCGCATTCAATGTGGTGCTGCTCCGGCGTGAACGCCACGGTTCGCCGATGGCCATCGTGCTGCTCGGCAATATCGTCACCGCCATCATCGGCCTGCCGTTCCTCTTCGTTACCCCACCCACTGCCACGGACCTTCTCTACCTGCTGCCGCTCGGCCTGTTTCAGCTTGGGCTTGGCTACGTACTCTTCGTGCTCGGTGTTCGGTACGTGACGGCGATCGAGGGGACGCTGATACCGGTGATCGAGCCGCTGCTCAATCCGCTCTGGGTGGCGCTCTTCTTCGGCGAACAGCCGGGCTTCCATGCGATCATCGGCGGCGCGGTTGTTATCGCGGCGGTGACGGGGCGCGGAGTTGTTCAGGCGTTGCTTTCGCGGCGTGGGGCGGAGCCCCGGAGCGCATAGGCGTTGCCGCCGCCATCCCGCCCCGGCGCGTGTGCGTTGCATGCCGGTGGATCGGTGCCGCGAACCGAACAGGGGCGATTGCTCCGGTAGTGAGGTAGTTTGATCCTGGGGAGGGTCCGGAATTGCCGTGTGATTGTCTGTGGAACACCACAACGTAGCCAGGCGAGCGATGGATGCCGATATGGACCGGCACATGGAGATGTACCCCGCTCGAAGCGTCCGATATTCCATGAGAAGAACTGTCACGAACGTGATCCTGCCGAGGTTGCAGATCCGCTTTGCGGCATCCCGCAAGGCTGGGCACGATTCACAATGAGCCTTCATCCTGCCTATCAATTAATCTTAATTGATAGCAATGCTCATAGGAAGCTATCGCCCTACAGGCAAGTAATGGCGCCGCGTCCAGAGGGGAGTACCCAAACATGTACCCGCTTCCGACGTTGCCGAGCGGTCGCAAGCATTTTATCTTCATGCAGGTGTTCACACACGTCACCTGTACCTCCTCATCATTTCATAAGGGAGTGTCAGATGAAATGCTTCTCTTCGGTGCTTGCGGCGTTCCTGCTGCTGGCGTTACCATCCATCATCAATGCGGCGACCGAATACCGTTACGAGAGCGGCCCGTGTACGTCCCCGGTAGGGTCATGGTACAGCGTTACCTGCTATGAAAACGGCAGCCCAACGAGGGGATGTCCCGCCTCTAGTTGAAACATTGACAACGCCGTGACCGAGGATGTCGGTAGAGGTCGATAAATAGAGCATGGCGATGCTCGCTGCGATCGTTGGTAGATTTCAATGGCCAAAAAGGAATCCCAACACAGGAGG
>DASZRW010000117.1:0-23602 GCA_035549015.1 Kapaibacterium sp. (SeqCode)
GCCGATCGCACCGAACTGCTGTGTGCGTGCCTGCCTGGAGGTGAATGCGATCGGGTGCTACACGATCACGATCAATCCGTCACCGATCCTCTGCATCTGCCAGTAACGCCGCGGGCTTCACCGCAACGACGTGGTGACCGATTGCGGGATGCAACGACGCCGAAGGGAGGCCGGATATCCGCGCCTCCCTTCTCTATCTCGCAATACCGCCTCGCAACGTAGCGCCTCGCGAGAAGTTCAACCCCGGCAGAGTCAGGGTCTTCCTCCGCACTGCCCCACCTCTGTGGCCGTCGCGAGGTACCGACTCGTATCGCATCGCGGCATTGCCGCGGGGTCATGGCCCCGCACGGAGGGCCGGGGCATCATTGAGTAGAAATTGAGTAGCTCCGGGGATGGAGCGGAGCGTACGTTGAATCCGATCGGTGGGGTTCCAGCCCGATCGCCGGCCCGGCCGTTTCCTCGCGATTATCGAACGTTCCCGACACACCTGGATCGGCACGGCACGCACCTCTTCCCTCGGTGTACGCCCGGAACGGAGCGGCGCCGCGATGCGGTGCATCGGGGCCGGCCGTCCGGAATCATCCATCTGCGGCATTCACGCCGCGTCCCTGCCCGGAAGGGTTCATTCAATCTATCCCCGCAACAATCATCTGGAGGGTGACATGGTATTTGGAAGCGAAACTGAAGTGGTTCCCACGAGCGTGGAATCATCGATTCCTCTCAATGCAACGGTGGGCGTTCCGTTCACTATCTCCCTGCCGCTGGTTGCCGCCAGCGAAATGCCGGGTCCGGTCTGGTTGGAACGCTACGATTCGAACTACCTGCTGGTAAGCGAATGCGGCTACAGCAACGACTACAGCGGCAACCAGTTTTTCTGGGTCCGCTTCATCCCGACCGCAGCGGGCGTTGCAAATGCCTCCTTCGTACAGCAGCAGCGCCTCATCAATCCCCTCTTCATCGGGATTCAATATCAGATTACGATCACGTCGTAACCGTGCACACCGACATCGAAGCACCTGTCGGCACATCGCAACCACTGCCGTGCGATGTGCCGGCGCACGCACAGCGAACGAACAACATCACAGAGAGGAGAGCAAGCAATGGCCGATCTGGAGACCACGATTCGCCAGGAACTCGGAATACCAACCAACGCGCAGCACGTGCTGATTCTCAGCATGGACGCCCACATGGACTGGGATTGGGAGGTAACGTTTCAGGATTATCTGGAGGGAGTACCCAACTCGTTCGAGACCCATTCAGCCGTTACCGACATCATCAACGGTGCATTCTCGTTGATGAGCGGATCGGGGCCGGCCCCCTCCACCTACTACTACTCCGTCTGCGAGATGGGGTTCTTCGAGGGAGCGATCCAGTTGAACCCGAGCCTGCTCGACAACTTCGCAACGCAGATCGGCGACCGGCTCCGGATCGTTGGCGGCGGCGTAACGTCGCCGGACAATCTGCTGCCGCACGGCGAAGCGCTGGTGCGGAACTATCTGATCGGCAAGACCTGGATGCAGCAGACGTTCAATCTTCCGCTGCGCCAGGCCTATGTGCCGGATGACTTCGGCAACGACTCGCAGTTCCCGGTGCTGCTGGAAGCGATGGGCCTGGAGGGGGTGAGCTTCTCGCGGATTCCGGGCGCGCCGAATCAGGGGCCGCCCGCATCGTACGGGAGCAATCAATCGTTGAACAACACACTGGTTGCCGACGGCGTGGACTTCGTGTGGCAGGCCGCGGACGGATCCAGCACGATTGCGCACTACATGCAGCAGACCTACTGCCAGGGGAACGGCATCAACAACTGGAACAACGGCTGCAACCAGAACATCCAGGACAACCCGGCGTTCTCCAACATTCAGTGCTACATCAACATCAACCAGCCATCGGCACCCACGCCGTACATCTACGTGCCGTGCGGCTGCGACTTCGCGCTCCCGATCCAGAACCTGGTGACGATCGCGGCCGACTGGAACCAGCAGTTCTTCACCGGCGCGGCGAGCGATGTGTATGTTGTGGTGGCGACATTGGATCACTATATCCAGTTGATCTCCACCTATATCGACCAGAGCGTACAGCACAACTACGGACCGTACAAGTATCTCCAGCCGACGACGTTCTTTCCAACACCGTACTGGACCGGATACTACGCCAGCCGCATCCGCAACAAGATTCTGCACCAGGCCGCAACGCGCGCGCTGCTTGGGGCGGAGACGTTCGGAGCGATCGCCGATCTGCTCCAGGCGCCCGACGCCTTCGGCTTCCAGTGGCTGCAGACCGGACGGAGCGAGGCGATCGGGAACGGCTGGAAGGGACTGGTTCCAAGCACGCATCACGACTACATCAGCGGCACGGCCACGGACGGAGTCTACACCACCGAGCAGGCCCCGCTTCTCGCGGGCGTGCTGAATCTGGCGACCGGCGCGCGCGGTTCGGCGCTGGCGCAGATCGCGGAGCAGGTTGCGGCGAACCCCTCGCCCGGCCAGACGCCGATCGTCGTGTTCAATCAACTCGGCTTCAGCGCCGGCGGCCCGGCCATCCTCCGCGAGAATCCGAATCTGAATCCGCAGAGCGTGACGTTCGTGGACGGCTCCCGGAGCGCCGTCCAGATCACGCACGACGGCAACTATCTCTTCCTTGCTTCGGCGCCAAGCCTGGGCTATCAGGCGGGGTATCTTTCGAACGCAACGGTGGCGCCTTCGGACACCGCATCGATCACCACACCGGACAACGGAGCAACGTACGTGCTCTCCAATGGCGCGCTTACCGCAACGATCGCAAGCAGCGTGAACTGGGGAATTGAATACCTGGTGGACAACACCACGAGTAGCGACATGATCTCCTCCACCGGAACCGGAAACGACCTGGTGTTCTATATCGACCAGGGAGGGATCTATCGGTTCGGCAACGAGTACAACGAGGGGGATCAGAATTTTCAGGTGGACCCGAACGGCACGCTCACGGCAGTGAGCGCCGAAGTGCTGGAGCAGGGACCGCTGCGGGTATGGCTCCGCACGACGGTGGAGTTCAACTCCAGGCAGGGCGCGAACAAGATCACCGGCACGTACACGCGCGACTACATTCTGGTTGCCGGAGAACCGTATCTGCGCATGTCGTTCACGGGAGCGGCACCGCTTACCCCCTCGGGAGCACCGAACTCGAATACACCGTGGGAGGGGAATCAGTATGCGGTGATGGCGCAGTTCCCGTTCGGCGATCCGAACGGCGGAAGCCAGGTGACGATCGATGCCGTGAGCTACGGCACACCGAATCACTGGGTGGCGCAGATGCCGGAGCCGTACTGGCCGGCGCCGATATTCCAGGCGATGCACGACATGGCGGTTGTGGAAGCCGGCGGCGCAACGCTGGGTGCGATCTATCAATCGACCATTCCGGCCTGGGGCGTCGATGCGCAGGGAGCATTCATCGGATGCCTGCTGCGGAACACACCGCAGGACCGGGTGGACTCGCATGGAGCCAACGGACAGGATACCGAATCCCATACGCACCACTATGCGATCCGCGTTCCCAGCGGCATCAACGCGCTCACCGAGGGGACGCAGCTCCAGGAGTCGCTGGCGTTCTCCACGCCGCTCAGCGCGCTCTACGCCAGCATTCCGGTTGGAACCGCCGGTCTCCCGACAAGCAAGTTCCCGGCAACGTTCTCGCTCGCATCCGCGTCTCCTTCGAGTGCGATCATCACGGCAGCGAAGCCGGGCATGCTGGATGCCTCCGCCCTCATCCTCAGGGTCTACCAGCCCTCCAACGATACATCCGGTGTTGCGGTCACCGTCACCCTTGCCGATCAGGTATCGAGCCAGAAGAATGTGACGGCCCAGCTTGTCACGGCGCTGGAGGATGTGATCACCGCTGCGGGAACGCTGCCGATCACGAACTCCGCGGTGCAGTTCACCATGCAGCGCGCCATCGCCACGCTGCAGGTTGGCCCGCCGGCTCCGCAGACCGCATCGTAGCTCCATCGCGTGCGGGCATTCCGCACACGGCCTGCACCATTACCGCGGGCGTACGTTGTGGCGGCTCACGAACCAACAGTCCCGGCATGCATCGTGCCGGGACTGTTTCGCATCCGCCGCCCCGATTCCCTTCCCGATGCGGCGTCCGTTGCCCGCCGGCGCGGCGCTCGTGCGAATGACGGCGACCACCCCATCGTGGGTACCACGATGTCCACTTCTTCCCCCCTCATTCCTCTTATCAACAATCCCTCCCCCCGACAATCCGCAGCGAAGGCCGGTGGAGTGCGTGTTCCGCGAACCACGGGCGGTTTCCCTCCATGAACGCCGCGCGTGGCAGCGCCGACGGCCGGCCACCCGGTGCCGTGCGGCCGCTTCGTCGCTCCGCACGGCGGTTCGCACGCAACGCAATCCCGCAACAGGGCATGATGACCGGCAGAGCCATCCATATCATATCCTCCGGCAGATACGCGGCAACAGTTGCGATGCCGCATCGTTCTGGCGCGCCGTGCTGCGCGCCGTGTTGTTGTCGCTGTTGCTGTTGTTGTTGTCGACACTCCCTGCGCCGCTCGTCCCCTCATCGCCACCGTTGCACATCCCCCCCCTTCTCTGCCACCGATCCACTCCCTTCAACGCCAGGCCCGCGCCCATCATCGCCCCGCGCCTTCCGGAGCATCGCCCATGCGTCACCCGCGACCATGGCTGTGCCCCTGTGCAGGGCATGCCGGCGCCGGCCCGGCAGCATCGTTCATACGACAATCAGGAGAACCGAAATGAGATCTGCATTCAGGCTTCACACCGTGCTCGCAGCGGCAATTCTAACGGCGCTCGTGCTGATGGCCGCGCCGCGCAACGCATCCGCGCAGACCTGCCAGATTACCGTGACGAACAGCACCTCATGCGCCATCACGGTGTGCATGAACAACACCTGCGCGCTCTGCCTGCCCGGCGCTACCACCACCATCACACCTCCGGTGTGCGCGGTGGTGGGGAATACCATCACTGCCGATATCTGCGGCATCCAGCGTCAGCTTACACCGGGACAGTGCTGCAACAACGTGGGGATCGGCGCCGGCGGCTGCTGCGGCAATATCTGCCTGACGCAGACCGGACCCGGCACGTATACGATGACCATTACTCCGGGCGGACCGATCTGCCGATGCATCTGCTGACGCGGAAACAATGGGTACACGCCGGAACTGCAGCCGGGACATCTGCCAGATGACATTCCCACCCGGTGATCCCGAATGCGGCCATGTCTGCCGAGCAGGATGAGCATCGCCCGGGAGGCCGTGAACGGCACGGCCTCCCGGGTATCCATATCACACAACACTCGTGGAGGAGAACATGTTGAAGCATCGTTACGTGCGCACCGCAGCGGCAACGCTCGCCGCGCTCTGCCTTCTGTTTCTCGTCTCGATGAACGTACACGCGCAGGCATTGCGCGGACCGATGGCGATCGACAACAACACCACCTGCACCGTGGAGATCTGCACATCCAACGGCGCAGCATGCTTCCTGGTTCCCCCGGGCTCGCAGACGGTCAACATCCCCTGCGGCACCGATGCCATCGCCGTGCGCACCTGCGGCGGGCTGAGAGTGATCCCGCTGGAGTCATGCGCCAACAGGATTCGCGTTGGGAACAACTGCTGTGCGGATGTCTGCTTCTCCGCCGGCATCGTGGCCTGCACCTTCTTCCTGACGATCAACCCGGCACCGACTCCATGCCTTTGCCCGATTGACTGACAATTCCATTCCGCGAACGCGCGCATGGCGGCGAGTACCTCATGCGCGCGCCAGCGGGATATGCCTCACTCACAAACAATCCGAGGAGAACGCGATGAAGAACCGATTCCTCCTGCCCGGCTGGGCACTCTCTCTGCTGATGGCCCTGCTTCTGGGGGCAGCTTCGAACGGCCGCGCGCTTGCCCAGGCCGATAGCTGCTGCATCCGCATCAACAACAACACATCCATCTGCCATGTGGATGTCTGTGTCACCACGCCGAGCGGCGCGCAGCGGTGCATCACCGTGTACGCCGGCACGAGCGACGGCTTCAGGTTTCCGTGCGACAGCAACACCGTGGTGATCGTCTCGGATGCCTGCGGCATGGAGCACCGGCTTCACCCCAACGACTGCGTGCGCGTACAGCTTCGCAGTGGCTGCTGTGCAACGGCATGCCTTCATATCAGCCACGATGGATGCTATCAGCTGGACGTGAACGAGAACGCCGGCCCCTGCCAGTGCTGAGAAGAAGAACCGGCATCGTACCGGTGCCGGCATAGAGCCATCACTCGCCGCACGGCTGCCGGCCGTGCGGCGATGAGGACGGATGATGATCGTTGGGCGATCCGCCGGGATCTCCGATCGCAGGGCCGGAACTCACCCACCCCTCGCATTATGAATTCTTCACATCACCCCATCGATTCTTAACATCCCCTTCACAGCCACCACTATCCCGGTTCATAGTTTCAGTCATTCATTCTCCCCCCCCACGGTCTTCGTTCGAGTGCCCACTCCTCCGAATGCTGCTCACTGTACGCCGTATGCCGTGACGTCCAACCGGCACGTCCGGTTCCGTCCTGCTCTGGCGCGGCATCATCCCTTATCCAACATTGTTCAAGGAGAGACAGTCATGTCCCGATTCCATTGCTTCGTCGCACTGGCAGCGACGATGGCCTTCAGCGTCATGTTCGTTGCCTGCGGTGGCAAGGGCTCGTCCAGCGGTTCGCCGGAAGCAGAGAAGGCGGCGGTGCCCGGCTCTGCTGCCGCGATCAACGGCGCGGGAGCAACATTTCCCTATCCATTGTATTCACGCTGGTTCTATGAATACGCCTATGTGGATCAGGGAGTAAAGTTCAATTATCAGGCGATTGGATCGGGCGGCGGTATTGCGCAGATCACGGCGAAGACGGTGGACTTCGGCGCCAGCGATGCGATTCTCACCGACGAGCAGCTCAAGGCGGCGCCGGGCGTTCAGATGTTCCCGACGGTTGCAGGCGGCATCGTGCCGGTGTACAATCTGACGGGCGAGGACGGCAAGCCGATCACCGCGGCGCTGAACTTTCCGTACTCCGCGCTCGCCGATATCTACCTCGGCAAGATCAAGAAGTGGAACGATCCCGTGCTCGCAAAGGCGAACCCCGATGTGAAGCTCCCGAACAAGGATATCACGGTTGTGCATCGCTCCGACGGCTCCGGCACCACCTTCATCTTCACGGACTACCTCTCCAAGGTGAGCCCGGACTGGAAGAGCCAGGTTGGCAACGCCACGTCGGTGAAGTGGCCGCTTGGCCTGGGCGGCAAGGGGAACGAGGGGGTGGCCGGAACGGTGCAGCAGAACGATGGCGCGATCGGCTATGTCGAGCTTGCGTATGCGCTGCAGAACAAGCAGGCGTTCGGCGCCGTGCAGAACAAGGCCGGCCAGTTCGTGAAGGCGAGCCCGGATGGTATTCAGTCCGCCATGAGCGACTTCGGTTCGAACATGGGGGACAAGCTCGCCATCTCGATTGTGGACGGACCGGGCAATGCGTCCTATCCGATCGCCGGCTACACCTATCTGCTGCTGTACATGGACCAGACCGATTGCGCGAAGGCCGCGAAGGTTGTGGCATTCGTGAAGTGGGCATACGAGAACGGAAGCAAGTTCGCCTCCGACCTCCAGTATGTGCCGCTCCCGGATGCGGTGAAGCAGCAGGTGCTGGCCAAGCTTGCGAAGATCACCTGCCAGGGAAAGCCGCTGTAGAAAGGTACCGAGGGGCGCGCCGGGATTCCGGCGCGCCCCGTACGTTTCATGCCACATCAATTCTTCGGACATGCAATCACCCCGACCCTCCGGGCTGAAACCGCTTGGGAGTACAACCGGACGCTTCCGGCGCTGGTGGAATCACGGTGACCTTCCGTTCCGCGCTGCCATCGCGCTGGCGGGCATTCTGGTGCTGGTCATCGTTCTGGCAATCGGCCGCGAGCTCTGGGCGCATTCGATTCTCCCGCGCGGGAAATTCGGACTGGCGTTCCTGACCACCAGCACCTGGGACCCCGTGCGGCAGGAGTTCGGCGCCCTTCCGTTCATCATCGGAACCATCGAGACATCCGTCCTGGCACTCCTCATGGCGATCCCTGCAGGGATCGGTGTTGCGATTTTCCTGGCGGAGCTCGCACCGGACTGGCTTCGCTCCCCCCTGGGGACATTGATCGAGCTCCTCGCCGCCGTGCCGAGCGTGGTGTTCGGCCTCTGGGGTCTCTTCGTCTTCATCCCCGACATCGTCAAGCCGCTTGGAGACACGCTTCACTCCGCCTTCTCCTTCGTTCCGCTCTTCGACGGCCCCGTCTACGGGCCGAGCAGGCTTGCAGCATCGATGATTCTCGCCATCATGATTCTCCCCACGATCACCGCCGTAACGCGCGATGTATTCCTGGCGCTGCCGCGCACGCAGTCGGAGGCGGCCTTCGCGCTGGGGGCCACGCGATGGGAGATGATCGCGCGCGTGCTGGTGCCGCAGAGCCTTTCCGGAATTCTCGGAGCGGTGATTCTGGGACTGGGGCGCGCGCTTGGCGAGACGATTGCCGTGACGATGGTGATCGGCAACAACCCGGACCTGAGCGCATCGCTACTGCATCCCGGATATACGATGGCCAGCCTGATCGCCAACGAGTTTTCCGAGGCAACGAATGAAATGTATGTGCAGGCGCTGATCGAGATCGGCCTGGTGCTCTTCGTGATCACGTTGTTGCTGAACATGATCGCGCGCCTGCTGGTATGGCGGGTGGCGCGACGTTTTGCAGGAGGCACGGCATGAGCGACCGACCAACCATCAGCATCCGCACCGTGCCGTCGCACCTGGGGCGGCGGCGGCTGGTGAACACCATCATGCTCGGCATCACCGGCGCGCTCGCGGTGGCGGCGGTGATCCCGCTGGTGTGGATCGTGGCGCATGTGGCGGCGGAGGGGGCGCGCTTCATAAGCCCCACCTTCTTCACCGATGTGCCGAAACCCGTGGGCGTATCAGGCGGCGGCATCGGCAATGCCATCGTTGGCTCTGCGATCGTTGTGGGCATCGCCTGCGTGATCGCTGTTCCGGTCGGCATCGCCGCAGCCATCTACTCCTACGACAACGCCACCAGGCCGCTCGGCATCGTTATCCGCTTCTCCACCGATGTGCTCTCCGGCATCCCCTCCATCATCATGGGCATCTTCGCCTATGCCGTCGTGGTGGTGCCGCAGGGGCATTTCTCCGCGCTCTCCGGCGGCTTCGCGCTCGCCGTGATCATGCTGCCGATCGTGCTCCGCACGGCGGAGGAGATGCTGAATCTGGTGCCGCGGAGTCTGCGCGAAGGAGCGCTGGCGCTTGGCGCTCCACGATGGCGCACGTCGCTGCGGGTGCTGCTTCCGGCTGCGATGAGCGGCGTGGTGACCGGCATCATGCTCGGCATCTCGCGCGTGGCCGGCGAGGCGGCACCGATGATCTTCACGGCATTCGGCAACCCCTTCTATGCCGCCGACATAACGCAGCCGATGGCAACGCTGCCGCATACCATCTTCGTGTATGCAATCTCACCGTACAAGGATCTGCACGACAAGGCATGGACCACAGCGCTGGTGCTGATCGTGCTGGTGCTCGGGCTCAACCTGGCGGCACGCCTCTTCACCCGGTGGCGATTGAAGAAGATGGGTTGGAAATAATCAACGGGATCCCTCGTCGCGCCGGCCGCATGCCGGCGCATCCCCTCACCTCGATTCGAATGGAGCACACGCCTTGGCCACGATAAAGATGCAGGTGCGCGGACTCAACTTCTACTACGGCAACGTCCGCGCGATCACCGATGTGAATCTGGATGTTCCCGAGCACAGGATCGTCGCCATCATCGGCCCCTCGGGATGCGGCAAGTCCACGTTGCTGCGAACGCTGAACCGCATGAGCGACTTCGTTCGCCGGTCGCGGATGGATGGCGAGGTACTTCTGGACGGTGAGAACATCTATGGAACCACGGTGGATGTGGTGGATGTCCGGCGCCGTGTCGGCATGGTGTTTCAACGGCCCAACCCGTTTCCGAAATCGATCTACGAGAACGTCGCGTTCGGACCGCGCATGCTCGGCATCCGGAACCGGGGCGACCTGGACGGCATCGTGGAGCGCTCGCTGCGCGGCGCCGCGCTCTGGAACGAAGTATGCGACAAGCTGAAGGAGTCCGGCCTGGCTCTCTCCGGCGGCCAGCAGCAGCGCCTCTGTATCGCGCGCGCAATCGCAATGGAACCGGAGGTGATACTGATGGATGAGCCGGCCTCCGCGCTGGACCCCGTGGCCACCTCCAAGATCGAGGATCTGATGCGCGAGCTTCGCGAGAACTACAGCATCGTGATCGTCACGCACAACATGCAGCAGGCCATGCGCATCTCGGACGAAACCGCCTTCATGAACGTGAACAACCAGCGCTCGGGGCACATCGTGGAGGTTGGGCCAACCAAGCGGATCTTCACCGATCCGCAGCAGAAGGAGACGGAAGACTACATCACTGGACGGTTCGGGTAACCGGCACCGATCCGAACGGCAGCCGGCACGGGGCGCCGCAGCATGCGGGCATCGGCCAGAGGCTGCGGCACAGGAAGTTTCGAGCGCACTCGCGGCGGCCTTCGGCCGACCATCGGCAGCACACCCGCGCGTCGGGCTTCGAACGCCCCGCTTCGAGCGTCCCGTTTCGAGCGCCTCTGTCACTCAATGAAGAAAGGGGGACGACACATCGGTGCCGTCCCCCTTTTCACGTCTGCTGCTGAACCGTTGCCGAAGGCAAAGGTTACGGGAACTGATAGCTGACCGTGAGGCGCGCGGTGAGCGAGGGATCGATGGAGCGTCCGCTTGCCGGGGTCTCGTAGGTTTCCATCTCGATGTTCGGGATGATGGAGACATTCTTCTCGGGACGCCAGTCCAGGCCTGCAATGATCAGGTTCCGCTTGTCGCCGGTGGCGGAGGCGTCATTGTCCGGATCGTAGTAATCGAAACGCACCACGCCGGCGAGCTTCGGCACGAAGAAGTAGGAACCGTATACCGTACCGCCCATGATGGAGCGCGAACGATATGTGAACGGGCTGCGCCCCGTGAGCACCGCATTCTGCGTGCTCTGCATGAACGCCTCCACGCCGAAGCTGTATTGATTGGGGCTGCTGTAGCCGATGAAGAGCGCGTAGGTGTTGGCGTCGTTGCCGAGCCGGTCTGCAACGTTGTTGGAGTCGACGATGTTCGGCCGGGCATTGAGATCGGTGTAGAGGTCGATCACCATGCCTTCCACCGGCCTGGCCTGCAACTGCGCGTAGTAGCGCTTGTACTTGTCAACCTCCGGCTTGTTGCCGGTGCCGTCGCCAACCATCACCCAGTAACCGAACATTCCCTTGTCGTCGAACTTGCCGCGGAGCGACACGCCGATGTCTCGGGAAGGGGCGATGCCGCGCAGGTCCATGATGGTCTTCTCGAGCGAGCGATATCCCCATGCGCCTTCGGAGACGTCGAAGGTCGGCGTCGGCTGAATGCCGAACGTGACGTCGGAACCGGAGAACACGTTCTTCCACTTCAAGTAGGCATCCTTCACGAAGACGCCGATCTTTCCATTGCTGGCGTTGGCTTCCTGATCGGCTTCGAGACGAAAGCGGGAGGTGAAGGATTCGCTGATATCCTGATCGTAGGTGAAGTAGATGCGGCGCAACTGGAATGCCTGGAAATCCTTCGGGCCGGTGAGCGCGGTGTTCGGGAGCTTGCCGATCGTAGAATCACGTCCCACGTTGTACGCATAGTCACCGAACACGATGCCGCTGAACTTGCCCGGAGGGAGCTGCGCCCTGAGCGTCGAGGCGCCGAGAACAAACACGGCCACCGCCATCAGCGCGATGGTTCCTTTCGCTCGTACCACTACCATGATTATCTCCTTGTGCCCTCGCATTACGCGACGTAGCAATATGCTTCCAGCATGGACACCACCGCAGCGTCACGTTCATCGAACGCTGCAGCGCCCCGATATGGAAGCTCCTACACCAACCCGGCAATGCGCGGAGCAATGAATGATTGATCCGGATCCTTCTCCAGGTACACCATGGCACGAGCCGCGCATGATCGCACGGCACCGCCTGGAAACAGAGCGTTGGTCCGGAAGGTTAGCGGGAAGAACTATCGGGCTGTCATAGCAGCTAGCAAGATCTGCCTACCGGGGCACTCCGCGGCATGCAGAGTTTCGCGGTCGGGAGGGGAGCAGATGCCGAGTGGGAGGCTCAGCTATTAACACGTGATAGTCAATGCATGCCGTGGTGCTCCACAGCGCGCGACGAATATCCGCATGATGTGTGGTTGATCGGCGTTAAGAAAAGGCAACATCACACTCTTTCAAGAATACTATCGCGATGCGACCATAGCGGGCCTACGGTCGCGCGCGGATGGGAATCGCCGCGTCGCAACATTGAAGCCTGCCGGCGGCGGGCGCAGATAAAGGGAACGCCCCTTCTGGCGAAGAGGCGTTCATCTGAAGAGATGCCGTATCGGCTCCGGCGCGGCGGGCGTGCCGACGATGTGGTATTCGATCCCTACCAGACGCGGGCGCCCGTAGCCCTTGCAAGCGCAAGCCGGCTCATCGCCACACTGTACTGATACTGTACGCGAAGGAATTCCGCTTCCTGAAGCGCCGCCTGTGCATTCAGCAGTTCCAGGTTCGTAATCACGCCGTTCGTGTAACGTGTACGCGCAAGCGCAAGTGCGTCGCCGGCCTGCTGAACCTGCATGTCCACCGTGGCGAGCCGCCGGGAACTGGTCTGGAGATCCGCGGCCGCCTGCTGAACCTCCATCGTGATCGTCCCCTCCACCTCCTCGGCTGCAGCCGTTGCTCCGGCCAGGTTGGCCTGTGCCTCCTGCTCCGCGGCCCGCGTGCGGTTGCCGTCGAAGAGCGGGAGGCTGAAGCGCACGCCGCCGGCCCAGTTCAGTTTCGGCGCGTTGAGATCGGGGGGAAAGCCGTTCTTCACACCACCGGAGACGCTGAGCGTAAGCGCGGGGCCGTCGCTCCTGCGCGCGGCCTCCACCTGCAGGCGCGCCGTGTTCTCCGCATCCTTCGCCGCCACATACTCCGGCCGCGCCTTCAGTGCGGCGGCGACAAGCGTCTCCTCGTCCGGCGCCGACCCATCGGTGGTGAAGCCTCCCTTCACCGCCATCGGAGCGGAGAGGGGCGCCCCCACCAGCCGGCGAAGCGACGCGCGCCACTTCACGAGGTTCCCCTCCACATCCACGCGCTGGTTCCGCACCGAGGTAAGGCGCACCTGCGTACTGAGCAGATCGAAATTCGTTGCCGTCCCCTGCTCCAGCCGCTGCTGCGCCAGACGGAGGTTCTCCTCCAGCGCCGCGATCTGCTCATCGATCACGGCGATGTTCCGCTCCAGCAGCAACACCATGTTGAAGGAGGAGACCGTCTGATAGCCCACGGCCTTGCGCGCTCCTTCCTCGGCGTCCACGGCGGACTGCTCCGCGGCATGCGCTGCATCCTCGCGCGCGGCGGTACGCCCGAAGTCGTACAGCGTCTGTTGCGCAGTAACGGCGGCCTCGTAGTTGTTGTTCGGGAAGAACGCAAACGTCTGCACCGTCCCGTTCACGGGGAAGTCCACCGTGATCGTGGGGTCCACGCGGCGATAGCTTGCATCAACCTCCACATACGGAAGCAGCGCGCTGTGCGCCGCATCGGTGCGGGCCTTCGCGGCGCCGATCGCCTGCTGAGCCTGGCGTACCGCCGCCGAATGCTCCAGCGCCATCGTCACCGCGCGATCCAGCGTAAGCGAATCGGCGGGAGGGGTCTGCCCGGTGACGGGAAGCGCCGGCGCCAGCAGCATGCAGGCGGCTCCCAGGGAGGCGAGGCCGCACAGTCTCCATCGGTTCATTGCAGTCGATATCATCGAGAGAGAGATTGGGATAGTCGTAAATACTTCCAGGGAACGGCGTTCGATCGGCCGCCGGGCCGGCTCAGTGCGCCGCCATCGCCTCCACATCGGTGTCGGCATCGGCAGCCGGCGGCTTCGGCGGAGCGCCGGCCGCAATTGCGGCGGCGGCCCGCTTCTTTCGCCGCAGGAGAAAGACCAGCGGGACACAGGCAACGAAGAAGACCGACACCAGGAGAAAGGCGTCGTTGTAGCTGAGCAGCATGGTCTGGCGCACGACGGAGCCGTTGATGGCCGCGTATGCCTGTTGTTTGGCCGCGACCATGGACGATCCCCGGGCCATCAATCCGCCGGCGATGGCGCTCACGCGTTGCTGCACAACGGGATCGAACGGCGTGATGTGGCTGATCAACGTGGAGCGATGAAATGCCATCCGCTGCAACACGAACGTGTTGACGATGGCGATGCCGAACGCTCCGCCAAGCTGCCGCATCATGTTGTTCAGCGATGCCCCCTGCGCCATGTCGCGGCCAACCAGGCCGTACAGCGAGAGGCTGGTAAGCGGCACGCTGATCAACGCGAGCCCGATGCCGCGTATCACGAGCGGAAGCAGGAAGTCATCGGCGCCCGTGTTGAGAGTCGAGGATGCGAGCATCCAGCTGTAGATGGCCGTGAGCAGGAAACCCGCGGCAATCATCGGCTGCGGCTTCACTCCCTTCTGCATGATGCGCCCCACCAGCGGAAGGAGCACGGCCGCCGTTGCCGCGCCCGGCAGCAGCAGCAGGCCGGTCTGCATGGCATTGTATCCGAGCAGCGTCTGCGCGAAGACCGGCACCACGAAGACGGAGGAGAACAGCCCGAAGCCGAGAATGAAGGTCATGATACCGGAGACTACCAGCAGGCGGCTTCGGGTAAGGACCGTCAGATCGATGATCGGATGCTTGCAGGTAAGCTGTCGCCACACGAAGCCGATCAACCCGATGCCGGCCACCACCGCGAGCATGGTGATCGATGAGTCGGAGAACCAGTCCTTCGCTTCCCCCCGCTCCAGCACGTACTGCAGCGAGGCCACACCGATCGCCAGGAGCGCAATGCCGAACCAGTCGATCGAGGTCACCTTCCTTCTATCCTTCGCCTCCTTCACGAACGTGTAGGAGAGGATGGCGGCCAGGATGCCGATCGGAACGTTGACGTAGAAGATCCAGGGCCACGAGTGGTTGTCGATGATCCAGCCGCCCAGGGTTGGGCCGATGGTGGGGCCGATAACGATGCCGAGGCTGAAGATGCCCGCCGCAAGCGGACGCTCCTCCACGCTGAACGTATCGAAGAGGATGGCCTGCGACGTCGAGAGCAGGGCGCCGCCGCCGGCTCCCTGCAGAAAGCGAAACGCCACCAGCTCCCACAGCCCCGTTGCGTGTCCGCAGAAGAAGGAGGCCAGTGTGAAGAGAATGATGGAGCCGGTGTAGTAGTTGCGCCGGCCGAAGAGGGACGAGAGGAAGCTGGTCATCGGAATAACGATGACGTTCGCGATCGCGTACGCCGTGATCACCCAGGCGGTATCCTCGATCGTCGCGCCCAGGTTGCCGCTCAGGTCGGTAAGCGCCACGTTGACGATGGAGACATCGATCAGCTCGATGATCGCCGCGGTGATCACCGTGATCACGATGATCCATTTCCGAAAGCCCTGTTCAGCCATTGCCGATCGCTTCTCCGCGCCCGTATCGCGCGCTGGTTATCGTGTCGTGATCGTTACGTCGACGCTCATTCCCGGACGCAGCGGATGGCCGGGGTCCGGGGGCTTCGTGAACGCAATCCTCACCGGAATGCGCTGCGTTACCTTCACGAAGTTTCCGGTTGCGTTGTCCGGAGGGAGCAGCGAGAACTTGGCGCCGGTGGCCGCGGCGATGGACTGCACGCGCCCTTCGAAGGTGATGCCGGGATAGGCATCCACCACGATCTCCGCCGGCTGCCCAACCCGTACGCGTTCCAGATCGGTCTCCTTGAAGTTCGCCGTCACCCAGGTCACCGTATCCTCCGTGATGGCCAGAAGCGGCTGGCCGGCCTGCACGTACTGCCCCACCTCCACATTCTTCTTGGAGATCATGCCGGGCCGCGAGGCGGCGATCCTGGTGTAGCTCAGCTGAAGGCGTGCGTAATCCACATCGTTCTGCCGCTGGCCCACCTGCGTCTCCGCCGTGCGAAGCTGCGCGCGCGCCACGTCGATCTGCGCCTGCGTTACGCCAACCTGCCGCCGCGCGGTCTCCAGCTGTGCCGAGGCCGCATCGAACGCCGTCTTGGTGGCGTCCAGCTGCTGCTGCGTGATCGCATTCCCCTTGAACAGATTGCGATCGCGCGCCAGATCGTTCTCCGCCTTCGTGCGCGCCACCTCCGCCGTCTTCACGTTTGCCTCGGCCACCAGCAGCGCCGCCTCCGCGTTGTGCTGGCCGGCGCGCGCCGTGGCCAGCCCGGCCTGCGCCGTGGAGAGCTGCGTCTCCGCGTTCCCCAGCTTCAACTGAAGCTCGCGCGGATCGATCTCCACGATCGGCGCTCCTTCGGCAACGCGATCGTTCTCCTTCACGAGCACCGCGGTCACATAGCCGCTGATGTGCGGAAGGACCGGATCGATGTTGCCATCCACCTGCGCGTCGTCCGTGTTGACATGTGTGGCGCCGAAGTCGATCATTCGCTTCACGTAGATCCCTCCGCCGACAAGCACGGCGGCGAGGATCGTGTAGAGGATGATCCTCCGTACCATGCGCGGTTTGCGCGGCCTGGCCGGCGCCTCCTGCACGCCCGTATTCGGAGCCGCCGCATGCGCGCCTCCCGGCTGCCCCGCGGGGTGTCCCCCAGGCTGCCCCGCGGGCGTGCCCGCCTGCGCAGCCGCATTGGACGCTGCGCCCGGTGCCTGTGCAGGCCCGTTCGATGCTGAGTTGTCCGGCGCGCCATCGTTCGCGATCGAACGCCGGCGATCCTCTGTTGGTGCTGAATCCATGATATGTCGGCTCACATAGTGTCGGGTTGCCGGTACGCATCCCGCCGAACGGAGGCCGGATGCACCGGCCGGGACGGCGGACTGCTCGACTGATAACGAAGGTGACCCATCAGTCACTTATCGACCAGCGAGACGAACATATTCAACTGCCATGACATTTGTCATAGGTTGAATTGTAATGGCTTGCAATTATTGGGGAACGACACGCAAACGGCTTCACAATCCGTCGATGGCGGTATATTGAACGGCGGATCGTCTGCAAGCCTTGCGGATAGCGGCGTAGAGGACACCCCTTCCCCGGCGCCCCGATACGAGGCATGTTCCACGCTCCCCGCCCGGCGGCGGGGGCAATCAAGGGATGACCAACCGGTCACATTTCAACCATGGGGTATTACGAAAAGGTTTTGGCGGCGGCGACACAGGCGCTGGCTCCCCGGAGCGGTCTGGAGCGGCTCCCGCGTCGCGAACGGGAACGGCTTATGCGACGGCAGGATATCATCGACGCCGGCCGCCATGTGTTCGCCGTGAAGGGCTATCATGCCGCGACGCTGGATGACGTCGCCGTTGCCGCCGAACTCGGCAAGGCCACGCTCTACAGCTACTTCAACGGGAAGGAACTCCTCTTCGAGTCCGTGGTGGAGGATTCGTTCGCAACGATGAAGGCGATCGGCGAGCACGTGCTGCGCGGCCCCGGGACGTTCGAGGAACGCATCCGGCTGTTCATCGCCACGGAACTGGACTACTTCTTCCGCAACCCTTCCAGCCTGAAGCTGATGATGAGCGAGGCGCACCAGCTCCGGCGCCGCAATCCGATGCTCCACCTGATGCCGCAGCTCCTCTACATCATCGCGGACGCCATCGCCGCCGAGCAGGCCAGGGGAACGATGCTCGCGGAGGCAAACCCGCTGGACCTCGCCACGATGCTGATCAACATGATGTACGGCCAGTTCATGGCCCGTATCTACCGCGCCGTCCGCGCGCAGCTCGCTCCGGAGCAGCATGCACGGCCGGAGCAGCCGGTCAGCACGGAGCGCCTGGTGGAGGCATCGCACAACGTGAGCCCGGAGACGATCGAGGCGGAGGTGCTGGCCATCACCAACCTGGTGTTCACCGTGTTCGTGGGAGGAACGAGGGGTGCCGCCGAAGGCTGACCCGATCGCGCCGGCGATCGCACGCGCAGCGGTCCGCATCGAAGCACCGCCATGCTTCGATGCGGGAAAAGATCGAGCGCGTATTCATCACACTCACCGGCCAGCACATGACGGCACTCGGGTCTCTCATCGAACGTGCCGGCCCGCGCTGGGTAGCTCCCACACACCGGGCCGGCGGCACCCGGCGAACGCCGGATCGATCTCTGCGCCACTCCCTCTGAAAGCCGCCGCATCGTGTCCGCCACCCCGCATCACTGCACGCCTGAAGCCGTTCGTCATTCACTATCCGCCGTTCATCATCATATCGCCCGCGGTTATCATCAATGGAGAAAATCGGAGGCTATATTCGACTGTACCGGCGGCGGGCATTAATCCGGTGATGAAGATTCGCGTCACCAATGCTCCCCATTCAACCCGATGCATCGCCCGCTCGCGGCGCGGCCGTGGCCGGCCGGAGCGGGCGGGCGGTCCGGACATGGCATTCACGTTCATTGCAGAGGCTGCCGGTGATGATTCGCTCGCTCGTACACGGCCCGGTGATCCTTCTCCTCCTCTTTCTCCTTCCCGCAGCCGGCGTTCGCGGGCAGGGGAACGATTCGCTTCCGCCGGATCGGACGGCGCTCACGCAGACGCTGCGGGGAACGCTGCGCGATCGCGCAACGCAGGAGCCGATCGCCGGCGCAACGATCACCGTGGTCGGCATGAAGCTCGGCGCCTTCAGCCGGAGCGACGGTTCGTTCCGCATCGAAGGGGTGCCGGTGGGGCGCCAGACGATTCGCATGGCGGCGATCGGCTTCGAGCCGGCCGTCGCGGATATCATCCTCAGCTCCGGGCATCAGGGAGTGATCGATATGGAGCTGACCGAATCGGTGGTGCGGCAGAAGGAGGTGGTGATCTCCGGAGCGCGGAACGGCTTCGAGCCGAACAACGACGCCGCGCTCACCAGCACGAACACGTTCACGATCGATGACGTGCGCCGCTATGCCGGCAGCCGTGAGGATCCGGCCCGCATGGCGCAGAACTTCGCCGGCGTCCTTGGGGCCAGCTCGCAGCGGAACGACATCATCATCCGCGGCGGCTCCCCGACGGAACTGCTGTGGCGGCTGGACGGCATCGACATTCCGAACCCGAATCACTTCGCAACGGAGGGAGCCACGGGCGGGCCGGTGAATGCGATCAACGCCAACCTTCTCGCCAACAGCGACTTCATCACCGGAGCGTTCCCGGCCGAGTACGGCACGAAGCTCTCCGGCGTGTTCGACCTGCGAACGCGGCGCGGCAACACGGAGCGCTACGAACTGCTTGCGCAGATGGGCTTCAATGGATTCGAAGGGATGGTGGAGGGTCCGCTGCCGGGAGTTGCCGGGGGATCGTTCATCGCGGACTACCGGAAGTCCACGCTCGAAGTGTTCAACGCTCTCGGCATCTCCTTCGGGCTCACGGCCATCCCGAAGTATCAGGATGCGGTGGTGAAGGCGGATATCCCGCTCTCGGCGAGCGACAACATCGCCGTGACGGCGCTGGGTGGCACGAGCGACATCGCCATCCTGGCCAGCAGGCAGGACTCCGTGTTCACCGGCGATCAGGATATCAACAACGGGACGGATCTGGGCGTGGCGGGAGCATCGTGGCAGCACCAGTTCTCCGAACGCGTTCTCGGGCGGTTTACGCTGAGCACCGTGAACAGCCGCTTCCGGACAACGGTGGATTCCGTCACCACGGACTCCGGCAATCACGTGCTGGGGATCGATCCATGGTTCCGCGCGCATTCCACGGAGGGGTATCACTCCGCCGGCTATCGTCTCTCGCTGGCCCCCGCACCGGAGCACTACATCCTGCTTGGTGCGGAGGTGCGGGATCTCTACTACGATCTCGATGAAGGGCGTACCACATCCGGCCGTGCGGACAGCATCCCCTACTCGCTGCGTCAGGCGGGGAGCGGCGTGCAGGCCCTGGGCTATGTGAGCTGGAACTGGCGCCCCAGCGAATCGCTGACGATTGCCGGAGGAGTGTTCGCGGACTATCTGGGGATCAGCCGCAGGCTGTCGGTGGAGCCGCGCCTCTCCCTCTCGTTTCAGGCAGACGCCACTCAGAGCATCAGCGTGGGCTTCGGGGTGCATCGGCAGCCGCAGCCGCTGCTGGCCTACTTCGGGAGCCCGGCGAATCGCGATCTGGACTTCACGCAGTCCATGCACTACGTGCTCGGCTACACGAATCACCTTGCGGAGGATCTGCTGCTGAAGATCGAGGGCTACTACAAGATGATCACCAATGCTCCGGTGGATGCCGATACGGCGAGCGGATTCTCGCTGCTGAACGCGGGGGCGAATTTCGGATCGGTGAACACGCACGGCGCGCTTGCGAACGCCGGGAGCGGCAGGGCATACGGCACCGAGTTGACGGTGATGAAGCATTTTTCCAATGGCTGGTATCTGACGGCCACGGGATCGCTGTTCCGCCAGTTCTACACCGGCTCCGACGGCATCGAGCGAAACGGTGCGTTCGACAATCGCTTCATCACCAATCTGCTGGCGGGTTACGAGATGGTGGTGTCGCCAACGCTGACGCTGGAGTTCAGTGGGAAGTACACGGTGGCCGGCGGGGCGCCGTATACGCCGGTGGATGTGGCCGCGTCGCGGATCTACGGCATTACGGAGCCGGACAACGCGCATCCGTTCTCGGAACGGAACCCCGATTATTCCAAGCTCGATCTCCGCGTGGATTTCCGGAACAATCTCGGAACGTGGTCCATTACGAGCTATGTGTCCGTGGAGAATGTGTTGAACCGGAAGAATGTTCAGGACCGTGTGTACAACAGGCGGTTCGACCGGGTGGACGTGATCGATCAGCTCGGGATATTTCCGGTAGGAGGCGTCCGGGTGGAGTTCTGACCCCATCCGGCGCGCATGGCGCGATGCCGGGGGGTGAACGGATTGCGAAACTCCGGCTTCCCGGCGCACCGGCTTCCCGATGCGCCGGCTTCCCGATGCGCTGCGCGCCTGCACCTCTCGGCGCCCGCACCTCTCGGCGCCTGCACCCGCCGCCGCATATTGCAGCGCCGCGAACGTCCGCAGCACCCGGCATTCCGGTGCTATCCGCCATATCGTTCATACCAACGTCACCGAACACACGCACCGGCCGGCCGGCCCACGTTGGAGACAGTCCGGCATACCATCCTCCCCATTTCTCTCCATTTTCCGCAAGGAACAATTCCACGCGTCTGTCCTTTCATCCTGGAAAATATCCCGGGATACCCAACAACGGCGCGCACGGGCCTGCGCGAACGGACCCAGTCGTAAGGTATGTGTACGACGGCATCACCAGATTTCCCGATCTGAACAACAGCGAATAGTATTCGAGTATTCACCAACACATCACGCACATGATCACCCAGCCGGCAACGTTGCACGGTGCGACGCTATGGATGCGGGTGCGCCGACAAAATTATACCACACGATATCCAAACCAACACTCCGGCAAAATGCGCGACGCATGGATTTCGCAGCAGAGAGCAAGGCGGGAGAAGTTTTCGGGATATACAGCGGGTAATATTGCACCACGTATTGTTTTCTCCCCCGAGATCTTCGGCAATAATCCCGACACAATTTTCCGGACACTCCGGAACGACATTTTGCCTTCGGCCAGGCACCCAACAACGGGCCTGCGTGGCACAGTGGCCGTGCGTTCGGCGCACGCCGCACGGCAGCCATTCAGGGCTCCGAATCAACCCATTGACTTACTACATGGAGAGATACACCATGACACGTACAGTAAAACGGCTGCTGCTGGTGGTGGCGTTCGCGTTGGTCGGCATTGCCGCCACGCAGGGAACGGCAACGGCGCAGTTCAATTATACCTGCATCGTCACCAACGGCTACAAGTGCTATGTCATTTACGACCCCTGCGGCCGCATCATCTCTATCAAGTGCCTTTGCGGCTCAACCGGCTCCGGCACGTTCACAACGCCGCGGGCAATTCCGTTCGCCGGGCCGCTGAACGTTGCCCTGACGCCGGTATCGGTGAACGTAACGCTCGTGGATGCACAGTACGGCACGATCACGACCCGGTTGAAGTTGAACGCAACCAGCCCGGTCACGTCGATCATTTCGAACAATCCGCCCGCCCGGTTCCCTGCCACCGGACGCATTCAGTTCTATGCAGACGCAACGCTGGAGTCGAAGCCGGGCATCAAGTATAACAGCAAGACCCCGCTGACATTCGTCAACACCAACCTCCAGTCCGTGGATCCGTTCAACAACGAGGTATTCATTCTCACGAAGGACGTCGAGTTCTACAACTCCGCGGATCCGGCGCAGGTTACGCAGTTCAAGCTGCAGGCCAATTCGACCAACGTGACGCTCGGCTCATAGCGAGCGCGAATCGGCGCGACGCCGGAGCAATGCGGAATCGATATTCACAATCGAATCCATCACCCGGCCTCCAACGCCGCTGTGCATCCACCCAGGGTGAATGCATGAATGTTATCGCGCCTCTGGCCGAGGCTCACTATGACGAGGCGCCCCTGACTGCGAGCGATCGATTCGGAATATGTTGCGCCATGATCCGCTCGCCGCGAAGCGCCCGCCAATTCTTCACTCGCTCTTGAAGGAGAAACCTGCTATGACACATACAGTAAAACGGCTGCTGCTCCTGGCAACGTTCGTTGCCATCGGCATGGCTGGCGCAAACGCACTCGCGGTTGCGCAGACATATACCTGCACCATTATCAACGGGTGCAAGTGCTATCTGATTTTCGATCCCTGCGGCAATCTGATCGGCATCAACTGCAATTGCGGCAGCAGCGGCAGCGGAACGTTCAACACCGTTCCGGTTCCGCGCGCTCACGGGCCGATGGGTGGTGACAATTTCACGCGGCTCGGCAATGAGGACGCGCCGCCGCCTGCCGGGCAGGACCTGCTGAACGTGACGCTCTCGGCAACGGATATCTCCGTGGACCTGTTCGATCAGACGCTCGGCAACGTCCACACGTCGCTGGACCAGTCCAGAACGTCGCCGAACACGACGATCGTCTCGAATTCCCAGACCAACACGTACCCGGCAACGGGCATCATCAACTTCTATGCGAACGCAACGCTGGCATCGAAGCCGGGGATCGTGTACCAGAGCAGAACGCCTCTGCAGTTCACGAACACCAGCCTCACCTCGTTCAATCCGTTCCTGAACGAGACGTTCCGGCTTGCGGCCGATGTGGAGTTCTACGACTCTGCGGATCTCTCGGAGTCCACGGCGTTCACGCTCCGGGCCGAGGGAACGAACGTGACGCTTGGCGCGCCCACCAAGCCGGGCGCACAGGGACTGCACTAGGAATATCCCTGCACGGTACGGTGCCGTTGATGGCGGATGGTGTGTCCGTTCATCGATGACGGCAGTTCCGTACAACATTGAACCGCCTCGCTGCGATGCATGCCGGAAGAAATTCCGGCGCTCGTGCGGGGCGGTTTCAGTTTCGAACGGCATCAACGGCCGCGCGGCAACGCCAGGGTCTACAACGCGCGCACGTACCGCCCGCCGCAGGACTGTTCCATCTACATCAACTTCTCCATCGCACTCCGGTTCCCATCCGGATCGTTTCGG
>DASZRW010000118.1:0-3152 GCA_035549015.1 Kapaibacterium sp. (SeqCode)
GATCGCGTTCTTGATCGTGTTGAAGTCCGCATCGTTGCGGAGCCAGAACGTGGAACTGGTGGTGGCCTCGGTGTTGCGGATCGTCCAGTTGCGCCCGGTACCCCCCACGACGTTGGAGCCGTCGAAGGTGTAGTACTTGCCACCGTCGATGATGAAGATGGCGGAGCTTGCAGGGCTTGCACCGGCGAGCGTGGGGCTTGCGCCGACAGCAGGACGGAAGATGACGTTGTTCGCCGCGCTCATGCCCGGTGCAGCGGTAAGCGTGAGCGGGAACGTCTCGGTCGTGTTGTCGTACGTCCCTGCAGCCACCTCGAAGATCACCTGCGCCGAGACACCGATCGAGGCCAGGTCGGCAATGGCCGCCGTGAACGACGTGTAGTTGCGCGCGCCGGAGCCGAGCTTGTTGATGGTGTACAGGCCGTTCAGCGGATCCTTCAACGTGACCGTGCTCGTGATCACATCGCTCGTCACATCGAGGTCACCGGCAAGCTGCGTTGTGAGCTCGATGGTGTAGGTGCCTGCTGCAAGGAACGTGGTACCGCTCTGGTTGCCGACGGTGTTGAACGTCAGCGCGGCCGTGGAGCCGGGGGAGATGGATCCGATTGTCTGCACATCGCTGTACACCACCGTGTTGGAGGCATTCAGGATACGATAGCGAACCGGCACGTTCACCTGCGCATTCGCGCCCGCATTGAGCACCTGGGCCGTTGGCGAGAACAATGTGTTCGATGTGCGCAGCGATCCCGGCGAGGGTGCGAGGAAGCGATCGGCCGCCATGTCGTTTGCCAGCAGCGGCAGGAAGTTCCCCTCGTCGGCGCCGATATCGGGAGTGGTCGCGTTGCGCGTTGTCCCGTCGAAGTCCGTGGTTACGCCGGCGATCGGCGTTCCGGCACTCTCCACCGGGGTGCGTTGCGTAGTAATCACATGCAGGTCACCCGTCACCGGGCTGATGTAGCGCGGATTACCCGCACGGCTGTTCGCGTCCTTGCCCGATCCGGTCTGCCACGTGCCCAGCGTCGCGTATGTGATGCCGTTGTAGTAGCCGAACGTCGTCCCCACGCCGGAGAAGTTCACGAGGTTGTAGTTGCTGGTGAATGTCCCGGTGGCCGTGGAACGGTAGATCCCATAGCAGATCGTGCTTCCCGTGGAGGGACGCGTCATGCTGATGGCGTTGTTCCGCATCGTCACATTGGCGGAGGAGGACATGTAGATGCCGGCGGAGGTGGATGCCGTGGGCACCGCACCGCTGATATCGATCGAGTTGAAGTCGATCGTGAAGTTCGTCGTGGAACTGGTGGAGACGTACACGCCATATACGTTGGCGTTGTTATCTCCGTTCAGCGCGATCATGTTGTTGTGGATCGCGAGCATGTTGGTGCCGGCCGTGCTGATGTAGATACCGTACGACGAGGCGCTGGTATAGAGCGTCTTCAGGTCCCAGATCCTGTTGTAGGCAATCGTGTCGTACGTGGCGGTACTGTTGGTGTAGTAGACTCCGTACAGCGGGTACACTCCGGAGGAGTTGGCGGTATTCGATGCCCTGATCCGGTTGTGCGTCACCAGCGTGGAATCGTTGTTGGTGCTGATGTACACGCCGTAGATATATCCACCGGAGTAGCCGAGATTGATGATGTCGTTGTCATCGATCTTGTTCCGTGCGTTCAGCTTTCCAACACCGCTGGTACCGCTCAGGATGATGCCGCAGCTCGAGCGAAGCGTTGCCGTGGAGTCGCCGATCGTGTTGGCGTTGACGGTGTTGTAGGAGTTCCCAACACCGGTGGTGGTACTGAAGAGAATATGGCCAGTTGTGGATCCCGTCGCATTCGAAATGAGATTCGTGTTGCGCACCGTGTTGAACTGAGCACCATTGATGAAGCGAACAACCTGGCTGCTGCTGCCGCGCTGAATGATCTTCATGTCGCGCTTCTGCACACCGGCACCGCCCCATCCATCGATGATGAAATACTTGGCGCCGCTCAGGTCGAAGATCGGAACCGAGAGCGTTCCATCGAACGTGACAACCGCGTTCGCATCTGGACGGATGGTTACGGTGTTCGTCGCGCTCATGGTGACCACAAACGAAAGTACGTAGCCGGCGGCCGGAGGCGTATAGGTACCGCTGCGGACGGCGAACGTCACCGGAGCGCTTACACCGCGAGCATTGAGATCGGCGATCGCGGCATCCAGCGTTGCATAATTCGGCGCAGCGCCGCCGACGGTGTACGTTCCGGCGAGCGGCTGTGCGAGCGCTCTTCCGCCAACAAGCAGAAGGAGTGCAACCGCAAACAGACATGCGCGGGCCAGCGGGGAGTGCACCGGCGTATCGCAATGCCGGCACATGAGGAACCTTTGACGCATAGTGTTGCCTTATGATGTTAATGAACCCGCAGCACGACTGGCAGTGCATGCTGCCGGGAGGCTAAATAGTTTTGCAGATCATGGCTCGCTCCCGATCGGCATTCAGTATGCTTCCCGGTGCGAGGGCGACGGGCAAGCTCCAGGGTTGGGGTGGCAGAGCTGGTTGGTCAATGCCGCACACGGCGGCTCTGAGAACGAACAATCATGGGCCGGTTGTGCCCACGTGTATGAACGGATGGATTATCGGCCGTGCAATGGCACGATAATGATTGGAAGAACGGCGTGAACGTCAGGTTGCTGGGGTGGATGCGAACCGCGCTGTTCGAACGATCGGCATCGGCTTCGAGGGAAACCGTGCCGCTTGATGCGTCGATACCGGGAACCCGGCCGGCGCCAAGAGGTTACAATATGGCCAACACCGCAGGATAATGAGCGCACGCTGAACCGCATCATACCGGCCCCGGCTTGCAGGGCTGCATGCAAACGCAGAATCGGAAACGAAATCCGCCGATTGCTGCCGGCGGTGATGCATGTGCCAAGATGTAATTCCTCGCCGTCCGATGCAAGTGCTTCATATCGGTACCGACGTTGTGGACCGCAGGCCGGCCACGCTCGCGGCATGACGAGCAAGGATAGAGAAATTCGCGACTCCTGCCCGGCCGAACGCAGAGCGCCCCTCCGGCCACCATGCCGGAAGGGCGCTTCGTCTCTGCCTTCCATGCCTGCGCCGCGCTCGTCACCGCCGCCGCAGGATCCCTTCATCCTTCTGCAATCCCTCCCTACCGCACAACCGT
>DASZRW010000119.1:0-2598 GCA_035549015.1 Kapaibacterium sp. (SeqCode)
GCCGATCGCACCGAACTGCTGTGTGCGTGCCTGCCTGGAGGTGAATGCGATCGGGTGCTACACGATCACGATCAATCCGTCACCGATCCTCTGCATCTGCCAGTAACGCCGCGGGCTTCACCGCAACGACGTGGTGACCGACAGCCGGCGAGGCACGAGGAACCGGAATTTCGTTTGACGTCTGCAACATGGGAGACCCGATCGGGTCTCCCATGTTGCATGTCGCCGCAGCATGTATCATCATCTTGCCGGGCGCTTACCATGGTGGTATTTTTTCAGCCGGCTCAATAAATGCTCTGCTCTCGATTTACCGGATTATCAGCAACGCGGCCGCCGTCGACATTACCAAAATGCAGCGGGCGTGGTTACAATCGTACAGCGTGTTCATTTTTTGATGGAGGTATTCCATGAACACCATTCGCATTCCCGGGAGACGAACTGCACGAACGTTGCTTCGCGCGGCCGCCATCGTGGTTGCGACAGTTGCGTTCGCCGGAACGGCGGCACGCGCCCAGGTTGGGCCATGCCAGGATTACAACGTCGTGCTGGTCAACATTCCGCCCGGCCTCTTCCCGTTGTCGGTTGGAGTGAACTATAGCTACGGAAGCAGCACGGCAACGGCAACGCACACGTATTCGGCAACCGGGACAAGTTCCTTCAAGTTCAAAGATAGCGGAGGAGATCCCGTTGGGGGGACGGTAACAACGGTCGACGTGCTCGGGAACAATATCCCGGCGGACAACCGTAATCACTTCTTCTCCTCCGGCGGATGCACCTTCAAGGTGGCCGTGGGTCCCACATTTCCCGGCCCGTGCCCGACGACAGTCGACGTTGAATGCGTGAGCTGCCCGTAGCGAGGGTGGTGCATTTATCATTGTACATGGATGCATATATTCCGCGCATGTGAGATGATGTGCAACCACCCGAGGCCGCCTGCGGACGCAGGCATGGTCCCGGGTGGTTGCGAGCCTGCCGCCGGCGCAGAGGATGAACGAAACGCAGCCCATTTATCAACGAAAAATCATACCGAGAGAGTTCACGATGCATCAA
The DNA here is from genome assembly GCA_035549015.1 of Kapaibacterium sp. (SeqCode). Lineage (GTDB taxonomy): Bacteria > Bacteroidota > Ignavibacteria > OLB7 > OLB7 > JAFDZV01. The sequence goes on from DASZRW010000119.1 coordinate 1,051, forward strand.
CAGAAACGCGCTTCCTGCAGCCGGATGATTCGCCGCATGATCATGATTCACCGATATTCCATGCTCCTCCTGATTCTTGTGGCCCTCTCGATTCCATGCGGCCGCCTGCATGCCCAGCACAACCCCGGCACTCCGATCGTATGGGAGCAGAAGCCGGGACCGGTGGGTGGCTGGCCTTTGATCATCGTTCCCGACAACGGTACCGGGATCATCTATGTCGGCATGCGCTCCGGGGGGATCTATCGCTCGCTGGACAGCGGCAGAACCTGGACGCCTGCCAATGCGGGGCTGCCGCGCCTGGATATACGCGGGATTCACGTTAGCGGCCGCGGCGACATCTTCGCCGGCGACGCCGCCGGCGGCATCTCGCGTTCCACGGACGCGGGCGCACACTGGAGCGAGGCCAGCACAGGCATCGACACGATTGACCGCGCAGGTGAGGTGTCGGTGTTCTGCGAGGACCAGGACCACCGAACGGTGGCCATCATCGGCCGCCAGCTCTACCGCTTCGATGATGCCGCCGGAGAATGGACCGCAATCGTTGGCCGGGTGCCGGGTTTCAGTGCCACGGCGCTCGTTGCCGACACCGCGGGGACGTTCTATGTCTCGACCTTCGGCAGCGGCATCCTTCGGTCGCGCTCCGGCGGCGGCTGGGTCGCGATCGACAGCGGCCTGTCACATCCCACTGTTGCCTCCCTGGCGATCGATCGCCAGGGGAGGCTTTACGCCGGAACCTACTCCGGCATCGCGCGATCCGACAACCATGGCGACACCTGGGACACGGCCAACGCGGGCCTGGGGACCACCGTGCCGTACATCGCGCACATTCAGATTCTGGCGAACGGGGAGCTCATCATCCACAACAGCAACGGCCTCTATCGTTCGAGTGACCGGGGCGATCACTGGGTACGGATGAACATCGCCGCGCCGGTCCCCGGGCAGGGGTTCGCCGTTGCCGCCGGCGACGTGATGCTGGGCACAACGGGCACGCTCAGCCGCTGCCGGCTGTCCGACTCGGAGTGGACCGCATCCGATGCCGGCCTGCACGCCTGGCGCGCAGGCAGCGTCGTCGCCACGCCGTCCGGACTGCTGTTCGCGGGTGTCGGTGGCGGATATCTGGTTTCGCGTGACCACGGGGACACGTGGGACACCGTCACCGTTGAAGGCGCGCATTTGCAGGGACGGATGCTCCGGCTGAGCGGGAACGAAATCGTTGTCGTGGGCTTCGACAGCGTGCGGTTCCGCTCCACCGACGGCGGGGCTACCTGGCTTCCAACAGGAGCCCGCAACGGCGAGAACGTAGCGCAGTTCGCCGTGCTCCCCGATTCCAGCATCATCAAGGTGATCTCCTCCGACAACACGACCGTCCAATTCCAACGCTCGACCAACCGCGGTGAAAGCTGGAGCCCCGCCGGGATCGACAGCGCGCACGAATCTCCGGAGTTCTGCATGGCCGTGGACGCAGGGACGATTCTGGTTGCCGGCAATCAGAAGAACGTCTTCCGCTACACGATCAACAATGGCATCCTCCGGCGGGACACGCTTGCT
>DASZRW010000120.1:0-93720 GCA_035549015.1 Kapaibacterium sp. (SeqCode)
AGCACACCGAAGAACGAAGACGAGTTATTGCGTTTGGCGGAGGATGAGTTCGATCGGTTCCGACGGCGACCGAGCATCCTCAACAACTTCTTCGTTCATGCCGGATTGCCGCTATTTACACAATCAGGTTAAACGTCAATACGTACTAAGTTACGAAATAAACCCCATGCAGCGAATGCAGATGCCGCAAGCTCGCCGGTTAACGGAAAAATGCTTGTTCCAAAGCGTGAAGGAAATACAATCTCGTCACCAACAGCAGGGTAATCGCAGTTCAGCTATTGCTACATCAGTTCGCAATGATGGCATGGTCGATCAGATGTTAGTAGTGGTGAGTGAATGCTCAGTAACTCTTCTCCCCAGAGAGTTTGCCACGAATTTGCCACACCCTCTGGAGGAATTTTGCCGAAATCGTCGAAAATGAAACAAAAAACGCCGATCCCGTAGGGGAATCGGCGTTTTAGTTGTTGTGCTCCCTGGGGGACTCGAACCCCCGACCCACTGATTAAGAGTCAGTTGCTCTACCAACTGAGCTAAGGAAGCGCAGCAATATGCATCCGGCGAGGGTTCACCGCAAAATGATTTCTTGACGGTGGAGCTTTGTTACAATTGCGATTCCGGGCTGGAATCGGCTCCTTTGGGGCCGGAGGAGGGACCGCAACGGCCCCCAAAGGGGCGCAGGGGAGAGAGCCTCCGCGCCGCCTCCGGAGCATTCGCGCCCTTCCGTGTCCCTACTCCGTTGCCGGCTCGCCGCCGTTCTTCTTCTCCTTCTTCTCCTCGCTCTCCAGATGCCCGGCGATCTGGCTCACCCGGTCCACCAGGAAGCGGCCGCTGAGGCCGGCGATGAAGGCCAGCACCAGTTGGGCACCGGCCGGGTTGACGTCCGTGGGAACAACCTTCAGCACGCCGGCGAGCTGCGCCAGGTAGACGAAGAGGGCGGTGGCGGCCCCAACCACCGGCTTCAACAGCAGCAGTGTCCGCTGGATATAGTATACCGGCGCATTCGCGGCAAGCGACTCCTTGGTGCGGAGCGCGCTCACGGAGCCGCCTAGCGCACCGAACAGGATCACGCCGAGCACCTGGATCTCCGTCACCTGCATGGTCGGGATGGCGGGGAGGAGCCAGATGCAGGGGAGCACCAGGATCAGCAGTGCGAGCGCGGTCAGGAGCAGGCGGCCGCGAAGCAGGTTCACCTTGCGCCAGTGCGCCTCGCGCGCATCCGCAACCAGGCGCGAGAGGCGCTCCAGATCGAACCGGGCGCATGCCAGCGTTGTTGCCGTTGCCGTCCGCACCTCCTCCGTGTGGCCATGCGGCGCGGTGGTCACCTCCCGCAGCGACTTCTCGATGCCTGCCAGTTCCTTCTCGGAGCGGCCTGCCTCCGCCGGGCTCAGGTAACAGAGGCCGGCGCGCACGTTCTGCACAACCCACTGCAGGCCGGATGCGGGGAGGATGGCGCAGAGCTCGTTTCGTACCCGGTTGAGGACGGCCCAGACGGCATCGTACTTGCCGATCAGCAGCAGCGGGAAATTCCGCCGGCGGATGTAGGCGTCCGCCTCATCCTTCCAGTTCCTGCACGCCTTCACCCGGGCGTCGTTCTGGTGGTCCGGCCCCATGCAGTCCAGCAGGTGGCCTATCTCGTGAAGGTGCACGGCGATGTTGGGGTCGCCATGCCAAAGGTGCTTCGTCATGAAGATTCCTCTGCGATGGTGTTGCACTGCGATTGACAAGCGGCCCGCCCCCACGTGGATATCTGGCTACCGACGGCGCGGCCGGCGCAATGATACACAACCCGGGGAAGATGCCGCATACTCTGCGCCCCTCAGCGTCCTTTGCGGTCGCTCTCCCGAGATAACCGCAAAGGGCGCAAAGCAGCGCAATGAACGGACCAGCGGGGACCGCATCGATACGGTAGGGGCGCCGGCACTATTCGGAACCCCGCCCCGGGAACAAACATCGCCCCCCTGCGTCTCGACCACCGAACACAGCAGAAACACCGCAGCCGGCGTCCGGACGGTCCGGCGGGCGGCCTTCCCTGCAGAACGTTCTTTCCGTATGTTCCCGCGTTGCATGGCGATCTCCCATCGCATGAGACAGCGCGCCAGTCGGGCGCCGTCTCGGCCATGTGAGGCTGCCACTACGTTGCGGGTTCTCACTCTCGATCTTGACAGGAGGTATTCCGTGAGACGATTGATGCTTCTTGCCGTGGCGCTCCTCTTCTGTGCCGCCTATCCGATAACAACGTTCGCGCAGGAGACGCTGCGCGATCTGATTCCGAACGACGAAGCGGACAAGCCGGAGGACAGCGTTCCGCCGCAGCGTATCGGCGTTCCTCCGGGACAGATGCATCTCTCTTCAAATGAGACCGGCTCTGTTCAGGGGTACTGCTTCGATGAATATCTGATTGCGCCGCGGCGCCTGATGCCCTTCCGCCATATCCTCGCGGGGAAGAACGATGCCGTTGTGCAGTTGGGCGACGGCTCCACGGTGCCGCTGGATGAGGCGGTGCAGAAGGGAGCGGTGGGGATCAAGGCGATGCAGCTCGGCGTTCGCTTCACCAACCGCACCGGCGAGCCGATCACCATCGAGCTCCGGCATCCGGTGGTGTTGTGGGATCGCAACGGCGGCGATATCAACCCGATGGCGCTTGGCCTGCTGGAGACCGGCGGCATGGATTATGACGACCGCCAGGAAGCGATCTGGCGCGTGACCACGGCGGAGCGCACGCTTGCGGTGCTCGGCTATTACGACGGCTCCATCTTCAATATCGACCGGGACCGTTTCCGCGCGGCGGCCGGACAGTTCCAGAAGGATCACGGCCTGGTGCCGAACGGCGAGTTCGATCAGAACACGGTGGCGCGTCTGGCCTCCACGCACAACGAGATGCAGCAGCGCCTGAACACGATGGGCTTCGGCGATCACGACGGCAACAGCCTGCGTGAGGACCTCGCGGCGCAGATCCGCAGCTACCAGCGCTATCTGGGCTCGGCCCCCACGGGGCGCTGGTCGCCGCAGCTGGAGAACCGCTATGCCCTGAACCAGCGCCTGTACACGGAGTTGGGAAGCCTTCGCCCGGCCGGCAAGGAAATGCAGGAAGTGCTCGCCGGCAACAACTATCCGGACGTGCTTACCTATCTCGAAGGGATGAAGGGCTTCATGGCGCTGGTTGAGACGCCGGAGGGTGTGGAGTTGTGGACGCGCCGCGGCAGCGAGATGCGGTTCATGGGGCGCGGCAACGAGGCCGTGAAGTCCATGGACGACGCCGCGGCCGCACTCGCGATGCGCGCCTCGCGCTCCAACCGCGTGGTGATCTATCCGCGCGTCTCGCCGAACGGAACGTCGTCGGTGCTGATCGGCGACCGCTCCGTGCAGGTGGATTCCAGGAGCATGGCGGAGTATCTCCGCGGCGGTGCAATGCCCGGCGTGCTTGCCGATGCCGTTGCGGACCTCGCCTCCGGCGGCTCCGATCCGCGCGGCTCGCGCCCCGGCTCCACCGTTGTGCTCTACCGCGGTCCGTTCGTGCAGGGACGCCATGGCGCGGCTCCGGCCGGCTACCTCGGCGCGGCAGGGATGGAGCAGGCCGACGGCGGGCAGCTTGCCAAGGCCTTCGACCGCAGCTTCGGCGACCGGATGGCGATCTACACCAGCGACGATCTGCGCGTTGGCGCAACGCGAATCCCCAGCACCTCCAACGGGCAGGGGATGTTCGAGCGCCCGACGCCCGGTACGCATCACGCGTCCGGTGCGGGCCTGACCCGCTAGGCCGCCGCCGACCCATATCGTGCTTGCAGAGATGCACGCCCCGCCCGCCCCTTCTTCGCCTGCCGGAGAAGGGGCGAAGCGTTTTTGGTTATGGGTGATGGGTTATGGATGATCTCGGTACTGCCCGAGGAGATAGGTAACAGAAATGACCGGGAACATAGGTAACAGTTCAGTACTCATACGACTCACAGGAGTGTTACCTATGTCTTCGGACACTTTTGTTACCCATCTTCCCGGCCGCTCACCGCTCACTCATAACCCATAACGCATAACCCCCTAACTTCCCTCTGCTTCGATCACGTTGAACAGACGCATCCGGGATCCCATGCTTCAACCACGTATGTCGCGCGGCGGCCGCGCTTCGCTCGAGGACAAGTCCCAGCCGACGTGGCGCGAACGCGTTGCAGCGCTCCGTTACGTTCCGCCGCTGCTGCGGCTGGTCTGGGAGACGCATCGCGGCTATACGGTCGCCATGGTCGCATTGCGACTTCTCCGTTCGGCGTTCCCCGTGGCAACGCTCTGGGCGGGGAAGCTGATCATCGACGAGGTTGTTCTGCTGCAGGGGCATGGTGGCGACACCACGCGGTTGTGGAAACTGGTCGGGCTGGAGATTGCGATCGTGCTGGTGAGCGACGTGCTGGCGCGCGGCTCCGCCATCGTGGAGAGTCTGCTCGGCGATCTCTTCAGCAACCACATCAGCGTTCGCCTGATGGAGCATGCCGCCACGCTCGATCTGTACCACTTCGAGGATCCCGCCTTCTACGATCAGATGGAGCGTGCGCGGCGCCAGACGGTGGGGCGCATCGGGCTGCTTGCCACCCTTCTCGGCATGGGGCAGAGCGTGCTGACGCTGATCTCCCTCGGCGCGGCCCTGCTGGCCTACAATCCGTGGCTGCTTCTGCTGCTTGCCGCCGCGTCGCTGCCGGGGCTGCTGGGGGAAACACACTTCGCGTCGCTGCAGTATTCGCTTCTATACCGGTGGACCCCGCAGCGCCGCCAGCTGGATTATCTCCGCTACGTCGGGGCCAGCAACGAGACGGCGAAGGAGGTGCAGATGTTCGGCCTCTCGGGATGGCTGGTGGAACGCTACCGTCTGCTTTCGGACCTGTTCTACCGGGAGAACCGCCGGCTCTCCATCAGGCGCGGCGTCATCGGTGCGGCGCTCTCCACAGTTGCCACGGGCGGTTACTACGGAGCGTATGTGATGATGATCCTTCGCGCCGTCTCCGGCGCCATCTCGCTCGGCACGCTCACCTTCCTCGCCGCATCCTTCAAGCGCGGGCACGATCTGATCGAGAGCCTCCTCAGCGGCGCCGGCGACATCTACCAGCAGGCACTCTATCTGAAGGATCTGTTCGACTTCTTCGCGATGCGCCCCTCCATCACGTCGCTCCCGGCTGCGCGGAGCGTGCCGGAGGTGATTCGCGAGGGCTTCCTCTTCGAGAACGTCGGCTTCCGGTACCCCGGCAGCGAGCGCTGGGCGGTGCGCAACGTGAACTTCCGGCTCCGGCCCGGCGAGCGGATCGCGTTCGTGGGGGAGAACGGTGCCGGCAAGACAACCCTCACCAAGCTGATCGCCCGCCTGTACGATCCCTCCGAAGGGCGCATCCTGCTGGACGGCGTGGACCTGCGCGAGTACGATCTCGCCTCGCTCCGGCGCACCATCAGCGTGATCTTCCAGGACTTCGTCCGGTACGACCTGCGGTTCGATGAGAACATTGCCGTGGGAGGGATCGATGCCGTGGAGGAGTATCTGAACCGGCCGGAGGGGGAGGCCGGCGGGCCTGCAGCCGGTGCGGCTCGGAGCGAGGCGGTGCCGGCCGCAATCCGCTCCGCAGCGGAGAAGTCGCTTGCAAGCACGCTCCTGGCGCGGTTCGCCGGCGGATACCGGCAGATGCTGGGACGCCGGTTCGAGGGAGGGATGGAGCTCTCCGGCGGCGAGTGGCAGAAGGTTGCGCTTGCGCGCGCCTACATGCGCGAGTGCCAGGTGCTGATCCTGGATGAACCAACAGCGGCACTCGATGCGCGAGCGGAGTACGAGGTCTTCACACGGTTCTCGGAGCTCGTGGCCGGCCGCACGGCGATCATCATCTCGCATCGCTTCTCCACCGTCCGCATGGCCGATCGCATCGTCGTGCTGAAGGATGGAACCGTTGTCGAGAATGGGACGCACGATGAACTGCTTGCCCTGGAAGGCCTCTACGCGGAGCTGTTCGAGATGCAGGCCGAAGGATATCGCTGAGAGAAACGGCCGGCATCCACACCGTTCACGGCGCATGCCTCGAGGGGCCGCGGGAAACAGCCGGCCAGAGCGTTCAACACCCGCCTCGTCGTCGCGACGCGGATGAAGCGGGAATGGCGCACCGGAAATCGCACTGCATGAGTATACGGCCTGCGCAGCGCATGAGGGGCAGCAGCCGGCGAGCCGGACCGTTGCAGTGCGCCAGCCGCAATCATGAAGCATTTTTCTCGGCATGAATCGCCGGGAAAATCGATCTGATGACGTATTGAAAGCGTGGTGGAACTTTCTTGTTGCATTCGCCTTTCAGCGACTCTAACTTTACATCCGTGACGGTCATGAGTAGTATATCCAACTACTCAGCGAACGAAACCCCACAACATCACACAACCATTTTTGATTATCTGCAGGAGGGTATTGCTGCGGCATGCCTGTACCATGCGGTCGGGAGATGAACCCCGATGAATTGTTCCGCAGTGATTGCCCGGCCGTGATTTCGCGTTCGGATCGGGTGCATCGGAATCACCGCGCTCCCAGCGGCGACGTCCAATGCCGACGCTCCCTGAAAATGCCATGAATGCCGGCCTCCAGGGTGAGAAATAGAATACGGGATACGACAATTGTCCGTTCGGCCGCTGCGTGAATCTTCGTGGCGCCGGATGGTGGATCTGTAGTGCTGTAGTGCACTCCGCATTGAAATTTCTTTCGGATGCCGGCCACACACGGGCCGGTGATTCGTTGGTCCATGCAGGCCAGTTCTGCCGTTGCCGGAATATTGCCGGCGATTGATTGCAGGCACGGTCTGCCCCCCCACACACACGGCCGTGGAATGTCGGAGAAGAATTCCACGGATAAACATCATCCCCTTCCTTTGCCGCCGCACGTTCAGCGTTGCGCACGGTGCACGCACGGGCATGCTTCACTATCATGCGTGCCGGCTGCTCATGCGCGCCTGAATTCGTAGCGGAGAAGCCGTTGGCCGGCAGGTATGCCGCCGCCATTCCGGAGTGCATTGCCGCGCCCGTACGGAAACGGCGGGCGAATAATTCATGGCTGATCGACGGCGTTGCTGCCGGCCATCACCCGGCAGCAACCCGTGCCCGCACTGCGCGGGGTGAAGGAGGCCAGGCATGAGAGGAGGGGGGAGCAGAGCGAACGGAAGAACGCAGTTCACAACGAACACTACCACGATAACAGGCGAAGGCTCATGAGTACCAGGAAACTATCCCCGGATGGGGATGCCGGGCGGTCGGCACCGAAGACGCCCGACGATCCGCCGTGCAATCCAGGCTCAACCTGGAGCTATCTGATCTTGAATGGAATCACCGGTCCGGAGGGCCCCACGGGAGCCACCGGGGATACGGGACCGACGGGCGATACCGGGCCGACCGGTTCCGAGGGTGATGTCGGTCCGGAGGGACCAACCGGCCCCACCGGGGCAACGGGAGCCACCGGTGCAACCGGAGCCACGGGTGCCACCGGCCCGCGAGGGGCCACCGGCCTTCAGGGCCCGATGGGGCCAACCGGCATCATGGGGCCGATGGGTCCAATGGGGCCGCCGGGCGCCACCGGTGCCACCGGCGTGACCGGCCCGATCGGGTTCACCGGTCCGCGCGGCGCAACAGGGGCCACGGGTGCGACGGGTGCCACCGGTCTGCAGGGCGCCACCGGCGTAACCGGTCCGCCGGGACCATCGAACGGTCCAACGGGTGCAACCGGCGCCACCGGTCCGCGCGGCGCAACAGGCGCCACGGGCGCGACCGGCCCGGCCGGCCCGCAGGGTGCCACCGGCCTTCAGGGTGCCACCGGCGTTCAGGGGCCGCCGAACGGCCCCACCGGTCCGATGGGGCCGATGGGCCCTCCCGGCCCGCCTGGAGCCACCGGCGCGACGGGCGTGGGAGCCACCGGCGCAACGGGTGCAACCGGCGCTACCGGCCCGACCGGTCCTCCGGGGGCCACGGGTGCGACAGGGCCATGGGGTCCCACCGGCCCGATCGGTCCGCAGGGCATTCCGGGCGCCACCGGCCCCGCCGGCCCTCCGGGAGTGTGCGGTCCGTGCGACGGCTACTACGGTACCTGCGGTCCGTTGGGGTATTACGGCGACATCGGCTTCGGCGTGACCGTGCAGACGATGCTCGTGGAGCGGATCATCCAGGCGGGGACCACTGCCCGGCTGGTGACCGATCTGCTGACGCGATTCATGGCGAAGGCGGGAGCACCGGCCCCGATGCCGGGAAGCACCACAACGGACACGATCACGGACTACGTGATCTCGAAGTTTGCCGTGTCGCGGTTCCTGACCATCGTATCGAGCTACTTCACGCTGCAGGGTGGCGTAACGATCACGCCGTTCAACGGGGTGGAGGAGCTGTACATGGGCGATCTCTGCAACTCGATCAACGCGCAGGGGTGGGCATCGCCCCTCCTGCGGATGCTGGACAAGTTCCTCGTAGCAGATCCGGCTGCGCCGGTGAAGGTGGAGTGCCAGTACGGAGCCAAGGGAGCATCAGGCCCGAAGGGGGGGTAGTGGAGGGGAGGGGGCGCCGGCCTCCGGGTTGCCGCCGCGGCGGACGAATCCGGGCGACGGCATCGCGCGCCGCGAGCAGCGGGCCGCGGCGCGCAAAGAGAGGCGGGGCCGGTGCTGCAACCATTCCGGTTGCACCCGGCAGCGCATCGCTACTATGAAGAACGCACCATCACCAACAGCTTCCATCAACGGCAGGCCCTCTCCCGTTCCCGCGGGAGATCGCAGTGCTCAGCGGTGAAGGCTACAAGCGCCGAGACCAGCATGGCTTACTTCAATCGATATCCCGACTCCGCTCTCTACACGTCGTCGCAGGGAAACGGCGGCGGCTACGTGGCGTTCTATCTCTACGGCGACGAGTTCCCGAATACGCTGACGATACGGGACACGTGGGAGACCTATGTGGGCTACTATCTCTTCCTGAAGGAGCAGCCCCCGGAAAACGGCATGACGCCATTCGTCGCTGCCGTCAATGGAACGCTTTCCGGTTCCGAGCCCTGCCATACCAGCTTTGTCTGGTACACATACGACGCGGCGAACGGATCACTTGTCGAAATCAAGAGGGTGAGTACGAATGCCGTTCCGGTGGATGAGGAGGAAGGAGAGGATCCGGACGAGGACGAAGGTGAGGAGGAGTACGAAGACGAATACACGGTGCTGGTGACAGAGACCGCGCTCTTCGACTTCGGCGGCTACAAGCTCCCGATCGGCGCGAACATGCGTGTGGTGTACGAGCGTGACGGAGGCAATAACGTCACCGGATTCATCTTCGAATATCCGGAGGATCCTCGGCCGCGCTATCCGGCGGAGGCGGTTGCCGGGCCGCCTGATACGCCTCACAATCTCCACTTGACGTTCATTGGAGATGGTCGGGGATGTTTCGAGGGGATCGGCTTTATAAGCGACTATTCCGACGACGAGGAAACCGGCTGGTATGTCGGACTGCGATATGTGCTGACGGCTGGCTGCGGGCTTGTTCCACAGTATTACCCGGTGTTCGATTTCGCAGATGAATTGCGTCCATTGCTGGAGATGCGTTGGGACCCGACAAATCATCTCGATCGCAACCGAACATTTCTGGCATTCACCGGAGAATCGATTGCGCTTATCGAGGATCCTCCGGATTCCGGCGTGTTCCGGCTGGAACTTCCGGACAACCCGGAAATCCTTCCCACATTCTTTCGTACGGTTACCGGTGAGCGTATTGCATTTATTCCGGTTACCGAGGGAGAAGGCCGATCCAAGCTTCTGTTCGAGACACGCGATACGGCTCCGATTGAATGCGGTGGCTTCTGCTACTATCTGGTGCCTGCCGGCGAGTTCGAGCTGCTGCTGCTGGACGAGTGCGGTGACCCTCTGACGCTTGCTTCCCGGAAGGCGGAAATGCCGGCCCGCTTCATGTGCGGACTCTCCGGCATCGAGTCAGTGGGGTTCATGCCGCGCAACGAGTGCTTCGATGGCGATCGCATTCTCTTTGTTCCGCATTGCGATGCCTTCGTGCCAACGTTTCCAATCAACGGAAACGGGGGCGGCCTTCCGGACCTCGACGCATTGCGCCTGATCGTGGAGGGGGCGTGCACTGCGTGGGTGGGTTTCGTCGGGCCGAACGGCGAGGCGCGGGAGTTCGTGTACTATGCGCAGCCGGAGGATGCTCCACTCTACACGCGGCCCGGTGTGATCGCGGGAAGTGCGCCGCTTCCGCTTATGGAGCCGGTTGCAGCGCTGTTCGAATCGGTATGCAGCCAGACCTGCTTTCCGGTGGCGCCGCCGGCGGGTGCATATCCTTCCGTGGACGCACCGAACCGTCCAACGTTTCTGAGCGCTCTGGAGCATCAGGTCATAGGCCCGTGGCGCCGTGATGTGATCCGAAGGACGGCTGCAACGGCACCGGATATCATGGAACCGGCGACGCCCAAGCCAAGCGGCGTAGGGGCCACACCGCAGGGGTTGATCGCCGATGTTGCAGTGGATTCATGGACGTCGCTTCTCCTGGCACAGAACCAGCGGACAAGCACCGTTCTTCGATTCTGGTATCCGGACGAGACACTGAAGGCAGCGTTCCAGACAAACCAGTTGTTCCTGGTTGCATCGCTCCCGGACCATTTCACGATACCGAATCCGCAGCAGCCAACGGACAGGCGCTTCGAGTCGCGGGTGAACATGGCGGACTGGAAGTTCGACCTCAAACTCTCAGGTAACCAGTTTCAGCGCCTCGACAATCCTGCGGCAGATGACTTCCACGATCTCAACAACACGCTGATCTTCAAGTTCTCGCCGGGCTCCATCGCAAGCCGGCTGCGCGATCCACGTTCGTGGACCAATCCCGGTGACTTCAATCGTACCAACGATGGCCTGCTGGATCTTCTTGCGCAGCGCCTGTCGGCCTATATCGCATATGCCCGAACGCTCGCTGCGAGCAGTGACCCCAAGGTAAAGGCGCGATATGCACCGTTCATCGAGGTGATCGACGACGATGAGTGGACCGGGATAATCGGCGTGAATATCTCGATCGATATGCAGCTTCTCCCCTCACAGTTGAGTGCGTTGAGCGCAGGTGTTGACCAGAATTTCTTCGTGGCGCATCACATCGTGGTGGAGACAAGCTATGTGAAGTTCTCCGAGCAGGGACAGGGACTCATGCCGGCCGAGTGCTCGCTGTTCGGTCTGGTGGACTATAAACGGAGGCAGCCTCCTGCGCCGCAGGGTGGAGACGGCGGCAACGCAACACCGGCACCGGACTTCGATTTCTCGGTGAGCGAATTCCTGGCCGTCTTTCGGAACGGGCTGTTCAAGGAGTTCTCGTGCGCGGCCGACCTGAAGATCAACCGTTTGTTCGGTGACAACATCACCGGGCTTGCGGGGAACGACGGCGCAACGAACAACGGAATCAGGCTGATTGGCCAGTACGATGCCCTCAGCAACACGCCCTCCTACGTCTTCACGCTTGAAGGGGGCGGGCAGTTTCAGCTTCAAAGCGCCATCATCGAGTGGGTGGAAATTCGCAAGGCACAATTCTCTGTTCGGGAAGAGACTGTTCCCAACAGGGGGAAGGACATGTACTGTGCCTTCATCTTCTGGGGCGTCATGAAATTCCGCGGTATGGCGTTGGCCGGAGGGGGTGGAAACCTGGATGTCTTCTCCTATGACGCGCTCGCATTCGAAGGAATGGCGCTGCGCATGAAGTTCAATATGGATTCGCCATCCGACAGAACGTTCACCTTCGACAGCAGAACGATCGCCCTGGATACCGCGCCGGCCGTAACCATCGCTCGGGATCAGAGCCTTGCAAAGAAATTCCCGATGCGGCTGCAGACATTCATGTCGTCGGAGGCGGGCAAGCTTCCGAAGGATCTGGGATATGTTGCGGTTGGGACGCAGATGACCGCACAGGCCGTTGCCGCGCCGTGGTACGGACTGGACTATACGCTGAACCTCGGCACGCTTGGCGAGTTTGCCGCAAATGCAGGGATTACTGTTCAGCTTGCTGTTACCTGGAGTCCCGGAGGGCCAACGCAGCCCCGTGCCCAGGTGTGGCTGAAGTTCCCGGGTGTCAGTGGCATCGGGAGCGACCTGTTCAGCCTGGAGGGGGTCGCCAAGCTCTCGGCAAGCTCGTACAGTCTGAAGTCCTTCGTTGACAACGACGCTACGGGATACCTGCTGACATTGAACAGCATGGCGCTGCGTATCCTCGGCATCGGGATACCGTTTGGAGGGGGACCGAATATCTACGTCTTCGGCCCACCCAGAAGTCCGGCACTGTTGAGCCCGACGGCAACGCCCAGCGATGATGCACTCGGCTGGTTTGCTGTTTATCCGAAGCCTGCACCGCCTGCCGGCGGTGGTTGAGGCCTGCTCGTGATTACAACCGGCCGGCGTGCGTAGCGCGCCGGCCCGGGTGCACGGGGGCTCCGCTCGACGAACGAACCATCACACCATCACAGCCTCGAGATACAGGAGAGAAGTCATGCGCAGGTCGACACTCATGGCAACCCTGCTGGCGCTGCTACTGCCGGCGTTGTCTACAGCACAACCCAACTACAAACAGACGCTGAAGATCTATCACGTCGGAGTTGGACAGGGCGATTGCACCTTTATCATTGCACGAAAGGAACTCCCGCTCAACAGGACTCGCACAATCACCGCACTCATCGATCCGGGACCGGGGCGATACAACTTCAAGTATCATCGTCCGGCAAATATCGTCTGGGACGCAATCCGCCAGATCATGGACGATAATGGAATCGTGAAGATCAATTACTTCATCATCTCGCACTTCGATGAAGATCACTACGGGTCCGCCGCCGGCATTCTGAAAATTCTTGCCAGGCCACTCAACTGGATGTGGAGTAAGGATATGGTGATAATCGACCGCCGGCTCTTCAGTCCATCTCAGACGGCATATCGCGTGTACCCGCTTTCAGGTGGTGTGCTGTTTACCGAATACGACGAAATGTTCAGAGGCCCATGGGCGTGGCGTCGACTGCCGCTACATGCTGGCGACGACGTGTTCAGTCCGAATTTCACGAACATGCACATGACGTGCGTTGCGACGAACGGAGTCACACTCCAGAGGGATAATTCCATGAACATTGTGCCGCTGGATGTCATCAACGGACGCACGCCGACGGAAAATGATCTAAGCTATGCATTCATTCTGGATTTCGAGGGGTTCCGCTATTTCACGGGTGGCGATCTCGGCGGTGGAATCAACGGCAGCAATGACCATGACATGGAAACGTCCATGGGGCAATACTTCACGAACGTTCTGAAGCGTCCGGCCGAGGACCGTTTCCATTTCTGCTGCATGAAGGTAAATCACCACGGCAGTAACGGCAGCATGAACGATGCGTTCAGTACCGCCTGTAATCCATGCGTGGCAATCTTCTCGTCCGGCCTGGGGAAGTTCGGCACCGACCGGCTCCCGAACACCAATTGTGCAGCTCGGATACGTGCGGGGTCGGCAACGCCGTGCCAGTTCTACTACACGTTCGTGCCATCCGGCCTGCCCGATCCGTATGCTGTGGCTGATAATCATGCGTTGTTCTTTGCCGACACGGCAACCCGTTGGCAGGATATCGTTATTACCGTGGAGCGACGCCTGAACGATCCGCAATTATACGGTGACAACCTTACGTTCAAATTGACGCATTACTATCGCGACTGGGCCACCCTTCGCCGGATCTCCGATCCGGTGGACGTCAACATCACCTGCCCCAAGAAACATCCAGCGCCATAACGGGAGATCGAAATCATGAGCTTGTCAGCACTACGCACAACTCTGTCCAATCTCGCGAACACCGGGTCGATGAACCTGGTTCCGGATACCGTGACAGATGAGGCTACGAAGACATCGATTCGAACGCTCCTCGTTCTGATGAATCTGGAGAGCTTGTCGTTGTCATTTGCGGGACCGAACGACCAGCGTGTTGTTCTGAGCGATGGTGAGACTGTGGTTACGGTGAATGCATCGGCGACGCTTTACACCCGTGCTGACCGCACCGTCACGATCCGGTTCGAGGAGACCAATGCGGGATCGGCGCGCTGTATTCTGACCTCGACGATCGATGTCACGACGATCGATGGATTGGCGCCGCTTGGATTGTTTGCCTCGCGAACGTTTACCGGCCTGGACCTGGCCACTACCGTGTTCGGAGCCCCGCAGCTTACGGTTCGGTCCAGTGAACGCACGTTCGTGCTCGAATCCGTGCCCCTGAACGATCCAACCGTGGTGCTTACGGAGCCCCGCATTTCGTTGAACAGCCTTCGGTTCAGAGTGGAGCGGTCCCTTGCGGCGGCGGCCGACACAAGTGCCGGTGAGGCCCCCGATACGCTCCTGGCCGTTGTTGGGAATCTGACGATTAGCCGGGATATATCCGGCGATTCGGTCTCCCTGGAAGTACGAATCGACATCCCGGTGAATGCGTTCGGTGGTCTTGATCGCGTTCGCCTGCTGCTTACGAGCGGCGACCCCCAGAGTGGCGGCATTTCGTTTCGGAGCATTCTCGGAATCCTTGGCGTTGATAGCCAGCTTTCATCGCTGCCGCCGGCCGTCCAGGGCTTTACCCAACTACAACTTCAGTCGTTCGAGGTTGTCACCCGATCGCTGACCAGTGTCGACAGTCTCAGGTTGACCATTGGCACAACCAGCACGTGGACCATTGCGAGCAATGTTTCGCTATCGGGTATTTCATTCACCGTGGATGTGCGCAGCCCGTTCAACTCGCCATCCTTGATGGTAACGGCCACGGGAACGATCACGGTTGATGGTGCGAGTCTCACAACACTCGTCGGCGTGCCGATACCGTTCAATCAGGGAAACTGGGTTGTCTCCTGCAACACCCCGGACAACATCAACCTGTACAAGCTCTCGAAGCTGCCCGGGGATTTTGACATCAGCTCTCTGTGGGTGCCGTTCGGCACGCAGACGGCTCTTCTCATCAACCTGAACTACCTGACGCTGACGTTCAACCCGGTCAACGGTACATTTTCCCTGATCGACTTCCGGGTGATCTTCCCGGATCAATGGCAGATTATTCCGGGAGTATTCACAGTCAGCAATCCCGAGATCGGGTTGACCATCGAGAACCCGATGAGCAGCTCGCGCAACATCTCCGCCGACATCCTTGGTCTTGCGTCGTTCTTCGATCTCGCGGACGTAGAGTTTAGGGCTCAACGGGCAGGTGGAAGATGGATGCTCAGCGCCAACACGATCAATCCCATCAACCTCGGAGCGCTGTTCGCAAAGTTCTTTCAGGGCGACCCGCCGGACTGGCTCAATGCGATCAAGACGTATTCGATCACCTCGATCCGTTTCGAGTACACAACTTCCGGCGGATCGCAGCCCGGGGTGTTCTTCCTCGGCGCCTCCATCCAGAATACATGGAACTACGACCTTGGCGGCCAGCCCGGCGCTGTACAGCTGACGTCCATCAGCGCATCGGTTGGGTCGCAGCCGGACCCCGCGCAGCCGGCGCAGCGAATCTGGACGTTCGCCGTTTCCGGCACGGTACGTCTGTACGACACGCTCAACGTTACCGGCTCGTTTCAATATCGCACCGGCAACGGTCAGGGATCGGGAGCGGAGATCGCCGTTGAGTTCGACGGCGTGCGCGGCGTCTACAACTCCGCCAACAAGCGCATCGATGTCTCGCTCGGCAATCGCACCATCGGCGATCTGGTCAATACGCTGAACCGGCTGGTGAACGGGCAGGGAGCGTCCGATTATCAGTTCGAGTCGCCGTGGGACCTCGTTGCCGGCATCAGCCTGCAGGGGCTGGTGTTCAGCTTCTACTTCGACGGCAACAGCCAGAAGCGCTGCGGCATAACGTACCGGTTCCCCACGCCGGTCGATCTCGGCTTCATGAAGATCGTCTCGGTCTCGGTAATCGTGACAATCAACAAGAAGATTCGCTTCGAGGCCGAAGTGATTCCATTCACGGCAACAACGCCCTCGCCATTCGGTTGGAATCTGGATGATGCGAATGTCCCGAAGCCGCCCGGCCGTTCAGCGCGCATCATCGATCTCAAGTATCTCGGCATCGGCCAGCGGCTGGAGCTGATGGGAGCCAATGCCACGCGGTCCGTCGATGATGGGATCGCGGCGATGAAGACCGCGTTTGCAAATCCATCGACAACCAGCCATCCCCTTACCGGCATGCAGGCCGGCCTGCGCTACAACCCGCAGATGAACTGGCTCGTGGGGGCGGACTTTCAATTGTTCGGCGCGCTCGCCATCGGCCTCATCTTCAATGACAGCAACATCGCCGGCGTGCGTGTCGGTGTGGACCGCGATAGCTTCCGTTACCTCGGCGGCCTGAAGTTCGAGATCCTCTACAAGAAGGTGACCGAGAGCATCGGCGTCTACCAGATGGAGATTCGCGTGCCGGACGCCATCCGCCAGATCGAGCTCGGGCAGGTTTCGATCACGCTTCCGATCATCGCATTCGAACTCTACACGAACGGCAATTTCAAGGTGGACTTCGGATTTCCGAAGGACAACGATTTCTCCCGTTCATTCATGTTGCAGGTGTTCCCGTTCCTGGGGGCGGGCGGCTTCTACTTCGCGCTGCTGGAGGGGGCAACCTCCCCGCGGCTTCCGGCCAACTACAACCCGAACACCGGAGTCTTTCGTCCGGTGTTGTCGTTCGGCATCGGGCTCAGCCTGGGCATCGGCAAGAGCATCAACCGGGGCATATTCTCGGCGCAGCTCAGCATCACCTTCGAGGGCATCCTGGAGGGAGTGATCGGCTTCTTCAACCCCACCAGCGGCAACGGCACGGAGATCTATTACTGGCTTCAGGGAACTCTCGGTGTTGTTGGGCGCATTCAGGGAAGCGTAAGCTTCGCCGTGATATCCGCAAGCGTCTCGCTGGTTGTGTATGCCCGCATCGGCGCAACGTTCGAATCGTACCAGCCGCTCGTGCTCTTCTTCGAGGCCGGCGTCGATGTGAACCTGACTGTGCGCATCGGAGTTGGCTGGCTGAGCACCGATATCAGTTGTTCCTTCTCCACCAGCATCCGTGAGTCGTTCACGATCCCGGTGCGCGGCAACGGCACGGCGCCCTGGGTTGGCGGCGGCCAGCATGCTCTGCCGAACGGTGCCGCGCCGCATGGCATGATCGAAACGAAGGGAGCTGCCCCGAAGGAGATGGGAGCTCTCAGTTGGGACACCATCGACATGGCGGGCACAGGCGAGCGGGTTCTGCTGGAGTTCCGCCCCATGTACACGGTGGCGGAGGGACCGAACGGCCAGAAGTCCAACTATGTGGCCATGCTGTTCCTCCGCAGCGCGTCGGAGTCAGAGCGCGAGACCGATCACGGACGTGTCAACCAGATCACTGCCACGGACTTCGAGGCACTCGCGACGGGCATGCTCGTATGGGCGATCAACGCCTCGGTGAATGCTGATAACGAGACTGCGGTCGATGTGTCCAATATCGATGTCGAGCTCCTGGACAAGGATGTGCGGATCGATCACCTGCAGGAGGTGTTCGATTCGCTGGCACGCCATGCGGGAGCAGCGCCGAGTTTCGAGACGCAGGAGTTGCTCGACTTCCTTCATCTGTACTTCGAACTGGTGATCGTGCCGCTCCAGCAAAACCGGAACTCGGTGAATGGAGGGAGCTCGCAGGACCGTCCCACGCTCGCCGTCTTCCCGATGCCGCCGGACCTCGAGTTGAAGGCATTCTACGACGACACGATGGTGGCCGACATCGACTTCGGAACGTACAACATGGTTCCGGACAGCTATTCCGGTGAGATCGCGAACCACTTCAACGCGATCGCCATGCAGTTCCAGACGGCCCTGGAGGCGAGCTCCGACGCCGCGGAAATGCAGGCCGCGCCGGAGTACACGGGCGACGAAGAGTCCATGGCATCCTACGTATTCGATGACTACTTCCTGCTCCTCGCACGCGGCGTGGTTCAGGCTGCAATGAACCTCCTGAAGGAGTATTCGGTCGATGCCAATGGGCAGACACTCGCGGATCTGGAGGACACCTATGGAGTCGATCCGGGTGAAGTGGGAGTTGCAAATGCGGATGCATCCATCATTGCGCCGGCCCGATTGCAGGTTGGCGGCATCTGGGTAACCACTGCGGCCGGCGATACGTTCGCGGCCCTTGCTGCGGACAATGGGTTCACGACCGGCAATGACTTTCTCGAGAGTATCGGTCGCCTGAATGCACTCACGCCTGGCCTCGTGGCAACCGACACGGCGATAACGATTGGTGATGATTCCATCGACGTTGTCGAGAACGAGACGCTCTACTCCATGGCGACAAGGCTGCATGCGTCGCCGGGGGCGGTGGCCATCACGATTGCGTCGCGGCAGGTGCTGAACGCCGGCAGGAGACTGTTCCTTCCAACGGTTCCCGCAACCGTCCTCACCGTTGGAAGCGAGACCAATCTGCGCGCCATCGCGTCGCGCTACGTGACGACGCCGGACATGCAATTCGAGACGGACCTCGCGCTGATGAATGCGTTCGTTCCGGGAATCTTCGTTCCGGGAACCATCTTCACGATGGCAACCGGCGATGCATATCTCTCCACGGCGACCGACTCGCTCTGGACGATCGCCGCGGCGGTTGGCTTCACTGTCGAGTCCGTGGCCGCTGCCAGCAACGAGCTCTCCGGCATCATCGCACCCGGTGTGCGCCTCAGCATCCCGCCCGCCTCGGTTGGCCTGCCCGATCCGCCAACGTTGCGCCAGGTTCAGACCACGTATGGCGTCGCCATTGCCGACGTGGCATTCATCAACGCCGACGTTCTCGTGCTGGAAGATGAGGACGGGCGGATCGAAGTTCCGAACGCGCAGAAGATCAACATTCGGACGCTGAAGAAGGAGATGCTGGATCGCGATCAGTTGATCGATCTCGGCGGCGTGGTCTCGCGCTTCATGGTGCCCGGATTGCGCCTGCCGATCCCGACACAGCAACAGGCTCCCGAACCGGGGCTGTGGCCGAACTGCGAGCCGGATGGGCTGTACCGCCTCACCGGCCAGCAGTTCGAGCTGGACAATCCACTGGGGGGAGCAGCCGGCGGACCGCATCTGGATGTGATGCTCGTTGGCGGAGCCAACGCGGGTTGGTACTCGATGGAAGGGGACATGGAGGATTACGTAAACCCGGAGAACGATCTGGAGGTATATGTAAATCCGGTGCGTGTCCGGCTGGAGCCGGCTGATCTGGACAAGCTGGATCAGATGGCCAACGAGCAATTGCTGGTTGATGCCTCGCCGTACCGGAAGATCCCGATGTCGCAGACGCAGCCGAAGCGCTTCCCGCTTGGCCGTCCGGTGCAGATTCAGATGTCCGGTGCGTTTGCCTACACCATCGGCACTCCGCCGAGCGGCGTGCTCCCCACGATCCTCAACTTCTCCGAGGGAATGCGGCGCGTACTGGCCCTGCCGCTGAATCCCGAGCAGCGCTTCGATCTCGCACTCGAACGGCCGGATGGCTCCGTCGGGACATTGAATGTCTACTCGTGGGCCACCGCGATCACCGTGAAGGTGCGCCGCGTTCGCCTGCCGGACGGATCGCCTGCGGCAATGACCTACGAGCTCGATGGTGCGGACGCCGAGGGAACGCTGACGCTGGAGAAGATCGTTTCCCGTGGAGGCGCTTCCGGCTTCGGGTTCATTCAGGATATCCACGTGCTGTTTGCCGGCCAGGGAGTTGGAGCCCTGCAGACCGATGGCCCCAACGCGATCAGTGCCTTCATCCTGCAGACCAATCTCTCCACGCTCACCAATCCGCAGGGATCGAAGAGCCTGGAGTTTGCGAAGGGTGTTCCGGCCACGGTGGCGAACGATTTCAAGGACAACCGCGCCGAGATACTGCGGGTGCTCTGGGAGGGGAGCATCGTTCGCTCCGGCGGATATTATCTCTACTATCGATGCGGCGCCGCCTCGCGCGGGCTCCCGGACAGCGCCTTCAAGGATGACGGCACCGCGGACATCACTCTGCTGATCACCTACGGCTACGGAGCCGGGAACTATGCAACCAGCGGCCTGCCGCCGTTCGTGAACCGGGTCGTGGTGGGAGCAGATGTTACCCAGGCTTCCGCTTTTGCAGTCTCGCATCAGCAGTCGATATCGGTAGCAGTGAACGGCACCACCACGCTCAACCAGTTGATGGCATCCTATCATACCAACCTTGCCGATCTGGCCGCAGACCTTGGCGGGCAGGGCCTGAGCGTGACGTCGATCGCCGTTCCCGGTACCGTGTACCAGGTGGCGCACGGAGGCGAGACGCTGGGTGCGGTTGCAAACCGGTTCCATCTCGGCATCGATGCCATCAAGAGCGCGAACACGGATCTCGATGCCGGCCTTACGGCCGACAGTGAGTTGCCGGAGTACCAGACCCTTGTGATCCCGCCATTTACGCATCCGGTTACTGCCGGCCAGAACCTGGCAGGCATTGCCGGGATCTACAATGTGCCGTTGACCGACCTCGTTGCTCCGCTTGCCGGCTCCGCAATCTTCGCGCCCGGACCGAATGTGAATATCCGCAGCCGCCTGATAACGAAGGCGCCCACGGTGCCGCCCGGCCACACCGGCTTCCAACTGTTCAGGGTTCCTCAGCCGACGGCAAGGGTGGATGACGAGCCGACCATTGCCCAGCAGTTGGAATCGCTCTACAGTCTGCTTGCATACTGGCTTGTGCAGAACCAGTGGTGCGATGGAAGCATGGAAGGGCTGCCGCGAGGGCCTGGCACGGAGTTGGCCCAGTTCACGGATCTGCCGGATGTGGAGGGCCGTTGGAAGTACGAACAGGTAATCCCGGCATACCGGTTCGTTCACAGCGCGTTGCCTGCTGCGAACCCGTACCGTGGTGTTGGCGCACTCGTGGAGATCGGGGTGGACTGGCGCGACGTGTTCGGCAATCTGCTGAACTATGTGTTCGAGGTTGACGGATGCTGGGGATCGAACATCCTTCCGGCTCGGCTTGGCTACACCGACGAAGTAATCGGCATCGGACGCTGGCCGTCGGTGAGATCGTCGTACGGCATCGGTTTCGACGGCAATTCCAATCCAACGAATGAGATCCTGTTGGAGTTCGATGTTGCGCGCTATCTGGTTGCACCGGATGGCGAGCAGGCAAGCCTGGGGGATGTTTACAACATTGCCAGCGCCGACTACGAAGCATACAGACGCATCGCAGATCAGCTTGCCTGCGCCGATGTCACTGCATGGGGAAGCACCACGCTCGGCGGCGGGCCGCAGACGCTCAGCATTGCAGCACTTCGTGTCTGGGTGGGAAGCATCGTCAGCTTCCTCGATCAGCTCTTCGATGTGCTGATCGATCCGAATGCGCCGCAGCCCGATATTCCTGACGATCTCACGCTCCCTATTCCGGCATCGTTTGCAAACAACGAGGCGATCTTCCCATTGATCGTTCGTTTCGGAATCAAACGCACGGGGCGTATCGACGATGCATTCCTGGACATGCCCGCCGTGCGCGAGGCCACCGAGGATATCGAACCTGCCGGGCCGATCAGGGACTTCGCCACGAATTTCGAGTGCATCTATGGCGGGACGAAGCTGGCCGCGGGTCTCTCGCGTCTGGAGGATGTGGAGACCGACTCGCGCAATCGGCTCTGGGTGGTGAAGCTGGGGCAGCTCATCGGCGACAATCGTGACCAGGGTCCATCGAACCCCAACAAACGGTTCCAGTATGCCATCAACGCCCAGCAGCAGGTGTTCTTCGCACCGATTCCGCTGGCTACGTCACCAATCGGATCGGAGGATCTGAACGTCTACAACTACGTTTCCGGCCAGGGGCTTGCGGACGCTGTCACCAAGAAGACCTACAAGGGAGTCGACCTCGATGCCTGGGGACGGGCCTTCCTGAATGCAGTCGATACCGTTCTGCTTCCGCAGTATGCAACTCCTGCTCATCTGCTCGATCTTGGGAGCGCCGCCCCGGCCGGCACGCGCGCTCTGGAGACCATCATCGCCGCAAAGCGAACGATTGCCGCCGCCATCACGGGTATGGTGCAGGAGATTGGTGATACCGGACTGGGCAACCTGGGCGAGGCCGGCGAGCTCTTCAGCCAGCGGCTGCTGGTACGGTTGTCCGCAGCATACGAAACCGATGCGATCGTGCAGCTTGGCGTGAACGTGGACTCGCCGTATGCCGATGCGGATACCACCTATGTACCGAAGCTGTACGGGCAGACGGTGGGACGACGGCCGGGAACGGAAGATTCGAAGCCGGAGTTCACGCTCTCCACGGCGCGTGTTCCACTTGCACGCGAGAGCCAGCACCTGACCTTCCTCTTCAGTGCGGAGACGGCGCTGCCCGAACGGCTGTTCGAGATCGACGTGGATTTCAATGTCAGCGCATTGGAGTATCAGATTGCCGACGTTCCGGGAATTGCGGATTATCGTGCGTCATCCTGGCTCACGTTCATAATTCCGCCGGACTCGCCGTCTGTGACGGTCTCCGTGCCGGTACCGATTCGAAAGTTCCCGCCCACACCAACGCTGATCCAGCAGGAGCTGATCACCACGGTGGATGCCACCGACGACGAGGAGGAATACAATGCATTGACACTTGCCGAGACACGTGAGTGGCAGTACGGGTACACGTACGAGCGGGTGCAGGGAACGCACGATGTAATCTTCACTTCGCCTCGATTCAATGTGGCCAACAGCGAGCTTCCTCACGGCATCGGCTCGGAGGATCCTGATCTATTCCAGGCGCTCGCGATGTTCGATCATGCATGGGATGCGATCCAGCAGGATCTGTTCGAGCCGTTGGTAAAGATCCGGCAGGGTGTTGCCGGCGCGGACGACGGCAAGGCCGATGCCGCTCTTACGGCGTTCGCGGCGATTGCCGCCAAGGTGGCCGGTGCATGGGGACGCTGGATGTGCGATCGCGATTTCTATCGGCCGTCCTACGGAGCGGAGGATCCATACCTGTACGTGGTGAGCGAAGACGATCGGGACATCCTTGTCGAGGCGCAGGTGGTGCGGCGATTCACGATTGCCGTCAGAGTCTGTAGCGGCCAGGCGGACGTTCCGCTTCCACGTATAGACGTTGAGGGGTGGGAAACGCATCCGGTTGACAATGTATTGCCAGGATGGAGAATGTTCTGGTATTCGGCCGAAGGGGAGAATGGGACGGAGATACTGGACAAGGATACCGCCGCGGAGGACCGCCAGCGAACGGTGGTATTTGAAACACTGGATATTCTGAACAAGCAGAATGCATGGGGCGGGGTATACACTACCCGGAATGAGAACATCTTCGACGATGCCGCATGCAATCCAGTTGCTCAGATTCATACGAACCCGGAGTTCATCTATCGTACTCCGATGGTTCGCTTCGGAAGCCTGCTGACCCCGCTCATCGAGTATGACGGGACGATCAATGTCGGGAGCCTGAATCCGGCGGAGCCGAGCCCGAAGGGAATCAGGAGCCACATCGGCACGTTGTTCACGAAGTTCTTCGAAGGGATTCAGAATCCGGCGCCGAACGAGACCCGCAGCATTCGCGTGGATTGCAGGTACGAATATCGCCTGGGCAATCCCTACGGCATCGTGAACCCGATGATCGTTACGCTGCCGATCGTGATGTCGCCGCCGTTCGATTTCCGGATACACGCGGACGAGGATACGGCATGCCCGCAACAGGCAACCACCTTTGCATGTGCACTTGCCGATGCGATCACCACCTGGTACTACGCTCGGTTACCGGAGCGGGATCAAGGCCGGTTCATTTTCGACATCGCAGTCTATTCGAGCCTGGGGAATACGGGCAAGCTGCCGATCTATCACGTGAAGTCGCTTCGGCTGAACCTGAGCGACGTGAATGATCTGACCGAGGATGATTGCAATGATGATGGCGACGATGGCATGGGATGATGATGCGGAAGTAGCAGCTGGGGCCGATATGGCTTCATGATGGCGGATGCATCGAACGAAGGCGTCTCGTTACCTCCGGTGACGGGACGCCTTGTTTGATGGAATGATGGAGAGAGCCCGGAACAGGAAGCGTGATGAGCGAAGCAGACGGAGGAACGGCGCCAGAGACGGCGGGGCCAATCCGGAGGGCAGGCGGCGGACCGCCGAGAGGAAGGAGATGGAGTGGCAGGCGTGCTCAGCGCGGCCTGAGGCATCCGGATAGAGAAGGCGAACATCAACGTCCTCAGCATCTCCAACGAACCGCCGTATGCCGAACGGCGTGTACGGTAGTGTGGTCGCCGGGGGAGGGTGACCTCTCCGGCTACCTGATTGAGTGCCGACTCCCGGTGCTCTCACCGCTCCCGAAACTCCTGCGGCGCATTCGGCACCTGCACGGGATCGGCCAGGTCCAGCTCCAGCAGGATGGCACCGTTGTTTGCTTCAACGCCAACGGTGAACGCGCCGAGCGAGTTGAATGAGTAGGTGAGAGTGCGGTCCGCTCCAAGCGCCAGGTTCACTACATCCGGCTTGAATGTGGGATGCAGGTGAATCGCTACACTGTTGGAGGTGACCTCGGCCGTGGAGGAGGCGGTGATGGTGAGTGTGACGTTGAAGAAGGCTTTGCTCCACCCGGCCGCGCTTACCGATGCGCTTATGCTCCAGCCGTCATGCTGCGCCAGCCCTCCGAACATTCCCTTGGCCGGATCGGAGGACATGAGATCCCGGTCGGACTCGGGATGTGCGCCCCGGATGCCGGGCGGTGCTGCCTTGAACTGCTTCCCCGCTCCGGGCAATGCTCCCGTCCGTGCGGTGCGCCACACCACGGCCGCCAGTCTGGACTGGTCCTCCTTCGCCTGCTCCACATCGGCGCGAACGATCTCGCCGGCCTTCTGCGCTTCCTCCGAGGTTGTGCTTGCCGACTGCGATATCTCCATCGCCTTGTCCGACCGCTGCTGTGCCGCGGCGGATTTCTGTATGGCTGTTTCAGACTTCTGCTTGGCTTCGGCGGCCATTGCGATCACCTGCCTGGAGACGGAGCCGATGAAGGCGCGGGAGGAGATGGCTGCCGCAAGACAGAAGCCGCCATAGATGAAGAACTGCCATCCGGAGAGCCCTGCCGAGTCCGTGGTGTCCACGAGTTTGCTGTCCGCAATCTTCAGGAAGAGCGGCACCAGAAACGCGGCGCCCACACCGCGAACCACCGGCTGCCACATGGAGGTGTCCGTCGGCACCGGCGGTACGGAGTCCGGCGCGGGGGCGGGATGGGGGGCCGACGTTCCGGAGGCGTCCGGGGCCGGCGGGTGCGACGCCGGGTGTCCATCCGGAAAACCGAAGTAGCTGACCAGCCCACCGAATACGCCGGCGAGAACCGTGAGCGTAATGAGCATCGGGATCTGTGCTTCCATGACGACATCTCGACAGAATGAATGGCAGGCCGTAATCAGCCGGGCCTAGGCGGCTTCTTCGCGAACGCGTAGGAGCGGGCACGAAGCTCCGCCGTGATCGCCTGATCCGAGCCGAGCGCGAGAAGCTGGTCCGCGCTCACCGGTTCTCCGATGGAGATGCCGATGGTGCGCCCGCGTTTGTTCAGGATCTCGCGCGCAAGCAGGAGCGTGGAGAGTTTCGGAAGGACGTAGCCGATCGCCCTGAACAGCAGGCTGTTCCCCCCGTGAACGAATGTGGGGACAACCGTGGGCCTGCATCGGCGCACAAGCCCGGCGAGAAGGGGATACCAGACGGGATCGAGGACCATTCCCTCGCGAAACGAATACTGCGATATGGCGCCTGCCGGAAAGAGCACGAGCGTGCCGCCGGCTTCCAGCCAGCGAACCGTGTCCGCCATGGGGCGGAGGTTGGCGCGCCTGGCATCCGGCCCGTTCACCGCATCCACGAAGATGAACTCGCTCTGCAGTTCCGGCACGACGCGAAGCTGATAGGCTGCCATGGTGCGGGTGTCCGGGCGTTCTGCGTGCACAATCTCGTGGAGTATCATTCCCTCCGCGGCCCCGAACGGATGGTTCGCGATCACGATGGTCCCGCCGGTTCGCGGGATGGATGCGGGCGTACCGTGCGCAACAGTCCACGCGATACCGAAGCGTTTCAGCAGGCGCGCCATGAATCGTTCCTCGCCGGTCGCGCCGCTGCGGCGCTCTGCCTCCACCGTCCGCAGCACGCGTGCAACGCCGGTGGCGCGCAGCACCGCCGTGCGAAGAGCGCGCTTCCACCGGCCTGCCGATGCATCCGGAAGGAGAAGATCGGCCGTTGTGCCGGAGGGGTGCGGTTTCGCTCTGAGATGTTGTGTGCGCATGAGGATTGCGGAAGATACCGCGAAGGACACAAAGGCGCACAGAGGAGAGAGCCGCCGGCTACACCGCCGGCTCCTCCGCGTTCCTTTGCGTCCTTTGCGGTGTGCTCTTCTCAGAGAGCAATCCCCGGCGTCCGGAAGATGGCCTCCCACTCGCGTGCGCGATTGTGCCAGGTCTGTTCAGCAGCCCAGGCGCGCGCGCGCGCGCGCATCGCCTCCTTCGCCCCGGGATCGCGCAGCAGCACCAGCAGGCGGCGCACCGCCTCCGCTGCGAACTCCGCCGATCGCGCATCGCCGCCAAGCAGTATCCCCCGATCCGCAACGGTGCTCGAGAGCCCGGCGAGATCGGTACAGACGCAGAGTGTGCCGGCCATCTGTGCCTCCAGAGCCGTGATGCAGTAGGTCTCGGTGAAGTTGGTGGGATAGAACCAGACATCGCTGCGGAGATACTCTTCGGCCAGCCGATCCTGCCCGACACGCCCGTGATAGAACACACCCGGCTGATTCATGCGCGCGTGGATCAGGTTGCGCAGCGCGCGTGCGCCTGCATCCTGCGACATCTCGATCGCCTTGTCCCAGTTGTCGAAGCCGTAGAACACGTGCAGCTCGGCATCCGGCAGCAGCTCCCGGATGAGGGGGAAGATGCCCAGCAGCGTATCCAGTCCGCGATCGGGACTGGAGGAATAGATGAAGCGATTCGCGCGCCGCTCCACATGCCGTTCGAAGCGCTCCGGATCGATGCCGTTGCCGGTGAGAATCAGCCTGTCCGCCGGCACGCCGTGGATGGAGCAGAAGTTCTCGATATGCCACGGGCTCAGGCAGAAGATGCCGTCCAGCCGCTGGTAGAAGAACGGGACCAGGTCGCGCTCGCCGAGATCCGTTCCCATTGCGTAGA
This sequence comes from Kapaibacterium sp. (SeqCode), assembly GCA_035549015.1. Taxonomy (GTDB): domain Bacteria; phylum Bacteroidota; class Ignavibacteria; order OLB7; family OLB7; genus JAFDZV01. Next base: position 27,129 of record DASZRW010000120.1, read on the forward strand.
TGTCGTGCACCCAGAGGTAGAGCTTCTTCACGCGCAGCGGATTCTGCAGCACGAACATGTATCGCGATACGATCATGACGTCGATCACGTGCGCATCGATGAAGCGTTCGAATCGAGCGTAGTCCATGTATTCCACGCCGTTGTACCGCCCCTCCATTCCATCGCAGCTGCTGAACACCACCACGCGATAGCCCAGTTCGGCGAACTCCTCCGCCATGCGCGCGGCCGCGGTCTCCGATCCGCCGATGCCGGCGGAGCCGATCGCTGCGGACGTCCAGGGTTCGTACGACGATCCCGTGTGGATCACCAGCAGCGGGCGATCGTGCTTCAGCGCCGCCCGCTCCATGTTGGAGCGATCCTCCGCGCGGAAGGCCTCCGGCATCTCCAACTCGCGTGCGGCACGGCTGGTGCCGCCGAAGTGGAACACGAAGCTCCGTTCGGTGACCGCGCACTCGAAGCCCATCTTCCGCGCGCGCAGGCAGTAGTCCAGATCCTCCGACCCGTTCACGAACTCCTCGTCCAGCAGACCGGTCATGCGGATCACATCGCGCCGGACGAGCGTGCAGTAGAACGCCACCCAGTCCCGGCGGAAGACCCGGTCGCGCTCCATGTGCGCGGTGTAGATCCGTTCCGGGGCGATGCCGGGTTCATCCACCCAGCGCAACTGCAGCGTCCCCTCGAACAGCCTGTTCATGCCGGGGAGCAGCTCCATGCCGTCAACCTCCATGTGGTAGTCGTGCAGCCAGCCCTTGTCGCAGTTCGAGAGGGGGTTCACGATGCCCACGTTTCCGCTGGCCTCCGCGATCATCGCTTCCAGCCAGCCATGCGACACGATCACGTCGTCGTTGAGGATCACGACGAACGGGGAGGAGCCTGCCCGGATTCCCAGGTTCACCGCCTCCGAGAAGTTGAGCCGCCGTTCGGACTCGATCACCAGCACGGACTCCGGCAGCCCTGCCGTCTGCCGCGGCCCGCCGCTGTTCACCACGATGATGCGGTGCGGATGTTCCGTGCAGGCGGTGATGCTCCGCACGCAGGCTAGCAGATACTCCGGGTTGGCGCAGGTGGGGATCACGATGTCGGCGGAGGTGTCCGGTACCGGCTTGTGCGCCAGCACTTCCACGGACGGGGTGGAGTAGCCGTCGTAGTTGCTGCTTGCATCCACCACGAACCCGATCCGCTCCATCTCGCTCACCAGCTCCTCGCGTGTGAATCCGGTGTGGTGAATCTGTCCCTCCATCGGCTCGTCGCCCAGCGAACGCTGGATCCCATAGATCGTATAGCGATACCAGTCCCGCTCCTCCTGCGTCGTGGCGGCGAGAAAGGCACGGCAGCACTCGCCGAGATCCGGCAGCTTCAGCAGAACCGTTCCCCCCGGCTTCAGCACGCGATACCATTCGCGCAGCGCCGTGCGCGCGCTTTCGTGATACAGATGCTCCAGCGCATGCTCGCTGTGGATTGCATCCACCGTCTCGTCGTCGTACGGAATATCGTCCAGCGAGAACGTCTCGTCCACCTCACGGCCCGGATACTTGTCGCAGTTGCGGTAGTCCAGATAGCGCTTGTTGCCGCTTCCGAGATTCAGCTTCACGGTTCCGGTTGGATGTGCCCGCTGTGTGCCGCGCTGCCGTTGGAGCACGGCGGTGAAGTAGTCGCGGTTGGCGAGCAGGTTCCTGTCGTTCGGCATCATGGCCAGGGCGTGCTCGTTGTACTCGTTCGCCGTCAGGGGATCCCCCAGCCGGTCGTGGCTGATGCAGATCTGTACCAGCGGCCCCACGCCGTAGGTGTAGGAATCGAGCGGGCTCAGAACGTCGGGCGCCGGACGCAGGCAGAGCTCGTACCAGAAGATCGCCTCCTCGTAATCCTCCTCGTCGAACGCGATCGATCCCAGAATGAAGTGCGGCTCGGCCCACCGGTTGTCCATGGCCCGTGCCAGCTTCGCCTCGGCGCGGGCCAGCGAGCGGTACTCCTTGGCCTTCGGCGGATCCTTGCGCGAGAGATTGTAGTATCCCTTGGCGATTCGCTGCTGGGCGCCGATCCTGTCCTCGATCCATCCGTCCGGCATCGCCAGGAACCGCCTGAACTCCGCGATCGCCGGCTCCTCACGTCCGGCGTCCAGATACTCCTTGCCGAGATAGTAGCAGATGCGTGCGTCGTTGCGATACCGGTCGCCGGCAACGGCCTTCTCCAGGATGCGGAGATTCCGATTCTCGTCCGCTGCGGCGCCTGCGTGCGTGCGCCTGTGCGTGATGGTGATGTCCACGCGCTCCGACGTGTTGGCCGTGCTCGTGATCATGCACTCGTGTATCGGATACTGCCACTCGATGCCGGCCTCCCGCCGTACGATCCGCTCCCGATAGAGCGTGCAGAGCGTATTGCCGGCGGCATCCTGCGAGTAGTCGTACAGGAGCATGTAGACATCCTTGTGGAGCCGCTCCTTCAATTCGAGCAGTCGCTCCAGTTCCGATGGGAGGAGCACATCATCCGCGTCCAGCCAGATGATGTAGGGTGAGGTTGCCTTGCTGAACGAATAGTTGCGAGCGGCGCCGAAGTCATCGATCCAGTCGAAGTGTTCGATCACCGCGCCGAACCCGCGCGCGATTGCAATGGTGTTGTCCGTAGAGCCCGTATCGACGATGATGATCTCGTCCACGAGGGGCTTCACCGAGGCGAGGCAGCGCGCAAGCACCTCCTCCTCGTTCTTTACGATCATGCACAAGCTGATGGCTGGCATCGTTCTGTTCTGGTCTGTGGTGGTTGGATATCGTATCCGCGCGATGCTTCCCGTGGGCGTGGATGGGCACAGCGTGCATTTGGTGATGCCGCGAAGGCTCCAACATCAGGTGGCCGCACGGCCTTGCGGCTGTGCAGGTACTCCGTTGTTGCCTGGAGCCGGTAATCGGAGCAGCCGATTTCCAGTTCGTGCTGTTCTAACGGTAAAAGCGAGCGTCGGTGGTTTCAGGCTTCACAGTGCGCCCGTGCGGCACGTGAAGCAACGGCAAACATACGATGCAGGGGTGAGTTATGCCAGAGGAGAGGAGTGGCCGGCCGGGGTGCGTTGGCCTTCGCGTTTTGGCCTTCGTGCGTTGGTCTTCGGTATGCCGTGAGCCCGACGCCCGGTGCCTGCGCCCCAATTTGCACGAGATGGTTAACTTGAAACGTCATTGGCAGGTGCGTGGCGTCAACACGCTGCTCACATCCAGGCCTTCGGCAGCAGAGCGGGCAACCCGCCTGCAATCCCTCCGGCAGCAACACTTCGAGCTTCCATCCGCATGACCATCGAACGCTTCTACCTCGCCTGCCTGTCGCACGCATCCTACATCCTCTCCTCCGGTTCCGAGGCGGCCGTGATCGATCCTCAGCGTGACGTGACCATCTATCTGGATTACCTGCAGGCGCATGGCCTCACCCTGAAGTATGTGGTGGAGACGCACCTGCATGCGGACTTCGTTTCCGGGCATCTGGAGCTGGCGCACCTTACCGGCGCGGAGGTGGTGATGGGATCGCATGCCGGGGCCACCTTCCCGCATCTCGCCGTTCGCGATGGCGATCTCCTGCCGCTGGGCACGGCCTGCCTGCGCGTGCTGGAGACGCCGGGGCATACTCCGGAGGGGATCACCATCGCGGCTACGGATGCCGCGACGCCGGATGAACCGGTTGCGCTCTTCACCGGCGACACACTCTTCGCCGGCGATGTCGGGCGGCCGGATCTCCTGGGCGGCTTCGGCATCACGAAGGAGGAGTTGGGCGGAATGCTGTACGATTCGCTGCACGAGAAGATCCTGACGATGCCGGATGAAACACGGGTCTATCCAGCGCATGGTGCAGGCTCCAGCTGCGGCAAGGCATTGCGCGACGTGGAGTTCACCACGCTCGGTGCCGAGAGGCTCGGCAATTACGCGCTGCAGCCGATGAGTCGCCAGGAGTTCATCCATGCGATCACGGAGGGGCAGCCGGAGGCGCCGGCATACTTCGCCAGCGACGCGATGATCAACCGTGCCGGCGCGCCGGCGCTGGGGAATGTGATGGATCGCGTGCGGCCGCTCGATCCCGCGGAGTTCCGTTCGGAGATGGGGTGGGGGGCCGTGCTTCTGGACACACGCGGCGCCGATGATTTCGCCGCGGGGCATGTACCGGGCGCCTACAACATCGGCCTGGACGGGCAGTTCGCCACCTGGGTGGGGACGCTTCTGCCGATCCACGAGCCGCTGGTGATCGTTGCCGATCATGGCCGCGAGGCGGAGTCCGTGATGCGCTGCGCCCGCGTGGGCTACGACAACATCGTCGGCTTTCTGGCCGGCGGAATGGAGGCGTGGAGCGCGTCCGGCGGGGCGGTGCAGACGTTCGACAGGATAAGCCCGGCGGAGCTCGCTGCGGAGATGTCGTCGAACCATCCGCCCATCGTGATCGATGTTCGCCGCGAGGCCGAACGCGAGGCCAAGCACATTCCCGGAACCACATTCGTCACGCTGAGCCAGCTCGAGAACTTCGTCACCTCGATCGTTGCGGACGGTCGTCCGGTGGTTGTGCACTGCGCAGCCGGATATCGTTCGGCGATGGCAGTCTCCATTCTCGAGCATGGCGGCGTCGCCAGCGTTCGCGATCTCGCCGGCGGCCTTGCCGCATGGGAGAGTGCGGGGCAGCCCGTTGATTACCATCCACCACAAAGCCTTCTCGATTCCTCTGAAGTAGCCCTCGAACCAGTGGGCTGAGTTTCTCGAAAATCGATTTCCCGTGTTGATATCCGGGAAATGTTATCGTTATTTTACTTCCATGAAGTTCAGTGATCATGGAAGTACATGCACTGCACACGCTTCTCTTCTCGGCGGTTGCGATCTGCCATCGCAGGCGTCCGGGGAGCTTATCACCCCTCCCTCACGATACCCACAGTCTGTCGCCAAGAGAACAGGACCCCCCGACACAACCACATGACCATACGGCGCGGCATGCCGGTGATGGGCGAAATCTCCGTATGCCGCATCTCGTGTTGCGATACTTCGTGCGTCGGGCGACCCCGCGAAGTGTGGTTGTCGGGTCCTTGGATAAGCGGAACTCATCATGGTGTTCCCGTCAGCGCCGGCTCGATGCAGGCGCCGGATCGGGAGCCGCGTTCCGCACACTACTTATAGGAGATCAGTATGGGCATCTCAACAACCACATGCGGTTCGGCATGGATGGGAAGCACCCACCATGCCCGCACTCGAGCAAGGAAGGGCGCCAGGGGGTGGCTCCCGATTCTGCTCCTCTTCTGCGCGACCGGGCTCGTTGCCCAGGAAGAACAGAAGATCACCGGTACGGTAACCGATGCAACGTCCCACAATCCGATCGCCGGCGCCACAGTGATTCTCACCGGAACCAACTTCGGTGCCGTGGCAGATCGCAACGGTAAGTTCACCATCAATCGCGTCCCCGTCGGCTCGTATACAGTGGAAGCCCGGGCCGTTGGCTTCACCCGTGTCTCCAAGAAGACGAGTGTGGCCGCCGGGCAGACCGCCACCGTCAATTTCGAACTCGCATCGGCTCCACTGCAGCAGAACGAGATCGTGGTGCTGGGCCTCAGCGGCGAGACCGATCGCAAGAAGCTCGGCAATGTGATCGGATCGGTCGAGGGCACCGAGGTGGCGCATGCCGTGACGCCGAACGCCATCGATGCAATCTCCGGCCGCGTGACGGGCGTGCAGGTGACGCGAACGAACGGCGTTCCGGGCGCGGGGACCTATATCACCATCCGTGGACGCAAGACCATCTCCGGCGGCTCCGAGCCGCTCTACGTCGTGGACGGGACCATCATCGACAACTCGTCGGTGAAGGGGTCGGACTTCCAGGGCGGAAATGTTCAGATGGCGAATCGCGCCGTGGACATCAATCCGTCGGACATCGAGTCCATCGAGATTCTCAAGGGCGCGTCCGCAGCCGCGATCTACGGATCGCGCGCCGCAAACGGCGTGGTGATCATCACTACCAAGCGCGGCCGGGCCCGCGGCGACAAGCTCGCAACTGTTACGCTCAGCAGCTCCGTGCAGACCGACAACAAGGTCGGCTCCATTCCGCTGCAGACCATCTACGGCCAGACGACACCATACCAGCCGGGTGCGAACGGGGAGAACGGAACGCCCGGCAGCTCCAGCTCGTGGGGGGCGAAGCTTGACCCCTCGGTTCCCACCTACCAGCACGACCAGGATGTGTTCCGCACCGGCGTCTCCGCGGAGAACACCCTGACGGTATCCGGCGCGGCCGGGCCGATCAACTACCTGGCCACGGGCACATGGACGGACATGCAGGGATTCGTTGTCGGCTCGTCGCTCGACCGCCGCAGCGTGCGCTTCAACCTCGGCGCGGAGATCATGCCGAAGGTCTATATCCAGAGCAACAGCAACTACATCTCGATTGCGAACGATCTGCCGCAGAACGGAAGCAACACCTCCGGCATTCTGCTCGGCTCGCTCAGAACCCCCCCGGAGTTCGACAACAAGAACTATCTGGAGCCCGACGGCGTAACGCAGCGGCGCTTCGGCTTCTACGACAATCCGGTCTGGACGGAGAACAACAACACGTTCACCACGGACATCAACCGATTCATTCACAGTTCCTCCGTGGACTGGAGCCCGCTGGACTGGTTGAGTGTGAACGGCCGCATTGGCCTGGATCGCTACGATCACTTCAACGTGAAGCGCCTTGCAGTGCAGAGCGCCGGTTCGGCGAACCGCGAGGGAGAGGTGGATCAGTTCCGCGCAACCATGAGCACGGTGAACGCGGACCTGAGCATCAACGCCAACAAGCAGCTCACGGACAACTTCGGGTTGAACGTTACGCTGGGAAGCCAGACCATCTGGGAGAACTCCACGGAGACGGACGGCAGCTCGAGCTCGACCCTTCCGTTCTTCGACGAGATTCAGGCGGGCTCCGCTCGCGATGCCTCGTCGTCCGAGTCGCACGCGAAGACGATCGGCCTGTTCGCGCAGGTCACCGGAACGCTCAACAACCGTCTGAGCCTTACGCTTGCGATGCGTCGTGACGGCAGCTCCACGTTCGGCGTCTCGGAGAAGTATCACTACTATCCGAAGGTGAGCGCGGCCTACACGATCTCCGACGAGCCGTTCATGGAGAGCTCCAGGGATCTGCTCAGCAACCTTCGCCTGCGGGGCTCCTACGGCGAGGCCGGTTCGCCCACGCTCCCCGGCGCGTATGCCACCAACTTCCTCTACGGTACGTATGGATTCCCCGATCCGTGGGACCGTCCCACATCGGCCGGCCGTGACGGATTCATCGGCATCCGCCAGAGCTCCAGCTCGCCGCAGGAATACGTGGTTGCCGGCAACGACAATATCTCGCCGGAGCTGAGCAAGGAGGTGGAGGCAGGGCTCGATCTGGGATTGTTCGACAACCGGATCGGCCTGGAGTTCACCTACTACAAGCAGAACATTCAGGATCTGATCCTCTACGTTCCAGTGCCCGGCTCCTCCGGCTACGACCAGCAGCTTCGCAATGCCGGCAAGATGGAGAACTCCGGCATCGAGCTCGGCCTCACCTTCGTGCCGTTGAACACTGCCGATGTCACGTGGCACTCCACGGTGAACTACAGTACGTACAAGAACACCGTCACGGAGTTGGCGATCAAGCCGGCCGGAGCTCCTGTCACCGGCACCGAGTTCATTCAGCTCGAGGGGGGCTTCACGGGCGTTACCAACGTTGCGATGGTTGGCCAGCCGCTGGGCGTGATGCGCGGTGTGGGCTGGCTTCGCGACATCAACGGCAACCGCGTCTATTCCGGCGACACCTACACCGACAAGAGTGGCAAGCAGCAGGTTGCGGAGGATTACTTCGGCAACGCCTACAAGGGGGCGCCGCTGATCGATCCCGAGCTGCAGATCATCGGCGATCCGAATCCCGGCTACACCTTCTCCTGGAACAACGAGTTCACGCTCTTCAAGGACTTCAGCATCGGCTTCCTGATCGATGCCTCGATCGGACAGAAGGTGTGGAACGGAACACGCGGCGCACTCTACAACTTCGGCACGCACGGCGACACCAAGGATCGCGACGATCCCTGGTTCAACGACCGCGGCGAGGCCGTGATGGATTACAGCGACACCGCCGGCGGCAAGGCGCCGGTACAGTTGACGCGTGAATCCTACTACCGTCTGTATGCCAACAACTTCGTTGGCGGCGCAGACGAGGCGCACATGGAGGATGCCTCCTACGTAAAGCTCCGCGAGGTGCACGTCGAGTATCGATGGGGCGGCCTGCAGGACTGGGGAATCGAGACGGTGACGTTCGGCGTCTCCGCCCGCAACCTTCATACCTGGACCAACTACTCCGGGTACGATCCGGAAGTGAACAACTTCCAGCAGGCGGAGGGACGCGGCTTCGACTACTTCACGCTGCCGCAGACCCGCTCAGTCCGGTTCTCAATCTCGATCACCTATTAATCCCGGGGCGTACGACAATGAACATGAAGACTATCAATCGTGGCCTCCGGCCACTTGCGTTCGGACTGGTGATGATTGTGGGTGCTCTCGGGATCTCCGGATGCAGCATCGACGATTCGGTGAACCAGTCGCCGAACGGTATCAGCAGCGACAGGATCAAGTCGCGCGACGGCATGCTCGGCGTGCTGGTGGCTCTCCAGTCGGTGAGCGGCGACTTCTACAGCGGCGACCGCTCGCGTGTCAACAGCATCTGGGCGTGGCAGATGGCCGGCACCGGCCAGGGCCGGCAGCAGCCGGTTGGATGGAATTCCTACGTGATGGATGTGGACGGGCCTACCAACGATAACTGGCTCAACGGTTATCGCGGCGTGAAGCTCGCGAACGATATCCTCACGATCGCTCCTACGGTGAACTTCGGCGGCGACAACGACAAGGCCCGCGCCACCATCATGGGGATCGCCGAGGTGTACAAGGCGATGATCTTCGGCGAACTTGCCGCGACATACGGATCGATCCCCATCGAGATCGACGGGTTCACTCCCGCACAGTTCGTGTCGCAGTCGCAGGCGTACGACGAGGTGCAGCGTCTTCTCTCGAGCGCTCTCGCACGCTTCGACAACGCAACCACGATTCAACAGGATCTGAACTTCCAGGGCGACGGCGCGAAGTGGAAGGCGGTGATCCATTCGCTGAAGGCCCGCTACTTCCTCCATGTGAAGAAGTACGCCGAGGCGTTGAACGAGGTGGGGAACGGCATTGCCGATCCAACCGGCAACCTGATGGCGATCTACACGGACAATCCGAACGAGGTCTCGCCATGGGGACACTGGACCGGCAACGAAGGGGAGCCGATCAAGGTGGAGAAGACCTACATGGATCTGCTGAAGAGCGAGGTTGGCGACAAGCGGCTGGACGAGTACTTCAACAAGAATGCCGACGGCAACTATCTCGGCTTCGCCGCGCACGGCGAGGCGGGAGCCACGGCCGACGAGATGAACCCGGACAAGGTATCCGGCCTGAAGAAGTACAGCCAGTTCGCCGACGACTTCCCGTTCATCACCTATGAGGAGAACGTGTTGATCCGCGCGGAGTGCGAGGCGCGTGTTGGCGCGCTTCCGAACGCCGTTACCGCGGTCAACGTGATTCGAACGGAGGCAGGCCTTCCGGATTTCGCATCCACCGACAAGGATGCAACGATCGCAGAGATCCTGAAGCAGAAGGATCTTCAGCTTTTCCTCGAAGGACAGACCTATACGGATCAGCGGCGCACCGGCACAACGGCGGAGCCGAACGTTCCGAAGCGCTGGATCTACCCGTCGAGCGAGAAGAACGCCAACCCGAACACGCCGGCGGACAACGACGCGCTCGTGAACGTGCTCGTTGGCCCGTAGGCTTCCCGCTTCACGGAACGTGTCCGGCATCTGTAGGGGACGATGGGCACGATCATCGACGGCCCGGCCTGCTATGTGCAGCCCGGGCCGTTCGAATGAATCGGTTCGCTTCCGAATCGGTTCGCTTCGTACCTTTGCGGGATTCATTCATCGGCGCGGCGCCATGCCGCCGGCGCCACCGATTCAGACACAGAGCAACAACGGCAACAGCGATGTACGAGAACATTGAGGATAGACTGAACGAACAGCGCCTGAAGATCACCGACCTGCGGAGGTATCTTTGACATCGAACGCAAGGAACGTGATATAGCGGAGATGGAGGCACGGTCGCAGGCGCCGGGCTTCTGGGACGACAACGTGGCCGCACAGAAGGTGATGCGCGAGATAGCAACACGCAAGGAGTGGGTGGAGCAGTGGAAGGCGGCCAGCCAGGCTGCCGACGATATCGGTGCGCTGATCGAGCTCGGGCGGGAGGCGGAGGATGATTCCATGGCGGGCGAACTGGAGACGGAGCTCTCCAGGCTCGGCGGGATGGTGGAGGGACTGGAGTTCCGCAACATGCTCTCCGACCCCGATGACGTGCGAGACGCCATCCTGAAGGTGCAGGCGGGAGCCGGTGGAACGGAGGCGCAGGACTGGGCACAGATGCTGCTCCGGATGTACATGCGCTGGGCGGAGCGGAAGGGATACGGCATCGCGCTGCTCGACGAGCAGGAGGGGGATCAGGCCGGGTTGAAGTCCGCCTCCATCGAGATCACCGGGCCGTTCGCGTTCGGCAATCTCAAGTCCGAGAACGGTGTGCATCGTCTGGTGCGCATATCGCCGTACGATTCGGCCGCGCGGCGGCATACGTCGTTCGCGTCCATCTTCGTCTATCCGGTCGTGGATGACGACGTCGCCGTGGAGATCAATCCGGCCGACGTGACGCTCGAGACATTTCGTTCGGGCGGCAAGGGGGGGCAGAACGTGAACAAGGTGGAAACGGCCGTGCGCCTGCGTTACGACTACACCAGCCCGCGCGGCGACAAGCATCAGATCATCGTGAGCTGCCAGGAGGAGCGTTCGCAGCTCCAGAACCGCGAGCGCGCGATGAAGATGCTGAAGTCCGAAGTGTACGAGATCCTCCGGCGCGAGGAGGAGGAGCGGAAGGCCGCGATCGAGGGGGCGAAGAAGAAGATCGAGTGGGGGAGCCAGGTGCGCAACTACGTGTTCCAGCCGTACACGCTCGTGAAGGATACGCGCACCGGCGAGGAGACCGGCGACGTCCAGGCCGTGATGAACGGTGAGATCGATCAATTCATCAAGGCCTACCTGATGGAGTTCGCAACGCCGCCGGGGGATTGAGAGCGCCGGTGCGGCGATGCGCCCGAGGTTCGAGGCGTTCCGGGAGAGACATCGTACGTCATCGCGAGAGGCGCGGCACGTTGGGCCTGAGTTGTACTCAGGCCCCATTCTTCCGATGACGATCGCGGAGTCACACTCCGCGATACCAGACCGAAGTGCTATCAGGAATCGATTCCCTCTGTACGTAGCGATCGAACCGGAGCCGCTTCTCAACGCACCGCATGCATTGGAGTGCCGTGCGTGATTACTCGTCGGGTGTATGGTCCGACGCGTCCCCGGCATCGGAGGAACGCCGGCCGGCACGCTCGCGCATGTAGGAGCGCGCAACGAACGCCGACGCGACGAGGAAGATCGCCATCAATCCCACCTCGATCCAGTCCGAGAGTATCCACGACCTGAACGCCACCGTGCCGCCGTTCGATGCGACCCAGAGATCGGCCATGAGAATGCCCGCAAAGAAGAGGAGGGCAGCGATGATCGGTTTCATGTGACGTCACGTGAGTACTGTGTCCGGGCCGGCCGTGCGGCTGCGTCGCGAAAGATACAACGGCTGCATCCTCTTATGCGCGGCCGCGGCCTGGAAGAGCGGGGCTCCCCTTCGCGCACCTCTGCGTCCTTCGCGGTGCTTCATCCAACACGCCGATGCAGCGGAGGATGCTGGCTGCGCGGGACTTCCGTATCTTCGCCGGTCTATGAGCACAGCGGACTACTATCGTCAGAAGGATGCATCCTATTATGCGCTGGTGCGCTACGATGTGATCGGAATGATTCCGCACGGAGTTCGCCGCATGCTGGACATCGGCTGCAGCAACGGCGCAACCTCCGCCGTAGCCAAGGAGCAGCTGGGGATCGAGGAGACGGTGGGGGTGGAGCCGTTCGCATCCAGCGCGGCGCTGGCGGCCGGGCATATGGATCGCGTTCTCACCGCGGACATCGAGGCGTTGGACGATCTGGGCTTCCCGGATGGATACTTCGACTGCATCATCTGCGCCGACGTGCTGGAGCACCTGCGCGATCCCTGGGCCGTACTCCGTTTCCTCCGCCGGTACCTGAGCGACGATGGATGTCTCATCGCCAGCATCCCGAACATCCAGCACATCGTTCCCCTGCTGAAGATGGCGCGCAATCGTTTCGAGTACGAGGAACACGGCATTCTGGACCGGACCCATCTCCGATTCTTCACGCTCCACACCATGGTCCGCATGTTCACCGATGCCGGATTTGCCGTGGAGAAGGTGGAATCGAATCGCAGCAACAGTCTGCCGTACCGGCTTGCCACCATCGCCACGCTCGGCCTCTTCCGCCCGTTCACCGTCTTTCAGTACCGCCTGCGCTGCCGCAAGGCGTAACACGCGTCAACGTTCGCGCCACTCGATCCCCTCGCGCATGATCGCGCCGGGCTGCCCTCCGATCACCGCATTCGGCGTTGAGAGCGCACGCGATATCAACGATCCCGCCGCAACAACGCAGCCGTCCGGAATCACCGCTCCTTTCAGTATCAGACTCCTGCAGCCGATCCACACATGCTCGCCGATTACCACCGGGGTGTCGGGGTTCAGATGGGCGCCGTTCGCGTCGTGAATCGGATGGAAGTCCGTATCCATTATCTGAATGTCCCACGAGAGGAGCGAGCCGGCTCCGATCGTTATTGCGCAGTGGCTGATGATCGCGGTCTCCGCGGTGATGTTCACGTCATCACCAACGGTGAGGACCGCGCCCGTGTGAACGGAGAGCTTGGTGCCATGCCCCATTCCGCAGCGCCCCTTGAACACGACGCTCCCGCCGACATCCCAGATGGAGCGCGAGCGATGCTGGTCGAAGATGCTTACCTGCCCGAACCCCAGATGGATCATGCGCGGCCGCACCGGCCCCTCGATCGCGACGGATCCCTTCATCCGAAACAGCCAGACGCGATGCGATACGATGATCGGGAACTTCAGCGCGTCGCGCAGCGGCAGATACCGGAGATTGAAGAGGATGGTCTTCGGGAGAGCGAGGAGGAAGAGGATGACGGAGCGAAGCGTCGGCATGGATCGGTTCGGGAAAGGCTCGGAGCTCCTGCCACAACCGGCTGGAACCGGTCTGCCATCAGGTCTTGCAGCGACTATGGAGAGGAACTCCTGGAGAGCGCGTTGCTATGTGCGGCCTCTGCGCGTGCCGAAGATACGACCGATCGAGCGACGGAGCACGCTCAGCAGCAGTGCGAGGAGCGATTGTCCGGCCTGCGACGACCGCATCCCCAGCATCATGTGCAGATCGTGGATGTCGGTTCGCGACAGCCGGCTGGTTGCGGAGTCGATGGCGGTGGAGGCGGAGAGCACGTCCTTCAGGAGCTCGTTCAGGCGATTCGCCATCTCCTGCAACTGGCGCATCTGCGACTCGGACCCGCCGGACTTCAACAGCATCTGTACGTGTTCGTACAGCAGCGCCGCCTCGCGCAGGGCATCCGCATCGATCCCTTCCTGAAAATCCTCCTCCACCTCCGCAAGCAGTTCGCGGATCTCGTCGATCTCGCTCTCACGCAGCGTGAAGATCGCGTCGGAGGAGATGTCGTCCACGTTGACGAAGACGGAGGAGAGCTCCTCGATCTCGCGTCCGTAGCTCTTCTTCAGTTTGTCCGTGATGGACGATCGCACCTGCTCCACGCGGCGCGCCAGCGAGAGGGCCTTGTCCGACGATGTCTTGCTTACCTGCGCGCGAGCGATGCGCAACTCCTCCTCCAGTTGCACCAGGTTGCGCTGCTCCGCGCTGGAGCCGCGGCGTGCGAGGTCGTGCAGCAGCTTGTCGTCCGGGATGATGGTGGCGTTGCCGATCTTGATCGTGCTGATGCGGATCGTGTCCCCCAGCGCGGTGCGAATCTTCTCCACATCCAGATGGCAGGCGCCGTCCGTCACCATCAGGATCTCAGCGCCGGAAAGCGTGGACTGCGCCCGGATGTCGTCCGCAGCCTGAAGAATCGCGCGCTCCATCACCGTGCCGTTTCCCAGCCTGCTGAGGCGCATGACGTAGCGGATGAGGCTCCACAGCCCGCTGCTGTCCGTAGCGGTCTGCAGCGGCCCGAGATCGGTATCGAACGTGCGGAGGTAGATGTGTCCCAGCTCGCGCAGGTTGCGCTTCAGAAAGACATAGGTCACCGCCTTGGCCATCTGGAAGCGGTGGTGCGATGTCATCGAGGTGGAGGTATCGAGCAGGAGGTAGACCTTCTGCTTGAAGTTGTTCGGGGAGTAGTCCGATCCGGAGGAACCGAAGGGGATGATAACCGGCGTGCGCGGCACGTTGATCCAGAGCGAGCGCGTGGCCAGGCGATGCATGAACACTTCGTCCGGCAACAGATACTGATGCGGGAAGATCCGCTTGATGTCGCTGATGTTCTGCATCAGCGCAGCCTCGTATTCCTCGCCATGTGTCACGTTCCGGTTGGGCACCCATTCCCGCGATGCCGGCTCGCGCTTCGGCTCCGTAATCGCGGAGACCGTCATCACCGATTCGATGGAGCGGAAGAGCGGCGAGTCCGGATCCTCCAGGACACGGGCTATCTCGAAGACCGCCGTGAAGTCCTCGGGAAGAAGTTCCTCGAGCCCGCGGAGGTAACCGAATTCCTCCATGTGCTCGAAGAAGGAGCTATGCGTGAGAACCGCATGGCGCATCAGTGAAGCGGCGTCTCGATGCTGTTGCGAACGTTGAAGATCACGTGTGCGTCGTACTGAAGCTTCGAACGAAGCTCGCGCACCTCGTCCGTTGCCGGCTGGAATCGCTCCAGGTACTCGGTCACGAGGCGGCGGTTGTTCTCCACGGCCACATCGGCCATGCCGAACGCCTCGCGGGCCCACTCGCGCAGCGTCCGCTTGATCGGCATGTTCTCGATGTTCGTGATCGGCTGGCCGAGCAGGTCCGGCTGCGCCTTCAACTGATCCAGCAGCGCCTTGAAATCGAGCAGCGTCTTCAACTGCTCCATTGCCTGGCTTGCGAGGAACTGATGCTGCAGTGTCTGCGTGGCCTTGTTCCAGGCGGTGCGCTCGTCATCCAGCCCGACGGTGGTGAAGAGAACGTAGAGCTTGTCCACGTCGCTCTGCGTCACCGTTGTTCGCCCGTGCATGAAGGCGATCGCGCGAAGCAGGTCGAACGCCTTCACCTGCTTGCGCGGGGAGATGTAGTAGTCGCGTTGATGAGCGGCCGGAGAGCCCTGCGCCAGACTGCGGTTGCGGAGCTCCTCGTAGTATCGTATCACGATGTTGGCATAGTAGGCGATCTCGTTCGGCACGGTGATCTGCATGATCGGGCTCACACCCTGGCAGATGCGGGTTACCTCCACGAGTGTGGAGAACGATATCCGCTTCGCGGGAACCACGGGCTGGCCGCCGTGCATCAGATACTGCTGCGAGATGCGGTACTGATGATAGGGATCCTTGTCCGGGAACACCACGGACTGGTAGGTGAAACGGTCCAGCAGCGCCTCGGTGATCTCGCTGATGCGCAGGTAGTTGGTTGCGGCAATCACCGTATGGATGGCCGCGCGCTGCCGCTGAACGCCGAGAATCAACTCGCGTTCGTTGAGAAGGGAGAGAAGGGCGCGGAGGGTGAAGTCGTTGGCATCGAAGATCTCGTCGATGAATCCGAACTCGCTCTCCACGAGCGACCCTTCCGTGTTGTGAACGATCTTCCCCAGCTTCAACTCCTCCACGTTGAGGCCGCCGAAGTAGGTGTCCGGCTGCTGCTCCTTCGAGGCCTGCACCTTGAAGTAGCGTGCATCGGTGAACATGAGGAATACCTGTTCGGTCAGCAGCGACTTGCCGACACCGGTGCGGCTCTGAATCAGCGCGTGCTCGCCCGTCAACAGGGCGCAGAAGAGCTGTTCGATCACGTCGGTGCGATTGATGACGCGGCGGTTGACGAAGTCGATGGCGTCCTGGAGGTCGAGGATAACCTGCTGGGAGTTGAATGCAGTGCTGGCAGCTTCTGTCACGGAGCGCACTCTCCTTGGTTGGCGGAACCGGTATGAAGGATCTGCCGATCCGGCGGCCGGGGGTGCGAAGGCCCTGCCGGGTCAACGGGCGAATATACGTTTCAAACCACGCAACACATCATCGTTTCCATCACCGGATCTATATTCGCCGGCGCTCGGATCGCTCATGAATATCTACTCCGCCTACGGGCTCACGGTCGCCTCGGAACTCCCGCTTCCCTCCCTCGCAGAAGGAGAGGGGCGGGCGGACGTTGCCGTGCGTTTCGGCGTGCCGGAGGAACGCCCGCCGGCGGAGATCGGCATCCATGGCTACTACGCTCTGGGTCCGGCGGTTGCTCATTACATCTGGCGCGGCGTGGGCTGCTTCGCGGTACGGGATGGAGGGGAGATCGTGGTGGAACTGGAACCGGGCGCGGATGATGCCTCGGTGGCGAACCTGATTACCGGATCGCTTCTCGCCATCGCACTACATCAGCGCGGCCTTCTGGTGCTGCATGGCTGCGGCGTGGAGATCGGCGGCCGCGCCATCGGCTTCGTTGCCGATACGGGCGGGGGAAAATCCACAACGGCCGCGGCGTTCGTGCGCGCCGGGTACCCGCTGGTGACGGACGATCTGCTCGTGATCGAGCCCGGGACCGATGGCACCGCGCCCGTTGTTCGTTCCGGTCCCGCCCGGATGAAGCTGTGGCCCGATACGCTCCGCCGGTTCGGCCGCGAGCCCGGGATGCTGCCGAAGGTTGTGGGGCCGCGCGACAAACGATTGATCGATGCGGACCTGCATACCGGCGCCGCGCGGCTGCCGCTGGGTTCGATCAATGTGCTGGCATGGGGGGAACGAACCCGGATCGAACCGGTTGCCCGGCAGGAGGCGCTGCTGGAACTGGTCCGCAATGCGTACTGCGTGAAGCTTCTGGATCGCATGGGGAACGAGGGAGCGTTCCTCCGGCTCTGTGCGCTCGTGGCATCGCAGGTGCCGGTGCGGCGACTGGTGCGAAGGAAAGGGCTGGAGCGGCTGGAGGAGATTGTGGAACATATGCGGGATGAACCGTGAGATATGGCACACCTATCGCATCTCTCAACGTTCATATGTCTCCGCTCTCTTTCCGGCGATCGAATGTGATGGAAAGGAATGTGATCTCAATTCCGTGGCGCGCGCGCGCGGACGCAGGCTCCCCTCCTGTTTCATCGTTCATCTCATGGTGTTCCGTCTCTCCACTCCGTAATCACTCCGCCTCCAACAACATCATCTCCTTCGTAGAGCACAACGCTCTGGCCGCGCGTGATGGCGCGCCGGGGCTCGTCGAACAGGAGGTCCAGCGTGCCGTCCGGCAGCGTGCGGCAGGTTGCAGGCGCACCTTCGTCCTTGTAGCGGATCTTGGCGGTTACGCGGAGCGGTTCGTCGATGGATGCGTACTTGATCAGATTCACGTTCGAGGCGCGGAGCCCGCGATGCATCAACTGATCGTTGCCTCCAACCTCCACCGTGTTGGTTGATGCATCGATGTTGATCACGTAGAGCGGATCGGGTGAGGAGATGCCCAGGCCGCGGCGCTGGCCCACCGTGTAGAAGGGAAAGCCGGCATGCTGCCCGATCACTCTGCCATCCTGAACGATATCGCCTCCCTTCACGCGCTCGTCGAGACCCGGAACGTTGTCGCGCAGGAAGCGCGTGTAGTCGTTGTCCGGGATGAAGCAGATCTCGTAGGACTCCTGCTTCCCGGCAACCGGCAGATCCAGGCGGGCGGCGATTGCGCGCGACTCCGGCTTGGTGAGATCGGCGAGGGGGAAGATGGTGCGTGCAAGCGACTCCTGTGCAACCGCCCAGAGCGCGTAGGACTGATCTTTCGAGGCATCCAGCCCGCGGCTGAGGATGTATCGTCCGCTCTCCTGGTCGCGGCGGATGCGTGCATAGTGGCCGGTGGCGACGAAGTCCGCTCCAAGCGAATCGGCGCGCCGCAGCATCTCCGCCCACTTGATCTTCCGGTTGCACATCACGCACGGGTTCGGCGTGTCGCCGGCCAGATACGCATCCACGAAGTAGTCGATAATCTCCTCGCCGAAGCGCTCGGTGAAGTCATAGACGTAGTGCGGGATGCCGAGCCGGATCGCCACGCGCCGCGCATCGTTGATCCCGTCCAGCGAGCAGCAGCTGGTATCGCTGCCGACATTGCCGCCGACGTCCTCGTACCGGTACGTCTTGATCGTGATGCCCACAACGTCGTAGCCCTGCTCCACGAGCAGCGCTGCGGCCACCGATGAATCGAGGCCGCCGGACATTCCGACGATGACACGAGGCTTGGACATGGAGATACGCCTGCTGTGATCGGTCCTTCGTTCTGCTCGCCGCACCGGCTGCGAGACGCAACCGCATGTGCTGACCGGCCTATTCGTTCGCCGGGACGAGGTGCGTCACCGAGGTAACGGCTCTCCCGACGGGTGAGGAAGACGCGAGAGCAAGATAACCATTGCAGCTCCAGAGCACGGTCTGGTTCTTGTAAAACTGATTCAGTGGCTGGCCGCTCTCGCCGGAGGTGATCACGCTCCGCATGAATGCGGTGGTATCCGCAAAGTCCACGATCTGCCGCATCGAGGGACCCAGGCGCACCTTGAACGGCTGGTTCATGTCCCATTCCGCACAGTTCAGCGTTGTGCTCGCACCACCGATCTCGAACGGCCCGATATCCACGATGCCGCGCAGCTTCTCGTTCGTGTCGAACTGATGTTTGAACAGGAGGGTGTGCATCGCGCCGAACTTCCACTGGTTGATGTCCCAGGTGTCGAACCGTGCATGAAGCGAGTCGAGTGCGTGGCCCAGGGCCTTGCGCAGTATGTCGTCGCGGGTCTCCACACGTCCGTGCGTTGTGATGTCGTCGAACCATCGGCTGTCGATCATCGCATGATAGCGGATGGCGCGAATCGGCTGCTGCGCAATCGAGACGTAGTTGCGGAAGACATCCGGGCCCATCTCGTCGCGGTAGGTCATCTCGATGGTGGTCTGCAGCCACTGCGCGGCAATCGCGGCCTCCGGTGCATCGGCAACCATGGCACCGTTCCACATGCGGAGCTTCCTCAACGCCAGCTGCACTGCGGAGCCCTGCCGGGCGCTGTCCGGGAACGCGCGCAGAAGGAAGCCAACCATGTAGAGCATGTGCGGCGAAACCAGATCCGCCTGCATCTGCACGAAGTCCGTCGTGTTGAAGTTGTTCCCATCCTTCAGCAGTTCATCGATGCGGACCGCGCGCGAGGGATCCTCCCAGAGATCGCCAACGGTGTAGCCGAGACCATTGGCCAGCTTGTTGTTGGCGCTCGCCACGTAGCCGCGTGCGGGGTTGACGAGCGAGGGGAGCTGCTCCATCGGAACGGTTCCCTTCCAGTCGTACCGGCTGTCCCAGCCCGGGTTGGGATACGTTGCGTGCGCGGCCTCACGGATCGGTATGCGCGCAACGGGAATGCTGGCGATCGTGCCGGCGCGATCGGCATAGATGTAGTTGAGCGAGGGGATGCCTCCAAGCCTGATGGCTGCGGTGAACTCCTGCAGGTTGCGTGCCGTTCCAATCCCCTGCAGCGCGGCGATCTCCTGCGACACGTCGGCGCCGCGCCAGCGCATCGCCACCGCCGTCGTTGCCGTGATGGAGGAGGAGTCCGCAACGCGCCGGCCGTTCACCGTGTGGTGCGCGTAGGGATGAAGATCGGAGATCAGCGGGCCGTGGCGGCTGGTGCGAATGCTCATCGGCACGCCAGCCGAATCCTTCACGCGGATGGTGTCCCGGATCAATCCCAGCTTCTCCCACCCATTGTCCACCTGCACCGTGGTGTGCTTCAGGCTGTCGATCTTCTCGATGTAGAAATCGGTCTCGTCCGCCATGAGACTGGTGAGCCCCCATGCGATATCGTTGTTGCGGCCGATCACGACGAACGGCAGACCGGGGAGCGTGACGCCGGCAACGCGGTTCCCCTTGTAGTTGATCACCGCCTGATACCAGCGGCAGGGAGCGGTGAAGGTCAGATGGGGATCGTTCGCCAGCATCGGCTTCCCGCCGGCGGCGCGGTTGCCGGCAATCGCCCAGGCATTGGAGCCGACGTGCGCACCGTCGATACCCATGAACTTCCGCATGTTCTGCTCCATGTCCATGACATCGGTCAGGTCGGGCGCCGGGAGTGTCTCCGTTCCTGAGCGGGAGATGCGGCCGGGCGCCGGCCTGCGTGCCGAGGTGTCGCGTCGTGCAGACGAGTCGCGCGCGGCGGCGCTGTCGCGGTGGGTGGTGTCCACGTGCGCGGCCAGACGCTGCTCCAGCAGCGGCTCCGGATGCTGCCCCCCGGGGACGATGGTTGGTGCGTCCGTTGGATAGTAGGGAAGAATCTGGGTGAAGCGGAGCGAGTCCACGCGCCGCCCGATATCCCCCATCACGATATCGGTCCAGAAGCCGGTGTTGAGTTCCCACGCGAGCAACCGGACGATGAGCACGGAGTGTTCCGGTGTCCACGGTTCCGGCTCGTAGCCAAGCGCATCGAACTCCATCGCATAGCGCCCCTTGTGATCGCGGATGAACGCGTTCACGCCGCTGGCATAGGCCTCCAGCGCTTCGCGGGTCCGCTTCGGCATGGTGCGAACGATCTCGTGGGCGGTGCGCCTGAAGCCGATGGTGCGGAGAAGCTTGTCGAACTCGATGGTGGGCTGGCCGAAGATCTCGGAGAGCCGGCCCTCGCCCGCGCGGCGCATCAGATCCATCTGCCACAGCCGGTCCTGAGCGTGCGCGTAGCCGAGTGCGGCCATCGCGTCGTTCTCGGTTGCGGCGTCGATGTAGGAGACTCCGTTCTGGTCGCGTGTGATGCTGGCGTTCGCGCTCAGTCCGGGGATCGATCCGTCGTTCTCACCATCGGCCACGAACGAACGACCCACCAGACGGAGTCCGAGCCATGTAAACCCCAGAGCGAGGGCAATGATAACGAGCAGTGTACCGACGATCGAGAAGCGGCGCATCGAAGAGAGATAGGAGAGGAGAGGTCGAGAAGGAGGCGGCGAGGCGGGCGACCGGCGCCCATCATCCGCTCTCACGTCGTTCCTCCCGTGTGATTCAAACGGATTCCGGCGCGATGCCTGCGTGCGAGGCGTCGCGCCGGAATGCAATCTACAACCGATCGCTCACGTTCCGATCAGGTGCCGGCAACGATCTCGCCGATCGCCTCGCGGATCAGCGCGATCCCTTCGTCGATCTGGGCCGCCGTGATGTTGAGCGCCGGCCGGAAGCGGATCGAGCGATCGCCGCATCCCAGGATCAGCAGCCCCTTGTCGTAGCATTTCTGCCGGAGCAGGTCCCGCTCCTGCGCCGTTGCGATGTCCACCGCGCAGAACAGCCCGCGGCCACGGGCGTTGGAGACGAACTCCGGCTGCTCTGCCGCCAGCTCCGCAAGCCGCGTCATGAGATGCCCGCCAACCGTGCGGGCGTTCCGGACAAGGTTCTCCTCCTCGATGATCTCCAGGAACTTCGTGAAGCGGACCATGTCCACCAGGTTGCCGCCCCATGTGGAGTTGATCCGGCTGGACTTGTGAAACGCATGATTCGGAATGTCGTCGATCCTGTCCGTTGCCAGAATGCCGCACACCTGCGACTTCTTGCCGAAGCTCATGATGTCCGGCCGTACGCCGAGTGCCTCGTGCGCCCACATCGTGCCGGTCATCCCAACGCCGGTCTGCACCTCGTCGAAGATCAGCAGCGCCTCCTCCTTGTCGCAGATGGCGCGAAGCTGCGCCAGGTATTCCGGACGGAAGTGGTTGTCGCCCCCCTCGCCCTGGATCGGCTCCAGGATGATGCAGGCAATCGCGTCCGGATTGTCCGCGAACGCCTTCCGGATCTCCGCGAGCGACTGTTCCTCACGGGCGATGGTATCCTCGAGATTCTTCCCCTCCAGCGGGAAGCTCGCGGCCGGAGCGCAGACGCGGGGCCAGTTCGTGAACTTCGGGAAGTAGTTCGTCTTCGTGGGATCAGTGTTCGTCAGGCTGAGCGCATATCCGGAGCGGCCGTGAAAGGCGTGGCGCAGATGGAGCACCAGATGGCCGTGTTCGTGCTGATATCCGTTGTGGAAGTTCTTCTGCACCTTCCAATCGAATGCCACCTTCAATGCGTTCTCCACCGCAAGCGTTCCCCCCTCGATGAAGAAGCTGTATTTGAAATACTCCGGCACGGCAACGCGGAAGAACGTGGAGACGAACTCCGCCATCTCCACGGTATACACGTCGGAGCAGGAGGGCTTGTGCAGCGCCACCGTGCCGATCTTCTCGATGAACTCCGGTGTTCTCATCTTCGGATGATTCATCCCCACCGGATTGGAGGCGAAGAAGGTGAAGAAGTCCAGATAGCGCTTCCCCGTTGCTGCATCGTACAGATACGGCCCCTCGCTGCGCTCCAGATCGAGCACGAGGTCGAATCCGTCTGCGAGCATGTAATGGGCGAGCGTGCTGTGCACATGGTCCGGTTGAACGCTGTGAGACGCGTGGTGATCGGCGTTGTGTGCAGCTGCGGCCTTGGCCTCGTGAAGTTCGCGCGTCATGGTATCTATGCTCCTGAATTCAGTCTGCTGATGGATGGTTCGCGAATGCGTTGGCAACGCCGGCACGGCATGGTGCTCGCTGCCATCACTCGTCCCGATGCCGGGGCACATGTTGTGCCCGGGATGCCGGCCGGGTCCGCGTCCGTCACGGGCATCATGACGAACCGGTTCCGCCCACGGGCAATCGCGAGACGAGCGGGGAGGGGAGCTGGGACGAACCTAGGATGGGAGGGCGTTGGTGGTCAGGCTCCAACGGCGGAAGCGCGCGGCAACGAGCGACGCCGAGAGGAAGGAGCCTCCCCGGATGGTGCCGCCCGAAGCGATGACGCTGCTGGTATGGAGTGTGCGAACGCGCATTGTGGAAGGAAGATACGCTTCCGGCGGTGGTCCGCAAAAAACATGAACAAGTTGTAAACCCGGCCCGGAGGCGTGGGCGATGGATGCAGGCCGCATGATCAATTGTGTATTTTATGCGGTTCCGTTCTTCGGTCCGGCCGTATGGTGGCGGTTGATTCCGGGAGGCGGGCCAGCGAAGCACAGGCAAGGACACAGCCACGTGAAGGATAGATCAGAACGCAGCAGGAAGAGCGACGCGAAGAAGCCGCGCGCCACGAACGCCACGTCCGCAGTCAAGGGGACGAAGAAGGCGGCGCCGAAGGCTCCCGAATCCGCGCCGAAGGCTCCCGAATCCGCGCCGAAGGCGGCCGCGAAGCGGAAGGCCTCGCCGAAGACGGCCGAATCCGCGCCGAAGGGGGCCGCGAAGCGGAAGGCTTCACCGAAGGCTGCCGTGACGCAGGGCCGTCATGCGGTGAGCGCGGATGTGGTCGATGCGTCGCGCGGCATCAACGGCGCGGCGACGCTGCCGGCTTCGGATAACGGTGCCGCTTCGTCCGGCATCTTCCGGATGCCGGAGGCGAGTCCGAAGAATACCCTGACGATTCGGGGAGCGAACGTTCACAACCTGAAGAACGTTTCCATTGCGCTGCCGCGGAACAGGATGATCGTGGTGAGCGGCGTTTCCGGCTCGGGGAAGTCCTCGCTCGCGTTCGACACCATTTATGCCGAGGGGCAGCGCCGGTATGTGGAGTCGCTCTCTGCCTATGCCCGGCAGTTCCTCTCGCGCATGGCGAAGCCGGATGTGGAGAGCATCACCGGGCTTGCGCCGGCAATCGCCATCGAGCAGAAGACCATCACGAAGAATCCCCGTTCCACCGTCGGCACCACGGCCGAGGTGTACGACTATCTGCGCCTGCTGTTTGCACGCATCGGCCAGACCATATGCAAGGCCTGCGGCGAGCCGGTGCGCAAGGATACACCGCGCACCGTGCAGGAGGCGATGAAGGAGCTGGAAGACGGGACCCGCTTCTACGTCCTGTTTCCGATGCATGCGCACGAGAAGCGCTCATTGAAGGAGGAGCTTGCCAATCTCCGCGAGCAGGGCTTCTTCCGTGTGGTGATCGGAGAGGGGAGCGAGGTGGTTGACCTGAACGAGCGGGAGCCGGAGGGGATTGCGAAGAGCGATGTGTTCGTTCTGGTGGATCGCGTGGTGTTCCGCAACGATCCCGATGTGCTGACCCGCATCGCAGACTCTGCGGAGACCGCATTCCGTGAGGGGGAGGGGCGCGCGGTGATCCACCTGCTGGAGACCAATCAGCGCCGGCATTTCAGCACGCGATTCGAGTGCGCGAACGACGGCATCAAGTACGAGGAGCCGCAGCCGAAGCTGTTCAGCTTCAACAATCCGTTCGGCGCCTGCCCGGAGTGCCAGGGATTCGGCAAGGCGATCGGCATCGACATGGACCTCGTGATTCCGGACCGGACGAAGACGCTCCGCGGCGGAGCGATCATCGCATACTCAACGCCGAAGCACTCCGAACACTATCGCCGGATCACCGCGATCGCGAAGGAGGCGAACCTGGATCTGGACAAGCCGGTGTCGCAGTTGTCGCAGTACGAGTGGAACGTGGTGATTCACGGCTACGGCAAGTACCCGGGCGTTGTCGGGTTCTTCAAGGAGATCGAGGAACACGCCTACAAGATGCACAACCGCGTCTTCCTCTCGCGGTTCCGCGGCTATACCACATGCCCGCGCTGCAAGGGCTCCCGCCTGCGCACCTCCGCGATGCGCGTGTTCATTCATGGGAAGTCCATCCCGGACCTCGTGGCGATGACCATCGAGGAGGCGTATGCGTGGATCGGGGCGCTGGTGCTGACGCCGTACGAGGAGCAGGTAGCCAACCGGATCATGGAGGAGATCACCAAGCGCCTCCGCTATCTCAACGAGGTGGGGCTTGGCTATCTCCGGCTGGATCGCCTGAGCCACACGCTTTCCGGCGGCGAGTCGCAGCGCATCAACCTTGCCACATCGATCGGCTCCGCGCTGGTGGGAGCGATGTACGTTCTCGACGAGCCTTCCATCGGGCTGCATCCACGCGATACGGACCGGCTGGTGCGCATCCTGAAATCGTTGCGCGATCTCGGCAACACGGTGATCGTTGTGGAGCACGATCCGGACATCATCCGCAACGCCGATGTGATCGTGGACATGGGGCCGCACGCCGGCGAACATGGCGGGCAGGTGGTGTTCAATGGAAGCGTGGAGGAGGTGCTGGACGATCCCCACTCGCTCACCGGTGCATACCTCTCCGGGCGCAAGTCCATACCGGTGCGGACCACGCGGCGCAAGCCCGGCCCGCGGCGCATCAGCGTGCGCGGCGCATCGGAACACAATCTGAAGGAGATCGATGTGGACTTCCCGCTCGATATGCTGACGGTTGTGACCGGCGTCTCCGGTTCCGGGAAGTCCACGCTGGTGCACGACGTTCTGTATCCGGCGGTGGCGCGCGCGAAGGGGGCCACGGTGGCGCTTACCAGGAAGGTGGGTTCGATCGACGGCGTGGACCTTGTTGGAGCCGTGGAACTGGTGGACCAGTCGCCGATCGGCAGGTCGCCGCGCTCCAATCCGGTTACGTACGTCAAGGCGTTCGATGCCATCCGTGAGCTGTTCGCGTTGACGCCGGTTGCCAAGGTGAATGGCTGGAAGCCCGGCTACTTCTCCTTCAACGTTCCCGGTGGCCGCTGCGAGGCGTGCCAGGGGGAGGGCGTTGTGAAGGTGGAGATGCAGTTCCTTGCGGACATCGCGCTCACGTGCGAGGTGTGCAAGGGGAAGCGCTTCAAGCCGGAGACATTGCAGGCGGTGTACCGGGGAAAGAATGTGGTGGATGTGCTGGAGATGACCGTGGAGGAGGCGATCGACTTCTTCGCGAAGGAGAAGAAGGTTGTCGGCAAGCTCGCCGGCCTGCGCGATGTCGGCCTGGGATATATTCGTCTCGGGCAGCCGGCCACCACGCTCTCCGGCGGCGAGGCGCAGCGCGTGAAGCTCGCGGCGCAACTGGTGACGCCGGCCGACGAGCGGACGCTGTTCATCCTGGACGAGCCGACAACGGGCCTTCACTTCGATGACATCGCGACGCTGCTGAAGGCGTTCAATGCTCTGATCGATGCCGGGCATTCGCTGGTGGTGATCGAGCACAATCTGGACGTTATCCGGAGTGCCGACTGGATCATCGATCTCGGCCCGGAGGGGGGAGATGCCGGCGGCAACCTGGTCTGCGCCGGAACGCCGGAACATGTTGCAGGCTGCTCCGGTTCCTACACCGGGCGGTTCCTGAAGGAACTGGCCCGCCGCTGAGCCGCGGAACCCTGCGGGCGGCATCGAGTCATAAACGATACAGCGACGCCGTGACGAATTGCCTCCGGAAATTTTCAATCGGTAACGCATTCCGGCGGGAATTGCCTACGCTGCTTCGTTCCATGCCCTTTCGTATGTTTGTGGCCATGGTATTTCGAAGCCCGGCATTCTTCGCCTCAATCCTTCACATCTCGTTGCGTCCCCTCAATGAACCTTCTCGATAGGATCAACGCGCGCCAGTTCTCGGTTGCGGTTGTCGGTCTCGGTTACGTTGGTCTTCCACTTGCAGTCGAGTTTGCCCGCGCGGGGATTCGAACCGTCGGCATCGATGTCGATGCGTCGAAGATCGAAGCGCTGCGCGCCGGCAACAACTACATCCGCGACATTGCGGACGACGATGTGCGCGCCGTGGTGGAGACCGGAACGTTCACGGCAACCACGGAGTTCGCACCCGTTCATGACGTGGACGTTGTCTACATCTGCGTGCCGACGCCGTTCACGGCGAACAAGGAGCCGGACATCTCCTACATCGTGCAGGCCTCCGAGGGGATCGCGGCGAACATGAGGAACGATCAGTGCATCATCCTGAAGAGCACCACGTTCCCGAACACCACGCAGGGGCATGTGCAGCCCATCCTGGAGCGGGGCGGCATGAAGGTGGGCAGGGATTTCTACCTTGCCTTTTCGCCCGAACGTATCGATCCTGGGAACAAGGTATGGCACACGGCGAACACGCCGATCGTTGTCGGCGGAGTGACGCCGGAGTGCACGAGGATCGCCGCAGCAGTCAATCGCGTGATCATCGCGAAGGTTGTGGAGGTGAGCTCTCCGAAGGTCGCCGAGATGGAGAAGCTGCTGGAGAACATCTTCCGCTCGGTGAACATCGCGCTGGTGAACGAGCTTGCGCAGTTGTGCGATCGGATGGGGGGGATCAACATGTGGGAGGTGGTGGAGGCGGCTGCCACCAAGCCGTTCGGCTTCATGCCGTTCTATCCCGGCCCCGGTATCGGCGGCCACTGTATTCTGATCGATCCCTACTACCTGAGTTGGCTTGCGCGTGAACACGATTTCGTTACCAACTTCATCACCCTCGCCGCAGAGGTGAACGAGTCCATGCCGTTCTATGTGAAGCAGATGGTGCTGCGCCAGGTTGCTCACATGCCGGTGACGCTGAAGGCCGCGCGCATCGTGCTGCTGGGCGTTGCGTTCAAGCGCGATGTGGACGATCTGCGCCACTCGCCCGCGCTCCGTGTGATGGAACTGCTGACGCAGGACGGCGCGGAGAACATCTGCTATGTGGATCCCTACGTGCCTTCGCTGGAGCTCTTCGGCAGGACCGTGCACGCGGTGCCGTACGACGATTCGGTGATCGCCGGAGCCGATATCGTGGTGATCACCACCGATCATACGGCGTTCGATTACGAGCGGATCGTTGCCAATGCTAGAGTGGTGGTTGATACCCGCAACGCGACGAAGAACGTTCGTACCGGGCGCGAGAAGATCCATCTGCTCGGGAGCGGAGAGTGAGCACGGTTATCTCCGTTGTCGGCGCCAGGCCGAACTTCATGAAGGCCGCGCCGGTGAAGCATGCGTTCGAGCGTATCCCATCCGTTCGTCATCTGCTGGTGCATACCGGGCAGCATTACGATCCCAACATGTCCGATGTCTTCTTCGAGGACCTCGGGATGGGGAAGCCGGATCTCTACCTGAACGTAGGCTCCGGCTCGCACGCCGCGCAGACCGCGAAGGTGATGGTGGAGTTCGAGCGGGTCTGCCTGGAGGAACGTCCGGCGATGGTGATCGTATATGGCGACGTGAACTCCACGCTCGCGGCCGGAGTGGTGGCGAAGAAATTGAACGTCCCGCTGGCCCATGTGGAATCGGGGCTGCGGAGCTTCGACCGCAGGATGCCGGAGGAGATCAACCGGATCGCCACCGATGCGATCACCGATCTCTTCTTCGTGACGGAGGAGAGCGGGCGGCGAAACCTGATGCACGAGGGAATCCGCGCGCAGGATATCCACCTGGTGGGGAACACGATGATCGATTCGCTCGCGCGCCTCTGTGCGAGCCACGAGCCGCCGGTGCCGGACGGTGATTACTTCGTCCTCACGCTCCACCGGCCGAGCAACGTGGACGATCCCGCCGCGCTTCGGCGTCTGCTGGATGCGATCGACGAGGGAGCCGGGGAGATGGGGATCCGTTTCCCGGTGCACCCGCGTACGGAGGCGGCGATGCGCGCTTCCGGGGACTACGACCGCATCGCCTCGAATCCGCGCTGGCGCCTGCTTCCGCCGGCCGGGTATAGCGAATTCATTCAAATGGTGCGCGCCGCTCGCGGCGTGATCACCGACTCCGGCGGCGTGCAGGAGGAGACGACATGGCTCGGCATTCCATGCCTCACGCTCCGCGAATCCACCGAGCGCCCATCGACGGTGGAGGTGGGAACAAATCATCTCATCGGTGTTGAACCATTGATGGTGCGTGACGCTGTCGCGCGCATCACCGCGTCGGCACCGGCCGGGACGGAACAGGAGCGCCATTCGGTCCCGCCGCTCTGGGACGGAGACGCAGCGAGCCGCATAGCTCGTGCCGTTGTCCGCTACCTGGAGCAGCATACACATTCGTGATATCGTTCTGATGCACGTACGTTCATATCGATCTACGCACTGGCTGCGGCTGGTGCTCCTGCTTACAAGTCTGTTTCCGGCAATGCTCGCGGCGCAGCCGTCATCGCCGGTGTCGAAGGGGCAGAGTGATGACCTCATCATCAAGAAGTCCGACGGTCAGGGCAAGAGCGCGACCTTCGGGCAGGACCTGCCTCCGTTGGAACGGGCGGTGGATCCGGCGCTCTATCGCGTCGGGCCCAACGATCAACTCCTTCTCTCGATCCCGTTGATCGAACCCGGCGACTTCCAACTGGTGGTCTCCGTGGACAACACCATCCTGTTGCCTCGTGGATTCCCGCTGATCAATGTCAAGGGGATGACCCTTGCCCGCCTTCGCGAGGTGGTGGATTCGCTCTACCGCGCGCGATCCGCCTCCTACCGCAACGTCAACATCTCGCTGGTCAAGCCGCGCTCCATCTATGTGTCGGTGACGGGGGACGTGCTCTTCCCGGACCGTTACGTCATGACGGCGGCGGACCGGCCGACAACCGCAATCGATATCGCCAACCGGATCTCGCAGGAGGGGCTTACCAAGCAGCGGGAGGAGGAGATTGCCGAGCAGCGCCGCCGTACGCGCGACGATCGCCTCGGCGCCGGCAACTTCGGCGGCGCGCAGCCTACGCAGCGCTGGGTGACGCTCCGCCATAACGACGGCTCCATCCAGCGGCTGGATCTGATGCGCTATCGCGCGCTCGGCGACGAGTCGCAGAATCCGACGCTTCGTGAAGGGGATGAACTGATCGTTCACTCCTCCAACATCGGTACCTCCACGATCTCCGCAGTTGGAGCGGTAAACTCTCCGGCAACCATGCCGTTCTCCGACGGCGACAACGCCCTCATGCTCTATCGCCTCTCCGGCGGTGTGCGCGAGGGGGGAGTGGTGAAGGAGGCGTACATCGCGCGGCGCACGGCCGCCGGCCTGGAAAAGGTTCCGCTGAACCTGGAGGACAGTGCATCGCTGGCTTCCACGAAGCTTGCCGCCGGCGATCAGTTCGTCGTGGTAGCGGACGATGCCGCGGTAACGGGCGGGTCCCGTGTCGGAGCCGTCTCCGTGGTCGGCGAGGTGGAACGGCCTGCGGTCTATCCCATCGTTCCCGGTGTGACGACGCTCTCCGAGCTGATCACGATGGCCGGCGGCGTGAAGCCGGATGCCGCTCTCAATGGCGCCTACATCACGCGCGCCGTGGACAGCCGTTTCCAGAAGCCGGCATCGGTGCTGGCAGGCGATCCGGGTGCCTACATATCCGCCAGTTCGCTCGCGCTGGACGATACCACGCGCATGAAGTTCGACCTGGAGAATCAGAGGAACCGTGTCTCGGCGGACTTCGTGGAGATCGTCGGGCGCGGCAACAAGACGCACGATGTTCCGCTGGAGCATGGTGACGAAGTGGTGATTCCGCCGAACCCCAAGAACGTATTCGTGCGTGGCCGCGTGCAGCATCCGGGCTGGGTTGCCTACGCCCCCGGGGCGCAGTTCGACTACTACATCACGATGGCCGGCGGCTTCATCGATGCCGCGGTGCCGGGACGTTCGCAGGTGTTGAAGTTCGGCTCCGGCATCTGGGACGATCCCGGCCATACCACGATCATGCCGGGGGACGAGATCTACGTTCCCGGGGAGCGCGATCTGCCGGGCCGCACGTCGCTCGAGATTGCGGGCACGATCGTCGGCATCACCGGCGGCATCGCAAGCCTGGCGTTCACAATCTTCACCTTCGTGCAGCAGCTCACGAAGAAATGATCAGCCTCATGAACAGAGCCGTTCGCATTCAGGCGGCCGCGATGCTTCTGCTGTGCGGCCTGCTTGCATGCCGCACCGTTGCTCGTGCGCAGAGCGAACTGCTTCCGGTGGACCATCCGGCCACCGCGACGCTGGTGCGTCTGTATGAGTTCGGGGGCATTCCGGAATTCCCGCGCGAGCACCTCCCGGTCTCGCGCGGGTACGCGCTCAGGCTTCTGGAACAGGCAGGCCGGGATACCACGATCCCCGACCTGTTGCGCCGGCAGGCCCTCTACTACCGTGATGAACTCGCGGCAGAGACGGGGCGCCTGCCAACCGCGGCATTCATCCCAACCTCCGATACATCCACGCTCATCTACGATCACATCGGCGGTGACCAGCCGGTGGTGGTCCTGGACTATCGCGACCCGGCGTTGAACACCAACATGGCGCTGGAGCCTGTACTGGATGGAGATCTGCGGATCGATCCCGACGCGCACGCGAAGGCATTGATTGCGCGGGGCGGCCTGGAACTGCGTGGAACGCTCCTCGGCCACATCGGCTTCTCCGGACGCGTTACCAACGGCTCGGTGGCCGGCGATTCCGCCATCGCCGCGCGCGACCCCCATATCAATCGCGACGGCTCGTTCGGCATTACCGGCTTCGGACGCGATGTCAGCTCCGGCGACGGCCACATCCGCGCGGACTTCGACAACGTTGCCCTCGAACTCGGGCACGAACGGGTGCAGCTTGGCGGCGGGCTGAGCGGGAGCCTGCTGCTCGGCTCCGATCTTCCGGTCAACTTCGACTACCTTCGCTTCTCGGTTCGCTTCGGCCGGGTGGCGTTCACGCACATTCATGCCTCGCTGCTCGGCGAGGCCACCGGTGATTCGCATGGGCCGTACGCGGAGATCCCGTCGAAGTACGTGGCGGCGCATCTTCTCAGCTTCGGCCCGTTCGCGGGCCTCCGCTTCTCGATCGGCGAGTCCGTGATCTATCATGGGCGGCCGTTCGATCTCGGCTACATCAACCCGCTCGTCTTCATGAAGACGCAGGAACAGTATCTGCTGGATCGCGACAACGCGAACCTCTATCTGGCGATGACCTGGGCGCCGTTCCGGCGGGCGCTGGTGGAGGGGGAGATCCTGGTGGACGACCTGCGCTTCTCGCAGATCGGGAAGGGCTTCTGGAACAACAAGACGGCGTGGCGGGTGGCGCTCCGGACCACCGCGATCGGGGTGGACTGGCTGGACGCGGCCGTATCGTACACGCGGCTGGAACCGTATGTGTTCACGCACTTCAACCCGCTCAACGACTACACGCATGCCGGTGCGATTCTCGGCGGTGGAGGGCTGCAGCCCAACTCCTGTCTCGCCGAGCTGACGCTTGTCGCCACGCCTGCGCCGTGGCTGCACGTGCAGGCTTCGGCCGGCTTCGGGGAGCATGGCGCCAATACGTACGGCATCGATCCGGTGACCGGGCGCGATACCGTTCTGGTGAATGTCGGCGGAGATGTGCGCCAGACGCATCGCGCGATCGTGGACAACGATCACGTGACGTTTCTCGACGGCATCCTGGAGAAGAGCGTGCACCTGCGGCTGGAGGCGGAGTATGAACTGCGGCGCAATGTCTACCTCCGCATCGCGGCCCTTCGCGATCGGACCACGGTGAACGGCAGCAGTTCGCCGGTGACGGAGATACGGTGCGGCCTGCGGCTCGGCGCCCATTGACACGGCCGGGCCCGCCGGTGCGACGATTCGCGGCGGGGAAGCCGGGCTTCCAGCCTGCGCGGCGCGCGGCCCGGGCATTGCAGGATGCATGGAGCGGCGGTGCGGTGTGGTTGTCCGGTGTGGCCTGAACCGCATGCTGAATTGCACTGAGAGGAAGTGCATGCAGATGTGTCGAGGAGGTATGCGTGGGGCGGGCGCCTTCGGCGCAGGCAAATCATATGCGAACCATGAGTTCAACAATGCGAGATAGAATTGTTCCGGCCGGTGACCAGTCCGGGCTTCCCGAGGGTCAGGTGATTCTCTTCGAGCAGTTCCGGATGTTCAGGCGAACATGGAAGCTGGTGCTGGCGATCGCCATCGTGGCGACCGCCGGCGTTGCCGTGTATGTCTTCGGCTACATGCCGGTGGAGTACATGGCCGTTGTGCGTGCGCTTCCGCCGAACAAATCCGGCACGCCGCTGGACAACATCATCGGTGGAATATCGACGTCGCTCAAGGACTTCGGGCTCTCCAAGCTCGTCGGCAAGGCGGGATCGGACAACGGATATTCCCGTTCGGTGCTGATCACCAGCCAGCCGCTGTTCGATTCGCTCATCGCGCACTACGACCTGTTCACCGTGTACGGCATCCCGAAGGGGCGATTCGACAAGGTGTACAAGAAGATGGGGGAGAACATCAATGTCGACATCTCGCCGGAGGGACCGATCTCCGTTGAGGTGTACGATGAAAACCCGGAGCGCGCGGCGAAGATGGCGAACGACGTCATCCTCTTCACCAACATGCTCTCGCGCGAGTTGAACCGTCGCGAGTCGGAGCCGCTGACCAAGTATATCGGTGCACGATACGAGCAGACGCGTGACGACCAGGAGAAGCTGGGGGCCGAGCTGCGCCAGTTCATGGCCAAGAGCAAGCTGTACGATCCGGAGTCGCAGGCGAAGATCATCGGCACGGCGGTGACGGAGGCGGAGGGGGACGTTGCCGCCAAGCGGACTCTGGTGGAGGTCTATCGCAAGGCACTGGGCGAGGACGATCCCCGCACCATTCAGGCGAAGACGCTGCTGGAGCAGGCGGAGGCGCAGAGCAGGCGGCTCGCGGCCGGCCGCGCAGGCGTGCTGAACGGGCCCTCCGTGGAGAATCTGCCGGCCTCGACGGTGGAGTATCTGCGGCTTCGTCAGGACTATGAGGTAAACGCGAAGGTGCTCGCGCTTCTGGAGCCGATGTACGAGCAGGCGAAGTACGACGAGCTGCGCGACATCCCGGTGTTGAACGTGCTCGATCCCGCACGCGTTCCGCCGGAGAAGGCGCGGCCGAAGCGTTCGATCATCCTCGCATCGGCATTCATCGGCACGATCATCGTTGCCTATCTGATCATCGCAATCGCTGCGTACGTCCGCAGCTTTCTCCAGCGCTATCGTGCCTACAACGATCGCGCGGCCCTTCCGGAAGGCCCGCATCACGCCGGAGAGTTGAATCCATGACAACCGGGGAGCGCAGCGGCCGGTTCGCCGTGGGCAGGGGCAATGCTCCCCGTGCCATGGCGGAGCGGCTTCCCAACGCCGGCGCTCCGGGCGCCGCGGGGGCGATTGCGCTGGCAGCGGTCTGCGTGGCGGTGATGGCCGCCGGGCTGTTCCTTCCCATGATGCTCGGCATCCCGCTTGACCCGAGCGTTACGCTGCTCGCGCCCGGAATGCTCCTTGCCGTCTACCTCGCCTGGTGGAACGAGAAGGCCTGGATCTACGCCGCAATTCTCAGCCATCTCCTCTTCATGGTGGACTCCACGCCGGACACGATCGGGTTGGGGGAGATCGCCTTCGGCGCGCTGGGTCTGGCCGGCCTGGCGCTCTGGTTCGTGAAGGAGATGGTGATCTGCCGGCGCCGGATCGTGGACTCCAGCTTCGATCTGCTGTTGATGAGCTTCATGATCGTGAGCACCGCGGTTACGCTCATTGCCAACACGCTGCATGGCGGCGACCTGCTCCAGTACCTGAAGGAGTACGGCGTGGTGGTGGATCTGCTTTTCTACTTCCCGCTCCGGAAGAACATCACGAGCCGCCGCGACGTCATCATGCTTCTGTGCGCGTTCGTCGGCGTTGCGCTGGTGAACGGCGCCATCAGCTTTCTGAACTATCGCGAGCGGCTTGCCGAGGCGGTGTTCCAGTGGCAGTTGACCGCCTCGCGCAGCAATCTGAACGAGTCCACATCGCAGGCGCTCTTCGTGCTCGGCACCACGCTGTTCGCCTACTCGAAGCGGCTCTGGCTGAGGCTCCTCTCGCTTGCGCTGGCCGCCGCCGGGCTGGTGTTCCTGCTGGTCTCGTTCTCGCGAAGCCCGATCGTCGCCGCGCTGCTCGCGCTGGCGATCATGATCCTAATGAGCCCGTTCCGGAACGGGCGGCGCGTGGTGGTTGCGTTGTTCATGGCGTTGTTCGTGGGGGCGGCCGCGGCCCTCATCATCTTCCCGCAGATCGCAACCAACGTTGGGCAGGCGCTTGCCGAGCGCGTGCTCTCGGTGGCGAGCACGGGATCGGACCGTTCCTTCAACGCGCGCATCGTGGAGTCCACCGCCATCCTCAAGAACTATTTCGGCTACTCGCCGATACTGGGGTGCGGCTTCGGCGTGCCGTACAAGTATCTCGATCCGCTCTCCAACACCACGCTGAAGGGATACTTCGTTCACAACGGCTATGTCTGGTCGCTCTTCAAATTCGGCGTGCCGATGGCGTTGATGTTTCTCTGGGTGCTGGTGCAGCCGCTGCTGCGCCTGCTGCTCCGCGCTCCGCGGCGCCACGAAGGATTCGATCGCGCGCTTCTTGCCGGCGCGGTGGGATACGTGCTCTGCGCCTTCATCGTCAACATGACATCCAATCTCTTCACGCAGGTTTCCACCATTCTCAACATCGTGATCTGCTGGGTGCTGTTCGAGTACGTGCAGCGCAACGCCATGGCTCGCGATGCGCGCGCGCGCGCCGGCAGCGATGAGCCGCAGGCGTTCGGCCACGCGGGTGGCCCGCTGGTGGAGGGGGCGCGGTGAACGCGATCGGTGCACGGCTGCGCAAGGTTGGCGTGGGCGCCGATATCGGGCTCACGGTGGTATTGCAGGTGATAAGCGCCGTGGCGGCGTTTGCATTTCAGGCGAAGTTTCTGCGCGCGCTCAGTCCGGAGGATTCCGGTCTCTACTTCCTCGCCATTTCCTATATCACGATCGGTGCGGGGCTCGGCGATTTCGGCATTGCCGCCGCCGTGTTCCCACGGCTCTCCGTGGCGCGCGGCGAGATACCGCCGGCGTTTCGTGCAGCGCTGGTGCTCCGGACGTTCACGCTGGTTGCCAGCA
Organism: Kapaibacterium sp. (SeqCode); assembly: GCA_035549015.1. GTDB lineage: Bacteria > Bacteroidota > Ignavibacteria > OLB7 > OLB7 > JAFDZV01. The sequence goes on from DASZRW010000120.1 coordinate 62,943, forward strand.
TGGTTGTTCTGAACCTCTATCTGATGGCGCGGGGGAAGTGGGACCTGCTGCCGCTCTTCAACATCGGCGCGCTCTCCGTGTTCATCAGCGGCAAGGCGACGGGGCTGCGGCAACTGGTGGAGATGATCTGGCGCATGCGTGGACGCACCTATGTGGTGACGCTTCTCGCCGTGATCGACGCGGTGATAGCGCTGGCTGCAGTGGTGATCATGGCGATGGCCGGGAAGCTGACGCTTTACTGGCTGATGATCATCTTCACGGCCAGCAGCATTCCCGGCTGTATCGCCGTGGTGCTCCCGATGATTCCGCAGATGCGGGCCTCGGAGGCATTCCGGATTCATATCCCGCGCCGTTACTACATCGCGTTGCTCACGGCCGCGCTTCCGGTTGCCGCCATGATCGTGCTGGGTCAGACATCCGCCCAGCTGGAGACGCTGGTTATCGACTCGTACACCGCTATGAGCCGTGCGGACATCGCCTCCTACAACGCCGCGGTGCGCCCGCTCACCGGGCTGATCTTCGTTGCCACCACGCTCGGCTTCGGGCTTGCACCCCTTATCTCCCAGCATGCCCGCGGCGTCCGTTCTGACTATTCGCTCTCCTTCATCGTTTCACTGGCAGTGCGGCTTGTTGGGATTATCTCGCTCGGGCTCTGCCTGGTGTGCGGATTGTTCGGCGAGCAGGTGATGGGGGTGTTCGGCAGGGAGTACGTGAGCGACGCCTACATCCTGCGGATCTTCAGCGTGATCAGCGCGCTTACGTTCACGGTGGTGGTGTTCGATCAGTTCCTGCTGGCGCTCGGCAAGCGAAAGCAGACGCTGATGGGGGCAACGCTCAATCTCGGGCTCGCGCTCCTTACCGAGCCGATCACCATCAGGATGTGGGGCATTCGCGGGATGATGTACTCCAAGGGGTTCGCGCTCTGCTGCCTGATACTGTTCCAGCTTACGCGGATGAAGCCGGAGGCGCGCGTTGCGGCCTGGAAGGGACTGCTCCGGCTGATTCCCTCCGCCGCGATTCTGCTTGCCGCGCTTCTGCTCACGGTGAACTATGCATTGCCGGTGCGTGCGGTGATCGCCGCGGGCGCACTGCTCGGAACGCTGCTCCTGATGAAGACGGTTCGCCTGGAAGAGCTGCGGACACTGCGGCGATTGCGTGTGTCGTAGCCGCGGTGCGGCTGCCGCCGGTGCGGCCGTCGCCATGGTGGGGGGCGGGCACCCATGGCATGGGCTGCGCCTTCCGGGGGCGCGAATGTCGGCGCGACGGCGGGCCTGTGAAGATTGAGCAACAGTTTACATGGGGTGGGGGGCGCCGGAATCCAAGTAGGCGCAATTCACCGTAACTTTTGACCACCCCAGGTTGTATTTTACCCGCTGTTCCGGGTTGGTGCTCCCTGTACAGTGGAGCCCGGAACATTGAGCCGGGATTCGTCCCACGTGCATCGTAGGGACATGGTACGTGCCGGGGGACGTCTCCGATCCTCGAGCATCCGTATATTCCCACGCATTCCCGGCTCGCATGCTTACCGCACGATGCCGCGGATCGTGACGCTCGCCGACCTTATTGCATGGCAGAAACGCATCAACCAGACGGACGTAGCAGTCACCCTCACGTTAGCGTCGTGATGGTGAACTACAACACGAAGGATCTCACCATGGAGGCCGTTCAATCGGTTTTCAGTTCGGTGCAGGACCCTTCTTTCGCCGTTGAGGTGATCGTTGTCGACAACGACAGTGCCGACGGCAGCGCCGATGCCATCGCAGCCCGATTCCAGAACGTGCGTGTGATCCGTTCGCCGGAGAACGTTGGCTTCGGTCGCGGAAACAACCTTGGCGCCACGTTCGCCACCGGCGAAGCGCTCTTCCTTCTGAACACCGACACAATCGTACGTCCCGGCGCGATCGAGCATCTGTACCACAGGCTGTTCGAGAACGACGCCCGCGGGATCGTTGGGCCGTTCCTGGAAAATCCGGACGGGAGCTATCAGTGTTCGATGCTTTCGTTCCCAACCGTGTGGCGCACGTTCTGCGTCTTCTTCTGGCTCGACCGCCTGTTCCCGCGCGTGCCGCTGTTTGCCGACGGGATGATGACGCATGTGGATCCGCTCGCCGAGCATGCCGTTGATGTGATCAACGGCGCCGCGATGATGATCCGCCGGGATCTGTTCGAGAAGATCGGCGGGTTCGATCCCGAGTACTTCATGTACTACGAGGAGTCCGACCTCTGCATGCGCGTGGCCAAGCTTGGCTGCGTTGCCTATTATTCTCCCGGCGCACGGGTGCTGCATCTGATCAGCCAGAGCAGCCGAACGCATCCGTGGTGGTTCTACCACATACTCCGGCGGTCGCGGATGATCTATGCGCGCAAGCACATGACCCCGCTTCAGCGTGTTGCCATGGCGACCGTTGTTCATGCTGCCTATGCGTTCCGGATCGTCATCTATCCATTCATCGGCCTTGTGAAGCCACGGTTCAAGATGATGGGACGCAATATTCTGAAGTCCTATCTCCGCTTCGACGCCCCATATTTCCCCAGGAAGAACGCCAACGCATGAAGATTCTGGATATCACCTCCAGACTTCCCTATCCGCTGATCGACGGTGCGCGCATCTGCATGTATCAGCTCGTGCAGGGGCTTTACTCGCATGGCCATAGCGTGCACGTCGTTGCGCTGGAGGAGGAGGAGTCCGATCCCGGACCGCTGGATCAGTTTGCGCAACTGCATGTTGTGCGCATCTCCAATCCACCGAAGGTGATCGGAGCGCTGAAGACGCTGGCGCGGAGCGAGCCCTACACGCAGCTGAAGCGGGAGCGGAAGGACGTGTACGATCTGCTGGACCGTCTGCACGCCTGCGAGCGGTTCGATCTGGTGATCGCGGATCAGGCGCATGTGGCCCAGTACGGTGCCTACATGAAGCGCCGATATGGATTGCCCTACATCCTCCGCTGCCATAATGTTGAGCACGAGATCTACCGGCGCCACACGGCAACGGAGAAGAATCCGTTCATGCACTGGTATGTGGGGCTGCAGGCCGATCGATGGGCACGGTTCGAACAGGAGCAGATGCGTTTGGCAGATGCATGCATCGCGATCACCCGGCGCGACGAGGACACCATCCGGCGGCTCGCGCCCGGCGTGCGTACACTTACCGTGCCGGCTGCTGTGGACCTGCAGGCGTTCCCCTATACCGATCCCGCGCAGCGCGAATCGAATTCCATGATCATGCTCGGCAACATGGGCTGGCCTCCGAACAGAAACTCCGTGCTCTGGTTTACGCAGGAGATCCTGCCGCTGGTGATGCAGCGCAGGCCGGATGCCGTCTGCTACGTGGTTGGCGACAACCCGCCGCTCGAGCAGCTGCCTCGCCCCTCGGAGAACATGCGGATAGAAGGGCGCGTGGAATCGATTGCGCCGTACTACGGCCGCATCGCGATCGGCCTGATCCCGCTGAACGTGGGAGGTGGCATGCGCGTGAAGATGGTGGAGATGATGGCGAGCGGCATGCCGATCGTGAGCACCGGACAGGGAGCCGAGGGGAACGAGGCCGTGCCGGGGGAGCATTACGTGCGGGGCGATACGCCGGAGGAGTTTGCCGCCGGCGTCATCCGGCTGATGAACGACTCCGCAGAGCGCGAACGCATCGCGCGCGCGGCGCGGGAGTTCGTTGCGGCTACCTATTCCACGGAGCAGACGAGTCTGCGCGTGGAGGAACTGATGCACGATGTGACCGCACCGAATACTCGCCGCGTGGGTGCATGAGGCTGGTTCCCACGATACTGTTCTGGATTGCCGCCGCGTGGATCTTCTACGTCTTCATCGGCTACACGCTGTTGATGGCGTTCCTCTCGCGACTGCGCGCCCGGCCGCTGGTGCGGCGTGCGGACTACCGGCCGCGCATCGCGCTGGTGATGGCCGCCTACAACGAGGAGCGGAACATCACGGAGCGCCTGGAGAACTATCTGCACCTGGACTATCCGCGCGAGCTGCTCTCCTTTCTGATCGGGAGCGACGGCTCCACCGATGGTACCGACGCCGTCATCGAGCGCTATTGCGCGATGGATCCCTCCATAACGCTGGAGCGCTTCAATCGCGTGGGGAAGACCCGGATCATCTACGAGCTGGCGGCGCGAACCGATGCCGAGGTGATTCTCTTCACCGATGCGGACATTGTCTTCGCGAACGATGCCCTGACGGTGATTGCCGGGTGCATGTCCGATCCAACGGTTGGAGGAGTGATCGGCCGGATGACCTATCGGGACTCGGCCGCGAACGCCGGCAACCGCGGGCAGGGGAAGTACCTGCAGCTGGAGAACAGGCTGCGCGCCTGGGAGTCGCTCTTCTGGACCACCGTTGGCCCGAGCGGCGAATGCTTTGCCGTGCGGCGCGGAAGCTACAGTCCGATGACGGACTTTCGTCTCTCGGATGACAATCATCTGGTGATCACGATTCCGCTCAACGGCCTCCGTGTCTGGTACGAACCGGCCCTGGCCGTCGTGGAACTGAACAAGCGTTCGCTGGAGACGGAATCGCGGAGGCGGCTTCGGATGGGCCAGCAGGCAACCGCGACGTTCCTTGCGCACCCGGAAACACGCTGGCCGTGGCGGTCGCTGGTTGGCTTCGAGATCTGGTCGCACAAACTGCTGCGCAACCTGGTGGCGATCCCCATCTGGCTGCTTGCGCTCTGCGCGCTGCTGCTGGCCCCCGGCTCCACGTTCTTTGCCGTGGTGGCCGCAATGGTGCTTCTCTGGGGACTTGCGATGCTTGGTGGATACATCGGCGACCGGCTTTCGGTGAACGTGCGCCTGCTTCAATACCCGCTCTACTTCACATCGATGCTGAACAGCCTTGCGATCGGATCGGTGCGGGCGGTCTTCTCCGGCGGACTGGACCGGTGGAACAGTCCACGGATGTGAGGGGGAGCTGCCGAACGGCATCGCGCGGAATGCGTGAGCGAATTCATGCCGCCGCCGGCTGCCGTGACAGCGCCGGCTGCCGTGACAACCGGTCTCCGGTTCAACAACTGTGCATCGTGTCCCGTGCGGTTGGTCCGTGCGGGACCGGGCAGAACGATTCATGAGCACATCGAGCGTACAGAGTATTCCCGAATCCGGACCGCTGCGTTCGGCGCGGCGCGTGCTGGTATCAACGCTGAAGGGGATTCTGAAATCTCCCCGCGGCGTGCAGATGCTTGTGGTATGTGCCGACGTTCTGATGCTGGTGTTCTCCTTCACGGCCTTCTATGCCGTGCGGGTGAAGAGCGGCCTGTTTCTGTTCGCGCCGGACGTGCCGCTCGCGGACTTCCTTCAGCCTACTGCGATGGTGCTGATTGCCTGGCTGAGCCTCTTCTGGTTCAGCGGCGTCTATATCTCGGTGCACAACAGGTCGCTGTTCGACGAGTTCTACGCCGTGTTGAAGGTGATCGTGATCGGCTGGGTGGTCTTCTTCGTGGCGATCTATCTCACGTCCACCCACAATCCGGACGGCATCAGTTACCGATTCGTCTCGTTGCTGATCTATCTGGTATTGCTGGTTGGGGCAATCGGTTTCGGCCGCTTCATGGTGCGGCTCGTGGTGCGCCGGCTGCGAAAGCGCGGCATCGGGCTGCGCCGCACGATCGTGGTTGGTGATTCGCTGAAGAGCCGGCAGCTCGTGGAGATGTTCAGCAGGCATCCGGAGCTTGGCTTCGCAGTGCTCGGGACCGTGGCGGTGAGCAACAACGTGACGCCGGAGTTCGCGAGCAGGCTGCTCGGGCGGATCGAGAACATCGACCAGATCATCACCTCCCGGCGTGTTGACGTTACCGTGCTCGGGATGGAACTGCAGCGGGAGATGGTGCCGAAGCTCCTCACCGAGACGGCCGTTGCGGACACGACGATCAAGATCATTCCCGATCTCTACGACATCGTGAGTGGGCAGGCGAAGGCGCAGCATCTCTACGGCATTCCGCTGATCGAGATCAACCCGCAGATCATGCCGGTGTGGGAGCAGCATCTCAAGCGCGCGATGGACATCGTCTGCGCCGTGGTGGGTCTGGTTCTCGGCGCGCCGCTCTGGGTGTCGGCCGCGCTTGCGGTGAAGCTGGAGGATGGGGGGCCGGTGTTCTATTCGCAGGAACGCGTGGGGCTTGGCGGGCGGCCGTTCATGATGCACAAGTTTCGCTCCATGCGCATCGATGCCGAGAGCAAGGGGATAAGCTGGACAACGGCGAACGATCCCCGCGTTACCCGCGTGGGGCGGTTCATTCGCAAGACGCATATCGATGAGCTGCCGCAGCTCTGGAACGTGCTGGTGGGGGAGATGAGTCTGGTGGGGCCGCGTCCTGAGCGCCCGTTCTACGTGGAGAAATATTCCAAGGTGCTCCCGTCGTATCCGCGCCGCCTTCGCGTGAAGCCCGGCCTTACGGGCTGGAATCAGGTGCAGCTCGAGGATATGGTGGAGAACGTGGAGTTCGTGCAGGAACGTCTGCGGCACGACTTCTTTTATATTGAAAACATGTCGCTTCGGCTGGATATCGAAATCATCTTCCGAACGATCCTCAGGGTTCTGCAACGCAAGGGGCAGGCCTGAGGGTTGGTAGGTCAGTGGCAGGCGGCTTGCCGCTGACAGTTCAGCACACTCCATCGTAGGCACAGAGATAAATCAGCGTGGTTGAGCAGTTTGTCCCGCAGCGCGCCCTGGTGATCATTCCAACCTATAACGAGATCGACAACGTTCCATCGTTGATCGGCCTCGTGCTGGATACCGATCCGCGCATCGACGTTCTCTTCGTAGACGACGGTTCCCCGGACGGCACCGGCGACTATATCCGGACGTTGATGGAACGGGAGCCGCGCGTGCATCTGCTGCAGCGCCCGCGAAAGATGGGGCTTGGCACGGCATACTGCCGCGGGTTCGAGTATGCCATCGAGCAGGGGTATGATGTGGCGATGGAGATGGACGCGGATTTCTCGCACGACCCGAAGGTGCTCCCGCGCTTTCTGGAGGAGATCGAGAGCGCGGATCTGGTGATCGGCTCACGCTACGTGAAGGGAGTGAACGTGATCAACTGGCCGATGAGCCGGTTGCTCCTCAGCTACTTCGCGAACATGTATTCCCGGTTCGTTACCGGAATGCCGTTGCACGACGGCACCGGCGGCTTCAAGTGCTTTCGCACGGAGGTTCTGAAGCGTATCGACCTCGGGCGTGTGAAATCCAATGGCTACTCGTTCCAGATCGAGTTGAACTTCCTGGTCTGGAGCATGGGGAAGAAGATCGTGGAGATCCCCATTGTCTTCGAGGACCGTCGCAGCGGCGTCTCCAAGATGTCGCGCAACATCATCTTCGAGGCGGCCGGAATGGTCTGGAAGCTTCGCTTCGCCAAGCTCTTCGGCACGTTGAAGAAACGTTATCTCCGTCCATAGCCGATGGTGGGCGGCAGGACGCATGGTATGCCTGCCTGCCGTGAACTGTCAGCCGCTGATCAGAACAATAACCGCGCCCCGGTGGATATCTCCGTTGTCATCGTCAACTACAATGTCTGCGACCTGCTGCTGAACGCAGTGGCGTCCGTGTACGTTGCGTTGGAGGGGATCGAAGGGGAGATCATCGTTGTGGACAATGCCTCCACCGACGGTGCGGTGGAGGCGCTGAACCGAACCTATCCCGGTGTGATCACGATCCCGCTGGACCGGAACCTGGGGTTCGGGGCCGCGAACAACATCGGCATCGAGCGCGCCTCCGGGCGCTACATCCTGATCCTGAATCCCGATACCGTGGTGCAGGAGGATACGCTCCGCACCATGCTCGCGTTCATGGCGGAGCATCCGGATGCAACGTTTGCCGGGTGCAAGATCATCCTGCCGAACGGCGCCTACGATCCGGTTTCCAAGCGCGGATTCCCGTCGCCGTGGTCGTCGTTCTGCAAGGTCTTCGGCCTGAGCCGTCTCTTCCCGAAGTCGCGCCTGTTCGGCGGCTACAACCTCACCTACATCGATCCGGACCAGACCGCCACCGTTGATGCGCTCTCCGGCTGTTTCATGTTCTGCCGTGCCGACGAGTTGAAGGCGCTGGGCGGGTTCGATACGGACTACTTCATGTACGGCGAGGACCTCGATCTCTGCTATCGTGCAACGAAGCGGGGAGGGGCCATCTACTACCATCCCGCCACCTCGATTCTTCATCTCCGCGGGCAGAGCACGCGCAGAAGCTCCATCGACGCGCTTGCCGTCTTCTACGAGGCCATGGAGATCTTCGCGCGGAAGCACTTCCGCTCGAACCTTGCGCTGCTCTGGATGCTGCGGCTTGGAATCCGGGTGCGGCGTTTCATCGCGCGTGCGCTGGAGCGCTTCCCGGCGATGGGCCTCGCCGTGGTGGACGTGATTGCGACCCTGGTGGGCTTCATGATCGGCTCCTCCATAAAGTTCGGCGGCCCCTTCGTCTATCCCGACTATGCCTTCCCGCTGGTGCTGATCCTGCCGTCGCTGATCTTCATCATCGCCCTCGGGGTGGTTGGGGGGTACTCGTCGGACGATCGTGCGCCGGGCAAGGCGCTCCTCGGCTTCATGCTGGGCTTCTTCGTGCTGAGCACGCTTCCGTACTTCTTCAGGGCGTACGCATTCAGCCGGGGCGTGGTGCTGGTTACCACCGGTGTGGCCGCGACGATCGGCGTTCTGGCGCGTTTCCTCTGGCTGCTGTACAGGCGCACGTTCGGCGCCGAGGCGATCCGCCGTGTGGCATTTCTCGGGCGCAGGGCCATCGGGCCGGAGGCGCGCAACGCCGTCCGGCGGATGTTCGCCACGCGTCCCGTTGCAATCGTGGGAACGGTTGTCCCGGCGTTCAGCGACACCGTGGCACTGGGGGAGGAGGCGTTGGGGACGCTCGAGAATATCGGAAAGATCGTTCGCGAATTCGGCCTGACTGATATCTTGGTATTCGATTCCGTGCTGAGCTATGGCGAGGTACTGCGGGCGATGGAGCATGTGGCCAAGAAGCCTGTACACTTCCATATCCTTCATGGATCGCTGGAATCGAGCGATGATGCGGCATCCGGCGCCTCGATGACGGCGGTCGTTCCCGCCCGGGAGCGCCGAGCGTCCGTTATCGCTCTTCGAAAGCTTCGCGATCGAATCGCGGCGGGAATGGCCTTATTGTTCGCGCCGGTTGTATATTTGGCTTCTGAAACGCCAGGCGTTCACCTTCGGATGCTATGGGAAGTGCTGATCGGTCGCCGTCCGTTGGTGGGCGCGGCCAAAGGACCGGTTCCGACGATGGTCGAGCCGATGTTCTCGATGACGGCACTGCATCGCGAAGGGACGCTGAGTGCGCGTGAGGTGGCGCAGATCGAGAGTTTCTACAGCGCCAATCAATCGTTTCTGCTCGATTGCGAGATCATCATCGCGGTGCTGAGGCATCGCCGACCCACGGTTGCCATCGAGTCCGTGGTAAAAAAGGGGAAGCGGCTGCCGGGGTAAACCCAATCCCTCATACCCGGCGCCGGTACTGTCACAGATACGGTGTTCGGTTCGCCGGCAGGCGGCCCGGCAGATGCCGTAGATTTCCAGGGGCGGGCGGGATCCCTGCGCACCAATCGAACGCCCGATGCCCTGTATGGGAAACATAGAACAATGGCGAAGTACGTTCTCGAGTTTGAACGTCCGATTTTCGAGTTGGAGGAGAAGATCGCCGAGATGCGGTCCATGTCCGATCAACTCGATATCGGCGATGAGATAGAGGTTCTCGAACAAAAAGTTGAGCGACTGCGAGTGAGCGTCTACGAACAGCTTACGCGATGGCAGCGCGTGCAACTTGCCCGTCACCCAGACCGCCCCTACACCCTTGATTATATTGCCCTCGTCTGCGACGACTTCATCGAGCTGCACGGCGACCGCGCCTACGGTGACGACAAGGCCATCGTTGGTGGCCTTGCGCGCATCGACGGCATCGAGCTTGTGCTGATCGGCCATCAGAAGGGGCACGATACCAGGGAGAATCTGGAGCGGAACTTCGGAATGCCGAACCCGGAAGGGTATCGCAAGGCATTGAGGCTGATGAAGCTGGCGGAGAAGTTTACGCTGCCTGTACTTACGTTGATCGATACCCAGGGCGCCTATCCCGGCATCGAAGCCGAAGAGCGCGGCCAGGCCGAGGCGATCGCGCGCAATCTCCTGGAGATGGCGCGGCTTCGTACGCCGATCGTCAATGTCGTGATCGGTGAGGGAGCAAGCGGCGGTGCACTCGGTATCGGCATGGGTGACCGATTGTTGATGATGGAAAATTCGTGGTACTCGGTTATCGCCCCTGAATCCTGTTCCAATATTCTCTGGAGGAGCTGGGATTACAAGGAGCAGGCCGCCGAGGCACTGCGTCTTACTGCCCGAGATCTTCTCGAGATGGGAATCGCCGACGGCATCATCCCTGAACCCGTTGGCGGCGCTCATCGTTTTCCGGCACAGGCGGCTGAAGCTCTGAAGGGGAGCGTCGTGCCCGCCATCCGGGAACTGATGGGGCTGCCCCTCGCGATGCTGATCGAACGCCGCCACGAGCGCTATGCATCCATCGGGGTGTGGACCACCGCCGGCTAGCTAGCGATTCGATTGTGCCGTTTGGAATGACACTATGGGGACGAGCCGGAAATGACGCACGGTGTTGGCGCGATCCGGTGGAGTGGTTTGCTGTAAACAACACCATAACTGTACCCATCCAGATTGAAAGCACCATGCGAGTGCGAGGCATCGTGCAGGATGGCAGGTACCTATACCGCGAAGCAAGGGGACAGAACAATGGCTGCATCTGACAACATGGGAGGCGACGACCAGGGAAAATCCTGGCGTAGCAGAGGAGCCCGCGGAACGGGGGAATCCGCGCGTGAGGAAAAGAGCGAACCGGGTTCCGATGGAGGACGTCGCGAAACTCCCCGGTGGGAACCGGTCTGGCGGGGACGTACCCGCCCTGATTCCGGCGAAGGGGAGACACCGCGCCGCGACACGAATTTTCGCGAGCGCCGGACTGCGGCACCGCGTGATGGCGAGGCGCCGCGTGATACCGGAGCACCGCGTGATACCGGAGCACCGCGTGATGCCGGAGCGCCGCGTGACTTCGAACGGCGTGACGACGCCGGCCGCGGCGAGCCGCGCAGCCCGGGTCCGCGTCGCGACGGCGGCGACAGGCCGGCATGGCAGCCGCAGCCGCGGAGAGATTTCGGCGATCGTCCGGGAGGCGAGCGCAGCGGCAGTGACCGCCCCGGCGGCGACAGGCCGGCGCCGCGTGAAGGTTTCGACCGTGGTTATCCGCGCCGCGACAGCTCCGACACGCGTGGCTTCGCGCCGCGCCGCGAGGGGCCGCCTGAGCGCGACAGCTTCCGTCGTACATCGCCCGAGAGTGATTCCCGCGAAGGCTTCCGCCGCGAGCCGCGCCGGGATGATGCGCCGCGCGAAGGTGGTTTCCGCCGCGGAGGCCAGGATCGTGATCCCGGTCCGCGCCGCGACGGGCCGCCGCAGAGGCAGTTCGGTCCGCGCCGCGATGCATCGGATCGGAGCGACTTTCGTCGTGAAGGGCCGGAGCGGCGCGATGGCTTCGACCGTCGCGAGAACGGAGGGGAACGGCGCGAGGGATTTGGCCGCCGCGATTCCGGGGAACGCCGCGAAGGCGGGTTCTCGCGTCCGGGGGGTGATCGTCGCGAGGGTGGGTTCTCGCGCCCGGGTGGTGAACGCCGGGAGGGGGATCGTCCGGTGCGATTCGAATCACGCCGCGATGACGAGGGACGTGAACGTCCGGCACGCTCGTTCGGTGCCCGCGATGGCGGCCGCCGCGACTACTCCTCCAGGAACGGAAGCGATGAGCGCGGATCCGATGATCGCCGCGAGGGGCGCGGTGGAGGGCGCGCACCGATGTTCATGCCGTCGCGCCCGGGAGCCTATCGATCGAAGGCCCGCACCGGCGACAAGGAGAAATTCCTTCCGAAGAAGAAGAAGAAAGTCCGCGTCTATTTCCACCAGGCGCTCACACGCATCCTGCTCCCAAAGCTTCTGGTAAAGGCACGCTACCTCTCGCCGATGCTGGCCCGGCAGTTCATCGAGGCCGGCCGTGTGCGGGTGAATGCACGCATCGTCTCCTCGCGATTCTACGAGGTGAACCTGCGCAAGGAGCGTGTCACCATCGACGAAGCGCCAACCGAATATCCGCGGCGCGTCTCGTACATGGTGTTCAACAAGCTGGCCGGCGCCATGTGCGACAAGAGCGACGAGTTGTTCAGCTCCATTGCCGACGGCTCGTCCGAGTGGGCCTTCCCGTTCGGTCGTCTGACCAAGTCGGTATCGGGCCTGGTGATCTTCTCCAACGATCCGCGCATGCTCGCGCGCCAGCACATGCTGGACGTGGAGCTGCAGAAGGAGTATCGTGTCCGGATCAACAAGCATCTCACCGATGAACAGATCGACGAGCTGCGGCACGGCATTCTGGTGGGAGAGGACTATTTCGTTCCGCTGCGCGTGATCCCGGGCAACCGGAACAAGAACTCGATGTGGCTGGATATCACGCTGCTGGATGACTCCTATCACAACCTCTATCCGGCATTCAAGAAGCTTGGGTGCGAGGTGGTGAAGATGCGCCGCATGCGCATCGGCCTGCTCAACGAGACCATGGTTCCTCCGGGCGAGTGGCGCGAGCTGAGCGGATTCGAGATCACCGCACTGCAACTGGCACGCTTCATGCCGGGCGAGCTGCCGCCGGAGCCGACGGCGCCGATGCGGCCCCGGCTGGAGAAGGCCCGCGGCAAGTTCGCCGGGAAGGAGTTCGGCCGCGGCGGTCCGCGGAAGCCGGAGTGGGATCGCGATCGCCGGTTCCCGCCGGGTGCCCCTCGCAAGCCGGGATTCGGACGACGTCGCGATGACGAGGATCCCGAGGATCGGCAGCGTCGCGAGGAGCTCGCGGACTCCATTGGAAATCGATAGAATCCTTCAGCGCCATGCCCGAGATCGTTGCGAACATGGTGCAGGTGCATCCGTTCCGCGTACGGAACGGGACAATCGAACATCTGCTGCTCCGCCGGTCCCGACTCGAAGCATTCGGGGCCGGCGTCTGGCAGGTGATAACCGGGGTGATCGAGCCGGGCGAACGTTCCTTCGAAGCCGCACGGCGCGAACTGGCGGAGGAGACCGGTCTGAATGCCGAACTGTGGATTGCGCTCCCCGGCGTGGCCGTCTTCTTCTTCGAACCCGCCGATCAGATGATCCTCTCGCCGATGTTCGCCTGCCAACTCCCCGCGAACTGCGAACCACTCCTCTCCGAGGAACACTCGGAATATGCATGGCTGCCCCGCGAGATGGCGTGCAGCCATCTGGTCTATCCCACGCACATCCAGGGGCTGAATGAGGTGGAGGCACACGGCATCGTGCAGATATAGCGGCTCTCCGGGCTGCACCCTCCGGCGTGTTCCTGCACGGCGAACTCCGTACCGGCGGCACCGGTTGTCAGGCTCGATCTCATGCGTCGCATTGCCCTTCGACTGATGTATGACGGAACCTCCTTCGTCGGCTGGCAGCGCCAGCCGAACGGCCGGTCCGTTCAGGAGGAACTGGAGCGCATGCTTGGCCGCCTGGCCGGCGACCGGCCGGTTGGCGTGGTGGGGGCCGGCCGCACCGATTCCGGCGTACATGCCCATGGGCAGGTTGCGCATGCGGATATCGAATCCCGCTATGATGATGCCGCCATCCTTCATGCGCTGGACCGAATGGCGCCGGACGATCTCGCCGTAACGTCGCTCGTTACCGCATCGGCGGACTTTCATGCACGCTACAAGGCATGGTCCCGCAGTTACCGCTACAGCATCCTCCTCCACCCCGACCCCTTCCGAACACGCTATGCATGGCGCCTTCAGGGCATGCCGGACCTCGCCATACTGCGAGAGGCATCCGCGCGGCTGATCGGTACGCACAACTTCACCACGTTCTCCAAGAATAATCCCGATACCCCCAATAATGTCTGTACCGTAACGCGCGCCGAATGGCTGGCAGGGGAGCACGGGATGGACTTTCACGTGACGGCGGACCGGTTCCTCTACGGTATGGTTCGGCTTCTGGTTGGATGGCAGATCGATTGTGCGCTTGGGAGACGCAGCCCTTCGGAGTTGGAGGAACTGCTGGCTGAGCGCGACCGGTCGCTGCAAAGCACGTCCGCGCCGGCGCATGCGCTCTCGCTCGTGGCAGTAGGCTACCCGCCGGAGTTCGATCCGTTTACAACCCGCTAGCAGCCCGTTGGAACGCCGGATGCCTGCCGTGCACGGGCCCCGGCAGGATAGTTTCCCGGGGGGGCGTGCGCTGCCGCTTCAACGGCCATTATGCGAGAATCGCAGGGGAATCTCGGAGCCAGGTCGTAAATTCGCGCCTACCCTGAGATAGAGCGGTTTGCCCGCGCATTTCAACTCAACTGCACTATGAAATCCTTCCGTCCGTTCCAGGCAGCAGGGCGCCTCTCCAGGCGCGCGTGGCTGTATCTATCGGCGAGCATCCTTGCCGGACTCGCCGCATGCGGTCTGAACATCTACTCTGTCGACCAGGATGCCTCGCTCGGCAAGCAGATGGATCAGGAAATTCGAAGCACCCCGTCGCAGTATCCAATCCTGAACAACGAGAGTGTTCGGGGATATGTGCAGGGTGTGGTCAACAAGATCATCCAATCACCGGCAATCAAGTACCGTGGCAAGTTCCCCTACACTGTCACCATCATCAACGATGACAGGACGGTGAACGCATTCTGTACGCCAGGGGGCTACATCTATGTGTACACCGGGCTGCTCAAGTTCATCGACAACGAGGCCACGCTGGCCGGCATTGTGGGGCACGAGATCGCACATGCCGAGGAGCGCCACGGCACGAAGCATATGACACAGGCGCTGGGCGCGGACATTGCCATGCAGATCGCGCTCGGCAACAGTCCCGGCCAACTGGAGCAGATAGCCGGAAATGCAGCGGTGTTGCTGGCGACGCTCCGCAACAGCCGTTCCGACGAGATGGACGCAGACACGAAGTCCTTCGAGTACCTCCGAAGCACGCCGTACTATCCCGGATCGATCCAGTTCTTCTTCAAGAAGATGGTGGACGCGCAGGGTAGTCGTACGCCGAGCAAGCTGGAGGAGTGGACCTCCACGCATCCGACTTCGCAGGAGCGTTTCGACAACATCAACAACCTGCTGAAGTCGTCGAATACGCCGCCGCCCACGTCCGCGAATCTCTTCACGGACAATTATCGCAGCATGCTCAGCAGACTCCGTTGATGCGGAGTGCGTAACGGTCTCCCGGATCGGCGGCCATGAACAGATCTGTCGACCGGACATAGTCACGGTTGCGGAATGCACATTCGCCGCAGGCATGCGGCATCCGCAGCCTTCACATACAGGAAGATCATCCTCAATGGCCTCGTTCAATTCCCGCTACCGCGCCGTTCTCGAACGGAACTCCACACGGCTCTGCATCGGCCTGGATACCGATGTCCGGAACGTGCCGGATGCGCTCTCCGGTGCGGATGACCCGCTCTACGAATTCAACGCACGGATCATCGATGCCACCAGCGATCTCTGCTGTGCGTACAAGCTGAACCTTGCTTTCTATGAGAGTGCCGGACCCGAAGGGATGCGCTCGCTGGAGCGTACGCTTCAGCGGATTCCGGAGGGCGTGTTGACAATCGGCGATGCAAAGCGCGGCGACATCGGCAACACGGCGGAGCGTTATGCGAACTCGCTGCTTGCCCACTACAACTTCGATGCCGTGACGGTGAATCCATACATGGGCATGGATACGCTTGCACCGTTCTTCGCCTTCGAGGGACGCTGCGTGTTCGTGCTGGCGCTTACATCCAACCCCGGCTCGGCGGACTTCCAACGGCTCCAGGTTGAAGGGACGCCGCTCTACATGCACGTGATCAACCGATGCATGGAAACGTATGGCACAACCGGCAGTCTGGGCTTTGTGGTTGGGGCAACGCATCCGGGTGAGCTCGCCGATGTTCGCCGACATGTGGGGCAGGATATCGCCCTGCTGATTCCCGGCCTCGGGACGCAGGGGGGCGATGCACAGGCAACCACCGCGGCGAACGATGGCGGCATCGCCTTCTTCAACGTCTCGCGCGCGATCATCGGTGCCGGGAAGGGAGCGGATTTCGCGGACCGCGCACGCGAGGCGGCCCGTGCGTTCGTTGAGCAGATCTCCGAGAATGCCGGCACGACCGCGCTCTGAGCGCTGTACGGCTTCGTTGCGATCAAACTCCGGAGCCGATCGGCAATCGATCGGCTCCGGATGCGGCTTCCTTCGCAGAACCTCCACACACACGACGCCGTTCGCGGCGTGCTCCCCATTGCACTTCACACGTTCCGGCATGCGCGTTCGCGCCCGCTGCGGTACGCGTTCGGCGCTTATCGCGGGTACCTGCGGCAACTGCAGGGGCGAATTGCGCAGGCATCTGCGGCTAACGAATCGTGAGGTCAGGGAGATGAAACCGGGTTCGGAACAGGAACTGTACGCGCTGTGGGAGCGCAGCGCGCTCACCGGAATCATCCTGCGCGGAACGCGGGGTGAACGCATCCACATTGTCTCGCGCGGCGAACGCAATGCCGGCGCGGGTCCGGACTACAACGGCGCGGTGCTGCTGTTGAACGGCGAACTGGTGGTTGGTGCCGTGGAGATGCATCTGCACGAGCGGGAATGGTTCGCGCATGGCCATCATCACGATCCCGCATATGCCGATGTCGTGTTGCACGTTGTGCTGCACGGCGACGGCACCGGCGGGCCGGGATTGCCCACGCTCCTGTGCGATGCGCTCCGGACGGTTGCGGCGAGTGCGCCGACTGGCGCTGCCGGTGCAGGCGCGGCCGAGCGGGGTGGTGCCGAGCGGGATGGTGCTATGGAAGGCCCGCAGGGTGCGGGCTCCACGGTGCCGGAGGTGCTGGCACCGGTGCTGGTTGCGGAGCTTGCATGGGCGCGGCTGCTCCGCCGGGCGACGCAGATAATCCGCGCTGAGCCGGACTACCCGAACGCGGACCGCGTGCGGCGGGCATTCCTTCGCAGAGTGTTCGACGCGCTTGGATACGGCGGCGATCGTGATGCCATGGGAACCGTATGCGAGACGGTGCTGAGCCAGGAGGCGGAGCTGGCTTCTGCATCGTTCGATGAGATTGCGGCGCGGGTCTTTGCAGCGGCAGCCCTCGCGCCGGAGCGCGTGGCTGCGTCGGCGCGCGAGTTCATGAGCGAAAGTCGTTTGCAGCGTATCCTCAACAATCACGATCTTCCCCGGAAGAGCATCTCGTGGCAGTATGGTACCCGCCCGGCCAACGCGCCGGAACGCAGGCTCTGGGGCGGGGTGAGGATTGTCTTCGACACCTATCACCGCACGTTGCTGGACCGGCTGTTTCGCGATCTGCGTAACGAGTCAGTGCGGGATGCCCGGCAGATCTTTCAGGTGAGAATGGGACGCGAGGTGATGGTGGGTTCCTCCCGGGCCTACGACATGCTGATCAACGCGGCGCTTCCGGCCGCGCTTGCGGCGGGACTGCTTTCAGGCGATGTGGTTCTGGTGACCGCAACATGCCGGCTGTACCGCACGGCGCCGTCTGCGGGGTCCAATGCGATCGTGCGAGCCGTCGAGCGGCGTTTCGCTCTCGGACATACAATCGGCGGAGCCTTCTGGCAGCAGGGGGCCATCGAGTTCCATCAACGGTATCTCACTCCGGACCGCAGTCGCCTCTCGTTCGTTGCCGAGCCGCATGAGCCCGATCGGCGGAGGCGAACATGAACTGCTCCGGATCGTTCCGTTCGGACGGCCCTCTCAACAAGCTCGTGAAATGCGCCCCCGTGGCGCGGACATTCAACATTCATCCTTCCGTGAACCATGGCTGCTGACGCGTTTCAACAATATCTCGAGAAGACCCGCACCCTTGCCGATCTCACTGCCGCCGTTGCCGTGCTCGGCTGGGACCAGGAAACCTACATGCCCGATGGGGCCGCGCAGGGGCGCGCCGAACAGATCTCCACGCTGAGCGCCCTGGTACATCAGATGACCGTGGAAAGCGGTTACGGCGATCTGATCCGTTCGCTGAGCGGCAGCTCCAATGGCAACGGATTGGAGGAGTGGCAGAAGGCCTCCCTCAAGGAGAGCCTTCGCGATCTGGAGATGGCCACCAAGCTTCCCGAGGAGCATGTCCGCGAATTCGCCCGCGCTACATCGCTGGCGCAGCACTCGTGGAAGCAGGCGCGCGCCGAGAAGAACTATGCTCTCTTCGCCGATGCACTTACGCATCTGGTGGAGCTGAAGCGTAACGAGGCGGAGTACCTTGGCTACGCGGAGAATCCGTACGATGCGCTGATCGATCAGTTCGAACCGGGGATGACGGTTGCGCAACTCACGCCCGTGTTCACCCGGCTGCGCGAAGGAACGCGTGTGCTGCTGGAAAGGATCGCCGCCGCGCCGAACAAGCCTGACGACTCGGTGCTGTTCACGGACTTCGACAAGGAAAAGCAGTTGGCCTATTCACGTGAGATGGTGGCGAAGCTGGGCTTCAACTTCGGTATCGGACGTGTGGACCTTTCGGCTCACCCGTTCTGTACGTCGTTCGGTATGACCGATGTGCGCCTGACGACGCGGATCTTCAACGACGATCTGCGAAGCTGCCTCTTCGGTCTGATTCACGAGGCCGGGCACGGCATGTACGAGCAGGGAGTGGATCCCGCCTACACTCGCACGCCGCTGGCATCGGGAACCTCCATGGGTATCCATGAGTCGCAGTCGCTGTTCTGGGAAAACATGATCGCCAGAAGCGAGCCCTTCTGGCAGTGGGCGTTCCCAAGCCTGCAGAGCACCTTCCCCGGGCCTCTCGGCTCGCTGGATGCCTCCGGTTTCTTCCGCGCCATCAACGTGGTGAAGCCAAGCTTCATCCGCATCGAGTCCGACGAGCTTACCTACAATCTGCACATCGTAATCCGCTTCGAGATCGAGAACGCATTGATCAACGGCCAGATCACCGTTGCGGATGTTCCGGAACTCTGGAACAGCAAGATGCACGAGTACCTCGGCATCACGCCGGCAGACGATGCCGAGGGATGCCTCCAGGATGTTCACTGGTCCTTCGGCGGCTTCGGATACTTCCCCAGCTACACGCTTGGAAAGCTGTATGCGGCGATGTTCTACCGCCAGATGAAGCGCGAGATGCCGGACCTGGAGGCGCAGATCACCGCCGGCCAGTTTACGAATGTCCTTGCCTGGCTGCGTGAGAAGATTCATCGGTGGGGGAAGTCCAAGCGCTCGGCTACGCTGGTGATGGAGATCTGCAACGAGCCGCTCAGCGAGTCCGCGTTCCTTGAGTACATGACCGGCAAGGTGGAGCGCGTATACGGCCTCGGCTGAGCAGGCTCCCACTGCGGATGCCCGGGTTCGAAACGACGAGAGGTTGGAATCCCGGGAGGGACAGCCGCCGTGGTTCCACTGGATTGATGGTACGGATCGGCCTGATGGCTGCGGATCGGTCTGATGGCTGCGGCTCGGCATCCGAAACCATCGCGGCACTAACCGACTGTTCGGCTACGTCGTACTAAAGGAAGAGCGGCACCAATCATAGTTACCGGTTCATCGTGAGCACGCACGTCAACAACAGCAAGACCCCTGTGGATGCCTCTGCGCAGGCACCGGCGCTCCCGCCCGTGAACGGCGGGAACGGCACGGCCGCGCAGGCCCGGAAGGGGGGGGAGGTTGTGCGTCCGGTGAAGATCGAGCCGGTGGTGCTGGAGGAACAGCTCAACCATCTTCTGGATGTCTGCCGCCGGAACCTCCGAACCTGCGATGCCGAGCTTATTCGCAAGGCCTTCTATCTCTGCGTGGATGCCCACAAGCGGAACATCCGCGCCTCGGGGGAGCCCTATTACACGCATCCGTACGAGGTGGCGATCATCGTTGCCACGGAGATCCGGCTGGATGATGTCTCCGTGGCGGCCGCGCTGCTCCATGATGTGGTGGAGGATACCGATTTCACGCTCGAGGATATTCGCGCGGAGTTCGGTCCGGTGGTGGCGGAGATTGTGGATGGTGCCACGAAGATCACCGATGTCTTCAACAGCCACGAGGTGACGCAGGCGGCGAGCTATCGCAAGCTCCTGCTCTCCATGGTGAACGATGTGCGCGTGATCCTGATCAAGTTCGCGGATCGCCTGCACAACATGCGCACGCTGGAGTATCTCTCGCCGCAGAAGCAGCAGCGCATGGCGAAGGAGACGCTGGATATCTATGCTCCGTTCGCCCATCGTTTCGGCCTGGGCAACCTGAAGTGGGAACTGGAGGATCTCGCGTTCAAGTATCTGAACCCGGAGATCTATGCGCAGCTCAAGAAGGAGCTCAATGCCAAGCGCCGCCAGCGCGAGGGATACATCGAGCGCTGCATCGAGCCGATCACCAGGCGCCTCGAGGATGAGGGGTTCAAGTTCGAGATCAACGGCCGGGCCAAGCATCTTTTCTCGATCTACAACAAGATGCGCCTGCAGTCGAAGTCGCTGGATGAAGTCCACGACCTGATGGCCATTCGCATCATTCTGGACACAGAGCAGCCCAACGATTGCTTCACCGTCTACGGCATCGTCTCGGAGATCTACACACCGGTGCCGGAGCGCTTCAAGAACTACATCTCCGTTCCAAAGAAGAACGGCTATCAGTCCATCCACACCACATTGATCGGCCCGGACGGCAAGCAGATCGAGGTGCAGATCCGTACGCGCAAGATGCACGAGGTGGCGGAGAAGGGAGTGGCGGCCCACTTCATCTACAAGGAGTCATCGCTCAACCCGCTCATCACGGAGGACCGGCAGCTCGAGGAGTGGGTGAACTGGATCCGTGACATCTTCGAACGCGTCGGGACCGACGAGGCTCCGCAGGAGGTGATGGAGAGCTTCCGGCTGAATCTCTTCCAGGACGAGATCTACGTCTTCACGCCGAAAGGCGATCTGCGCATCCTCCCGAAGGGAGCAACGCCGATCGACTTTGCCTTCGATATCCATTCGAAGATCGGATTTCACTGCATCGGCGCGAAGGTGAACGGAAAGATCGTGCCGCTGGATACGGAGCTGAAGTCCGGCGATCAGGTGGTGATCCTCACCTCGAAGAATCAGACGCCGAGTCCGGACTGGGAGAAGATCGCCGTTACGCACAAGGCGCGGAGCGGCATACGCCGTTGGATGAAGGAGGAGCGCCGGCGCCAGGTGAAGCTTGGGCGCGAGATGTGGGAGAAGCGTGCGCGACGCGAGCGGCTGCATATCAACGACGACGATCTCGAGCGCGTTGCTCATTCGCTTCGCTACGATCATCGCGGCGATCTCTTCTTCGACATCGGTTCCGGCAAGATGACGGCGGACGAGGCCGTTGATCTGGTGCGGGAGCGGATGAAGGCGCCTGCTCCGAAGGAGGATCTTCCAACGTTCGACGGCCAGGCGTTGTACGATCGCTTCCTCAACGAAGCCCGCACCACGAGCCGCGGTGTGATCGTGGACGGAACCCTGAAGGGGCTGAAGTACAGTTACGCCAAGTGTTGCAGCCCGATACCGGGCGATCAGGTGATCGGCATCGTCTCCACGGGAAAGGGGGTGATGATCCACCGCGTCACGTGCAAGAACGTGCTCAACCTGCTCAGCGAGCCGCGCACGTCCAGCCGGGCGCTCGATGTGAACTGGGATGGCTCCGACGGATTCGAATTCATGGCCGGCATCCGCGTGACGGGGGAGGACCGCCCCGGTATGCTGAACGATATCACGCATGCCATCCTCACCTACCAGAGCACGAACATCCGGAGCGTGAACATCGCCTCGCTCGACTCCCTCTTCGAGGGAACCGTGATGGTGATGGTGAAGCATATCGACCATCTGAACCGGCTGATGGAGCGCCTCAGGAAGATCCGCAACGTGCGGCAGGTGGAACGATTCGAACAGTCGGGGAACGAATGAGCCGCACCGGGAAGAACCGGGCCTTCGAAGGAACCAACGAGATCCCGCTGGACGAGTTGGTCGTGGACCCGGCATACCGAACCACCGTGCGCCGCCTGGAGCGCCTGCGCAGCACCATCGAGCGCCGCCAGCCGACGCTGCACATGGTGCTGGAGAACGTTCACGACCCGCACAACGTCTCTGCCGTGCTGCGTACGTGCGACGCCGTCGGCGTTGGAACCGTGCACCTGCTCTATACCTACGAGGAGTTCCCGAAGATCGGGAAGACGAGTTCCGCGAGCGCATGGAAGTGGACGAATATCGAGCAGCACCGGTCGGTCCAGGAGTGCTATGCCCGGCTGCGCTCGCTGGGGTGCCGCATCTATGCCACCGATCTCGCCGACCGCGCCGTGAGCCTGTACAACGTGCAGATGACCGAACCGATCGCGCTGGTGTTCGGCAACGAGCATCGCGGCGTGACTGCCGAAGCATCCGACCTGGCAGATGGGAACATTCTGATTCCGATGGTGGGGCTTGTGCAAAGCCTGAACATCTCCGTAGCCTGCGCCGTTACGCTCTACGAGGCGATGCGACAGCGGACCGTTGCGGGGATGTACGATTCGCCGGCGCTGGAGCAGGCAGCGATCGAAGCAATGCTCCGGGACTGGGCCGAACGGTAGGAGGGGCGAAAAATATGAAAGATGGGTGACGGGGTTATGGGTTATGAGATGGGTTATGTGCCATCCATCGGGAGATTGTCAATCTATCGGTATTTGGAATGTCTCGTTCTTCAACACCGTGTTAGGGAAGCTTGATGAACGCGACTATCGCATCCATTGATCGCGGCGCGCTTGGCGTTGAGCTCGCCAACGGCTCCCGCCGGCACGCGCCTCTCACTTGCCGAACTACTCAAATGTGTTACCTATGTCTTCGGACACTTCTGTTACCCATCTTCCCGGCCGCTCAGGGGGTGTGATGAAATGCCATCGGTAACTCATCACCGGGAGTGCGCGGACAATTTCACCCATCACTCATCACTCATCACCGATATCTTCTCACCCAATCGCCAGCCTCTTCGTACAGAGATCCAGATCCTCCTCCTCGTTCGTTGCGATCACGGTGATGCGCGACGTGCGCCGGTCCGACACCAGTTCGCGCATTGCGGCGATGCCGTCCAGGTCGAGCGTGCTCATGGGTTCATCCAGCAGGAGGAAGGGAGGATTGTGAATCAGGGCGCAGATGAACTTCGCCCGCTGCAGCATGCCGGAACTGAAGGTGGAGAGCCGATCGTTGCGCCGGCCGGCAATGCCGAATCGTTGAAACAGAGCGTCGGCGTTCGCCTGGTCGAACGGCAGGCCGCGCATCTGCTGCATCAGGCGCGCGTGTTCCAGCAGCGTGAACTCCGTGTAGAGCTGGAGGTAGGGGGCAACGTAGCCGATCGAGCGCGTCAGAGCGGCGGCATCCAGATCGGCATCGCCGTCCCGCCACGTCACCCGGCCGGCGGTTGCCTCCATCGTGTTCGCGATGACCTTCAGGAAGGTGGACTTGCCGGAGCCGTTGCGGCCGGTAACGGCGAGCGAGTCGCCGCGCATGAGCCTGAGGTTGAGATTGGCGAACACCTCGCGCGGGCCGAAGCGCTTCGCGAGTGCGTCCACGCGGAGTTCGAGAGTGCGCTCCGAGGTCATCATGCGCGGCCGGTTCTCGTGGGGAAGGATGCTACTTGCGGATGATCGCGATCTTTCCCATCAGCGGTTCGCCATCGTTGATCGACAGCTGGTAGATGTACACGCCGCTCGGCACCACATTCCCTCTCGAATCGCGTCCGTCCCATGCAAGGCCGAGCTGGTTGTTCAATTCGTCCAGCTCGTGAATCTCAATCACACGAACGTTCGCCATCGTGCTCGAATACAGCGACAGCTTCGCCTTGCGAACCTGATCCTTCGCGAGGTTGACGCCGAAGAGCAGTTGCGCGCCGCCATCGTTGATGAATGGCTGTGGTGCAATATGGGCCGTTGGGAAGAGCGGCTTCTGCCCGCCGATGATGATGTCGTCGCAGTACTGCGTGCTCGGTGCCAGCAGCTTGAAATACACCTGCCCCGAGGATGTTGTAAGCGGTCGCGAAACGCTGTGCTCCGTTGCGGATATCTCGATCGATGCGTTGTCCTGGGCCAGGCCGGGGCCGCCCACTCCGAAGTCCGTTCGCGCATTCGTGACGATGAAGTCGAGGGTGTCGCGTTTCCCGCCTCCATCGGGTTGCGTCAGAACGCGATAGAGCCCGAACGAAAGCGGCCAGAGTGTCGTCACCATGCTGAGTTCGTTCGTGCCGTCGAACGGCTGCACGTTGACCGCCTTCATCGTGGGAAAGAAGCGTGCTTCCTTGAAGTAGGTGGTATCATCCACCGTGCGGCCGCCGGTATGGTAGCACCAGTCCGCGAACTGGCAGAAGCTGTTCTCGAGATTCGTTCCATGGTTGCGCAGCGCAAGGTCGATCGCATCGTACGCGGTGTTGGCCGTTGCGAACTGCTCCCAGACCTGGCGCACGATATCGCGCCCGAGCTGCTTGGAGATCATATCCATGAACAGCACGTGCGCGTAGCCGTCGACGGTGTTCGCGGTTCGCTGCGTCGCAAAGCTGTAGTTCTGCGGCGCACCCAGAAACAGCCGAACGTATTGCAGATAGTCCGGAATCCCCGGCTCCACCTGCTGCTCGAACCATACGGATGTTGCCTCGTAGAGCGTGGCCTGCGAGAAGTCGAAGCGATAGCGGCTGAACTGTACGATGTGGTTGAACTCGTGGGGAATCGTTACGCGCAGCCCCTCGATGCCGGGTGTCGGGTAGCCTACGTAGTCGTTGTCCAGCACCAGGAAGCCTGCCACCGTGTTCGGGCCTGTCGGGTTGTCCGTTTCCGGCCGCGCGAAGCCGTAGATCTTCGCGTCCAGCTGGCAGAAGTAGACATCCACCTCCGGTCCGCCGCCGCGGTTGTTGTCGGGGGCCGGGGGAAGGAAGCCATACTGGTTGATCTCCACATTCCAGGTATTCTCCAGATAGAATGCGGCGGAGTCGATGAAATCGGGAATCCCATTGCCGTCCAGATCGGCGAGCGGCACGTGGTCCGTGGAATCCTGAATGTCGTAGTGCAGCCGGAAGTGGCCGCCCGGGCTCAGCAGGGTTGCCTCCTTCGGAGGGCGCGAGTCGCAGATGAGCTCGATATCGGCAAGGCGACGCAGCTTGTCCGCATCCGCCCCCGCGGAGAACGCGTTGCTGGATGGATGATGCGCGGCATACCAGAGCATGGTTCCGCAGAGCATGGGAGGGGCGTCGGTGTGCGGCTGCTGTTGGCTGCTCATCGCACGCTCTTCCTCCTTGCTCGGAGCCTGAGCGCGAATGATGCCGGGTACGACCAGCAGGAGAGTAAACAGAAGCCGAGGAAGTAGCGTTCGTACGTGCATTGTCGTTCGATAGCTAATTGCGTTCGCGCGCACATGGTGGGCGATCGCAGGTGATGCTTGGAAACGAATAACGGGGGCCGAAATACCTGGCCCGCTGCCCTGCGCCGGCGAAGCTATGCTCTGTCCAGCGCCTCTATCCGTCTGCGGCTCTCCAGGCGTGCCTGCCTGCGAAGTTCCGCGGCCTCGTAACGCCGGCGTTCGGCCTCGGACTCGGGCGTCACCGGAGTTGCCGGCAGTGGGGTGCCGTTCTCATCGATACCGACAAATGTAAGATAGGCCGTATTCGCATGAATACAAGTCCCATTAATTGCATCCTGCAGTTCCACACGGACGCCAACCTCCATCGATGTTCTGAATACGCGATTTACCGACGCCTTCAGCACCACGATATTGCCCAGTTTGATCGGCGCATGAAAGCTCATGCCGTCCACCGACGCCGTAACGCAGACACGCTTGGAGTGGCGCATCGCGGCGAGTGCCGCGGCGATATCGATCCAGTGCATCAGGCGGCCGCCCAGCAGATTGCCGAGCTGGTTTGTATCGTTCGGGAGAACGAGTTCGGTCATCACAACCTGCGAGTCGCGAACCGGACGTGGTTGATCGCTCATATGTATCACTTGGGGGTGGATGATGCCTGCAGCCGCTCCTTCAGCCGCACCTGTGCTTCCTCCTTCCGAGCCGCTGCCAGCTTGGCGAAGCGCGTGTTCGGATAGTCCTCGATCAATCTGTCGAAATACATCACCGCGGACTTGTAGTTCTCCATCTTCATGTAGAGATCGGCCGTCATGTACTCCTTCTGCGCAAGCTTCTCCTGAAGCTCGCTGACCCGTGATGCCGCTATCGTTGAAAGCGAATCGTTCGGATAGATCGAGATGAACGCCTTGTAGACGTCGATTGCATACGTCGTTTCCCGCTGATCGCGGTCGTACGTGGGGGAGCTGCGATAATAGCTTTCTCCGGATCGGAAGAACGCCTCGCGCTGGAACGAGCTGTTGGGGAACGAGGTACGAAGCCGGTTGTAGTTGTACGCTGCCAGCTTGTAATCGCCGTTGCGATAGTAGCTCTCTGCAAGGTAGAACTGTGCGTCGTCTGCGTAATCGCTGGCGGGATCCTGAAGGATGATGGCGTTGAAGAACTGCTGCGCTTCCTGGTAGTCCTCGTTGTCGAGGGCCTTCATCCCGGCCTTGAACCGTTCCTCCGTCGTGCCGGACTTCAATAGCTGCGCGTTGCCGCTGCCGCAGGAACTTGCCAGCAGGGCAGAGGCGAGAATGGGAAGAATCACGTTGCGTGAGGAACCGAACATCGAGAAGAATGCCATGCAGAGATCCTGTACTGCGAAGAGGGAACACATCTGCCAATCGTTCATGCGGAACGATCACGCACACCGGTTGCGTTGTACGCCGTTTACAACAACGCTTCTGGAGGCGTTGATAGTGTCCATGAGCGACCGGTGCCCTTGAATGACGCGCAGATGAATGTCTGTCACCATGGCAAGGGCGCCATGCGCGCATCGGTGGCGCGCCCGGCTATCGAACGTATGCATCCGGAGCCCGGAGGTTACTGGCTCCGAACCGTAAAGAAGAGAATCGTCATCACCACGGAGGCCCCGATTACAACCGCCGGCTCCACGACACGCGACCAGAATCCACCGCCCGGTTGCACGGGCTGGGTGCCGCGGGCGAAGTCGTAACCGGAGCCGTCGAGACGTGGAATCTGATCGGCCGCCACGGTATCGCGGCGGACGGAACGATAGTGCGTCTCGCGGATAACGCCGTCGGGAGGACGGAGCAACGCGCTTACCTCGATCGTGGCCTCGCGGCTCATGCGATCGTCATCGCCGGCGATGGCGTCGTAGGCCACGCCGACGGAGCGGAGCGCGATCGTCACGGAGGCGTTGCTGTCGCACGAGCGAACATGCATGCCTCTGCCCGCGGCTGCCTGTGCCATGTTCTCTTCCACCAGCCACGAAGCCGGGTGGCGGATCACCACGGCGCAGAATCCGGAGGAGTCCGGCTGGGAGGCAAGCGCGGAATCGCACACCTGGCGGGCGCAGAGGGCGAGCACATCCAGATTCGTCAGCTGGGCGCTGGCCTGCCGCGTGCAGAAGATGATCGACAGAAGCAACGCCAGTGCGACCGCAGCCGGCCTGCTGCGTAACGCTCCACGCCGATTGCCAGCGGTTCTCCAGTCTGGTTGCGGGGGAGCGCTCATCGCATCGTTTGGGTTGCAGCCGTGCGGTGCCTGCGGTTGACGCCCTGCAGAGTGGGAACCGGCGTGCGCGGTTCCAGGGCGTAGCCAGCAAATTTACAACGCTTTCCGGCTTCGTAAACCGCAAAAGATCCATTGCGACAAAGCGAAACAGCGAAAAAAAGCTTTGACAGCACATTCGCTGAGTTCTATCTTTGCAAGCTCTTAACTGAACTACGCATCGATAACAGCTATGCCGCAGCATAAATCAGCCGAGAAGAGAGTTCGTCAGACTGCACGCCGCCGTGCGCACAATCGCTACTACAAGGTGATGATGCGCAACGCGCTGAAGTCCGTCAAGGCCGCAACGTCCAAGGAGACGCTTGTGGAGGAAGTTCGCAAGGCAACGAAGATCCTGGATCGCCTTGCCACGAAGGGGCTCATCCACAAGAACTTCGCAGCCCATCGCAAGTCGCAGATGGCGCGCATGGTCGCCGCTCTGGACGCGAAGTAGCTACGTTCAGTACCCTTCGCCGTTGGTCTCCGCCGATATGGCGGTGTTCTGGCGAAGTGATACAGTCCTGCACCCGTAGCTCAATTGGATAGAGCATCTGACTACGGATCAGAAGGTTTGGGGTTCGAATCCCTACGGGTGCGCAACAGGCGGTGAATCTGAGAAAGATTCCCCGCTTTTTTGTTGCGGGGAACGCATCAGGGGACGCGATTTCAGTTCTCGTTCGGCGTTGTCAATTACCCTCCTTACTCCTTCAACACCCCACTACGTAGAACGCAAATATACCACGCTAGCTCTCCTCTTCCCGTAACCTCCTCGCCAACTCCTCCGCTAACTCCAACGTCGTCATATCCTCGACGATACGTCGCTTCGGTGCGTGTTCGCCGCGACGCTGACGCATCATCGTGAATAGATACAGCTCGTTCTCATCCGCCATCAACCAGTCGATCGACATTCCCAACTCGAACAACTGCTTCAGCGGACCATAGCCCGGGGCCTGGTTGTTCATGCAGTAGACATTGACTTGTGAAGGCTGCATCGCCATCGCCTTTGCCAAGGCTCTCTGATTGCCGAAGAGCTTGTGCGCGAAGTGGTCGATGCGCTCTCCCTGAGTGAACTGCGGTTTCTGTTTTGACATGATAGGTTACGCTAAAGAGCGATAATGAGAGGAAATATTGCCGCACTTATACGTAATCGCTTGACATCGTTAAGGTTTTCATGTATAATACGTGCGGATTTAGTCTCCGGATCAACAAGGTAATCAATCAATTGCGTAATCGCAAGACGCCTTGTAGGATGAGGCGATGGTTCTTTCGGCAATGATATCTCTGATGGTTCAACGATCGCGCGTTGCGGAGTGTTGTGGTGCTCCTCTCCGATGTCGCGCAGATCGGGACGCATCGAATGTGGCTACGATGCGTCCATGGCGGGAGAGAGCTGGTTGCTCGCTTCGATAGTCGGTGTGTGCGTAGTGGCTGAGACCCCGGGTCATCACGCATCACTTTATATCGAAGAGATCGAGGTTCGATTCCTCGTCCCGCTGCATCTCATACGCCGGCGCCGTCTCGGACGGATAGTCTCGGCGTGAGATATCTCCCCATGCTCGACGAGGAAGGGAGAGCCGGGTCGAGCAGCGAGAGTGGCTGCCAGGAAAGCACTGGCTGACAGCCGGGAAAGACCGGCATTTGTATCCCCCTCTCACCCTAACGGAGATACCATGAAAATTCTCCTCGTCCTTCTCGTGATCGGATTGTTCATCACCGTCAGTCAGGCACTTATCAGCGCATTGGAGTGGTTCGTTGGTCTCACCGCAGGCACGAAGCCGTTGGGACTCATCGTGCTGGCGGCACTGTTGATGCGTGCTGCGTTTGTGATCTCGCGGCGCGTGTCGGCATGAGGACATCTCTGCACGAGCACGTCTCCGCGCATGCACGGCGAGACGATTGACGCTGCCGTACACATCACGTCACGATCCTTACCAAACACACTATGGCAAACTACCGCTTGATCCATGTAAAGCTCTGGAGTGATCCCGATATCGAGACTCTCCCCGGACTTGCACGATGCCTCTTCGCGTACCTCATCACAAACCAACATCGAAATGAGGCGGCACTCTACAACCTTTCCTTTGCCAGAATCGCGTTCGAGATGGGATTCCCCGTGACGGATATCGAAAACGCAATGAACGAGCTCGTCGCGTGCCAAAAGATCTTCCGCGACCCCGCCACATCTACTGTCTGGGTCAAGAATGCGTTGCGATACCAGTCGTTGAATGGGAACTGCATCAAAAGCATTGGCACCGACATCGAGCATTGTAGTTCGCCAACTCTTGCGAAACAGTTCTGCGAGTACTACAAGGGTTTTGGAGATCTCGGCACCATTTGCCAACAATTTCTCAACCGTTGGGAAGCCATTACGGAAGGGTTTGCAAACCCTCCAATAGGTATAGGATTAGGATTAGGAGAAGAGGGGGGTGTGGGGGGAGAGGAGATCACCGAAGCAGCGCAGCAGCAGTCGAAGAGCCGGCCGCGCGACGTAGACGCCGTGAAGACACTTTTTCGCGAGCGCAGCTATCCGAATCCCGATGTGGAGGCGGAGAAATTCTGGGATTACTACACCTCGAACGGGTGGAAGGTGGGCAAGAACGCGATGCGCGATTGGAAGGCCGCGGCGGCGAACTGGGCTCGAAATGTCGACTCCCACAATGGCTCCTCCTACGCCAATCGAGGTCGCAACGGATCAGGGGGCAACGAATTCCCCCACGGCTACCACGGCATGAGCGAGCTCGAACCTGCTAAGCAGCACGACCCGCAGCTTATGGAAAAAATCGCGATGTGCAAGCATGCGGACGGGCGGCAGTACTGGGTCTATCGCATCGAGCAGCGCCCGGTTCTCGATGGCTTCCAACAGCTCTATCCCCGGACGTAATGCAACCGGAGCCGGTGACATGAACATGCCCTCCCCTCGCATCGTTTCAGAGGCATACGCTTCGCAGATCGAGCTCTATGTGCTCCGCGCCGCGACGCTGCCGGAGTACACCGACGACGTGGTGCGCCAGGCATGGCGCGTGACTAGGGGGTGAAAGTCCCCAGCGGGCCCAGATGGTGGGAAGCGCTAGCCGAACAGCAACGGCAGTGTCGCGAGGCATTGTCGGAAGGAAGCTGTAGGCAAATCCTCGGCCTGAGGAACACGAACCGCATAGGAGGCG